>NC_013739.1:3815621-4451558 GCF_000025265.1 Conexibacter woesei DSM 14684
GGTAGTAGGCGGAGAGCGCGTGCGGGGCGTGCGGCAGGTGCGTCGTCTCGACCGTCGCGCCGAGCTGCTCGGCGAGCGCCAGCGTCGCGTTGAACGCCTCGCGCACGCCCGACTCGATCCCCTCGCCGGTCAGCTCCTCCGGCACGCCGAGGCGGATCCCCTTCAGGTCGACGCCCTTCGGCAGCTCGATCGCGTCCGGGTGGGCGAGCGACGTCGAGTCGCGCTCGTCGCGGCCGACCATGTGCCGGTAGAGCAGCGCGGCGTCGGTCACGTCGCGCGTGAACGGGCCGGCCTGATCGAGCGAGGAGGCGAACGCGATCATGCCGTAGCGGCTGACCGAGCCGTACGTCGGCTTGAGCCCGACGATCCCGCAGAGCGCGGCCGGCTGGCGGATCGAGCCGCCGGTGTCGGTCCCGAGCGCCCACGGCGCGAGGCCGGCGGCGACCGCCGCGGCGCTGCCGCCCGATGAGCCGCCGGGGACGCGCTCGCGGTCCCACGGGTTGCGGACCGGGCCGAACGCCGAGTTCTCGTTCGAGGAGCCCATCGCGAACTCGTCCTGGTTGGTCTTGCCGAGCAGCGTCGAGCCGGCGCGCTCCAGCTGCTCCACGACGTGCGCGGTGTACGGCGGGCGGTAGCCGGCGAGTATGCGGGAGCCCGACTGGCTCGGCACGCCCTCGGTGCAGAAGAGGTCCTTGACGGCGAGCGGGACGCCGTGCAGCGGCGCGTCGTGCGCGGCGCCGGTCTCGGCGGGCGCCGCGTCCGCGACCCATGTGTAGGCGTTGAGGCCGTCGTCGGCGGCGGCGCGGTCAGCCGCCGCGCGCTCGCGGTACGCGTCGAACAGCTCCGTCTGCGAGACGTGGCCGTGGCGCAGCTGCTCGGCCGCCTCCGCGGCGGTCAGCGCGATCAGGTCGGTGGCGCTCATGACGCGGCTCCGGGGCTCGGGACGCCGAAGCCGTCGTCGACGACCTCGGGCGCGTTCTCCAGCGCGCGCTCGCGCGGCAGCGACGGGCGCGGCTCGTCGGGGCGCAGCGCGTTGACGACGTCGACGACGTGCGAGGTGGCGGGCACGTCGTCGAGCTCCAGCTCGCCGATCCGCTCGACGTGGTCGAGGACGGCGGACAGCTCGCGCGCCATCGCGTCGACCTCGTCGTCGGCGAGGTCGAGGCGGGCGAGCTTGGCGACGTGGAGTACCTGCGCGCGATCGATCATTCGGCGCGGGAGTGTATCTCCCGTCAGGCCGCGGGCGGCGCGTCGCCCGAAGGCTCCGCCGCCCCCACTCTACGGGCAGGCACCTCGGGTGCGGGCGTGCCCGTGCTCTCGTCGCGCATCGACAGATAGCCGCCGTAGACGATCACAGCGGAGGCGACGAGGCCGAGGTACGCGCCGAACTTCACGCTGATGAACTCGTTCGGACCCGGCTCGTCGATCAGCACGCGGTAGGCGAGCAGCACCGTCGTCAGCAGCGCGATGGCGGTCGCGAGGACGGCGGCCGTGACGGGCAGCGCGGTCGTCGCCTGCGTCGCCGTCGTGACGACGAGCGCGAGCACGGCGACGATCGTCAGCAACATGAACCAGCGCAGGATCGAGTGCGTGTGCCAGCCGTTCGCCGACGCCTCGAAGCTGAACCCCTCGAACGACACGCCCGCGCCGTACCACTTGAAGAAGAAGAGCGTGACGAACAGCACCAGCGCACCGCCGGCCGCGACCCACTCGCCACGCCGCAATCGACTGAGGTCGAATCCCATCCCCTACCACCTCCGAATCCAGGGGTTGCGGCGGCAGGTTGCCGCAGCGCCGGGAACCGTAGCGCTTCGCGCCGCTCAGCCGCGCTGCAGCCGCGCGGCGGCGAGCGTGTTGCTCAGCAGCAGCGCGATCGTCATCGGCCCGACGCCGCCGGGGACCGGCGTCAGCAGGCCGGCGACCTCACGCACGGCGTCGAAGTCGACGTCGCCGACGAGGCCGTCGTCGGTGCGGTTGATGCCGACGTCGATCACCGCGGCGCCCGGCTTGACGGCGTCGGCGCCGATCAGCTTCGGGACGCCGACGGCGGCGACGAGCACGTCGGCGCGAGCGCAGACGGCGGCGAGGTCGCGCGTGCGCGAGTGGCAGACCGTGACGGTCGCGTTGCGCTGCAGCAGCAGGTGGATCAGCGGCTTGCCGACGAGGTCGGAGCGGCCGACGACGACCGCCTCGGCGCCCTCCAGCGGCACGTCGTGGCGGTCGAGCAGCTCGATCACGCCCGACGGCGTGCACGGCCGCAGGCCGGGCGCGCCCTGCATCAGCCGGCCGGCGCTGATCGGCGTCAGCCCGTCGACGTCCTTGTCCGGGGCGATCAGCCCGGTCAGCAGCGTCGCGTCGAGCTGCGCGGGCACCGGCAGCTGCAGCAGGATCCCGCTGACCTGCGGATCGGCGTTCAGCTCCTGCAGGTGCGCGACGACCTGCTCCTGCGCGACGTCGGCGGGCAGGTGGCGGTGGAGGTCCGCGATCCCGGCCGCGACGCACGCTCTGCGCTTGTTCGCGACGTAGACCGCCGAGGCGGGATCGTCGCCCACGAGCAGCGTCGCGAGACCCGGCGTGACGCCGGTCTCGGCGGTGAACGCGGCGACGTCCGCCGCGACCTGGTCGCGCACCTGCTGCGCGATCGCTCTGCCGTCGATCAGGGTGGCTGCCATGCGGCGAACGCTATCGACGGACGGGCGCACGGTGCCGTGCGGTCCCCGCCCGCGGCGCCGTTAGCGCTTCTCGATCGGCGCCAGATCGGCGACGAGCTTGCGCTCCGAGCCGTCTCTGGCGAAGCGGATCACGACGATCCCGCCCGACTCGACGGCGATCACGACGCCCTCGCCGAACGCGGCGTGGACGACGTCGTCGCCCATCCGGTAGGCCTCGCCGCCGCCCCCGCCGCCGCCCCCGCCGGAGTCCCAGCCGCCCCCGGGGATCGGCCCCGAGCCGAGCGGCGTGCTCCAGCTC
Source organism: Conexibacter woesei DSM 14684 (assembly GCF_000025265.1). Lineage (GTDB taxonomy): Bacteria > Actinomycetota > Thermoleophilia > Solirubrobacterales > Solirubrobacteraceae > Conexibacter > Conexibacter woesei. The sequence continues at coordinate 3,818,592 of NC_013739.1, forward strand.
GTCGCCCGTTCGCGTGCGCTGCCGACGCCGAGCGACGGCCGCTCGTTGCGATCGGTCAGCCCGATCGGCACTTCGTCGACGAAGCGGCTGCGGGCGCCGTAGGAGCGCGAGCCGAAGACCGCACGGGTGCGTGCGTAGGTCATGTAGAGGTCGCGCATGGCGCGCGTGAGGCCGACGTAGGCGAGCCGGCGCTCCTCCTCCAGACCGCCCTCTTCGATCGCGCGCTGGTGCGGGAAGACGCCTTCTTCGCAGCCGAGCAGGAAGACGATCGGGTACTCCAGCCCCTTCGCGTTGTGGAGCGTCATCAGTGTGACGAGCCCCTCGTCGTCTCTGCGCCCGTCGGCGTCGGCGACGAGCGCGATCTGCTGCAGGAAGCCCGCCAGTGACGGAGCCTCCTCACGCAGGTCGACGCTGCCGTCGTACTCGGCCGCGACGTTGACGAGCTCCTCCAGGTTCTCGATCCGCCCCTGCGACTCGATCGTGCGGTCGGCCTCGAGCGCCTCCAGGTAGCCGGATTCGCTCAGGACCTCCTTCAGCAGCTCGGAGACCGGCGGGTTCGCGGCGGCGCGCTCACCGAGGATCCGCATCGCGCCCATGAAGCGGTGGAAGGACTTTCTGGCGGCGGTACCGAGGCCGGGGACGCTGTCGGGCTCGAGCGCCGCCTCCCAGATCGTGATGCCGGCGGTGTTCGCCCACGATATGACGCGCGAGAGCGACGTCTGGCCGATCCCGCGCCGCGGCGAGTTCGCGATGCGGGTGAAGGAGACGACGTCCTGCGGGTTGACGAGCATCGTCAGGTAGGCGATCGCGTCCTTGATCTCGGCGCGCTCGTAGAACTTCGTGCCGCCGATCACCTGGTAGCCGATCTGCGCGCGCACGAGCGTGTCCTCCAGCACCCGCGACTGCGCGTTGGTGCGGTAGAAGACGGCGATCTCGTTGCGCGAGACGCCCTCGTCGACGATCCGCTCGATCTCGCCCGCGACGAAGCGCGCCTCCGCGTGCTCGTCGTCCAGCTCGCGCACCTTGATCGGATCGCCGATCCCGAGGTCGGTCCACAACTCCTTTTCGCGCTGCCCGCGGTTGTTGCGGATGACCGCGTTGGCGGCGTCGAGGATCGTCTGCGTCGAGCGGTAGTTCTGCTCCAGCTTGACGACCTTCGCGTCCGGGAAGTCGTCCTCGAAGTCGAGGATGTTGCGGATGTCGGCTCCACGGAACCCGTAGATCGACTGACTGTCATCGCCAACCACCGCCAGATTTCTGTGCTCGCCGGCGATCAGCTGGAGCCAGCGGTACTGGACGTGGTTGGTGTCCTGGTACTCGTCGACGAGCACGTGGCGGAAGTTGTCGGCGTAGCGTCTGCGGACCTCGGGGAACAGCTCCAGCACGTTGACGGCGCGCACGAGCAAGTCGTCGAAGTCCATCGCGTTCATGCGGTGCAGCTCGGACTCGTAGAGCTTGTAGACGTCCGCGACCGTCTGCTCGAAGAAGGAGCCGACCATCTGCGCGTACGCCTCGGCGTCGCGCAGCTTGTTCTTCGCGTCGGAGATCTCGTGGTGGATCGCGCCGGGCGTGAAGCGCTTGGGGTCGACGTCCAGCTCCTCGATCGCGCGCTTGACGAGGCGGCGCGCGTCGGACTGGTCGTAGATCGTGAACTGCCGCGTGTAGCCGAGCCGGTGGGCGTCGGCGCGCAGCATCCGCGCGCACGCCGAGTGGAAGGTCATCACCCACATCGCGCGGGTGCGGCGGCCGACGAGCATCTCGACCCGCTCGCGCATCTCCTGCGCGGCCTTGTTCGTGAACGTGATCGCGAGGATCTCGTCCGGGCGCGCCTGCCCGGTGCCGACCAGATACGCGATCCGGTGCGTCAGCACGCGTGTCTTGCCGGAGCCCGCGCCAGCGAGGATCAGCAGCGGCCCCTCGCCGTGCACGACCGCCTCGCGCTGGGGCTCGTTGAGCCCCGCGAGCAGCGCGTCGAGGTCGGCGACGTGAGCGTTGGCGGACACCTGTTCGAGGATAGAGCGCGGGGCGGCGCGGCCCGCGCCCGCTCAGCCGGCGCCGCTGCTGTTGAAGCCGGGCGGCAGGCCCTGGTCGTCGATCTCGGGAGGGTTGTCGAGCAGCAGCCGCGGAACCGTCACGAATCTGTAGCCCATTCTGCGCAGCTCCGGGATGATCCGCGCGACCGCCTCGATCGTCTGCGTGCGGTCGCCGCCGCCGTCGTGCATCAGCACGATCGCGCCGGGATGTATCGCCGAGACGACGTTGTCGACGATCTGGTCGACGCCGGGCTTGGTGTAGTCCTGACTGTCGACGGACCACAGCACCGACAGCATTCTCAGTCTCTCCAGCACGTCGTGCGTCGTCTCGTTGTACGAGCCGTACGGCGGCCGGAACAGCCGCGGATAGGCGCTGCCGGTCTGCTCGATCTGCTGCGCTGCGCCCTCGATCTGCTCCTGCTGCTCCTGCGCCGAGAGCTGCGCGAGGTTCGGGTGCTCCATCGTGTGGTCGTCGATCGGCATGCCGCTGTCGACGAGCCGCTTCATCGTCTCGGGGAACTCCGGCACGTTCTTGCCGAGCATGAAGAACGTCGCCGGGACGCGATATCTCTCCAGCAGGTCGAGCAGCTGGTCGGTGTCGACGCCCGGCCCGTCGTCGAACGTCAGCGCGACCTCTCTTCTCTCCGTCCCGCCCTTGCGGATGAACGGCGTTCTCGCCAGCGCTCTGTCGATCGCGTTGTTCTCCGCCGCGCGCTGCTCGAGGTCGAGCGAGCCTCTGCCGGCGCCGGCGAGCGTCGCGAGGTGGCCGTACCAGCCGATCTCCGTCCCGCCGCCACCGCCCGCGCCGGCGCTGCCGTTGCCGGAGGCGCCAACGATCACGCCGAGAAGCAGCGCAAGCGCTGCCACGCCAGCGAGCGCCCCGGCGCGGCGGCGCCGGTAGCGCAGCTGTCTGGGCGTCGGCCTGCTCGGTCCGCGGATCAGCTTGAGCAGCTCGTCGAGGTTCATACCGCGTCCTGATGTTCCCGGATCTGCCGGATGACCGCGTCGTCGTCGACCGGGACGCACGCGTCACGGCCAGGCCGTCCACTACGCTTCGCCGCCGCATGACACCCTCGACCTGGGTCATCGTGCCGACCTACAACGAGGCCGGCTCCATCGAACGCATGCTGCGCCAGACGGCGCAGCAGCTCGCCGACGCCGCGCCCGGCGACCACCGGCTGCTCGTCGTCGACGACGGCTCGCCGGACGGCACCGGTGCGATCGCCGAGCGGATCGGCGACGAGCTGGGCGTCGTCGAGGTGCTCCACCGCTCCGCCAAGGGCGGCCTCGGCCAGGCATACCTCGCCGGCTTTGCGCACGCGCTGGCAGGCGGCGCGCAGCGTGTCTGCGAGATGGACGCCGACCTCTCCCACGATCCCGAGCACCTGCCGGCGCTGCTGCGCGCCGCCGAGAGCGCCGACGTCGTGCTCGGCTCGCGCTACGTGCCGGGCGGCGGCGTCTCGGACTGGGGTCCGCTGCGACGGCTCACCAGCCGCGCCGGCTGCCTCTACGCGCGGCTCGTGCTGCGCCTCCCCCAGCACGACCTGACCGGTGGCTACAAGGTCATCCGGCGGGAGGTGCTGGAGGCGATCGAGCTCGGCAGCGTGCGCTCGCAGGGCTACGTCTTCCAGATCGAGATCACGTACCGCGCCGTGCTCGCGGGCTTCCGCGTCGCCGAGGTGCCGATCGTCTTCCGCGACCGCACCGAGGGCACGAGCAAGATGTCGCCGCGGATCGCGCTGGAGGCGATGTGGCGCGTCCCGCAGCTGCGCCGCAGTGCACCCGCGGCGCTCGCGCGGATCGCGAGCCGGCCGGCTCGCTGACCGGTCGTCCTGGATTGGTGTCGTATAGCGACACCAATCCAGGACGACCTACCCGCCGGCGGGGTTCGGACCGCGGGCGGGACGGAGCGGCGGCGTGTCGTCGGGCGCGTCGTCTCCGGCGCCGTTCTCCCCGCCGCGCTCGGCGAGCGCGCGCTCCAGTGCGCCGATGCGGCTGGCGAGGCCCTTGATCGCGTCCGCGACCGGGTCGGGCAGGTGGACCCAGTCGGCGTCGGGGCCCTCCGGCCGGCGGCCGTCGATCCGCACCGGATGACCGGGGTTGCCGACGACGGTCGAGTTCGGCGGCACGTCGTGGATCACGACGGTGTTGGCGCCGATCTTCGAGCCGTGGCCGATCGTGATCGGGCCGAGCAGCTTCGCGCCGGAGCCGATCGTGACGTTGTCCTCGACCGTCGGGTGGCGCTTGCCGGTCGCGAAGCCGGTGCCGCCGAGCGTGACGCCCTGGTAGAGCGTCACGTCGTTGCCGATCTTCGCCGTCTCACCGATCACGACGCCCATCCCGTGGTCGATGAAGAAGCTCGACCCGATGCACGCCGCCGGGTGGATCTCGATCCCGGTGACGGCACGCGAGAAGCCGGCGATCAGGCGCGGGACGAGCGGGACGTGCGCGACGACGAGCGCGTGCGCGACGCGGTGCGCGAGAATCGCGTGGACGCCGGGCCAGATCGCCAGCACCTCCAGCCTGCCGACGCCGCGGGCGGCGGGATCGCGCTCCTGCGCGGCGCGCACATCTCTGCGGATCTCGCCCGCGACGCGCTTCAGGGTGCCAAGGCCGGCCATGGGCAAAGGGTAGTGGAGCGGGATCGCGCGGCTACGGTGCGAAGAACGGCGTCGAGACGTAGCGCTCGCCGGAGTCCGGCAGGATCGTGACGATCCGCTTGCCCTTCGACTCGGGCCGCTTCGCGACCTCCATCGCCACCCACACCGCGGCGCCGCAGGAGATGCCCGACAACACGCCCTCCCGGCTGGCGAGCAGCCGCGCGGTCGCGATCGCGTCCTCGTCGTCGACGGCGATCACCTCGTCGAGCAGTTCGCGGTCGAGCACCGCCGGGACGAAGCCCGCGCCGATCCCCTGGATCTTGTGCGGCCCCGCCAGGCGGCCCGACAGCACCGCGGAGGTGCGCGGCTCGACCGCGATCACGCGGCAGTCGGGGTTGCGCTCCTTCAGCAGGCTGCCGACGCCGGTGATCGTGCCGCCGGTGCCGACGCCCGCGACGAGCACGTCGACGTCGCCGTCGAGCGCGTCCCAGATCTCCGGGCCGGTCGTGCGCCGGTGCGCCTCCGGGTTGGCCGGGTTGGTGAACTGGTCGGGCAGGAACACGTCGCTGCTTCTGGCCATCGCGCGGGCGGCGTCGACGGCCTCGTTCATACCGCCAAGCGACTCGGTGATCTCGAAGCGCGCGCCGTACAGCCGCAGCAGCCCCTCGCGCTCGCGGCTCATCCCCTGCGGGAGCGTCAGCACGAGGTCGTAGCCCTTCGCCGCGCAGACGAACGCGAGCGCGATCCCGGTGTTGCCACTGGTCGCCTCGACGATCGTCGTGCGGCCCGGCTCGATCCGGCCCTCGCGCTCAGCGGCCTCGATCATGGCGACGCCGATGCGGTCCTTGACGCTGCCGCCGGGGTTGAACGACTCGAGCTTTCCGAACAGCTCGGCGTGCGAATCGGCCGGCAGGATGCGGGTGAGCTGCACCATCGGTGTGCGGCCGACATGGTCGGCAATGTTGATCGGGATTCGCGGCATTGCGCCCGGAACCATAATGGTCTGCGATGTCGACCTCCCTCCGGACGCTTGCCACCGGCGCGCTGCTGGCCCTGAGCCTCGCCGTCGCGCCCTCCGCCGCCACCGCCGCGGACGCCCCTCCCGCCGATCCGGCGCCCGAGCAGATCGGGCAGATCGAGCAGTTCTACGAGTCGGGCGCCTGGGCGCGCGAGACGACGCAGGTGACCGACCGCGCGACCGCCTTCCTGCGCGAGCGCATCCGCAGAGCGAGCGACCCGCGCAGGCTCGTCGCCGTCTTCGACATCGACGACACGGCGCTGTCGACGTACGACTGCATGAAGGCCGGAGCCTTCACCGACGGCCGCCGCACCGCCTGCGTCGTGCTCGACCCGCACCCGCCGATCGCGCAGACGCTGCGGCTGTTCCGCTTCGCGCAGCAGCGCAGAGTGACGGTCGCGTTCGTGACGGGCCGGCCCGAGTACGTCCGCACGACGACGCTGGCGCAGCTGCGCAAGGCCGGCTTCCGCGGCAGATACGAGCTGGTGCTGCGCCCGTCCGAGGACCACCGCAGCTCGGTCGTGCCGTTCAAGTCGAGCGCGCGCAAGCGGCTGCAGCGCGGCGGGCGGCGCGTCGTGCTGAACATCGGCGACCAGGCGAGCGACCTCGCCGGCGGCGCCGCGCAGCGCACGTTCAAGCTGCCGAACCCGATGTACACGCTGCCGTGAACCGCGTGTGGCCGTTTCCTTAGAGCGGCCTCACATTCCCGATTTCGAGCGCCGTGAATGTGAGTGAGGTCACAGACCCCTTGCATGCGCAACGATCGTGCGAATAATGGGTTCTGGGATGTGGGAGTCACCAGGCTCCCCGCACCACCTCTCCGGTCGTCTCACGAGGTCCGCCTCGCGAGGTCACGTAAGTCCCTGACGGCAGCTGCGACCGCCGCCGTCTAGATGGGCCGCCCGAACCACCTCGCATGGGGGCTGCGCTGAGCGGTCTTCGTGCTGCCCTGAACACATTCGAGCCCCTCCGTGCCCATGACACTCATCTCCATCGCCTCCTCCTTCGCGATCGTGCTCGGCTTCGCCGGCACGCTGCCCCACATCCGCACGATGGTCAAGAGCCGATCGTCCAACGGCCAGTCGCCGCTCGGCTGGATGATCGGCATAACGGTCAACGTGCTCACCGGCTACGTCAACCTTGCAGGGCTCGGCGCGCTCATGCTCGGGGTCGGAAACGTGCTCGCCGGGACGTTCTCGGCGATCGCGCTCGCCTGCGTCGTGCGCTTCCGCGGCGGCCCCGCCACCGAGGCCGCGCCGGTCGCCGCCGCGACCGCCGACCCGCGTCCGGTCGCGGCGTTCCACGAGCTGCCGACCGGCGAGTTCCACGCGATCAAGCTGATGATCGACGAGGAGCACGCCAGGCGCGAGACGTTCCGCGCCGAGCGGGTCGACGTCGAGCGCGCGGTCGAGTCGTACGACCGGCCGGCCGAGCTGCACCGGCTGGAGGCCGTCGCGGCCTAGGCGCCGCGCCGGACCGGCGGCTCGGCGCCCGCTGCGGCGAAGCGGCGGACGTAGCGCCGCTGCCACGGCGTCTCGACGGCGTGGGCGTCGTAGCGCCGCTGCCACGGCGTCTCGACGGCGTGGGCGTCGTAGTGCCGGCGGGCCCATGCCGTCGCGCCGCTGGCGGCCACGCCGCCGAGCTGCGCGATGCACGCCAACGCCGTTCCCGTGCGGCCCTTGCCGCCGCCGCAGGCGACCTCGACGCGCACGCCGTCGCGCGCGAGGCGATGCGCCTCCTCGAACGCCGCACGCGCGTCCGCCGCGTCGCGCGGCAGCCAGAAGTCCGGTCAACGCAGCCACAGGCCGGGCCACGGCGTCGCGGCGGGCGGCTTGCCGAGCAGGTAGAGCCCCCACTCCGGGTGCGGCTCCGGCGGAGCGCCCCTGCGGAGGCCGCGCCCGCGCAGGCGCGCGCCGTCCGGCAGCTCCACGACGCCCGGTCCCAGCTCCCACGCCATCAGGCGCCGGCGCCGCTCCAGTCGTGGACGACCGCGAGCGCGCGCAGTCGCTCCTTCGTCGCCGCGTCGCAGAGCGCACCCGCGACGCCCGCGTCGAAGAGCGCGCGCGGATCGGCGCCGAGCGAGCGCGCCGCGGCGTGCTCAGAGGCGAGGTCGCAGGCGAAGAACGTCGGATCGTCGGTGTTGACCGTGCACGGGACACCGGCCGCCAGCAGCGCCGGCAGCTGATGAGCGGTGACCGCCTCGACGACGCCGAGCCGGACGTTCGAGAGGACGCAGACGTCGAGCACCATGCCGCGGTCGGCCAGCTCGCGCAGCAGGCCCGGGTCCTCGACCGCGCGCACCCCGTGGCGGATGCGGTCGGGCGCGAGCGTGTCGAGCGCGCCGCGGATCGACGCGGGGCCGGCGACCTCGCCCGCGTGCGGGACCGAGCCGAGGCCGCCCGCGCGGGCGATCGCGAACGCCGGCGCGTACGGCTCCGGCGGGAACTGCGCTTCGAGCCCGCCGAGGCCGAGCGCGACGATCCCGCGGTCCTTGTAGCGGACGGCGTGCTCGGCGGTCGCGATCGCGACGTCGAGGTCGACGCCGCGCGTGATGTCGGGCGTCAGGCGGACCTCGATCCCGACCTCCTCGCGCGCCGCCTGGACGCCGTCGGTGAAGCCGGTGAAGACGGTCTCGAGATCGATCCCCTGCTCGGTCAGCTTGTCCGTCGGCGAGAAGATCGCCTCCAGGTAGACCGCACCCTGTGCCTGCGCGCGGCGTGCATAGTCGACGACCAGCTCGCGGTAGTCCTGCTCGGTCTGGAGCGCGGGCGTCGTCGCGAACCACGCCTCGATGAAGTGGTCGAAGTCGCGGAAGCGCATGAACTCGGCCAGCTGCTCGACGGTCGCGACCGGCAGCGCGAAGCCGTTGCGTCTGGCAGCCGCGAGCAGCGCGGCGGGCGAGACGGCGCCTTCGAGGTGGACGTGCAGCTCGATCTTCGGGTAGCCGGCGTCGCGCGTGTCGCTCATGGCGGCGGACCCTAACAGCGGCCTGTCAAGATCCCAGCGTGACGCTCTTCCCCGCCGGCATCGGCCGGCGCGACGACCTCGACGCCGAGCTGGCCACACTGCGCGACGCGCTCGGCGAGCCCGGCCTCTCCCCTGCGCGCGTGCTCTCGCAGCACAGCGGCGTCTGGCTCGTGGCCGAGCCCGACGCGCCGGAGCCGCGGCTCGTGCACGCCCGCGCGCGGCTCAGAGACGAGGCCGAGGGGCCGCCGGTGACCGGCGACTGGGTCGCGCTCGACGGCGGCGACGCGATCGCCGGCGTGCTGCCGCGCCACGGCGCGGTCGTGCGGCGCGCGGTCGGCGAGGGACGCGCCGAGCGCCAGGTGCTGGCCGCGAACGTCGAGCTGGCGCTCGTCGCCGAGCCGCTGCCGGAGCCGAACGAGCGGCGCGCGGAGCGGCTGGCGGCGATCGCCGGAGCGGGCGAGGTGCCGGTCGCGCTGGTGCTGACGAAGGCCGACCTCGACGACGACGCCGACGCGACCGCGCTGCGGCTCGGGCGCGACCTCGGGCTGCCGGACGCGATCGCGGTGAGCGTGCGGACCGGCGACGGGATCGGGATCGTCCGCAGCCTGCTGCCGCCCGGCTCGACCGCGGTCCTGCTCGGTCCCTCCGGCGCCGGCAAGTCGACGCTCGTCAACGCGCTGCTGGGCGAGGAGCGCCAGGCGGTCGGCGACGTGCGCGCATCCGACAAACGCGGCCGCCACACGACCGTCACGCGCGAGCTGCTGTCGCTGCCCAACGGCGGCCTGCTGATCGACACGCCCGGGATGCGCGAGGTCGGGATGTGGGACGGCGGCGTCGACGACACCTTCGACGACGTCGCCGAGCTGGCGGCCGGCTGCCGCTTCGCCGACTGCCAGCACGACAGCGAGCCCGACTGCGCCGTCCGCGGCGTCGTCGCGCCCGAACGGCTGGAGGCGTGGCGCAAGCTCGCCAGAGAGCAGGCGTGGGTCGACGACAGACGCGCCGCCGCGCGCGAGCGCGAGAGACTCGGCCGCTCCTACCGCGGCATCCAGCGCGAGGCGCGCTGGGTCAAGGGCGACGAGTGACCGCATGAGCCTCGGACTGCGCCCCGAGCGCCAGGAGGACCATGCCGCCGCGCGGCGCGTGCACGAGCGTGCGTTCCCGACGGCGGCCGAGGCCGACCTGGTCGACGCGCTGCGCGCCGAGGGCGCCGTCGTGCCGGAGCTGTGCCTCGTGGCGGTCGAGCGCGGCGCCGAGCGAGTCCTCGGCCACATCGTCTTCAGCCGCGCGCGGCTCGACAGCGGAGTCCCGCTGCTCGTGCTCGCCCCGGTCGCCGTCGACCCGGACGCGCAGCGCCGCGGGATCGGCGGCGCGCTCGTGCGCGAGGCGCTGCGACGCGCGCCGGCCGCCGCGCCCGGCGTCCCGCTCGTCTCCGTCCTCGGCCATGCGGACTACTACCCACGCTTCGGCTTCGAGCCGGCCGCCCCGCTCGGCATCCGTGCGCCGTTCGACGTCCCGGACGACGCGTGGATGGCGTTCAGACTGCCGGCGTACCCGCCGCCGGACCAGCCCGCACCCACCGGCGTCGTCGTCTACGCCGACGCGTTCGCCGCCGTCTCCTGACGACGCGCTCAGATGTAGTACATCGCCGCGTCGCTCCGTCGTACAGCCAGCGGCGTTACCGTCGCGATGGTGGACGCTTGCGCCGCTATGTGGCGACGCGAGTCCCAGAGCAGACCAGGGTATGGATCAGACGCCAAGCGTGCGGAGAGTGGTTCGCAAATCAGAGATGAACGCGTTCAATGACGGCGCGATCCTACCCGCCCGATAAAGGTCCATCGCCGATACGATCTCTTCGGCAAATTCGGCCCCGCCTTGCGTCACGATCTGCCCGCCTCTTTCGAGAGCTTTTACGAGGCGCGCCTTCCATTCCTTCCGAGTCCGGACCCTTCCACCTTCGGGTTCGTGCCCAAACGTCTCCGCAAACGAGACAGGGTCCGCCAACAGCCAGCGCTCGACATATGGATCCGGAACACCGCACACGCTGACCGGAATCACATCTCGATCCAGGACCGCGTCGATCTGTCTCCTCCGCGACGCGACGCCTTCGGCGTTTGCGTCGATCATGATCACGAGAATGTCTGGTGCGCCGCCAGAGCGCTTGAGAACACTCTGGAATGCCGCGAGCTCCGATCGCAAACGAGGGATTCCGAACTTCGCGGTGGGGACGTTGAGCGTGACGGCGACGCCTTCCTCACGAGCACACCGGTTGATCATCGCTCGACCGAAACTCTCGTGTCCTGCGTCTTCGCAGAACAAATCAACTCGATACGTCATATTCAGACGTCGAGCCAGCCTCGACGGACCAGCGCAGAGATCTTGTCCGATTCGTCCGGCTCAATGAGCAACTCGTCAACTGCCTGGTCCTGCCAGAGCCCAAAGTCCCGGTGCGGTCTGATGACGGTCTTGTGGCCGCTCCGCCCGACGCTGAACAGCCCAATATCCGTTTCGGCATCCCGGGCCCGCTCCAGAATCGCAGCCACGAAACCGGGTGAGTGTGTCGTCACGACCAGTTGAGCTGAGCCACGTCGGGTCACGGAAGCAAGCAACTCAGCGATCCGGTCCAGTCGCTGCGGCTGAACACCATTCTCGGGCTCCTCAAACGCAACGAGCCCACTGCGAGCGGTAACCGCGATCGCGCAGAGGGCGAGTACCCGAAGAGTGCCCTCCGATACCACTCGTGACGAAAAGGTAGTCCCGTCCTGCTCGATCTGAATATCGAGTGTGCCACGCTTCGTGTCGAGATCGACGTCGAGGCTGCCGATCGCTGGGATCACCGACTTCAGGGCCCGATGCACTGCTTCAAACGCTGGGCCGTTGCGTGTCTTGAGCCCGTAGAGAAAGGGAGCCAGATGCTCTCCATTCACGCCGATGTCGGGAACCTCGCGAGGCGGCGCTGCAGCACGCATGGTTGTGCCTGGATCCAGGTAGTACGTGCGCCACTGTCGAAACTCTGCCCGCAGACTGTCAAACAGCGGATAGGGCGTCCCTGAAAGCCGGGCGTCCGAAAGCCACGTGTGATTCGTCGCACGCTCCTCCAGCGGCGGCCGCCCTCCGCTACCAGAACGCCGAATGAGAATTCGATCGTCTTGTGCTTCGATGCGCGCGCTGTCTTTCGGCTGCCAGTCCTTTGTGAGTCGCGCGAGATATTCATCCGCAAGGGCAAGCACGCCGGTGTCTGGATCGATCTCGACTCCCAGCCGATACCGCACACGCTCAAGCAACGCTCTTGTGTCAGCTCTGTCGATCGCGACGTCAGCCTCGATCTCGAATCTCGCAGAGTTCTGCACCATGAGCTCTGCGAGTCCTCCCGACGGAAAGGTGAACGCCTCGGTAGGAAAGCCACGAATCGGAGAATCGAGCGCGTCCGCAAGCGTTCGCTGAGTTCCGGAGCGAGCCAGCATCTGGAACGCGTCGAGAACGTTGCTCTTACCTGCGGCGTTCGGACCGGCAAGTACTGCGAGACGAGGCAGTTCCAGTTCGACGTCGACCAGGGACTTGAACCCTCTGATGTGGATGCGTTGCAGCACCTGGACATCTTCGCCTATCGAGCGGCGTTTTGTAACGGACGCTCAGATGTAGTACATCGCCGCGCCGGCGTCGCGCGCCTCGCGCTCGATCACGTCGGCGACGGTCGTCTGCGCGAGGACGGCGCGGGCGGCGGCGGCGGCCTCGGCGAAGACGCCCTCGGCGTCGGCGCCGAATGCGCCGTCGAGCAGCTCGACGATCTCCAGCACGGTGATCTCGCCCGGCTCCCTCGCGAAGCTGTAGCCACCCTTGACGCCGCGCTGGGACTTCAGCACGCCGGCGCGGCGCAGGACCGCGAACAGCTGCTCGAGGAACTGGACCGGAATCTCCCGCCGGCGGGCCAGCTCGGCGATCGGCACCGGACCTGAGCCGCCGAGGCGGCCGAGCTCCGTGAGCGCCCGCAGCGCGTAGGGGGATTTGGTCGTGATCGAGATCATCGGCGGTTGCCTACCATCAGGATGGTATGTCACCGACACGACGGCTTGCGGACTGGATCGGTCGATTTGGTCCGCCACTCGCCCTGATGGGCGTCATCTTCTTCCTCTCGGCCCAGCCGAACCTCAGAACCGAGCTGGGCACGATCGACCTGGTCGGCCGCAAGGTCGTCCACGCCGTCGAGTACGGCCTGCTGTTCCTGCTCTGGCTGCGCGCGCTCGGCTGGAGTGGCCGAGCGGCCTGGTGGGCGGCCGCGATCGCCGTCGGCTACGCGATCAGCGACGAGTTCCACCAGACGTTCGTCGACGGCCGCTCAGGCCACCCGCGCGACGTCGCGATCGACTCCGCCGGCATCCTGATCGCCGCACTCGTCACGTGGCGGCTGCGCGTGCGGGCGCGGGCGCAGCGACGCGTCCTGGCGTAGCGATCGTCGTGGCTGGCGAGGACGCAGGGAGGACACGGTCCCACCCACCCGCCAGCCCATAAGCGACCGAGGACGTCGCGGGCACCGCGGACGAAGTCCGTGGTGCGATGAGGGCAAGCCAGGCTAGATCCAGCCGCGCTCGGTGGCGATCAAGACCGCCTGCGCGCGGTCGACGGCGCCGAGCTTGCCGTAGATGTTGTGGAGGTGCGTGCGCACGGTGCTCGTCGACAGCTCCAGCTCGTGCGCGATCTGCTTGTAGACCTTCCCCTGCCCCAGCCGCTTGAGCACCTCGGTCTCGCGCGCTGACAGCGGGCACGGGTCGAGCGCGCGCTGGCGCCCGCCGTTGGTCGCGTACGGGAGGTCGTACATCACCGCGCGCAGCTCCGCCGGGCCGATCCCGACCAGCCGCGCGGTCGACAGCATCTCGCTCGGCGAGACGGCGTCGCCGTGGCCGTAGTGGGCGAGCATGTCGGCGAGGCGCACGAGCGCGGCCTCGCCGTCGGCGTCGTCGCTGTGATGGCGCTCGATCGTCGAGGCGATCGCCTTCGGCAGCCCCCAGCGGCGCGCGAGCACCCCGCCGACGAGCGCGTGGTCGACGCCCAGCTCGCGGCGCTCCCTGTGGATCCGCTCCTCCGGCGTCTTCGCGTCGCCGTGCACCTGCCGCGGATAGCCCGGGTAGGCGTGGCTGAGGACGAGCTTGCCGATGTCGTGCAGCAGCGACGTGACGATCAGGCGGTCGCGGTCCTCGTAGCCGAGCTCGGCGGCGAGCCGGTCGGCCGCGCGCTGGGTCGCGACCCCGTGGAGGCGGAAGCGCTCCGGCGTGCCCTCCCAGATGCCGCTGCGCTCGAAGAAGTCGAACGTGCGCGCACGGCTCGCGAGCGCCTGCACCGCCGCCGGCGAGAGCACGCTGACCGCTCTCACGACCGAGTCGACTCTGCCCCGCGACCTGCCGTCGACGCGGTTGGCGAGTCGCAGCGTCGCGATCGCGAGCGCCACGTCGGACTCGACCGCGGCGACGATCTCAGCCGTCGCCGGGCGCTCCTGCGTGAACAGCCGCAGGACGCGGTTGCGCGACTCGGCGAGCACCGGGAACGCCTCCAGCGCCTCGAACGCAGCCGTCAGCCGACGGCCGTGGCCCTCGTTGTGGTGGCGCGGAAATCCGGCGTCGGCAGTGGCGGCCGTTGAAGTCAAGCTGGCTGTGAGCGTCGGTGGGGTCATGGCGATCGTGGACCTCGACGCAACGCGCGAACGAGGGGATCGCTGCAGTCCCGGCCCCCGAGGCCGCCCGCTGTCCCGATCCGTTCAGGTTATCGGCACGGCAGGCGCTCAGGTTGAGGACGGCACGCCCCCAGCCGCCGCTCGACAGCGTGTCAACGCGCCCGCGCGAGCGCCGCGTCGACCCGCCGCAGCGTCTCGTCGCGGCCCAGCAGCGCGACGCTCTCGAAGATCCCCGGCGAGATCGTCGTCCCGGCGATCGCGACGCGGACCGGCTGGAAGACGTGCTTGGGCTTCCAGTCGTTCGCGTCCAGCAGGCCGCGCAGGGCGGCCTCGACGAACTCCTGCGTGAACGGCTCCAGCGCCGCCAGCGCGTCGCGCGCGGCCGCGAGCCCGTCGACCGCGCCCTCGACGCCGAAGACCTTCGCGAACGCCTTCTCGTCGTCGGCCGGGCCGTCGAAGAAGAAGCCGGCGAGCGGCCAGAAGTCGGCGAGCGTCTGGATCTTCTCGCGGCTGATCTCGACCGCGCCGGCGAGCCCCTCCCGGCCCGTGAACGCCTCCAGCCGGCGCGTCAGCTCCTCGACGGGCAGCTCGCGCAGGTAGTGGCCGTTGATGTGCCGCAGCTTTCTCTCGTCGAAGACCGCCGGCGAACGCGAGATCCGCTCCAGTCTCAGCCGCTCGGCCAGCTCGTCGCGCGTGAAGTACTCGCGCTCGGGGTCGAAGCCGGCGCCGAGCAGCGCGACGTAGTTGTTGACCGCCTCGGGCAGGTAGCCCTGGTCGCGCAGCTCCTGCACGGAGGCGGCACCGTGGCGCTTGGAGAGCTTCTTGCCGTCCGGGCCGTGCAGCAGCGGAAGGTGCGCGTAGATCGGCGCTCTCTCGCCGAGCGCCTCGAACACGAGCAGCTGCTTGGGTGTGTTCGAGAGGTGGTCCTCGCCGCGCACGACGTGCGTGACGCCTGCGTCGAGGTCGTCGATCGCGACGGCGAAGTTGTAGAGGACCGAGCCGTCGGCGCGGGCGATCACCGGGTCGTCGAGGTGGACGTGCTTGAACGACGCGTCACCGCGGACGGCGTCGTGGACGACCGTCTCCCCCTCGTCGGGCACGCGCAGCCGAACCGCTCCCTCGGCCTCGGAGGTGCCACGGAAGCCGCGGTCGTCGCCGTGCTGCGCCTTCCACGCTCTGACGTCGTCGCCCGTCGCGGTCGTGCGGTAGGCGTGGCCGGCGTCGAGCAGCTGCTGGAGCGCCTCGGCGTGGCGCTCGGCGCGCGCGGCCTGGAAGACCGGCCCCTCGTCCCAGTCGAGCTCCAGCCAGCGGAGCGCGTCGAGGATCTGCTCGACGTTCTCGGGGGTCGATCGCTCGCGGTCGGTATCTTCGATCCGCAGGACGAGTCTGCCGCCGCTCCCGCGTGCGAGCAGCCAGTTGTAGAGCGCAGTGCGGGCGCCGCCGATGTGCAGCGCGCCCGTCGGAGAAGGAGCGAATCGAACTTTCATGGAGTCCGCATGCTAATCGGCGCCCACGTGTCACAGGCCGGAGGGCTGCCGAACGCGATCGAGCGCGGCGTCGAGAAGGGCTGTACGGCGATACAGATCTTCAACCAGTCGCCGCGGATGTGGCGCCCGACGCAGTACTCCGAGGACGACTTCGCCGCGTTCCGCGACGCGATGGCGGGCAGCCCGATCAGAGCGGTGATGATCCACGCCGTCTACCTGATCAACTGCGCCAGCGAGGACCCGGAGATCCGCACGAAGTCGCTCGCCTCGCTGACGCAGTCGCTGCGCGTCGGCGACGCGATCGGCGCGAGCGTCGTGCTCCACCCCGGCTCGGCGCTCAGAGGCCACGTCGGCGAGGCGATCGCGCGCGCCGGCGGCGTCTTCAGAGAGGCGCTGGCGGAGAGCGAGTCGAGCGCGCTGCTGCTGGAGGACACCGCGGGCGCGGGCGGCACGCTGGGGCGCTCGTTCGAGGAGCTGAGAGAGCTGATCGACGCGGCCGGCGGCGGTGAGCGGCTCGGCGTCTGCCTCGACTCCTGCCACCTGCTCGCGTCCGGCTACGACGTCCGCACGATCGACGGGCTGAGCGAGACGCTCGACCGCTTCGACGCGGCCGTCGGGCTCGGCCGGCTCGGCGGGCTGCACCTCAACGACTCCGTCAACGCGCTCGGCACCAACCGCGACCGCCACGCCAACCTCGGCGAGGGCGAGCTGGGCGAGACGGGCTGCATGGCGTTCCTGTCCGAGCCGCGCTTCGAGAACCTCCCCGTCGTGCTGGAGACCCCCGGCCCGGACAAGAGAGGGACATCGGCCGAGGAGATCGTCTACGCGAAGAGACTGCGCAGAAGAGGACTGCGCTTGCGCAAGAAGGCAGCGGTGTAGTCGATAGACGGCGCCGTCATCGTCGTGCCTGGCTAGGACGCAGGGAGCGCGGTGGGCGCCAGCCCATAAGCGACCGAGGACAACGCCAGGCGCGGCGAGGACAAGCCGTCACGCCGCGGCGGGCTCGAGCATCGCGCTCCCCAGCACGTGGTCCAGCTCGGCTTGCAGGGCGGCGTTACGGCTGACCTTGTAGGTCGGACCGAGCCGCAGCGTCCGCTGGCCGCCTGAGGTGTGCATCTCCAGCACGACGACGGACTCGCCGGGGAACGTCTCGAAGACCGCCTTGAGGTCGTCGATAACGCCCGCGCGCAGGGCGGTGCAGTCGAGGCGCAGGCGGACCGGCGGCGGGCCGGTGGGGATCTTCGCGGCCTCCTCGCGCGCCTTCTCGATCTCCGCCTCCGACGGCGCGAACAGCTCGGCGTCCTGCACCACGACCGTTGTCTTCGACGCGTCCTTGTGGTCGACGCGGCCGCGCAGGGTGATCACCGAGTCCATCTGGAACGCCTCCTCGGAGGCGGCCAGGACTCTTCCGAAGATCAGGATCTCGACCGTGCCCTCGAGGTCGTCGAGGGTGGCGAACATCATGTGGTCGCCTCTCTTCGTCCGCAGTCTCTTGCACTGCGTGATGATGCCGCCGACGGTGACCCAGTCACCGTCCTTTCTGTCACTCAGCTCCGCGAGCGTGCAGTCGACCTTGACCCGCATCGCCTCGCGCACCGCCTTCAGCGGGTGGGCGGAGATGAAGAGGCCGATCGACTCCTTCTCGGCGGCGAGCATCTCGGCCTGGTCGAACTCCTCCGCGGGGATGCCGGGATGGCTCGGGGCGGCGAACGCGCTCGCGGCGGCGCCGTTCGCGGCGCCCGGCTCCGGTCCGAGGTCGAAGATCGAGCCCTGGCCGATCAGCGCGTCCTGCTGCGCCTTCTGGCCGGCCGCCTGCGCCTGCTCCAGCACGCCCAGCATGCCCTTGCGCGACGCGCCGGTGGAGCTGAACGCGCCGCACTTGATCAGCGCCTCGATCGCCTTCTTGTTGACGGCCTTGCCGTCGACGCGCTCGCAGAAGTCCCACAGCGACGTGAACGGGCCGTCCTCCTCGCGGGCGCGCTTTATCCCCTCGACGGCCGCGTAGCCGACGCCCTTGACCGCGTCGAGCCCGAAGCGGATGTTGCCGTCGACGACCATGAAGTCGTGATCGGACTCGTTGACGTCCGGCGGCAGGATCTCGATCCCCATCTGCTCCGTCTGCGCGACGAAGAACGGGACCTTGTCCTTCGTGTCCATCACGGAGGAGATCAGCGCGGCCATGTACTCGGCCGGGTGGTTGGCCTTCAGCCACGCGGTGCGGTAGGCGATCAGCGCGTAGCAGGCGGCGTGGGCCTTGTTGAACGAGTAGTCGGCCGACTTCTCGTTCGTCGCCCACAGCCACTCGATCACCTGCTCGCTCGTTCTCGACGCGCGGCAGCCCTCGATGAACTCGGGCTTCAGCTCCGCCATCGCCGCGCGGTTCTTCTTGCCGATCGCCTTGCGGAGGTCGTCCGCCTTGGCGCCGGAGAAGCCGGCCAGGGACTTGGCGATCTGCATCGCCTGCTCCTGGTAGACGATGACGCCGTTGGTCGATTCGAGGATCGGGCGCAGGCGCTCGTCCGGGTAGGAGATCGACTCCGGGTTGCGCTTGCCGCGCGCGTACGTGGGGATCTGATCCATCGCGCCCGGGCGATAGAGCGCGTTCAGCGCGATCAGGTCCTCGAGCTCGGTCGGTCTGACCTTCTTGAGCGTCTCCCGCATGCCCTCGGACTCGAACTGGAAGACGCCGACCGAGTCGCCGCGGGCGATCATGTCGTAGGTCTTGCCGTCGTCGAGCGGCAGCGTCGTCATGTCTGGGCGGGTGCCGGTCGAGCGCTCGATGATGTCGAGCGCGTCCTCGATCACGTCGAGGTTGCGCAGGCCGAGGAAGTCCATCTTGAGGAGACCGAGCTCCTCGACGGGCTTCATCGAGTACTGCGTCACCGTGCGGTAGACCTTGTCGCCTCTGTCGTCGGTCCCGGCGTCGGCGAGCTGCAGCGGCACGATGTCCGTCAGCGGGCGATCCGCGATCACGACCGCGGCGGCGTGGATCGACGAGTTGCGGACGATCCCCTCCAGGCCGCGGGCGACGTCGACGATCTGTCTGGAGACGGGGTTGGAGTCGACTTCGCCGCGCAGCGGCTCGCCCGGCTGGAGGCAGTCGTCGAACGACGGCGGGCGGCCCATGATCGGGTCCGGGATCAGCTTCGCGAGCTTGTCGCCGGCGCCGTAGTCGTGGCCCAGCACGCGCGCGGCGTCGCGCGTCGCGGCGCGCGGGAACATCTTGCCGAAGGTGATGATCTGCGCGACGGACTCTCTGCCGTACTTCTCCGTCACGTATCTGATCACGCGCTCGCGGCCGCGGACGGAGAAGTCGATGTCGATATCAGGCATCGACACGCGCTCGGGGTTGAGGAAGCGCTCGAAGAGGAGGTCGTAGGCGAGCGGGTCGACGTCCGTGATCGCGAGGCAGTAGGCGACGATCGAGCCGGCGGCGGAGCCACGGCCCGGGCCGACCGCGACGCCGTTCTCCTTCGAGTATCTGACGAAGTCCCAGACGATCAGGAAGTAGGCGTTGAAGCCCATCTTGTCGATGACCGCCAGCTCCATCTCCATCCGCTCGACGGCGGCGGCCGGCGGCGGGTTGCCGTAGCGCAGGTGGAGGCCGTCCAGGACGAGCTGGCGGAGGTACGCTCTCTCCTCCTCGCCGTTCGGCGTCGGGTAGCTCGGGATCAGCTGGCCGCCGAGCGGGATCTCGACCTGGCAGCGCTCGGCGACCTCCAGCGTCGTCGGCAGCGCGTCGGGCCACTCCGCGAACGCGTCCGCCATCTCCTGGTTGGACTTGAGGTAGAACTCGTTCGTGTCGAACGTCATCTTCGGCTCGGCAAGCGTCGACTTCGTCTGAACGCAGAGCAGGGCCGTGTGATGGTGGTAGTCCTCGCGGCGCAGGTAGTGCACGTCGCCGGTGCCGACGAGCGGGCGGCCGACCTCGCGCGCGATCCGCACGATCCCCTCGTTCGCCTTGTCCTGGTCCGCGATGCCGTTCTTCTGCACCTCGAAGTAGACCTGCTCGCGCCCGAAGATGTTCATCAGGTCGTCGACGTGGGCGCGCGCCTCGTCGGGGCGGTCGTTGACGAGCCGCTGGCAGAAGCGCGAGGCAAGGCAGCCGGTGAGGGCGATGATGCCCTCCGAGTGCTGCGACATGATCTCGAAGTCGACGCCGGGCTTGCCGCGGTGCAGGCCTTCGAGGTAGCCGGTCGAGGAGAGCTTGACGAGATTCCGGTAGCCGACGTCGTTCTGCGCCAGCAGCGTGAGGTGGTTGCGCTCCGCTCTGCCGGCGCGGAAGTGGCGGTCGTCGACGACGTAGACCTCGCAGCCCAGCAGCGGCTTGATGTCGTGCTTCTTGCAGGCCTTGTACATCTCGACGGAGCCGTTCATGACGCCGTGGTCGGTCAGTCCGAGGGCGGGCTGGTCGAACGCCGCGGCGCGCGCGGCGAGGGCGTCGATCTTGCAGGCGCCGTCGAGCAGCGAGTACTCGGAGTGGACGTGGAGGTGGGCGCAGGCCTGAGCTGAGGAGGAGGACATCGGGCTTGTCAGAATAGGCGGCCCAGCGGACGCCGTGCACGATCCCCGGCAGGGCGGCGGATCAGCTCAGGTCGGCCGGCTCGGCGACCTCGGAGGCGGCTTCAGCGTCGGCCTCGGAGGGCGCCGCGGGAGCGCTCTCGGGCGCCAGTGCGGAGGTGACGAAGCGACCCATCTCGCGCAGCGCCGTGCGCGCCTCGGGAGTCCCGTTCCAGAGCGGGACGACGTGCGGCTGGCGGTCGAAGACGTGCAGCTCGGCGCGTGTGCAGGAGGCCGCGACGCGCCGCGCGACCGCGACGCCGTCGTCGAGCAGCCGCTCGGTCGAGCCGGCCTGGACGTGGGTCGGCGGCAGCGCGCGCCACAGCTCCTCGGGCGCGAGCAGCGGCGAGATCCGCCAGCCGGCCGGGTCGGCGCCGCCGGCCGCGACGCGCGCGAAGCGGTCGAGCACGCCCGGCGGGATGAACGGGTCGAGCAGGTCGTTGGTCTGCGCCGAGGCGCCGCTCTGGGTCAGGTCCGCCCACGGCGAGAGCAGCACGAGCGCGGCCGGCTGCGGCAGCCCCTCCTCGGCGGCGTGCAGCGACAGCGCGAGCGCGAGGTTGCCGCCGGCGGAGTCGCCGGCGACGACGATCGTGCGCGGGTCGCGCCCGCCGGCGAGCAGCTCGCGGTAGGCGGCGAGCGCGTCCTCGATCGGTGCCGGCAGCGTCGCCTCCGGCGGCAGGCGGTAGTCGAGCGAGAGTGCCGGCAGGCCGGTCACGTGGGAGATGCGCGAGACGAGGTTGCGGTGCGTGCGCGGGGAGCCGAAGACGTAGCCGCCGCCGTGCAGGTAGAGCAGCATCGGGCCGGCCGCGTCCGTTCCGCCGTGCCCGCCGTCACCGCCGTCCCGGCCGTGCCCGGCGTCACCGCCGTCCCGGCCGTGCCCGCCGTCGTCGCCGTCCCGGCCGTGCCCGCCGTCGTCGCCGTCCCGGCCATGCCCGGCGTCACCGCCGTGCGCTTGCGCGAGCGCGCGCGGCGCGCGGACCCACTCGGCCGGCCGGCCGCCGATGCGCGTCGGCTCGACGCGCGTGCCGCGCAGCACCGGGACGCGATCGGTCGGGTCGGTTATGCGCTGAAGCAGGCGGATCCCGCGCGGGGTCAGGCGCCAGTTGCGGGCGACCGGCAGCCACCAGCGCCGCAGCGTGCGCTCCAGCACGCGCGTCTGCTGGCTCGCCGGGCCATGCTCGACCGTCTCGGGAAGCGATTCCTCGACCGGGTCCATCGGGGCAGGCTAGTCGGGGCGGGCAGCGCCCCGCGCCGCTTCCGCGCGCTCCTCAGCCGGCGGGGAACTCGGTCGCGCGGATCCAGCCGCGGACGAGCTCCAGCACGGCCGCGTCGCCGTCGATCGCCGCGCCCTCGCCGGCCGGCGGCGCGACGCCCGCGAGCAGCGCTATCAGCGCGCCGCGCGTGCAGCGCAGTGTGGCGGCGACGGGCTCGCCCGGAGGCGTCCGCAGGACGCTCGGCGGCGCGCCGTCCTGGATTCGCAGCCAGGCGTCCGCCGGGCCGCCGGGGAGCGGCGCGTGGGCGATCGTGAAGCGGTGGCCGACGGTGTCGGCGGGCTGGATCGCGAGCGCCGCCAGCCAGAGCGCCAGCGCCGGTTCAAGCGTTGCCCCAGTCGAGGCGAGATCGCGCAGCGCGAGCGGCTCACGGCTGAGCCGGCGCAGCTCGCGCAGCCGTCTGCGAGATCCGCGCACGCGCGCCCGGCGGCGCAGCCCGCGGCGCGTCAGCAGCAGGCGCGCGAAGCCGGCGTGGCTCGCCGCGACGCGGAAGTCGACCCGTCTGCTCTCACGTGGCCCGTCGAGCGCGCGCACGGTCGTGCGGCCGTAGGAGCGCACGTCGACCGCGACGGTGCCGCGATCGGCCAGGACGAGGTCGTACGCGAGCGGTCTCTGCGTCACGAGCCCGTGGGCGGGCAGCATGCCGACGAGAATCCTGCCGGCCGTCTCCGGGTCTTCGCGCACGAGCCGCCGCAGCGCCGCCGGAAGCCACGGCGACGTCGAGCGCACGGGACGCCGCGCGTTCGCGTCGACGAACGCGCGCGGCGTCGGCACCGTCACCCGCGCCGGCCCGATCACGCGCGCTGGGCCGGGCCGAGCGGTTCGAGCGGGGGCAGCTGAGCCGGCGGAAGCCGCGTCGGCGGGAGGAGCTGGGTCGACGGAAGCGGCGGCGTCCGCCGGAGCGGCCGCGTCCGGGCGAGCGGAGGCGTCCAGGGGAGCGGGGTCACCGCCCGCGGCGGCACGCTCCTCCGCCTCGGCCATCGCGCGCAGGCGCGCTCGGGCCGCGTTGAGCCGGTCGGCGTCGAAGCCCGCCCCGAGCGGCACGGGATCGCCGGGCGCCGCAGCGGCTGCGGCCGGCGGCGCGGCGGGGTCAGCGGCGGGCACCGGCGCGTGCGGCGCAGCGGCGTCGGGATCAGCGGCCGGCGGCGCGGCGGGGTCGGGCGCCGGCGCGGGCGGGGCCGCGGCGGGCGGGGCCGGCGCTGGAGGCGCGTCGGCAGCGTCCGGGGCCGGCGGCGCGGCAGAGGCAGGCGGGGCGGGCGAGGTCGGCGTCGCCTCGCGCGCCGGCTGCGTCGAGGTGAGCGGCCTCGTCGGGGAGCCGCGCTCGGTCAGCATGCGAAGGGCGTTCGCGGCCTCCAGCTCGCCGCGCACGCGCCGCAGCGCCGCCTCGATTCGCTGCTCCGCGTCCATCCGCGACGCGACCGCGCGTTCGAGCGCCTCGACCTGGTCGCGCAGCTCGCGCTCGGTCTGCGCCTGGCGGTCCAGCTGGGACTGTAGACGCACCGAGCGCTCTCGCTCCAACGCGAGCGCGGTCACCGGTATCGCGCGCGGCGGCACGCGGCGCTCGGCCTCCGCCCCGCGCAGCGCAGCGTCGCCGACGGCCGCGGGACCGGCGGCGCGAGCCGCGACCGCCGCGGCGAGCCCGGCCGCGCGCGCCGCTCCGGCGGCCGCGCCAGACCCCCGGCCCGCGAGAGCGCTCGCGGCGCCGCGCTCCTCCACCAGCCGGCGCTCGCGCGCCAAGGCATCCGTCGGGACCGTCACGCCGACCCGCGGCGGGACCGTCCTCACCGGCCGGCCGCGCGTCGCTCGCGCGAGCATGAACTCGCTGCGCAGCAACGACGGCGACGGGACGAATCTCGCCGGCGCCGCCGCGGCGGAGGCCGCGGCGTCGCGCTCCTGCGCCAGCTCCGTCCGCAGACCGTCGCGCTCCGCGCGCGCCCCCGCCAGCTCCGCACGCCCACCGTCGCGCTCCTCCCGCGCCTGCGCCAGCTCCGTCCGCAGAGCGTCGCGCTCCGCGCGCGCCTGCGCCAGCTCAGCTCGCAGCGTCTCGCGCTCGCTCTCGACGTGCGCGGCTTCGGCCATCACCGCATCGGCGCCTTCGCGCGCGGCGCGAGCCTCGCCCTGGGCCGCGGCCAGCTCGGCCTCCGCGGCCTCGCGCGCCTCGATCGCCCGCCGGCGCTTCTCGCGCGACGCCGCGCGCTTGGCCTCGGCACGTCTCAGCGCCCGCTCCGCCGCGGCCGCGATCTGCTCCGCCTCCGTCAGCCGCGTCCGCAGCGCCTCCAGCTCCGCCCCACGGCTCTCCGCGTCGCCTTCGGCCCGCTCCGCCCGCTCGGCCAGCAGCGCCCGCTGCTCCTCCGCCCGCTCGGCTCTCGCCCGCAGGTCGGCCAGCTCGGCCTCGTGGCGGCGCGCGCTCGTCGACAGCTCCTCCGCCGCCTCCAGCCGCTGCGCCTCCTCCCCGTGCGCGCGCTGCTGCGCGGCTCTCAGCGCCCGTTCGCGCTCGGCGACGAGCCGGCTGAGCCGTTCGGGCTCGCGACGGGCCTGCTCCAGCTCGGCCTCCAGCCGCGCGCGCTCGGCCGACAGCTCGGCCGCGAGCGCCTGCGCGTCCGCCGCGCGGCGGACCGCGACCTGCTCGGACAGCTCCGCCCGCTGCGCCCGCCGCTCCGCCATCACGGCGGGGTCGACGACGTTCGCGTCGCCGGGGTGGCGGGACGCGTCGTCGGGCGGGAAGGCATCAGGTGGCATCAGGCGCATCGGAGCAGGGAACCGGACCGCAGGCTATCCCGCGACGCGGACGCGTGCGGCCTCGCTCGGCGGGTGCACAGGGTCGTGCACACCAGCCGGCACTCAACCTGACGAGTCTGCGCCCAGCCGCTTCTGCGCGACGACGATCGCGCCCGCGACGCCGACCGCCACGAGCGCACCTGCGCCGATCTTCTTCGGCGCCGTCCCGTAGCGCCGGCGCAGGTAGCGCGTGCCGAGCTTCCAGACGACGAATCCAAGCGCCTTGTAGTACATGCGACCGAAGCTACCCGCGCGCCGCGCGCGACAAGCGCATCAGGCTCTGCTGGCGCGCTCGCGCAGCTGGTACGCCATCCGCGACTGCAGCGACCACAGCTCGATGAAGCCGGGCGACGCGGTCTGCGAGAAGAGGCCGCCGGACTCCGCGAAGGAGGCGAGCGTCGCGTCGTAGACGGCGTTCGGCGACTCGCGCGTGACGACGCGGACCGAGCCCTTGTAGAGCTTGAGGCCGATTCTGCCGGTCACCTGCTCGTTGACGCGGTCCTGGTAGGCGTCGATGTCGTGCCGCAGCGGCTCCCACCAGAGGCCTGCGTAGACGAGGTAGCCCCACTGCTGGTCGAGGCCCGTCTTGAACTGGTTCTGGTGGATCGTCCCGACGAGGTGCTCCAGCTCCTGGTGGGCTCTCAGCACGATCGCGGCCGCCGGCACCTCGTAGATGTCGCGCACCTTGAGGCCGACGATGCGGTCCTCGATGTGGTCGACGATCCCGACGCCGTGGCGGCAGCCGATCTCGGCGACCGCCTCCAGCAGCTCGACGAGCCCCATGCGCGAGCCGTTGAGCGCGACCGGGACGCCGCCTTCGAACTCCAGGTCGACGATCTCGGGCGTGTCGGGCGCCTCCTCAGGCCGCGTCACGAGCTGGAAGACGTCGTCCTCCGGCGCGTGCGTCAGGTCCTCGATCCAGCGGCCCTCGGACGAGCGACCCCAGAGGTTGTCGTCGATCGAGTACGGCGTGACCTCGGCGCCGCCCTTGACGAAGATGCCGTGCTCACGGGCGTACGCGATCTCCTCCTCGCGGCCCATCTGCCACGAGCGGACGGGCGCGATCACCTTCAGCTCCGGGCCGAGCGTCGCGACGGTCGCCTCGATGCGGACCTGGTCGTTGCCCTTGCCGGTGCAGCCGTGCGCAATCGTGTCGCAGCCGGTTCTGCGCGCGTACTCGACGGCGAGCTTCGCGATCAGCGGGCGGCCGAGCGCGGTGAAGAGCGGGTAACCGCCGCCATAGAGCGCGTTCGCCTTGATCGCCGGCTTGATGAACTCGTGCGCGAACACCTCGCGCGCGTCGACCACGTGGGTGTCGATCGCGCCGATTCTGCGCGCCTTGTCCTTGATGACGTCGTAGTCCTCGCCCGGTTGGCCGAGGTTGACCGTCAGGCAGACGACCTCGGCTCTGTACTCGTCCTGGATCCATTTGAGCATCACGCTCGTGTCGAGGCCGCCCGAGTAGAGCAGCAGGACGCGTCTGACCTCGGCCGGATCGGCCTCGTAGCTCGCGGTGCGCGCCGGCGCGGCGGCGATGCGGTGGACTTCGGTCTGAGTAGGCTCGCTCATGGCGGCCGAGATGCTACGCGATGGCGGGCGGCGAGGCGGTTCAGGCGCGCGAGCGCGCCGCCGACGGCGCGAGCCTCGCGAGCAGCCGCTCGACGCGGGCGTCGAGCTCCTCCTGGCGGACGCCGAGCGTCTGCGCGATGTCCTCGTCGGAGGTCCCGTCGAGCAGCATCGCGACGACCGGCCAGTCCGGCGTCGGAATCCGCGAGCGGGCGTCCTGCAGCCGCTCGGGCGTGATCGGCGCGAGCAGGTGCTCGCCCCTGTGCACGCGGCGGATCCCGTCGAACAGCTCCAGCATCGGCTCAGTCTTGTCGAGCATGCCGTCGGCGCCGGCGAGGGTCGCGGCGATCGCCAGCTCGTCGTGCGCGAAGGCGGAGTAGATCAGCACCTTCGTCTGCGGCTCCAGCCGCTTGATGCGGCGGCACAGCGCGAGGCTGTTGCCGCCCGGCAGGTGCAGGTCGAGCAGGACGAGGTCGGGCCGCGCGCGCTGGACGAGCCGCCAGCCTTCGGACTCGTCGGCGGCGGCGCCGACGGGCACGAGCCCTGGCTCGCTGCGCAGGACCGCCACCAGGCCGGCACGCACAGCGGGATGGTCGTCGACGATCAGGATGCGAATCACGGGAGGTCCACCAGACCATACCCGTGGCCGCAGCGCGATGACCCGACGTCCCGCCCGTGGTCAGAACTCGACGCGCGCTGTCACAGCAGCCGGGCGAGGCGCGACACGGCGTCGTCGATCTCGGCGGCGGTCACGACGAGCGGCGGCAGCAGGCGGATCGTGGCCGGGCCGGTCGCGTTGACGACGAGCCGCTGCTCGAGCAGCGAGCGCTTGGCGAACGCCGGCGCGTCAGCGACCTCGAAGCCGACCATCAGGCCGCGCCCGCGCACGTTCTCGACGCCCGGCAGCGCCCGCAGCCGCTCCTTCAGCAGCTCGCCGTGCTCGCGCACGCGCGCCAGCAGCCCCGGATCGGCCAGCAGCTCGAAGGCGGCGTTCGCGGCCGCCGCGACGAGCGGGCCGCCGGCGAACGTCGAGCCGTGGTCGCCGGGCGCGAACACGTCCGCGAGCCGCGGGCCGGTCACGAGCGCGCCGATCGGCAGACCGCCGCCGAGCGCCTTCGCGCTCGTGATCGCGTCGGGGACGACCGGCGTCTGCTCGTAGCACCACAGCGTGCCGGTGCGGCCCATCCCGGTCTGGATCTCGTCGAAGACGAGCGCCGCGCCGACGCGGTCGCACGCCGCGCGGGCGGCGAGCAGCACCTCGTCGGGGATCGGGTGGACGCCCGTCTCCCCCTGGATCGGCTCCAGCAGGACTGCCGCGGTGCCCTCGTGCACCGCCGCCTCGATCGCCGCGACGGTCGGCTGCACGACGACGAAGCCGGGCACCAGCGGCGCGAACGGCGCCTGCTTGGACTCCTGCGGCGTCGCGCTCAGCGAGCCGTACGTGCGGCCGTGGAAGCCGCCGTGCAGGACGACGATCTCGCCGCGCGGCTTCGCCTTGCGGACGAGCTTCAGCGCGGCCTCGTTGGCCTCCGTCCCCGAGTTGCAGAAGAAGACCTTGCCGCCGAGCGAGCTGGTCGCCAGCCGCTCCGCCAGCCGCATCGCCGGCTCGGTGTAGAAGAGGTTCGTCGTGTGCGTCAGGCGGCCGGCCTGCTCGCGCACGGCCTCGACGACGGCCGGGTGGCAGTGGCCGACGTTGAGCACCGAGATGCCGGAGAGGAAGTCGAGGTACTCGGCGCCTTCGGCGTCCCACATCCGTGTCCCCTCGCCGCGCACGATCTCGACGGGGTAGCGGGCGTAGGACGGGATGACGTGGGCGGACTCGATCGCCTGGAGGTCGGAAAGGGTCATCAGTGTCGCCTAGATCGCCGGCTTGACCATCGTGCCGAGACCGGCGTCGGTGAACAGCTCCAGCAGGAGCGAGTGCGGCACGCGGCCGTCGACGATCACCGCGGAGCTGACGCCGCCGTGGATCGCCTCGATGCAGGCGGCGAGCTTCGGCCGCATGCCGCCGGCGATCTCGGGCAGCTGGCGCTCGACCTCGTCGGCCGTCACCTCGTTGATGACGCTGTCCTGGTCGGCAGGGTCGCGAAGCCACCCTCGCACGTCGGTCAGGAACATCACCTTGTACGCACCGAGCGCGCGCGCGACGGCGCCGGCCGCCTCGTCCGCGTTGATGTTGTACGAGTTGCCGTCGCGGTCGGCGCCGACCGACGCGATCACCGGGATGTAGTCCTGCGCGATGTGCGTCAGCACGTCGGTGTCGACGCGCTCGATCGAGCCGACGAAGCCGATGTCCTCGCCGTTGGGCGCGGCCTTGCGCGCCGCGCGGAACAGCATCCCGTCGTCGCCGCAGAGGCCGACGGCCGGCTGGCCGTGGCGGCCGAGGCGCAGGACGATGTCCTTGTTGACCTTGCCGACGAGCACCATCTTGGCGATCTCGACGGTGTCGGCGTCGGAGACGCGCAGCCCGGAGACGAACTCGACCGGCAGGCCGAGGCGGTCCATGTAGGCGGTGATGTCGGGCCCGCCGCCGTGGACGACGATCGGGTTGATCCCGACGTACTTCATCAGCACGACGTCGCGCGCGAACTCCTCGCGCAGCGCGGGGTCGACCATCGCCGCCCCGCCGTACTTGATGACGACGGTCTTGCCGTGGAACTCACGGATGTAGGGCAGCGCCTCGAGCAGTGTCGCGACGTCGCGTATCGGTGCAGTGGGGCTCATGTCGTGTAGTCCGCGTTGATCGTCACGTACTCGTGTCCGAGGTCGGAGAAGAAGACCTCGGTCTCGGCGCCCTCGCCCGGGAGGGCGATCACGTACTCGACCTCGCTCCCTCCGACGGCGGCGTTCAGCGCGGCCTCGTCGAAGCGCAGGCCGGCGCCGTCGGCGAGGACGGTCACGCCCTCGATCGCGATGTCGAACGGCAGCGGCGCGGTGTCGAGCAGCGCGGCCCCGACCGCCTGCGCGATCCGGCCCCAGTTCGGGTCGCCGCCGTGCAGCGCGGTCTTGACGAGCGGCGAGTTGGCGACGGTCCGCGCGACGCGCTCGACCGCCTCGGGGTCCTCGCCGTGCACGACGACGCGGCCGATCCGCTTGGAACCCTCGCCGTCGGCGACG
Source organism: Conexibacter woesei DSM 14684 (assembly GCF_000025265.1). Lineage (GTDB taxonomy): Bacteria > Actinomycetota > Thermoleophilia > Solirubrobacterales > Solirubrobacteraceae > Conexibacter > Conexibacter woesei. The sequence continues at coordinate 3,847,654 of NC_013739.1, forward strand.
ATCTGCAGCGCGAGCTGGCGCAGGAGCGCGTCGAGCGCCTCCCCCAGCTTCAGCTCGTCCTCGCTCTCGGGCTCGACCCTCACGCCGCTGGCGCCGCTCGCCATCAGGACGACCGTGTCGTTGGTCGACAGCTGGCCGTCGACCGAGATGCGGTCGAACGAGCGCTTGACGGTCACGCCGAGCAGCAGGTTCGCGGTGTCGGCATCGAGCAGCGCGTCGGTCTGCACGAAGCAGAGCATCGTCGCGAAGTTCGGCTGGATCATCCCCGCGCCCTTGCACTGGGCGGAGAGCCGCACGTCGCCGGACGGCAGCTCGACGAGCAGCGACGCGCGCTTGGCGAATCTGTCGGTCGTGCGGATCGCGTCGGCGAAGTCGCCGTCGCCGTCGGTGCGCAGCTCGCCGTGGGCCGTCTCGAGGCCGCCGAGCACGCGGTCGAGCTGGAGCGGCACGCCGATCACGCCGGTCGAGCCGAGCGCGACCTGCGTCGCGTCGACGCCGACGACGCGGCTCGCCGCCTGCTGCGTCGCGGCGGCGTCCTCGACCCCCTGCGCGCCAGTCGCGGCGTTCGCGTTGCCGGAGTTGGCGACGACTGCGCGGAGGTTCGCCAAGTCGGTCCGCTCCTTCGTGACGACGACCGGTGCCGCGAGCACCCCGGAGCGCGTGAAGCGTGCGGCGCTGACGGCGTCGTCGGCGTCGCAGACGAGCAGGCCGAGGTCCTTCACCCCGTCAGCCTTGACGCCGCTGGCGACGCCGGCGGCGCGGAAGCCGCGTGCGAGCCCGCCTTCGGTCTCGTGCACGTGGCCGGGCCGCGGGACCCAGCGGGAGGTGAAGAAACCGCTGCTCATGACAAACCTTCCGCCTCGTCGTAGCCGAACATCAGGTTGAGGTTCTGGACCGCCTGCGAGGAGGTCCCCTTCCAGAGGTTGTCGATCGCTGCGAAGACGAGCACGCGGCCGGAGCGCGCATCGCGCGTCACCTTGATCCGCGCGATGTTCGTCTCGCGCACGTCACGCACGCCGGGCGAGGCGCCGGTCAGCTCGACGAACCGCTCGCCCGCGTAGTGCTCGGCGTAGAGGTCGAGCAGCTCCTGCTCGGTCACGTCGCGGCTCGGCCGCACGTAGGCAGAGATCAGCTCGCCCTGGTCGAGCGGCAGCAGGTGCGGGACGAACGTGACCGTGACCTCGGCGCCGAGCACCGCCAGCTCCTGGTCGATCTCGGGCGCGTGGCGGTGGCCGGCGAGCCCGTACGCGGCGACGTTCTCGTCGACCGTCACGAAGTGGGTCTTCTCGGTCGCAGCGCGGCCGGCGCCGGAGACGCCGGTCTTCGCGTCGATCACGACGTCGTCGACCAGCCCGGCGCGCGCCAGCGGCGCGAGGCCGAGCAGCGCGGCGGTCGGGAAGCAGCCGGGGTTGGCGACGACGTCGGCCTCCGCGATCCGCTCGCGGTAGCCCAGCTCCGGCAGGCCGTAGGCGGCGCTGCCGAACAGCTGCGGCGCGGCGTGCGGTCCGTACCACTGCTCGTACGTCGGCAGGTCGGTGAGGCGGAAGTCGGCCGACAGGTCGATCACGCGCACGCCGCGCTCGCGCAGGCCGGCGACGACCGGTGCGGCGGCGTGGTGCGGGTAGGCGACGATCGCCGCGTCGACGTCGCCGTGGCGGTCGAGGTCCAGCTCCACCATCTCCAGCGGGACGCGGTGGCGCGGGTACAGCTCGTCGAGCCTCCGGCCGACGTCGGAGCGCGACGTGATCGTGCGCAGCTCGAAGCGCGGGTGGCGCTGCAGCAGCGCGGCGGCGAGCGCGCCGGCGTAGCCCGACGCGCCGAAGACGGAGACGCTGGTGGAGCTAGGCACGGAGGCTGCCCCCCAGACCCGCGAGCGCCTCCTCGATCGCGCTGCGCCGCTCCGCCACCTCGTCGTCGGTCAGCGTCCGCTCGGGCGAGCGGAACGCGAGCCGCAGCGCGAGCGAGACCTTGCCCTCGCCGACCTGCGCGCCACGGTAGACGTCGAACACCTCGGCGTCGGCGAGCAGCGGCCCGCCGGCCTCGCGCACGATCCGCACGACCTCGCCCGCCGGCACGTCGTCGGCGAGCACGACCGCGAGGTCCTGCCGCACCTCCGGGAAGCTCGTGTAGTCCGCGTAGACGGCGGGTCCGGCGACGGCGCCGATCACGGCGCTGAGGTCGAGCGTGAAGGCGGCCGTCCGCTCCAGGTCCCAGTCGGCGGCGATCGCCGGATGGATCTCGCCCAGCCAGCCGACGCGGTGGCCGCCCGCGAGCACGCTCGCGGCACGCCCCGGGTGCAGGAACGGCTCGGCGCCCGGCTCGACGCTCCAGTCGACCCGCAGCGCGTCGAGCAGGTGCGCGAGCACACCCTTGGCGGCGAAGAAGTCGGACTCCGGCGGCTGCGGCTCGCGCCACGTCGCGGGGCGCGCGGCGCCGGTCAGCAGCACGCCGAGCAGGTGCGGCTCGTGCGGCAGCTCGCCATTCCCCGCGGGCAGGTAGACGGCACCGGACTCGAAGATCGCGACGTCAGCGATGCCGTGCGTCACGTTGCGGCGCGCGACGTCGAGCAGCCCGCCGATCAGCGTCGTGCGCAGCAGCCCGTGCTCGGCCGACATCGGGTTCTCGACCGCGATCGCGGCGCGGCGCGGGTCCTCCGCCGGCAGCCGCAGTCTGTCGGCCAGCTCGGGCGGGCTCCAGCTCCAGCCGATCACCTCGTGCAGGCCGGCGCCGGCGAGCGTGTCGGCAGCGCGGCGGCGCAGCTGCTGCCACGGCGTCAGCCGGCCGGCCGCGCCGCGGCGCAGCGGCAGCGTCGCCGGCAGCTTGTCGACGCCGTCGATCCGCGCGACCTCCTCGATCAGGTCGGCCTCGCGCGTGACGTCGTTGCGCCGGAAATGGGGAACGGTCACGTCGAGGCCGTCGGCCGCGTCGGCGGTGCCGAAGCCGAGCGCGCTCAGGATCTCGGCGCTGCGGCTGCGCGGAACCTCGGCGCCGAGCAGCCCGGAGACGCGCGCGTCGCGCAGCCGGATCGTCGCGTGCGCGCCGTCCCAGCCGGCCGAGCCGGCGACGTCGAGCGTGCCGGGGCGCACCGTCGCGCCGGTCAGCTCGACCATCAGCCGCGTCGCGACCGTTTGCGCCTCCATCGCCTGCTCGGGCGAGAGGCCCTTCTCGAAGCGGCCGGACGCCTCGCTGCGCAGACCCAGCCGCGTCGACGTGCGCTGGATGTTCGGGCCGTTCCAGCTGGCCGATTCCATCAGCACGCGCGTCGTCCCGTCGTGGACCTCCGAGCGCGCGCCGCCCATCACGCCGGCGAGCGAGGTCGGGCCGTCCGCGTCGCAGATCACGACCATGTCGGCGTCGAGTCTGCGCGTCTCGCCGTCGAGCGTCTCCAGCACGTCGCCGTCACGCCCGTCGCGGACCGTCAGGCGCCCGCCCGCGACGCGGTCGAGGTCGAACGCGTGGAGCGGATGCCCGGTCAGCAGCATCGCGTAGTTGGTGATGTCGACGACGTTCGAGATCGGCCGCTGGCCGGCGGCCATCAGCCGCGCCTTGAGCCAGTGCGGCGAGGGGCCGATCGTGACGTTGTCGAAGATCCGCACGGTGAAGCGCGGGCAGCGCTCCGTCTCGACCGCGACCTCGGCGCCCTCCAACGGGCCGTCGCTGCCGAGATCCTGCTCCCACGGCGCGCTGCCGAGCGGCGCACCGGTCGCGGCGTGGACCTCGCGTGCGACGCCGTAGACGCCGAGGCAGTCGGGCCGGTTGGGCGTGACCTCCAGCTCCAGCACGTCGGTCGAGAGCGGCAGCACGTTGCCGAGCGGCGTGCCGGGGATCAGGTCGCCGTCCAGCTCCATGATCCCGCTGTGGTCGACGCCGATGTCGACCTCGGACTCGCCGAGGATCATCCCGTGCGAGACGACCCCGCGCAGCTTCGCCTTCTTCAGCTTCGTGCCGTCCGGCAGCCGCGCGCCGGGGCGCGCGAGCGCGACGGTGATGCCTGCGCGCGCGTTCGGCGCACCGCAGACGACCTGCACCGGCTCGTCCTCGCCGACGTCGAGCTGCGTGACGCGCAGGCGGTCGGCGTCGGGGTGCTGCTCGGCTTCGAGCACACGCGCGACGACGAACGACTCCTCCGACGGGACGCCGTGGTGGAGCACGCGCTCGACCTCGGTGCCCGTCAGTGCCAGGCGGGTCGCCAGCGCGTCGGCGCCGAGGTCGGGATGGCAGTGCTCATGGAGCCAGGAAAGCGGGACCTTCATCGCGATGGCCTCCTGTCAGAACTGCCGCAGGAAGCGGAGGTCGTTGTCGTAGAAGAGGCGCAGGTCGGAGACGCCGTGCTTGAGGAACGCGATCCGCTCGACGCCCATGCCGAACGCGAAGCCCTGGATCTTCTCCGGGTCGTAGCCGTGCTCTCTGACGTGGCCGAAGACGTTCGGATCGACCATCCCGGCGCCGAGGATCTCGATCCAGCCGGTGCCCTTGCAGAGGCCGCAGCGCGAACCGTCCTTGAGGTGGCCGGTGCCGTCGCAGCGGAAGCAGGAGACGTCGATCTCGACGCTCGGCTCGGTGAACGGGAAGAAGTGCGGCCGCAGGCGGACCTCGCGCTCGTCGCCGAAGATCGCGCGGGCGAACTGCAGCAGCGTCCCCTTGAGGTCGGCGAGCGTGATGTCCTCGTCGACCGCGAGCCCTTCGATCTGGTGGAACTGCGGCGTGTGCGTCGCGTCGGAGTCGCGCCGGTAGACGCGGCCGGGCACGATCAGGAACAGCGGCGGCGGCTGCAGCTCCATCGCGCGCACCTGCATCGGCGAGGTGTGCGTGCGCAGGACGACGTCGTCGGCGACGTAGAAGGTGTCGCTCTTGAGCCGCGCCGGGTGCGCCGCGTCGTGGTTGAGCGCGTCGAAGTTGTAGTAGACGCGCTCGACCTCCGGCCCCTCGGCGACGGTGAAGCCCATCCCGACGAAGACGTCCTCGATCTCGCGCCGCGTCTGGCTCAGCAGGTGCAGGCCGCCGGCGGCCGGCAGCGGCGCGCCTGGCAGCGTCACGTCGACCCGGTCGGCGGCGAGCTGCACGTCCAGCTCGGCGGCGGCGAGGTCGGCGTTGCGCGCATCGATCAGCGCCTCCAGCGCCTTGCGTGCCTCGTTGGCCGCCTTGCCGACCGCGCCGCGCTGCTCCGGCGGCAGCTGCGCGACGCCGCGCAGCATGTTCGGCAGCTCGGCCTTGCGCCCGAGCCATCTGACGCGCGCGTGCTCCAGCGCGTCGGTCGTGGCGGCGGCGGCGACCTCGGCCTCCCCCGCTCTCTTCAGCTCGTCGATCCGCTCGATCATGCGGCGCTCATCCTATGGTCCCCGGCATCCTCGCCGCGCGTTGCCTCGTACAGTGCGATCGTCGCCGCCATCGCGGCGTTCAGCGACTCCGAGCGGATCGGGATTCGCGCCGTCCGGTCGCATGCCTCCAGCAGCGCCTCGGGCAGCCCGGCGCGTTCGGCGCCGATCAGCAGCGTCGCCGGCTCGCCGAGCGGGCCGTGCAGCGGACCGGAGCCGGCGTGCGCGTCGAGCGCGATCGTCGTGCCGGGCAGCGCGGCGACGTCGCCACTTGCGCGGGCGAGCGGCACCTGGAAGACCGCGCCCATGCTCGCGCGCACCGCCTTCGGGCCGAACGGGTCGGCGCAGCCGGGCCCGAGCGCGACCGACGCCGCACCGAACGCGAGCGCGGAGCGCAGCACGGTGCCGACGTTGCCGGGGTCGGCGATCCCGTGCAGGTAGACGCACAGCGGACCCGCAGGGGCGTCGGCCCAGCGCTGCTCGTAGACGGCGAGCGCGCGCGTGCCGGAGCCGAGCTGGGAGACGTGCGCGAGCACGTCCGCCTCGACCTCCGTGCCGGGCAGGCCGCTGCCCGCCGCGCAGTAGCGCTCGACGGGACGCCAACCGGCCTCGTCGGCGGCGGCGAGCAGGTCCTCTCCCTCGGCGACGAAGCGGCCGCTCTCGTCGCGGCCGCGCTTGCGCGCGAGGCGCCGCAGCTCCTTCAGTCGCTCGTTGTGGGGTGAGGTGATCGGTGGCATCCGGGATGGTGGGTTCGGGACGGGTCCTTAAACAGAAAGGGCGCCGTCCTGGTGGAGTCGGCGCCCGTTCGGGAGATGCTGGCTGGGATTCGGCTAGGCAGCCGCCGCCAACGCCTCACGGGCCTTGTCGGCAAAACGTCGGAACGCCTCGGCGTCACGGACGGCGATGTCCGCGAGGATCTTGCGATCGACTTCGACGCCGGCCAGCTGCAGGCCGTGCATGAACTGCGAGTACGACAGGTCGTTCATCCGCGCGGCCGCGTTGATGCGCGTGATCCACAGGCGACGGAAGTCGCGCTTGCGGTTGCGGCGATCGCGGTAGCGGTACTGGTCCGCCTTGAGGAGGGCTTCCTTCGCGCGTCTGTAGTTGTGGTTCGCCTCGCCACGGAAGCCTCTGGTCATCTCCAGGACTTCACGGCGCTTCTTGCGCGCGTGGACGGACCGCTTGACGCGGGTCACTTGCCCACCCCGAGCAGCTTCTTCACGCGCGGCGCGTCGTGATCGGAGATCTGCGCCGGTCTACCGAGACGCCGCTTACGCTTCGGCGACTTCTTCTCGAGTATGTGGCTGGTGAAGGCGTGGCGGCCACGGACCTTGCCCTTGGCCGACACCTTGAAGCGCTTCTTGGCGCCGGAATGAGTCTTCATCTTGGGCATTGGGACGGAGAAGTAAAGCAAACTCGGCGAGATCCTGCGGATTCACCGGCCCGGCGGCGGCCTCACCGCAGCCCGGCGCGGAGCGCGAGCACCCGGTCGGCGCCCGCGTCGATGCTCGCACGTTCGATCGCGCCGCTCCGGACCGCGCGCACGAGCGCCGCGGCACCGCGGTCGGCGGCGGCCGCGGTCTGGCAGAACAGCAGCAGGTCGTTGCCGGCGCGGACCGACGCGAGCGCCTTGCGCTCGGGCGTCAGGTGCGCGATCGCGGAGACCTCGAGGTCGTCGGTGACGGTCACCCCTCTGAAGCCGACGACGTCGCGCAGCTCGCGGGTCGTGACGCGCTCGGAGAACATCGCCGGGCGCTCGTCGAGCGCGGGGTAGATCCCCGTCGAGACCATCACGAACGGGACGCCGCGGCGGGCGGCGTCTCTGAACGGCGCCTCGTCGGTCGCGCGCAGCAAGTCGAGCGGGACGTCGATGCGGTTGAGCCGCTCGTCCTCGTTCGCCGGGCCGCGGCCGAGGCCAGGGAAGTGCTTGGCGGTCGCGAGCACGCCGCCGTCTCTCAGTCCGTCGGCGAACGCGCCGCCGATCCGGCTGACGCCGGCGGCGGTGGCGGCGTAGGAGCGCTCGGTGGAGCGCTGATAGGAGCCCGGCAGCCCGAGGTCGAGCACCGGCGCGAGGTTGACGTTGACCCCCACCCCGCTCAGGTTGCGGGCGGTCGCGAGACCGGCGCGACGGGCGAGCGCGGGATCGTTACGCGCGCCGAGGTCGCCGGCCGACTGCGCCGGCGCACCCGGGAGCCGCTTCACGAGCCCGCCCTCCTGGTCGATCATGATCAGCAGCGGGCGGTCGCGCAGCGCGCGCGGGCCGCGCCGCCGCTCGGCCTGGAGCCGGTCGGTCAGCGCGCGCAGCTGCGCGCGCGAGCCGACGTTGCGCGCGAACAGGATCACGCCCGCGAGCTGCCCGCGGCGGATCTGCCGCGCGAGCGCGTCGGGCACGGTCGTGCCGGGCAGCGAGCCGATCATCCGCTGCCCGACCGCCTGGTCGAGCGGAAGCGACGCCGCCGGACCGGCAGCGGTCGCGACGGGTGTCGGCGACGCAGCGGGTGCGGCGCCGGTGACGGCGCCGACCGCGGTCGCGAAGGCGGCGAGCAGCGTGGCGATCATCGAGACGACATCGCCACGCGGGCGCCGCGAACGGTCAGCTGCCGGACGCTGCGGGAGCGTCGGCCGGAGCTCTCGCGGCTCTCGCCGCTCTCGCTCTGGCGGGTCTTGCTCTCGCTCTGGCCGCCGGTCTCTCGGCTTCCGCCGCAGGCGCGGCAGCGCCGTCGGACTTCGGCTCGGCCGGCGCCTCGGCTCTCGCCTTCGGCTCAGCTCTCGCAGGTGCCTCAGCTCTCGCAGGCGCCTCAGCTCTCGCAGGCGCCTCAGCCTCGGATCTCGCCTCGGCCGGAGTGGCTTCGGGAGCGGCAGCCTCGGGCGCAGCGGTCTCAGCCTCAGCCTTGGCCGACTCGGGCGCAGCAGCTCTCTCGGCCGCAGCAGCTCTCTCTGCCGCAGCAGGTCTCTCTGCCGCAGCCGGTCTCGCGGCAGCCGCGGCGGCTCTCGCGTCCGGCGCCTCGCCGTTGACCGACGCAGCGGGCTCTTCAGCCTTCGCGGGCGTAGAGGCCTTCTCCGGAGCGGAGCCCTTCTCGGCTCTTCTCGGCGCGCTGCCGCCCTCGCCCTCGGCGAGCACGGCCTTCGACGGGCCGAGCATCATCGTCATGTTGCGGCCGTCCTGGATCGGACGCTGCTCGACGACGGCCAGATCGGCCAGCTCCTCGGCAAGTCTCTCCAACAGAATCTGACCACGCTCGGGATGCGTCACCTCGCGCCCACGGAACATGATCGTGACCTTGACCTTGTCCTTGTGCTTGAGGAAGCGGGTGACGTGCCCCTTCTTCGTGTCGTAGTCGTTCTGCGCGATCTTCGGGCGGAACTTGATCTCGCGGATCGTGATCTGCTGCTGGTGCTTGCGCGCCGCCTTCTGCTTCTGCGCCTGCTCGTATCTGTACTTCGAGTAGTCCAGGATGCGGCAGACGGGCGGGCGCGCGTCGGCGGCGACCTCGACGAGGTCGAGATCGCGCTCCTGCGCCATCCTCAGGGCATCGGCCGTCTTGAGGATGCCGATCTGCTGGCCGTCCTCGCCGATGAGGCGCACCTCGGGAACGCGGATGCGCTCGTTGATGCGCGTGGTGTCCCGCTCAGGCGGGCGCCGGTCGAAACGTCGCGGGACCGGCACTAGGAAGCGTCGTTCTGTCGCGTCAAGGCTTGCGCGACGTGTTTGTCGTAAGCATCAAGGTGCGTGAGTATAGCGTCGCCAGCAACGCCGGATGAGGACTTCCGCATCTTCGGTGTCTGGTGCCGACGCTAGGCCGAGCGCTGCTCCGTCTCGCTCACGACGCGGGCGACGAACTCGGCGACCGGGAGGCTGCCCTCGTCGCCCTCGCGATGACGCCGCAGCGCCACCTCGCCGGCTTCCCGCTCTCTGTCGCCGATCACGAGCATGTACGGGATCTTCTGCAGCTCCGCGTCGCGGATCTTGCGGCCGACCGACTCGGTGCGGTCGTCCAGCTCGACGCGCACGCGCGCCGCCCGCAGCTGCGCGACGACGTCGCGCGCGTAGTCGGCGTGACGGTCAGCGATCGGCAGCACGATCGCCTGCACGGGCGCCAGCCAGACCGGGAACTCGCCCGCCCAGTGCTCGATCAGCATGCCGATGAAGCGCTCGTAGGAGCCCATCGCCGCGCGGTGGATCATCACCGGGCGGTGCTCTCTGTCGTCGGCGCCGACGTAGGTCAGCTCGAACCGCTCCGGGAACGAGTAGTCGAGCTGGACGGTGCCGAGCTGCCACGAGCGGCCGATCGAGTCGGTCACGTGGAAGTCGATCTTCGGCCCGTAGAAGGCGCCGTCGCCCTCGTTCACGCGGTATCTGAGGCCCTGCTGCTCCAGCGCCGCTCTGAGCTTGCCCTCGGCGCGGTCCCACATCTCGTCCGTGCCGATCCGCCGCTCGGGCCGGGTCGACAGCTCGACGTCGATCTCGAAGCCGAAGCGGCCGAGCGTGTCGAAGATCAGATCGAGGCAGGCGACGACCTCGCCGTGGACCTGCTCCTCGGTGCAGAAGATGTGGGCGTCGTCCTGCGCGAAGTGGCGGACGCGCATGAGGCCGTGAAGCGTTCCCGACGGCTCGTTGCGGTGCAGCAGACCGGGCTCGCTGTAGCGCACGGGCAGCTCGCGGTACGAGTGCCGCTGGCTTCTGAACAGGTGCGCGTGGCCGGGGCAGTTCATCGGCTTGACCGCGAGGTCGCGGTCCTCCGCATGCGTGACGAACATGTTCTCGCGGTACTTGTCCCAGTGCCCCGAGGTTCTCCACAGCTCGCTGTCGAAGATCAGCGGCGTCTTGACCTCCTGGTAGCCGCGCGGCTCGTTCATCTCGCGCGTGAACGCGACGAGCGAGTTCCACAGCGACGTGCCGCGCGGGAGCCAGAAGGCGGAGCCGGGCGAGACAGCCGAGAACTGGAACAGCTTCAGCTCTCTGCCGAGGCGGCGGTGGTCGCGCTTCTTCGCCTCCTCCAGCCGCTCCAGGTGGGCGGCGAGATCGTCCTTGGAGAAGAACGCGGTGCCGTAGATGCGCGTCAGCATCGTGCGGCTCGCGTCGCCGCGCCAGTAGGCGCCCGCGACAGACTGCAGCTTGAACGCCTTGATCCGCTTCGTGCCGGGGCCGTGCGGGCCGCGGCAGAGGTCGGTGAACGGGCCGTTGGTATAGAGCGAGACGGTCTCGACCGGGTCGCCGGCGTCGGCGTTCTTGACCAGGTCCTCGATCAGCTCGACCTTGTACGGCTGGTTCTCGCGCACGAACCGCTCCAGCGCCTCGCCGACCGACACGTCCTCGCGCACGAACCGCTCGTCCGCCTTCACGTGCTCGCGCATCTTCTGCTCGATGCGCTCGAAGTCGGCGTCGGAGACGACGGTCCCGTCGGGGAACTCGAAGTCGTAGTAGAAGCCGTTCTCGATCGGCGGGCCGATCGAGATCTTCACGCCCGGGTAGAGGTCGATCACCGCGGCGGCGAGCACGTGCGCGGTGTCGTGCCGCAGCAGCTCCAGCGCCTCGTCGCTCGACGGCGTGACGATCTCCAGCCGCGCGCCGTCGTGCAGGGGGGCGGAGAGGTCGCGCAGCGCGCCGTCGACCTTGACCGCGAGCGCGGCGCGCGCGAGGCCGGCGCCGATCGCGGCGGCGGCGTCGGCGCCGGTCGCGCCGTCGTCGAGCTGAAGCTCGGTTCCGTCTGGCAGGAGGGCCTTCATCGGCTCGCCATGGTACGCGAAGCGGGCGCGCCGCCGCGACCGCACCCGCCTGGCGCCGCGACGCGCATGCCGGGCTCCCTCCCGGGCGGCCCTGGGGCTGGCACCACCCCCGCTCGGGGCCTGACCACACCCGCGCTCGCCGGGGGTCCTCATGGGCACGCCGGACAGCGGTTGGAAGTCTGCTCGCAAGCACTGAGTCAAGGGCCACAAGGGGTTGTGAGCAATGCAGAAAGAGAACTTCGCAGCGCGCGCCGGAAGGTGGAGCGCTCAGCATCGGAAGAAGGCGATCTTCGGCTGGATCGCGTTCGTGATCGTCGCCTTCATGGCCGGCAACATGGTCGGCACGCAGGCACCCAAGGACGGCGAAGGCGGGCCAGGCGAGTCGGGCCGCGCCGAGCAGGTCCTGTACGACAGCTTCCCGGAGAGCGCGACCGAGACGATCCTCGTCCAGTCGCCGGGGCTGACCGCGGACGATCCAGCCTTCAGAGCGGCCGTGGACGACGTCGTCAGACGGATGGACGGGCTGCCGGAGGTCAGATCGGTCGACTCGCCCTACGAACAGGGCAACGAGGGACAGATCGCGCAGAGAGGCCACGCGGCGATCGTCCAGGTCGAGCTGACGAAGACCGAGGACGACGCCGAGGACGACGTCGGCGCGCTGCTCGCGCAGACGAGAGCGGCGCAGAGCGCGCACCCCGACCTGCGGATCGAGCAGTTCGGCGGCGCCAGCGCCGGCAAGGCGCTGTCGAAGATGTTCGGCGACGACTTCAAGAAGGCCGAGTTCCTCTCGATCCCCGTCACGCTGATCATCCTCGTGTTCGCGTTCGGCGCGTTCATCGCGGCGGGGATCCCGCTGCTGCTCGCACTGTCCGCCGTGATGGCGACGCTCGGGCTCGTCGCGCTCGGCTCGCACGTCTTCCCGGTCGAGGAGAACGTCGCCTCGGTCGTGCTGCTGATCGGCCTCGCGGTCGGGGTCGACTACACGCTCTTCTACCTGCGACGGGAACGCGAGGAACGCGCGGCCGGCCGCAGCGAGGAGGCGGCGCTGCAAGCCGCCGCGGCGACGTCGGGCCGCGCGGTCCTGATCTCCGGCCTGACCGTGATGATCGCGATGGCCGGCATGTTCATCACCGGCGACCCGACCTTCGTCGGCATGGGCATGGGCGCGATCATGGTCGTCGGCGTCTCGCTCGTCGCGTCGCTGACGGTCCTCCCCGCGATCCTCTCCAAGCTCGGCGACAAGGTCGACCGGGGCCGCATACCGTTCCTGATGCGCAAGCGCGACGTCTCCAAGACGCCGCGGATGTGGACCGCCGTCATCGACGCGGTGCTGCGCAAGCCGCTCGTCTCGATGCTGCTCGCCGGCGGACTGCTGCTGGCGCTGTGCATCCCGGTGCTCGGGATGAAGACGTCGGTCCCCGGGATCGAGACGCTGCCGCGCTCGCTGCCGGTGATGCAGACCTATGACCGGATCCAGGCCGTCTTCCCCGGCAAGGAGATCGAGGCCGAGATGGCCGTCAGCGGGGCCGGCGACCTCAGCACCCCGCAGGCGCAGGCGGCGCTGGCGAGATTCCGCAGAGCGGCCGTCGCCAGCGGCGTGATCCACGAGCCGATCCAGATCGAGCTGTCGAGATCGAGAGACGTCGCCCGCGTGCTGCTGCCGATCGACGGCGACGGCACGAACCAGAGATCGCAGGACGCGCTGGCGGTGCTGCGCGGCGAGCTGGCGCCGGCGCTGCGGGCAGATCTGAAGAACGCCGAGACGCCGGTCGCCGGCACGACCGCCGGCACGAAGGACTTCAACGACCTGATGAACGAGCGGATCCCGTACGTGTTCGCGTTCGTCCTGTCGCTGGCGTTCCTGCTGCTGCTGGTGACGTTCCGCTCGATCGTGCTCGCGGTCAAGGCGATCCTGCTGAACCTGCTGTCGGTCGGTGCGGCGTACGGCGTGCTGGTGCTCGTCTTCCAGCACACGTGGGCGGAGAAGCTGCTCGACTTCGAGTCGACCGGCGCGATCACGTCATGGCTGCCGCTGTTCCTGTTCGTCGTCCTGTTCGGCCTCTCGATGGACTACCACGTGTTCATCCTCAGCCGGGTGCGGGAGGCGTACGACCGCGGCATGTCGACCGAGCAGGCGGTCGCGCACGGGATCAAGTCGACCGCGTCGACCGTCACCAGCGCGGCGATCATCATGGTCGCGGTCTTCTCGATCTTCGCCACCCTCTCGGCGATCGAGTTCAAGCAGCTCGGGATCGGGCTCGCGGTCGCGATCCTGATCGACGCGACGATCGTTCGCGCGGTGCTGCTGCCCGCGACGATGAAGCTGCTCGACGACTGGAACTGGTACCTGCCGCGCTGGCTGGAGTGGCTGCCGCGCGTCACGCACGAGCCCTCCGTCGAGGGTGGCGCGATGGCACCGCAGGACGAGCGTCAGCGGGAGCTGGCGGGCGTCTGAGTCAGCTGGGAGGCAGACGGACGAGCCGGACGGGACGGGGCGCAGCACAGGCCCCGTCCCGCCGCCGTTCTACTCCTCCCGCGCGCGCGTCGCGAACGGCAGGCGCCAGCCGTCGTGGACGCCGCCGTCGACCGACAGCCGCCACTCGTAGTGGGTGCCCGGCTCCAGCGGCAGCATCCCGCCGTTGAGCGCGAACGGGACGCGCTGGACGCTCCCGGGCTTCGCGTCCTCGGGATGTCCCAGCTCGAACGAGCCCTCGAAGAAGACCTCCTGCATCCCGTCGGGCGTCCGGCACATGACGGCGGTCCCGTCCATGTCGATCAGCTCGAAGCGGAACGTGTGCAGCTGGTCGGCGAGGTGCCAGGGGACCTCGAACAGACCGGCGATCGCGAACGGAGAGGGCTCGGGTCCGGTGACCGACCAGCCGCCGCCGATCACGTTCAGCTTGCCGTCGGCGACCTGCGCGTAGTCGGCCAGCATCACGTTGACGCGCAGTCCGTCGTCGAACCCGATCGATTCCATCGTCCGTCCCCCGTTCTCCCGGCCGGTCCGGCTCCCCTGAGCAGGCTCCGGCGTGAATCATCGCCGGTCCGGCGCCGGTGCGGTGGATTCTCCGGCGGCAGCGACGGTGACGCACGTCATCATGGTGCGATGCGACGTGTGAGTCTCTCCGATCCCGCGCTCGAGCTCGATTCCGGCGAGCCGGACGGCTTCCGCGCCGCGATGTTCCGCTTCGGCGCGCTGCTCGGCGCGGAGCGGACGAGCGCGAGTCTGTACGAGCTGCCGCCGGGACAGGCGGTCTGTCCGTACCACTACGAGTACGGCGAGGAGGAGTGGATGGTCGTGCTCTCCGGGCACCCGTCGGTGCGCACGCCGCAGGGGACCGAGCGGCTCGACCCGCTCGACGTCGTCTTCTTCCCGATCGGTCCCGACGGCGCCCACCAGGTGCGCAACGACGGCGACGCGCCCGCGCGCGTGCTGATGTGGTCGACCGTCGTCGTCCCGAGCGGCAGCGCGTACCCGGACAGCGGCAAGGTCTCGCTCCGCACCGGCGACCCGGCGGAGGACGCGATCGTGGAGCGGTCGAGCGTCGTCGACTACTACCACGGCGAGCCGGGCGTCGAGCGCTAGATGTCAGCCGGGAACGTCGATCCAGCGCACCACGCGGCCATCGCGCAGCTCGTGGTAGGACGGCGGCGCCGGCGGCGGGTCGCGCGAGAGGCGGTCGATCACCGCGGCGGGACCGTGGAGGTGCTCCTCGACCGCGGTCGTCCAGTGGACGCCGGGATCGAGCAGGCGCTCCAGCCGCGTCCAGTCGCGGCGCTCGATCGCCGTGAGGACGTCGCCGACCGCCGGGACCTGCTCCGCCATCGCCGCCCCGCCTAGATGGTTGATGCCACGGCGGGCGTGGTCGGATGTGCGTGGATCGTGGATGCCGGGCGTCGCCCGCCGAGCCGACATCGTGGCAGCGCCACTCGTGAGCTCGGCAGGTGGCGATCCGGCGCCGCGAGGCGCGTGCAGACGGCCGTGCCGGCCGTGGCATCAACCATCTAGTCCCGCAGCGCGCTGAGTGCCTCGTCGGCGGCGCGCTCGCCCGACTGCACCGCGCCCTCCATGTAGCCCGTCCACTCGGTCGCGGTCTCGGTGCCCGCCCAGTGGAGCGGGCCGACCGGCTCCCGCAATGCCGTGCCGAACGCCGTCCACACGCCCGGCGCCATGTAGCCGGCGTAGCAGCCGCGCGTGAACTCCTCGGCCGACCAGTCGACCTCGGCGTAGTCGCGCGGAGCGGCCGCGTCCGGGCCGAACAGCCGCACGAACGTCTCCACGACCGCCGCGCGACGGCGCTCCGCCGGCCATGCGCCGAGCTCGCGCGCGTCACGGCCTTCGAGGAAGCCGAGCAGCACGCCCGGCGCGCCCTGCGGCGGCGTGTTGTCGAAGACGACGCGCGCGGGACCCTCGATGCTGACCGCCTGGCCGCTGAGCCCGTCGCGGCGCCAGAACGGCTCGTCGTAGATCGCCATGCACTTGACGACGCTGCCGTGCGGGACGCGCTGCGTCAGCAGGTCGCGCGCGGCCGGCAGCGCCGGCGCATACGCGATCCGCCCGGCGAGCGCGGGCGCGAGCGCGACGATCGCGCGGCGGGCGTGCACCGGCGCGCCGCCGTCGGCCTCGAGCGTGACGCCGCCGCCAGCGCCGCTCGGGCCGTCGTGGACGATCCGCCGCACCGGGCGGCCGAGCAGGACCCGCAGCTCGGCGGCGTCGAGCTGCGCGGCGAGCCGCAGCGGCAGCTCCTGGGAGCCGCCGACGAAGCGGTCCTGCTGCGCGCCGCCGCGCGTCCCGATCAGGTCGTCGAAGCTGCCGGCGGCGTGGACGTAGAAGAGCACGTGCAGCAACGACAGCTCCTGCGGCTCGCACGCCCACACGGCCGCCACGCTCAGCCGCAGCAGGTCGCGCGCCGGGCGCGTGCGGACGTGGTCGTCGATCCAGGTCGCGAACGTCTGCGCGTCCCACTCGGCCGCGCGCGGCGCCCGCCACGGCGCCTCGACCGGCACGCGGCGCGCCATCCGGTCGATCCGCAGCTGCGCCTGCGCGATGTCCGCCAGGACGACGGGGTTGATCCGCGGGATCGTGCCGCGGTAGCGCAGCAGCGAGCCGCCGCGCTCGAGCACGCTCTCGCCCTCGTCGTGCGTCGGGTGCGTGGCGACGCCGAGCCGCTGGCCGAGCGCGACCATCCGCCGCTGTCCCGGCCCGATCCACTGCCCGCCGATCTCGACGATCGCCCCGCTCGGCAGCACGTGGTTGAGGATCCGGCCGCCGACCCGCTCGCGCGCTTCGAGCACGCGCACACTGCGCCCGGCGGCACGGATCCGCTCGGCCGCGATCAGGCCGGCGAGCCCGGCGCCGACGACCGCGACGTCGACTCGGTCGTCGAGAGCGCTCGGGGCCATGGAAGGCGACGACCGGAATCGAACCGGTGTACACGGCTTTGCAGGCCGCTGCGTAGCCACTCCGCCACGTCGCCAGGGAGCTGTGTAGCCTAGCGGGCGCGCGCCGCCGAGCGGCTGGTGGGTGCAGACGTCATCCTCCGCCGCTCGTCGGTATGATCCACATCTCCCAGGGCGATTAGCTCAGCTGGGAGAGCGCCGCCTCGACAAGGCGGAGGTCACTGGTTCGAGCCCAGTATCGCCCACTCACCGAAAGCCCCGGCCCGCCGGGGCTTTCGCCGTTCTGGGGCCGGGCTCGATCCCGACGGCGACAGCCTCTCGCTCGCGCAGGCTCCGGCCGACTGAGGCGCGGTCGAGGCTAGCCCGCCGCCTCGACGAGCAGCTTGCGCGTCTGCTCGAGGTGGGCACGCATCGCCTCCGCGACCGCGTCGGGATCGCCGGATCGCAGCGCCTCGACGATCGCCGCGTGCTCGTCGTAGATCGCGCGCAGGTCGCGGCCGCGACCGACGGTCGAGGCGCCGCGCAGGCGGACGTGGTCGCGCAGGTCGGCGACGATCGCGACGAGCCGGCGGTTGCCGGCGGCCTCCAGCAGCAGCTCGTGGAAGCGGCGGTCGCGGGCCATGAAGGCAGCCTCGTCGGCGCGGTCGAGCTGCGCGCCCATCGCCTCCAGCTCGGCTGCGACGGCGACGAGCCCCGCCGCGTCGATCCGCTCCGCGGCGACGCGCGCGGCCGGGACCTCCAGCAGCAGCCGCAGCGCGAAGACCTCGTCGAGGTCGCGCGCGCTCGACTCCAGCACGCGTGCGCCGCGGTTGCGCTCGAACCGCACCATCCCCTGGCGCTCCAGCAGCAGCAGCGCCTCGCGCGCGGGCGTGCGGGAGACGCCGAGCTGCTCGGCGAGCTGGGCGACGGAGTACAGCTCGCCCGCTCTCAGGCGGCCGTCGACGATCGCGCCGCGGAGCGCGTCGGTCGCACGGTCGGTCAACGTCGCCGGGCGGGCGGCGGCGCCGCGATCGCCCGGCTGCAGCGCCCCGAGCCCGAGCTGATCGCCGGTGTCGCTCACCAGTTCTCCAGCGAAGCCGTGAAGATCGCGCGCAGGTCGTCGGCGCTCGGCTCGCGCGGCGCGATCACGAGCAGCCGCTGCTGCTTGAGCGCGCCCTCGACCAGCGCCGGCACGTCGTCGAGCCCGTAGCCCAACTCCACGATTCCGCGCGCCGCGCCGACGTCGCGCATCAACGCGCGCAGCGCGGCGGGGAGCGCGTCGGGTCCTTCCTGCCGACCGCCGGTCAGCAGCTCCGCGACGTGGTGGTGGCGCTCCGGCATCGCCTCGTAGGTGAAGCGGAACGCGGCCGGCGCGGTGACGATCACCGAGTGGCCGTGCGGCACGAAGGGGTGGTCGGCCGGGTAGCCGGGCGGCTGGTAGACGTGCTTGAGCCCGGCGATCGGGTACGCGCACGCGTGCGGGATGTGGACGCCGGCAGAGCCGAAGCCGACGCCCGCGAGCGTCGCGGCGAGCATCATCGCCCCGCGCGCCTCGACGTCGTCCGGGTCGGCGACGGCACGCCGCAGGTAGCGGCCGCCGTACTCCAGCGCCTTCGCCGACCAGACGTCGGCGACCGGGTTGGAGCCCTGGTACGGCGGCCGGTCGTCGGGCGTGGCGGGGCGCGGGCGCGTGTCGTACGGGCGCGAGAGGAACGACTCGGCGGCGTGGCAGACGACGTCGAGGCCGGCGGAGGCGGTCACCTCGGCGGGCAGCGTGCGCGTCAGCTCCGGGTCGACGATCGCCTGCGCCGGCCGCAGGTAGCGGTGCGAGATGCCGGTCTTGAGCTTCAGCTCGGGGATGTCGAGGACGGCGACGGTCGTCGCCTCCGAACCGGTGCCGGAGGTCGTCGGGATCGCGAGGTGCGGGCGCAGCGGCGCAGGCGGCTTGCGGCCGCCGCCGACCGGCGGGTTGACGTAGTCCATCACGGGCGCCGGGTGGGTCGAGACGAGGTCAGCGACCTTCGCGGTGTCGATCGCCGAGCCGCCGCCGACGGAGACGAAGCCGTCGACGCCGTGCTCGGCGGCGAAGTCGGCCGCATGCTGGAGCGAGTCGAGCGTCGGCTCGACGCGGCTGCGGTCGTAGACGACGACGTCGATCCCCTCCGCGCGTGCGAGCGCGACGACCCGCTCGGGCGCGCCGAGCGCGGCGACGCCCGGGTCGGTCACGAGCATCGCGCGGCGGACGCCGAGACGCTTCAGCTCCCAGCCGGCGTCCCCGGAGGCGCCGGGGCCGAACTTGACCGGCGTCGCCTCCAACGTGAAGACGGTCTCGTGAGCTGTCGCCATCGACATTCCCCTTTCGTCGCTCCCCTGAGGGCAGTAGCATGTCACATGCTATGGACCTGACACAAGCACTTGGAGCGATCGTCGGCGCGACTCACGTGCTCACCGATCCACAGCTCACGGAGACGTACGAACACGACTGGACCGGCCGTTTCGGCGGCCGCGCGGCGCTCGTCGTGCGGCCCGCGGACACGGAGCAGGTCGCGGCCGTCGTCGCGGCCTGCGCCGAGGCCGGCGCGGCGATCGTCCCCCAGGGCGGGAACACCGGCCTCGTCGGCGGCGGCGTGCCGCGCGGCGGCGAGGTCGTCGTGTCGCTGACGCGGCTGAACGCGCTCGGGGAGGTCGACAGGGCGCTCGGGCTGGTGCCGGTCGGCGCCGGCGTCACGCTCGGAGCGCTGCAGGCGCACGCGCGCGCGGCCGGCTTCGACGCCGGGCTCGACTTCGCCGCGCGCGACTCGTGCACGATCGGTGGCGCGGTCGCCTGCGACGCCGGCGGCGCACGGGCGCTGCGCCACGGCACCGCGCGGGCGCGCGTCGCGGGGCTCGAAGCGGTGCTCGCGGACGGCACCGTCGTCACGCGGATGGCCGGGCTGGCGAAGGACAACGCCGGCTATGACCTGCCGTCGCTGCTGGTCGGGTCCGAGGGGACGCTCGGAATCGTGACGCGGGTGCTGTGGCGGCTGGAGCTGCGCTGCGACGCGCGCGTGGCGGCGCTCGTGCCGATGGAGTCGGTCGAGGCTGCGGCGGCGCTGCTGGCGGCGCTGCGCGCCGAGGCGCCGACGCTGGAGAGCTGCGACTTCTTCCTCGACGACGGCCTGTCGCTCGTGCTGGAGCACCAGCGGCGTTCCTCGCCGGTCGAGCCGCGCGCGCCGGTGTACGTGCTGGCCGAGTGCGCCGGCCGCAGCGACCCGACCGACGAGCTGGCGGCGGCGTTGGAGCAGGCGGGCGTCGAGGAGGCGCTGATCGCCGACGACACGCCGGGGCGCGAGCGGCTGTGGGCGCTGCGCGAAGGTCACGCCGACGCGATCAACGCCGCCGGCGTCCCGCACAAGCTCGACGTCGGCGTGCCGCTGGCCGAGCTGGGCCGCTTCCTCGCCGAGGTTCCCGCCGCCGCAGCCGCAGCGATCCCGGGCACGAGAGCGATCCTCTTCGGCCACCTCGGCGACGGCAACGTGCACGTGAACCTGCTCGGCCCGGAGCCCGACGACGAGCGCGCCGACGACGCGGTGCTGGAGCTCGTGCTCGCCTGTGGCGGCACGATCAGCGCCGAGCACGGCGTCGGCGTCGCCAAGGCCCGCTGGCTCGACCGCGCCCGCGGCCCCGCCGAGGCCGCCGCGATGCGCGCCGTCAAGCACGCCCTCGACCCCGACGGCCGCCTCAACCCCGGCGCGGTCCTCCCCGTCCGCGCCGACCAGCCGTCATCCCCCGCCGCCGACTAGCTATACTCGCCGGGCCCTGCGGATGTAGCTCAGTTGGCTAGAGCGTCTGCTTGCCATGCAGAAGGTCGAGGGTTCGAGTCCCTTCATCCGCTTCACCCGAAAGCCCCGCGAGAGCGGGGCTTTCGGCGTTTCTGGACCCCCTTGTGACAGCCGCCCGAGGCCGGGGGATCAGGCGCGACTGCGGGCGTCGATCCCGAGGATCAGCGCCAACGCCTGCTCGACCTCGCGCTGCGTCTCCGACCACAGCCGGCCGATCGGTCGCAAGAACCGCGAGCGCGACACCACGATCGCCGGCCGGTTCTTCTCCGGCTCCCCTCTCCGTGCCGCACCGAGCGAGACCAACCAGATCTCGCCCCGTCTCGGCTCAGCCACAGCAGTCGATCTATCGATGGTGCGACGCGGATCTTCCCTTCGACGGACGCGCCCGGTCGCGGCGGCGCGCATGCTGCTCGGATGCGCCCATCCGCCCTGATCGCTGTCCTCGTCTCTGCCTCGATCGTGCTCGCGGCACCCGCCGTCGGCGCCGCTGCCGACGCCGGCAATCCGACAGCCGCCGTCGCGAAGAAGAAGCCGAAGGCCAAGGGCAAGTCCAGGTCGAGATCGAGATCCAGATCGAGAGCGCAGCCGAGATCGAGAGCGCCGGAGTCGCAGCGCGGCGAGACGAACCTCCCGGCTACGCAGCATTCCGCGTCGGGAACGATCGCCGTCACGACCGAGAGCAGAAGCGTCTGCGCGATTCCGGGCTTCAGCGGCGCGACGAAGACCACGACGATGACCGACGTGCTCGAGGTCTCGTTCTCAGGCAGCGGCACGCCGGGCGGCAGCGGTGGCAGATCGCCGAACGGCACGGGCACGATGCCCGTCTCGGCGCGCCGCAGACTGGTGACCGAAGACCAGGTCACCGGCAACTCCCCGGTGCAGCCGAGCAGCAGCGACACCGGCTGGAAGGACGAGCGCGCCACGCGCGAGGACTTCGGCAGCCTCGTGCGCATCGAAGGCGGCCGCCTCGTCGTCGACCTCACGTCGACGACCCGTGAGCGCCTGCGCAAGGCCGTCGTGCGCCCGGCGGACGGCACGAAGGTCGACGTCACGTTCGACGAGACGAAACCGTACGACCGCGTGGAGCACACGAGCGGTTGCAGCAACGAGACGAAGACGACCACGACCAGCGGCACCGTGACCGTCCGACGGCACTGACCGGCGAAAGGCCACGGCCGGGCGCAGCGTCGCCGTCGGCGGCAACTGTACGTTGCCGGCATGCACAGACGCCTCAGCACCCTGACGGTCGCAGCGTGTGCCGTCGTCGTGGTCCTCGCGGCGGGCTCGGCCCGCGCGGCGGATCCCGTGGTGACGCCGCCGGCCACGCCCGAGGAGGTGCCGGCGGCGGTGATCGCCGCCATCGACGCGCACCCCTCGACGCCGGGACCGTGCGCGCTGCTGACGCGCGACCTGCGCGAGGCGTTCGCGGTACGCGAGTTGCTGACGCACGAGCCAGTCGCGAGCGAGCCGTGGACCGAGGAGGACGTGACGCGGCTGTGCGACGACTACGTCGCTCCGCAGCCGCAGGAGCTGAAGGAGATCGGACCGGCCCGCGTGATGGAGGCGAGCGACGACGCCGTGCGCCTGCGGGCGCAGGTCGTGCGGCGCTTCGATACACCGCGGGGCGTGCTCGACAGCAGCGAGGTCGTGGACCTGTACGTCGTCCGCGAGGACGGTGCCTGGCGTCTCGCCTCGCTGACGCAGCTGCTGCCGCTCGACGGCTTCATCCGCCGCGCGCCCGACACGCTCGCGGCGTTCGCCGCCGAGCGAGAGGAGCGACAGACGTTCACGCGCAGACTTCTGCGCGCGCACGCGCGCATGGTGCGCGAGCTCGCGACCGTGCCGCGCCCGCTCGCGCGGGCGACGCTGCGCTGCGGCACGGGCGCCGGCGCCGCGGAGAGCGGCCGCGGCGATCGTGGACGCGGCGGGACCGGCCGGACCGGCGCGCCGGTCGCGCACGGGCGCCGCAGACGCCCCGCTGGGATGGACATGGTCGAGGCGCGGTTGCGCACCGGCGGCGGCCGGATGTGCTGGACGATCCAGATGCGCGGGCCGGTGGCGGACCGGCTCGCGATCTCGTTCGTGCTCGGGCAGGACGTCGGCCGGGACGACGGGCGCACCGGCGGATGGACCCTCTGGATCGAGGACGGCCGGGCGGTCGGCCTGCTGGACCGGCCGCACGGAGTCCGGCGCGTGTTCGCGGTGCGCGCGTCGGTGGACGGTCGCGTCGTGCGCGTCGTCGTGCCCGCGCGACGCGTCCGCGAGGACGTCCGCGTCGCCGCGCCGTTCGGCTGGTCGGCGATCAGCGCCATGCCAGACGCCGACGGCGCGACGCGCTCCCACGGCGGCTGGGTCGACTCGCTCCCGCAGCTGCGCAGCTTGGACGACCTCGCCGGGATCCACCACGTGCCCTGAAGCCGGAGCTCCGAAACGCCAGCTTCTGGCGTAAAGTGTAAGCACGGCGGCCAGGGCGCTCAAGGAGGGTAGGCCCAGCGTCGAAGGCGAGTGTGTCCATTTCATTCGGGAGATGACATGTGGGCAGCACATCGCGGGCGCGTGATCGCGTCCGCGCTCGCGCTGGCGGTGATCGTCGGCGTCGGTGTCTACGGGACCCTGTCGGTCCTCACCGACACCACCAGCAACACCGGCAACACGTTCGCCGCGGGGACGATCGTGATCACCGACGACGACGCCGGGAGCGCTGCCTTCGCGATCGACGGGATGCGGCCGGGCGACTCGGCGACGCGCTGCATCAACGTCGTCAACGCCGGCACGCTGACGTTCTCCAACGTCGCCTTCTCGGGCGCGCCCGGCGGCAACGGCCTCGCCGACGCGCTGACGGTCGACGTCGACCGCGGCACCGGCGCGACCGGCGGCCCGACCGCCAGCTGCAGCGGCTTCGCCGCCGACACGCCCGACATCGTCACGGGCAGACTGAGCGGCTTCCCGACGATCGCCGCGCCGATCGACGACCCCGCCGACTGGACGCCGGGCGCGCGCAAGAGCTACCGCCTCGTCGTCGCGCTGCCCACCAGCGCCTCCAACAGCGCGCAGGGCAGAACCGCCACGCTCGACCTGCGATGGGACGCGACGTCCTGAGCGCGCGGCCGCACCGCCCGCCGCTGCGGCGGCTCGCGTCCGCCGCCAGGTGGGCGGTCGTCGCCGCGCTCTGTCTGCTGGCGGCGTCTTCGCTGGCGCTGCGCGTCGCGGGCTGGCAGCCGCGCGTCGTGCTGAGCGGGTCGATGGAGCCCGCGATCAGCCGCGACGATCTGATCCTCGTCACGAGCCAGGCGGTGCGAGACGTGCGCCCCGGGCAGATCATCACGTTCGCGCGCCCGCACCACCCCGGGCAGACGATCACCCACCGCGTCGTCGCGATCAGACGCGCACCGGCCGGGCGGTTCGCGGTCACGACCCGCGGCGACGCGAACCCAGCGCCGGAGCGCTGGTCGATCCCCGCCGACGGCACCGTCGGCAGACTGCGCGCTCGGGTCGCGGGCGTCGGCGCGCTGGCGGCGCCGCTGCGTGGCGAGATCTCCCGCGGGCTCGCCGTCGTCGCGACGACGGCGCTGCTCGCCGCGCTCGCGCTGTGGGCGATCTGGCGCCCGGCGGCGCGCAAGCAAACGCAGAGACCGACACGGAGACCGACCGCGTGAGCCGGCGCCTGCGCGTGCTCGCGACGCTCGCGGTCCTCGCGCTCGCGAGCGTCGCCGCCGCGCTCAGCCTCGCGGCGGACGACACGCCGAGCGACCGCCCGTCGATCGAGCTCGACGCGCAGGGGCCGCTCTTCACCTTGCAGGGGATCAGACCGGGCGGCGCGCCGGCCGAGCGCTGCATCGCGCTGCGCGCCCGCGGCGCGAGCGTCGCCCGCCTGACGCTGACCGGCGCGGTCTCGGGACCGCTCGCCGACGCGCTCGCGATGGACGTCGCGACCGGTTCCGGAGCGTCGCCCGGCGAGGACCACCGCTGCGACGGCTTCGTCTCCGAGCAGGCGCTGTGGGACGGGACGCTGGCGCAGTTCCCCCGCGACGGCGCCCCGGCCGTCTCCTCACAGCCGCTCGCCGCGGGGCAGAGCCGCGTCTACCGCTTCCGCGTCTGGCTGCCGGCTGACGCGGTCGTCGCGGTGGCGGACACCGCCCGCCAGGACCTCTACTGGCACGCGGAGTTCGAGCCGCCGCAGCGGCCGCAGGCGCCGCAGGACGCCCCTCCCCCGCGCGGCCTGACCGATCCGGCGCCGACGGAGACCCCGATCAGACCGCCGCCGTGCCGCGGCGGTCGCGTCTGCCACGGCCGCCTGATCGTCCGCATGACGCACCGCGGCGCGCGCCTGCACGGCCGCGTCCACGCGCCCGGCACCGAGCGGATGCGCAGCCTGTCGCTGCGGCTGCCGGCGGCGCTCCCGGCCAGCCGCGCCTGGATCGACCTCGCGCGCACGCGGGCCCTGCGGCCGGCCGCCGCACTGTCCGGCAGCGTCGGCCTCAGACCTCGCGCCGGCGGGCGTCTGCTCGCCGTCCGCGACCTGCCGCGCGGCACGCGCACGGTCCTGATGCGCGTGCGCGTCCCGCTTCCCGCTCGCGCCGCGCTGGTGCACGCCGCCTGCCGCCGCGCGCCCGTGACGGCGACGATGACGACCGGCGCGGGGCGCCGGCAGCTCACGGCGCGGATGTGGCTCGCGCGCGCGAGCTGCCGTCGCTGACGCTGTCGTCGCTGACGGCGCCTACGGCGCGTCGACGATGCGCAGGTACGGGAGCGGCTGCTCGAACCCGTCGGGGTAGCGCTCCTTCGCCTGCTCGTCGCTGACGGAGCCGGCGATGATCACCTTCTCACCCTGCTGCCACTGCGCCGGCGTCGCGACCTGGTGCTGCGCGGTCAGCTGCAGCGAGTCGATCACGCGCAGGATCTCGTCGAAGTTGCGGCCGGTCGTCATCGGGTAGATCAGCACGAGTCTGATCTTCTTGTCCGGGCCGATCACGAAGACGTTGCGCAGCGTGGCGTTCTGCGCGGGGGTGCGCGAGGTCGGGTCGCCCTCGACCTCGGCGGGCAGCATGCCGTACGCCTTCGCGATCGCGTGGTCGGTGTCCGCGATCATCGGGTAGTTCGGCGCGGTGCCCTGCGAGGACTCGATGTCCTGCGCCCATCTGTCGTGGTTTCCGACCGGGTCGACCGACAGGCCGATGATCTTCGCGCCGCGCTTGTCGAACTCGGGCTTGATCGACGCCATGTAGCCGAGCTCGGTCGTGCAGACCGGCGTGAAGTCGCGCGGGTGGGAGAACAGCACGGCCCAGCTGTCCCCGATCCACTCGTGGAAGTCGATCTCGCCCTCTGTCGTCTGGGCTCTGAAGTTTGGCGCGCTGTCGCCGATGGTCAACGCCATGGGTGGACTCCCTGGTTCATCCGGTTGATGGAAAGCTGATCAGATTTTATACCTTTCCGATCCAGTTTCGTCAGCCGTCACCCGCCGAGGACCGAGCCCGGGTGCTCGGCAACGACGTCGGAGCCCGGGAGCGCGTGCTCGTCGCGGCGCTTGATCAGCAGCCACTGCGGCTTGCCGCCCGGACCCCGGCGCGTGCGCTGGAGCGCGAAGCCGCCGCGCAGCTTCTCGCCGTGGAGGACGAAGACGGCGTGCCCGCGGTCGAGTGCCTCCGGCCAGGGGACGCGCCCGCCCTGCTCGTAGCTCCCGCGGTCCCAGACGGTCACGTGACCGTCGCCGAGCGGACCCTCGAACGCGTTGTGCTCGATCGCATGGTCCTCGACCTCGACCGCGAGCCGCTTCGCCGCCGGGTCCATCGACGGCCCCTTCGGGACCGCCCACGAGCGCATCGCGCCGCCGACCTCCAGCCGCAGGTCGAAGTGGTGCGCGGTCGCCGCGTGCTCCTGGACGACGAAGACGCCCGCGCTGACGCCGCGGATCGCGAACTGCTCATGGCCCTCGACCTTGACGCGGTCGGTCTCGACCGCTTCGACGCGCGCGAGCGGCGGGCCGTCGCGGAGGAACGCGACGAGCCCGTCGACCGCCTCGGCCGCGCCCTCCGCGTGGGCGAGCACCGCGCCGTCCTCGCCGTTGCGGACCCAGCCGAGCACGCCCAGCTCGCGCGCACGGCGGACGGTCGCGTCGCGGAAGCCGACGGCCTGCACCGCCCCGCGCACGGTCGCGCGGATCGCGACGGGCCGCGCCGTCGCCGGGGAGTCGGATCGCTCGCTCACGCGCACGAGGCTATCGCGCGGCGGCGCCCGTGGAGGAGCGCGCGACGACGCCGGCCGAGGCGCACGTCGCGAGCGCCAGCGGGAGGTCGTGGCGCGCGACGCCGCGCAGGTCGGAGTGCCCGAGGTCGACCGCGATCGTGCCGGCGCCGTCGGCCGCCTCCGGCAGCCCGAGGCTGGCGCGGCCGTTGCGCGCCAGCTCCGCCCACAGGTCGCCGTGGTGGGCGAGCAGCGCGAAGCGCGTCTGACGCTCCCGCCGCGCGCCCGTCTCCAGCTCGCGCACCTCCTCGAACGGGTCGACGCGCACCTGAGAGTCGCTCCCGATCGCCAGCCGGACGCCGGCGTCGCGGTAGGCGAGCGCGGGGAGGAAGCCATCGCCGAGCGAGCCCTCGGTCGTCGGGCAGGAGACGACGATCGTCCCGCTCTCGGCCAGCAGCGCGACGTCGCGCGCGTCGACGTGGATGCCGTGGACCACGCTCGTGCGCGGGCCGAGGAAGCCGGTCCGTGCGAGCAGCGCGATCGGAGAGCAGCCGTGCTCGGCCTCGCACTCGGCCAGCTCGCGTCGCTGCTCGCTCGCATGCACGTGGCGGACGAGCCCGTGACGGTCGGCATAGGCGGCGATCGCCTCCAGCCAGCTCGCCGGCACCGCGCGGATGCTGTGGGCGGCGACGCCGACCGCGACGCCGGGCCGCTCCGCCGCCCACGCCCGCAGCGCGTCCGCGCGCGCGAGGAACGTCTCGACGTCGGGATCGCAGAAGCGGCGCTGTCCCCGCACCGGCGCCACGTCGCTGCCGTCCCAGCCGCCGCGATGGTAGGCGGCCGGCAGCAGCACGACGCGGAGCCCATGCGCGACGCCGGCCTGCGCGAGCGCGATCGCCATCGCGTTGGGGTCGTCGTACGGCGTCCCGTCGGGCTGGTGGTGGACGTAGTGGAACTCGCCGACGGCGCCGTAGCCGGCACGCGCCATCTCGCCGTAGACGGCGTCGGCGACGACGCCGATCGACGCCGGGTCGAGCGCGTCGGCGAGCCGGAACATCGCCTCGCGCCAGCTCCAGAAGTCGTCGACCGCGTGGTCGTCGGCCGCGTCGTCGGCGCCCCCGTGCACGCCCGGAGCCGGCCGTTCGGCGACGCCGCGCAGGTCGCGCTGGAACGCGTGGCTGTGCGCGTTGACCATCGCCGGCACCTCGACGGTCCTCACGCGACGATCCTCCAGGCGCAGTCGGGACGGACGTGGACCAGCTCGCCACCGCAGATCACCGCCGCGACCGGGTTGTGCCCGAAGCGGTACGCGAGCTGCTCGACGGGCCCGTCGAGCACGATCAGGTCAGCGCGCTTGCCGGCCTCGATCGAGCCCAGCTCGGCGGAGCGACCGATCGTCCAGGCGGCGTTGAGGGTCGCGGCCAGCAGCGCCTCGCGCGCGGTCAGGCCGTAGCGGCGGACCGCGAGCCCGAGCACGATCGGCAGCGCGACGACCGGCGAGGTGCCGGGGTTCGCGTCGGTCGCGACCACCACGATCGCGCCGGCGTCGATCAGCGCCCGCGCCGGCGCGACATGCTCGTCGCCGAGGAACTCGGCGCCCGGCAGCAGCACCGCCGCGCACTCGGCTGCCGCGAGCGGCGCGACGTCGGCGGGATCGATGCAGGCGAGGTGGTCGACCGAGCGCGCGCCCAGTTCCAGCGCGACGGGGACCGAGCGGTGCGTGGCGAACTGCTCGACGTGACAGCGCAGGTCGAGCCCGTGCCGCGCGGCCAGCGCGCCGACGCGGCGGAGGTGGTCGTTCGTGAAGGCGATCGACTCGACGTAGACGTCGAGCGCGCGCACGCCGGGCGACTGCGCGAGCGCCTCCGGCACCAGCTCGGCGACGACGTCGAGCCAGCCGTCGGCGTCGAAGCCGTCCGGCAGCGCGTGCGCGAGCAGCGCGGTCGAGACCGTCTGCTGCGGGACCGCGTCGCCAAGCGCGGCGGCGAGCCGCAGCGCGCGCAGCTCGGCCGCGCGCGAAAGGCCGTAGCCGCTCTTGCACTCGAACGCCGTCGTCCCCCACGCCAGCATCTCGGCCGCGAGCGCCCGCGCCTGGTCGAGCACCGCGTCGTCGTTCGCGCGCGCGAATGCGCGCGCCGAGGAGCGGATCCCGCCGCCCTCGCGTGCGATCTGCTCGTACCCCACGCCCGTCACCTTCTGCTCGTACTCGCGGGCGCGCCAGTCCGCGAACGG
Organism: Conexibacter woesei DSM 14684; assembly: GCF_000025265.1. Lineage (GTDB taxonomy): Bacteria > Actinomycetota > Thermoleophilia > Solirubrobacterales > Solirubrobacteraceae > Conexibacter > Conexibacter woesei. The sequence goes on from NC_013739.1 coordinate 3,876,308, forward strand.
CAGGTGCGTGTGCGCGTCGACGAACCCCGGCAGCACCGCGCAGCCGCGCGCGTCGATCGCGACGTCCGCGTCACCGCCGTCGTCGGCGAGCGCCGCGATCGCGCCGGCGCGCAGCGTCAGGTCGCCGGGCGCGAGCGTCAGCTCGGCGGCGCGGTCGTGGCGCAGGTACGGAAGCCCGTCGGCCGGCGGGCGCAGCAGCTGCGCCGCGCCGCGGATGGCGATCGACGGAGCCACGCCGCGCTCAGGCCGCCGGAGGGCCGTCGAGCATCGGCACGTGCACGCCGAGCCGCCGCGCGGCGTCGATCGCCTCGGGATAGCCGGCGTCGACGTGGCGGACGATCCCCATCCCCGGGTCGGCCGTCAGCGTGCGCCGGATCCGCTCGGCCGCGCCGGCGGTGCCGTCGGCGACGACCACCTGGCCGGCATGGATCGACTTGCCCATCCCGACACCGCCGCCGTGGTGGATCGAGACCCACGTGGCGCCGCACGCCGTGTTGATCAGCGCGTTCAGCAGCGGCCAGTCGGCGATCGCGTCGGAGCCGTCGCGCATCGCCTCCGTCTCGCGCTCGGGCGAGGCGACCGAGCCGCCGTCGAGGTGGTCGCGGCCGATCACGATCGGCGCGCGCAGCTCGCCGCTCGCGACCATCTCGTTGAAGCGCAGCCCGGCACGGTCGCGCTCGCCGTAGCCGAGCCAGCAGATCCGCGCCGGCAGCCCCTGGAACCGCACCTTCTCGCCCGCGAGCCGGATCCAGCGCGCGACGTGCTCCTGGTCGCCGAAGAGGTCGAGGATCGCCGCGTCCGTCCTGCGGATGTCCTCCGGGTCGCCCGACAGCGCGACCCAGCGGAACGGGCCCTTGCCCTCGCAGAAGAGCGGGCGGATGTACGCCGGCACGAAGCCCGGGTAGGAGAACGCGTCGGCGTCGCCGTGCGCGGCGGCGAGGCCACGCAGCGCGTTGCCGTAGTCGAACGCCTCGGCGCCCGCCTGCTGGAGCGCGCGGATCGCGCCGACGTGCGTCACCGCGCTCTCGCCGACGCGGCGCAGGTAGTCGTCCTGGTCGCGCGTGCGCAGCGTGTCGGCCTGCTCGACGGTCAGGCCGGCGGGGATGTAGCCGGTGAGCGGATCGTGAGCGCTCGTCTGATCGGTCACGACGTCGATCGCGACGCCGCGGCGGACCAGCTCCGGCAGCACGTCGGCGACGTTGCCGAGCAGGCCGATCGACAGCGGGCGGCGCTCGGCCTGCGCCGTCTCCAGCCGCGCGAGCGCGTCGTCGAGGTCCGCGGCGCGCTCGTCGAGGTAGCCCGTCCGGATGCGGCGCTCGATCCGCTGCAGGTCGACTTCGACGCACAGCGCGCAGCCGTCGTTGAGCGTGACCGCGAGCGGCTGCGCGCCGCCCATCCCGCCGAGCCCGGCGGTCACGACGAGGCGGCCGGCGAGCGACCCGCCGAAGCGCTTGCGCGCGATCGCCGCGAACGTCTCGTAGGTGCCCTGGAGGATCCCCTGCGAGCCGATGTAGATCCACGACCCGGCCGTCATCTGGCCGTACATCGTCAGCCCGGCGGCGTCGAGCTCGCGGAACGTCTCCCAGTTCGCCCAGTCGGGGACGAGGTTCGAGTTGGCCAGCAGCACGCGCGGTGCGTGCGGGTGCGTGTCGAAGACCGCGACCGGCTTGCCGGACTGGACCAGCAGCGTCTGCTCGTCGCCGAGCCGGGTCAGCTCGCGCACGATCGCGTCGTAGCTCGCCCGGTCGCGCGCGGCCTTGCCGATGCCGCCATAGACGATCAGCTCGGACGGCTTCTCGGCGACGTCCGGGTGGAGGTTGTTCTCCAGCATCCGCAGCGCGGCCTCCTGCTGCCAGCCGCGGCAGCGGAGCGCGCCGCCGCTCGCCGCGACGTTCATGCCGGCACGCCCGTGCCGTCATGCGCCGCCGCGAGGACGGCGGCGAACGCGCCGCTACGGACGAGCGCGGCGATCGCGGCGAGGTCCGGCGCGGGCGGCCGGTCGGCCGTCAGCGGCTCGATGCGCTCGCGCACGAGCGCATGCGCGCGCCGGCTCGCGGGCGACGCCGCGACCGCCGGCTCGCAGTCGAGCGCCTGGCAGCCGCACAGCAGCTCCGCGGCGAGCACCCGCTCCAGCCGCTCGGCCGCCTCCAGCGCCATCAGCGCGGCGGTCATCCCCATGCTGACGTGGTCCTCCTGGTTGTCGGACGTCGGCACCGTGTCGACGCTGACCGGGTGCGCGAGCGCCCGCAGCTCCGCGACGACCGCGGCGGTCGTGTACTGGACGATCATGTAGCCGCTCGACAGGCCCGGGTCGGGCGTGAGGAAGCCGGGCAGCGTGCCGTTGAGCGACGGCGAGACGAGCCGGAACGTGCGCCGCTCGCTGATCGAGCCGAGGTCGGCGAGCGCGAGCTTGAGCGTGTCGAACGCGAGCGCGAGGCTCTGGCCGTGGAAGTTGCCGGCGGAGATGACGGCCGCGTCGGGGCCGTCGAAGACGAGCGGGTTGTCGGTGACGGCGGAGCGGTCGACGGCGACGAGCCGCGCGAAGAAGCCGAAGCCCTCGCGCGCGGCGCCGTGGACCTGCGCCGCGCAGCGCAGCGAGTAGGCATCCTGCAACGACCCGCCGTCGCCGGCGGCGCGGGCCCGCCGCGATCCGCGCAGGAGCGCGCGCACGTTGGCGGCGGAGGTGACCTGGCCGGGCAGCGGGCGCAGCGCGTGGACGCGCGCGTCGAACGCCGGGGTCGCGCCGCTGAGCGCGTCGACGCTGAGCGCGGCCGCGACGTCTGCGGTGTCGAGCAGCATGCCGACGCGGGCGGTCAGCAGCGTGCCGATCGCCGCCATGAAGTGGGTGCCGTTGACGAGCGCGAGCCCTTCCTTCGTGTCGAGCGCGAGCGGCGCGCGCCCGAGCGCCGCGAGCGCCTCGGCCCCGGGCAGCAGGCGGCCGTCGCGGTCGCGCACCTCCCCCTCCCCGATCAGCGGCAGGAACGCGTGCGCGGAGGGCGCGAGGTCGCCGCTGGCGCCCAGCGAGCCGGTCTGCGGGACGCACGGCGCGAAGCCGGCGTTGAGCAGCTCGGCGATCCGCTCCAGCGTCTCGCGACGGACGCCGGAGTGGGCGAGCAGAAGGCTGTTGAGGCGGATCGCGAGGGCGGCGCGGACGACCTCGGGCGGCAGCTCCTCGCCGCTGCCGGCGGCGTGCGAACGCAGCAGGTTGACCTGCAGCTGGTGGCGCGAGGCCGGCGCGACGGCGCTGTCGAGCAACGCGCCGAAGCCGGTCGTGATCCCGTATATCGGCGTGCCGGCGCCGATGAGCTCCTCGAGCGCCGCGCGGTTGCGCTCGACCCGCGCGAGCGCGTCCGGGTCGAGCGCGACGGACGCGCCGGCCGCGATCGCCGCGACCGCCTCCGCCGACAGCGCACCGTCGAGCGTGACGGGCGTGACGGGCGCGCTCACCGGAGCGACCGGCGGGGTCGAGCGGCGCGGATCGGGCAGGCGGGCATCGCTGAGCTCCTCTGGTTCAGCGTAGCCCGCGGAGCGGGATTTCAAGCGGCCGCCGGCGCACGGCCTGCCGGCACAGGAGCGCGGCGTGGCTCGCCGCCCTCGCGTCAGCCCTCCCAGGAGTCCGCGAGGGCGGCGAGCGCCGCACGCCCCCTGCCGTTTCACGGTCTGCAGCTGATCCAGCCGACGGCGCTGGTCGGCGCGCTCTCTCTCAGGAACCCGAAGGTCGCGGCGATCGGCGCTCTGCCGCTCTTCGGGCATCGCTTCGCTTCGACGTAGCCGCGTCGTCTGCCTCTCACGACGGCCGTCGCGCCGACGGTGGCGGTGAACCGCCGCAGCTCCGCGAACCAGCCGTCGGAGATCTCCTGCATCGAGTCGGGCACGCGTATGTTCATGCTGTAGCCGTATCTGCCGCTCGTTCTGACGAGCTGGGCGTCGAACGCCTCGCTGATGAGGACAGGATTGGTCGCGTAGATGTGGACGGTGATGTTCGTGCCGCCCCCGTTGAAGATGGTGACTCTTCCGGGAACGCCGAAGACATCGGCGGCGGGCACGTCGGCGCTGAACGAGCCGCGGCCGACCTGCGACCCACGCGGGCAGTCCGTGAATCGGCCACGCCTGGCGTTGATCGTCGCCGCGTTGCACGTCGGGAACAAGCGGCTGTTCAGGACGCCGTTGCTCGGCAGCTTCAGCTCCGACGTGCTCAGGGTCATCGACTGGCCGGCCGGCTCCGGGTCGAGCGTGAAGCCGATCGTGATGCTCAGCGGCGTCCCTGCAGCCCCGTGGTCAGGCGTGACCTTGCCGCTGATCGCCGACGTGGCCGCCGTCGCGGCCGAGGCCGCGGCGAGCACCGCGACGAGCACCGCGGTCCCGGCGGCGCCGGCCGGCAAGCGTCGATGGCGGATCATCGCGTCACCATCCAATCGTCATGTCGGACTCCTTTTACTGATAAAACGGTCCAATGGGGAGCGGCTGCAACCGGCGACGTCAGTCTGCGTGCTCCCAGCCGTGCCCGCCACCGGGCTTCCACCCTGAAATCGACCCTGAGGTCGTGTGAGCGCGCTGCTCGAACGCGAGCGCGAGCTGGCCGAGCTCGACGCCGCGATCGAACAGGTCCGCCGCGGGAGCGGCCGCCTCGTGGTGTTCGAGGCGCACGCCGGGCTGGGCAAGACTGAGCTGCTCCGGGCAGCGAGCGCGGCAGCGGCGGACGCCGCCCTGCGGGTTCTGTCTGCGCGCGCGACCGAGCTGGAGCGGCACTTCCCGTTCGCGCTCGTCCGTCAGCTGTTCGGGCTGCCGCTGAAGGCGATGCCGGCGCGCGAGCGCGAGGCGTTGTTCGACGGAGCGGGAGGTGCAGCGCGCAGCGCGGTCGGTCTGCCCCACGACGACCCGAACGCGGTCCGGACCCCCGACGCCTTCGCCGTGCTCAACGGGCTCTATTGGCTGACTGCGGGCCTGGCCGAGCACCAGCCGCTGCTGCTCGCGATCGACGACGCGCACTGGGCCGACTCCGCCTCGCTCGACTATCTCGGATTCTTGGCGCCGCGACTCGACGAGCTCGGTGTGCTGGTGGTGGTCGCCTGCCGCCCTGACCAGCCGGACGCGAGCAGCGGCGTCGCGCGGCTCGCGACGGACACGGCCGCACGACGGTTGACGCCGTCCGCGCTCAGTCCCGGCGCCACCGCCGCCCTGCTCGGCGCCGAGCTCGGCGCCCCGCCGGCGGTCGAGCTCGTCACCGCCTGCCACGACGTCAGCCGGGGCAACCCGTTCTTCCTCCGCGAGCTCGCGCGCACGCTCGTCGCACGTGAGCCGAGCAGCGAGACCGACGAGGTGGCCTTGGTGCGCGAGCTGGCGCCCGAGCGCGTCACCCGCACGATCGTGCTGCGCATCTCGCGGCTCACGCCGCACGCCCGCGCGGTCGCGCGTGCAGTCGCGGTGCTTGGCGACGGCAGCGACCACCGTCTCGTCGCGGCCCTCGCCGGCCTCCACGCCGACGCGGCGTCACGCGGGGCAGACGAGCTGCGGAACGCGGCCATCCTCGACGACGATCCCTCGTTGCGCTTCATCCACCCGCTCGTGCGCACCGTGCTGCACGCCGACCTGCCCGCCGGCGAGCGTTCCGCCGCGCACGCCCGCGCGGCGGCGCTGCTGCGCAGCCGCGACGCCGGCCCGGAGCAGGTCGCCGCGCAGCTGCTCGCCGCCGAGCCGCAGGGGCGACGCGAGAACGTCGAGACGCTGCTGGACGCCGGCCGGCGGGCACTCGCAAGCGGCGCGCCCCGTTCCGCGGTCGCCTACCTGACGCGCGCGCTCGACGAGCCTCCGCCGGCGGAGCTGCGCGCCGCGGTGCTGAGCCTGCTCGTGAACGCGAGCATCCGGGCGGCGGACCATGACAGCTTCGCTGCGATCGAGCCGCTCGTGCTCGCCGAGATCGCGCGCGATCCCGACCTGCTGAGCCGTTGGGCGCCGAAGGTCTCGCTGTGGATGACCCTCAACGGTCGCATCGACAGCGCGATCGCGCTGTTGACGGAGGCGATCGACGCCGCCGCGCGCGCAGGGGACGTCGAGCGAGCGTTCCAGCTCGAAGCGACGCTCAGCATGGCGGGCCAGCTGTCGCCTGACGCGATACGCGCGCGCCTGGCCCGGTACGACGGCCGGATCGCCCCCGGCAGCGCGACCGACCGTCTCGCGTTGACGTTCGCCGCGCTGGAGAGCGTGTTCACGGCGGACGCGACGACCGCCGTCGGACTGGTGAGACGGGCGCTCGACGGGGGCAGCATCTTCGCCTTGAAGCCGGACATCCTCGCCCCCGCCAACGTGGTGGTCGTGCTCCTGCTCGCCGACGAGCTCGACCTGGCCCGGCACGTCGCCGCGCAGGCGCTCGAGGTCGCGCACGAGCGCGATGCGACCCCTGCGCTGATCGGCACGTGCCTGCTGAGCGGGTTCGTGGCCGTCGCGCGCGGCGACCTCGCAGCGGCGGAGGCGGACTTCCGTCAAGGGCTCGACCTCGCGCGCGCCGCGCGGCTGCTGGCCGCCCTGCCCGTGCTCGTGGGGATGCTCGTCCTCGTGCTGACCCAGCGCGGTGAGCTGCAGGCGGCTGCCGCCGAGCTGGACGGAAGCGGCCTGACGGGCCCGGTCCCCGACATGCTCTGGCTCGCTCCGATCCTCTACGCGCGCGGTCTGCTGCGGCTCGCGGAGAGCCGCTACGAGGAGGCCGCCGCGGATCTGCTCGAGCTGTCCGCGCGGCGCGAGCGGTGGGGAATGGGCGGGAGCCCGGGCCTGGCGGCCGGACTCGGCGCCGCTCGCGCGCTTGCGGCGCTCGGCGACCGCGAGCAGGCGCGTGCCGTCGCGGAGTCCGAGCTCGCCCGCGCCCGGCGCTGGGGCGCGCCGAGCGCGGTCGCGAACGCGCAGGGCACGCTGGGGCTGACGATCGGCGGACCGGCCGGCCTCGCCTTGCTCGAAGAGGCCGTGGCCGTGCTCGACGGCTCCCCCGCCCTGCTGGTGCGGGCGCACGCCCTCGGCGAGCTCGGTGCGGCGCTGCGACGCTCCAACCGCCGAGCCGACGCACGGGCGCCGCTGCGCGAGGCGCTGGCGCTCGCACGCCGCTGCGGCGCGACAGGCCTCGCCAAGCAGGTCCACGACGAGCTGCGGGCCAGCGGAGAGACCGTTCGGCGCTACACGCCGATCGGCGTCGAGTCGCTCACTCCCAGCGAACGGCGTGTGGCCGAGCTTGCGGCCGGCGAGCTGACCAACCGCCAGATCGCGCAGTCGCTGTTCCTCACCGTCAAGACGATCGAGAGCCACCTCGCGGCCGCGTACGACAAGCTCGGCATCCAGTCGCGCCGCCAGCTCGCCGACGCGCTCGATCCCCTGCCCGATCGCACCCAACCCGCCGTCTGAGGCGGCGAGCTGCCCCCGGTCAGGCGCCGCCGCCGCGCGGCGGCTGCCCCTCCTCGGGCGGGAAGCGCGCCTCGGCGTCGGCGGCGACGCCGCTCAGCTGGTCGGCCAGCTCCTTGGTGGCGTCGATCAGCCGCTGGCGCTCCTGCCACAGGCGCTCGATGTCGTCGTCGAGGCTGCGGACGCGCTCGACGGCGTCCGACTGCAGCTCGGCCGCCTCGCGCTCGGCGCGTTGGAGACGGTCGTCGGCCTTCGCGCGCGAGGTGGACGTCATCTCCTCGGCGGAGCGCTCGGCCTGCCGCAGGATCGCCGAGGTCTGCTCGCCGACGCGGTCGAGCGCCGCTCGCACGGCCTCGGTCGGGGAGGTGTTCTCCTCGAAGCGCGCGACGGTGCGCTCGACCGCCGCCACGTACGCGTCGACCGCGTGCGCGTCGTAGCCGCGCCACACCGTCTCGAAGGTGACGCCGCGCAGCGCCTCGATCTCGGGGTCGCGCGGCGGCTCGCGGCGGGTGGCCGCCTCCGCCTCGACCGCCGCGAACGCCTCCGTCGCGCCGAGGTAGCCCAGCTCGCCCTCGCTCTCGCTCTCGTCCTCGCTCTCCGCGGACGGCGCGCCGTCCGCGTCGACGTCGGGATCGAGATCGGGCTCGGGCTCCTGCTTGCGCGCGCCCGCGGGCGTGTGCGCCTGCGTCGGCTGCTCGTCGTCGTCGGTCGGATTCAGCGCCATGCTCGCGTGGTGCCCGCGGCGAAGCCGCCGCTAACGTCGCCGGCCGCACTGCAACGCCCCTGCCGGCGGCGCGTGTACGCCGACCCGAGGTGTAGCGGCGGACGCCGCGCTCCGGTACGGTCACATTTCCAGGTCTGGAGCAATCGGGGGATCGGGGCGTCGTGTCGGTACAGAACGTGGTGTTGGGGCAGCTGGTACGGCGAAGGGGCTACGGCTACGAGCTGCGCGATCGGCTCAGAGAGCTGTTCTCCGACGTCCTCGGACTGTCTGACACCGCAGTCTATCCGGCGCTCGAGGCGCTCGAACGCAAGGGCCTGATCGTCGAGGTGGAGCGCGAGCCGGCACGGCGCGAGGAGCGCTGGTCGAACCCCCGCGTCGTCTACGAGGCGACTCCGGAGGGACGCAGCCACTTCCGCCGCTGGATGGCCGAGCCGGCGAGAAAGGCTCCCCTGCGCGAGGAACTGCACATGAAGCTGATGATCGCCGAGCCCGAGGACGTGCCGGCGCTGATCGAGGCGCTGCGCAAGGTCGAGGACGAGTGCCGCGCCCAGCTGCGCAAGATCATCGAGCACCCGCTCGACGCCGACCGCAATCCGCGCGCGCAGACGCCGGCGTTCGGCCCCACGCTCGTCCAGGACGGCGTGATCTCGCACCTGCAGACGACGATGGAGTGGGCGCAGCGGTCGCGCAGCGCGCTGCTCCAGCACTCCGAGCGGTCGACCGCGGGCGCCGCAGCCGGCGCGCGACGCAACCGGCCGTAGCGTTCGGATGCCGCTCTCCTTCGAGCACGTCGCCAAGACGCACTGGGTCGGCCCGTACGAGAAGCCGACGCTGGTCGACGTCTCGCTCACGCTCGGCGTCGGCGACTTCGTCGCCGTCTGGGGCGCGCAGCGCTCGGGCAAGTCGACGCTGCTGCGGCTCGCCGCCGGCCTCGAGCTTGCCGACGCCGGCAGCGTGCGCTTCGACGGCGTCGACCTCGCGGCGCTGCCGAGAGCGGCGCGCGGCCGGCTGCGCCTCGAGCAGATCGGCCTGGTCCAGGCCGACGGCCCGCAGAGCGCGGAGTTCAGCATGCTCGACTACGTCGCGCTGCCCTTGCTGAAGCGCTGCACGCGCAGCGAGGCGCGCACGCGTGCGATGGCGACGCTCTCGCGCGTCGGCGTCGCCGAGTGCCGTGACGCGAAGTGGCGCCACCTCTCCGACGGCGAGCGCACGCTCGCGAGCCTCGCCCACGGCCTCGTGCGCGAGCCGCGGCTGCTGCTCGTCGACGACCCCACCGCCGGGCTCGACGCGCTCCAGCAGAAGCAGGTCGTCGAACTGCTGCGGACCGCCGCCGCCGAGGCCGGCGTCGCCGTGCTGATGACCTCCTGCGTGCTGTCCGCGACCACCCGCGCCCATGCCGCCTTCACCCTCGGCGACGGCCGCCTGGAGCCGGTCATCGACCCGGCGACGGCGTCCGGCACGGTGATCGAGTTCCCCGGCGGCGGCGACCAGCAGACGGCATAGGTGCTCGAACTCAGGCAGGTCGCGAAGCAGTTCGCCGCCCCCGGCGGCGAGATCGTCCGTGCGGTCGACGACGTCACGGTCACGATCGAGCGCGGGGAGATCGTCGCGCTGTACGGCCCGAGCGGATCGGGCAAGACGACGGTGCTGAAGATCGTCGCGGCGCTGCTCAGACCCGATCACGGCACCGTCCACGTCGGTGGGCGCGACGTCGCGGAGCTGTCAGCGCGCGAGGCCGCCCGGTATCGCCTGCACGAGGTCGGTTTCATCCGCCAGCTGCCCGACTTCGTCCCCGGCGCCTCGGCGATCGACAACGCGGCGCTGAAGCTGTTCGACGACCTCCGCGCGCGCGACGCGCGCAGACGCGTCGAGCCGCTGCTGGCGCGGCTCGGGCTCGCGGGCCGCCTGCGGCACCGTGCTGAGCAGCTCTCGACAGGTGAGCGCCAACGGGTGCTGATCGCCCGCGCGCTCTCGACCGATCCGACCGTCCTCCTCGCCGACGAGCCGACCGGCAGCCTCGACAGCCGCCGCAGCCGTGACGTGCTCGACCTGCTGCGCCAGCTCAGCCACGAGCACGACGTCGCGACCCTGCTCGTGACCCACGACCCCCAGGCGGTCTCGTACGCGGACCGCGCACTCGAGCTGCACGACGGACGGCTGCGTTCCTACGTCATCGACGCGCCCGACCGGTGAAGCTGTCGAACGTCGCGGCCCTGTACGGCGCGCGCCTCCGCGCACGTGCCGGGCAGGAGCTGCTCGCGTTCCTCGGGATCGCCGTCGGAGTGTCGCTGTTGCTCGCTGCGCTCGTGGCGAACACGAGTCTCACCGCGTCCTTCCAGCGCATGACCGACGGGATCGTCGGTGACGCCCGGTTGCAGATGACCGCGCGCGGAGAGGGGTTCGACGACCGGCTCCTGCAGGAGGTTCAGCGACTGCCCGGCGTGAAGCTCGCCGCCGCCGTGCTCGAGGTCCGCGCCGAGGTGCACGGGGGCGGACGCCGACGCTCCGTGCTGCTGATCGGCGCGACGCCGGAGTTCGCCCAGCTCCGTGGGAGACTCACCCACAGATTCTCGTCGGCCTATCTCGCGCGCGTGCAGGCGATCGGCCTGCCGAGCGCGCTGGCGGAAGGGCTGAACCTGGCGCTCGGCCAACAGGTACAGCTCGACATCGGTGGCCGGCAGGTCACCGCTCCGCTGGGCGCGAAGCTCCAGGCGTCCGACGTCGGTGCGATCGTCGAGAGTCCGGTCGGGCTCGCGCCGCTCGAGTTCACGCAGCAGCTGAGCGGCCGAGAAGGCTTGATCACGCGGATCTCGGTCGTCCCGCACGCCGGTCGCGACGCGGAGGTCGACCGCGAGCTGAAGCGACTGGCCGCCGGTCGCGCGAACGTCCGGCCCGCCAACTTCGACGGCGCGCTCTTCAAGCAGGCCTCGCTTCCGACCAACCAGTCGACGGCGATGTTCTCGGTCTTCGGCGCGATGGTCGGCTTCCTGTTCGCATTCAGTGCCGTGCTCCTCACCGTGCCCCAGCGGCGGCGCCTCGTCGCAGACCTGCACATCGAGGGGTACGGGCCGGGCACCGCTATCAAGGTCCTGCTGTTCGACGCGGTGGTGCTCGGCGTCACGGCGTCAGCGTTCGGCGTGTTGGTCGGCGAGCAGATCTCCCGACACCTGTTCGACGAGACGCCGAGCTTCCTCTCGCTCGCGTTCACCTTCGGCACGACGCGCGTCGTCACCCCCACGAACGTGGCGTTCGCCGTCGCGGGCGGTGTCATCGCCAGCTGTCTCGCCGTCTTCGGGCCGACGGCGACGTCCGTCGTGCGCCGTGGAGGGAGCGCGGACGGGAGCGCCACGGCCACGAGCCTGCGCGCGCGGACCCCATGGCTCCTGACCGGCGGAGGCGTCGCGCTCGCGACAGCGGTGCTGATCGCGATCTCGGCGCCGAGCTCGGCCGCGATCGGGATCGCCGGCCTCGCGATCCTCGCGGGTGCGATGCTGCTCCTGCTCAGTCCGCTGCTGCAGGGGCTCACCGACTGCCTCGATCGAATGCTGCGCAACTTCCGCGGCGTGGTGCCGTTCCTCGCCATCTCGGACCTTCGCGACCCCTCGACCCATGTGCGCTCGCTCGCGGTGCTCGCGACCGGCGCCATCGCGGTGTTCGGAAGCGTCGCTCTCCAGGGAGCCCACGCCGACCTGCTGCGCGGGCTCGATCGCACGTCCACCGAGATGACCCGCACAGGCGACGTCTGGATCGTGGCCAGGGGAAGAGCGAACCTGCTCGTCACCGTTCCGTTCAGACCACCTGCCATCGGGCCGGTCGAGGGAATCGACAGGATCGAGGAATATCGCGGTGGATTCCTCGACCTCGGCAATCGGCGTGTCTGGGTCGTCGGAACGCCCGCTGCCTCGCGCAGCCCGATAGGACCCGAGCAGATCCTGCGCGGAGATCTCGATCTGGCGACGCGTCGCATCCGTGCGGGCGGCTGGGCGGTCGTGTCCGAGAGCATCGCCCGCGACCGCGGAGTCGAGGTCGGCGACCCGATCACCCTGCCGTCGTCGGTTCCGACAACGTTGCGTGTCGCCGCCCTCTCGACGAACATGGGCTGGCCGCCCGGCGCGATCGTGATCAACGCCGACGACTACGCACGTGCGTGGGGTGATCGCGACGTCAGCGCGCTCCACGCGATGTTGGCGCCGGGCACCAGCTCCGCAGCAGGCGAACGCGCGCTGCAAAAGGCGCTCGGCCCCGAGTCGAGCTTGGTCACCGTGACGGCCGCCGACCGCGAGCGAGCGCTCAACTCGTCGAGCCGTCAAGGGCTCACCCGGCTCTCCCAGATCGCTGCACTCGTGCTCGTGTCCGCCGTCATCGCGATGGCCGCTGCGATGGCCGGCATGATCTGGCAGCGTCGCCGGTTCCTCGCCGCGATGAAGGTCGAGGGGTACGGAGCATCAGAGCTGTGGGGCTCCCTCGTGCTCGAAGCGGCAATCCTGATCGGCGCCGGCTGCGTCGTCGGCGCGATCTTCGGGTTGATCGGACAGCGTCTGTTGAGTCGCGCGCTGACCAGCGTCACAGGCTTTCCCGTCACGTACTCGACGGCCGCGGGTGCTGCGCTCGTCAGCTGCCTTGCGGTCACTGGAGCCGCGCTTGCCATCGTCGCGTACTTCGGCCACCGCGCGTCGCGTGTCGCACCGGAGAGTGGTCTCGCGGAATGAGGCGCACGGCCTGGGCTGCGCAGATACGCTGCCGCGCTGAGGGGGATGCTCACCGAGGTCAAGGCCAACGCGATTCCGCTCACGCGGAGGCAGCTGCTGATGCTCTTCTCCGCCGTCGCTCGCGAGCTCGGTGGAGGTCTTCGCGCCGTGTCGCGCGAAGTCCAGCGCTGGCGGACTCGCGCCGACGCGATCCCGGACGCTGCGCTCCGGTCCGCCGCCCTCGACGCGCTTGACCACAAACGCGGCCACACCGACGGGGCGGCGCTGTTCTGGACGCTGCCTGTCCAACGGCACCCCAGGCTCCTGCAACTGCTCGTCGCCTACGAGCTGATCTGGGACTTTCTCGACAATCTCAGCGAGCAGCGAGCCACGGTCGACCCGACCGACGACCGTCAGCTGTTCCTCGCGATCGCGGACGCGCTCGACCCGGCTCGACCGATCTCCGACTACTACCTGCACCACCCGTCGCGGGACGACGGCGGCTACCTCGTTGCGCTCGTCAACGCCTGCCGCGAGCACTGCCGCGCACTGCCGGCGTTCGAGACCGTCCGACCGCTGCTGGCGAAGGAGGGCATGCGAGCGTCGGTGCTCGGGATCAACCACGACCCCGATCCCGAGCGTCGCGACGCCGCACTGCGCGCCTGGGTTGCGCGTGAGTTCCCCGGCGAGCACGAGCTGTGCTGGTACGAGCTGACGGCGGCCGCGAGCACGTCCCTGATGACGCATGCGCTGCTGGCGCTGGCTGCGGAGCCCGGGATCACGACGGAGGATGCGGAAGCGACCTACGCCGCGTACTTCCCTTGGCTGGGCCTCGCGGGGACGATGCTCGACAGCTACGTCGACGAAGCCGACGATCTCCAGGCGGGCGCGCACAGCTACATCGCCCACTACCCTGACCGCGAGCTCGCAACGTCGCGGCTCTGCGAGAGCATCGACCGATCGGCTCGCGACGTGCTTGCGCTGCCGCACGGAGAGCGCCATGCCGTCCTGCTCAGCTGCATGATCGCGCTCTACCTCAGCAAGGACAGCGCTCGGGTGACTGCGCTGCAGCCGACGACACGGCAGATCGCACGGGCCGGCGGGTCGCTCCCGAAGCTGCTGCTGCCGGTCCTGCGGATCTGGCGCCTCTGCAACTCGCAGAGCTCGGCCACCTGACGGCTGCGCGACCTCGGCCGAACGCGTCCTGATCTCTGAGCGCTCAGCGCTAGGCCCTGGTCCGACACGGTCAATGCGCCATAACGTAGACATCGACCACGGCCTCTCCCCCCGAGGCCTGTCGCGACAGCCCGGCAGCGGGCTGCATCTCACGCCCCATGAGATGCCGCCCGCTGCCGCACCTGTCGTCCAACTCGATGTCGCCGCGTCCTCTCCGCCCGCACCTCCTCCGATCACTGCGGCGGCGTGACGCGATGGTCGGAGCGACCGTCGTCCACGCCGTCGCCAGGGAGCTCGGCGTCGCCGAGTCCCCGACCAGCCGGCTGCTCGTCGTCCGCGCCGAGGCCGGCTGCCGCTGGGAGCTGCTGGTCGTCGAGCACGGCGCGCCACGGCTGTGCGTCCTCGCGACCGTCCGCCGGTCGCCGTGGCCGCCGTGGCGACGCACACGGCTGTCGTACCGGCTCACGCCCCTGACGCCGCTCCGCGCCGCGACCTTCTAGCGTGGTGGGCATGAGAGTCGCCACCCACTCCGGTTCCTTCCACGCCGACGACGTCTTCGCGATCGCGGCGCTGTCGCTGCTCGACGACGCCGCGCCGCTCGAGGTCGTCCGCACGCGCGATCCGCAGCTGCTCGCGGCCGCCGACGTGCGCGTCGACGTCGGTCAGCGGGACGATCCCGCCGGCGGCGACTTCGACCACCACCAGCGCGGCGGCGCCGGCGAGCGGCCGAACGGGATCCGCTACGCGTCGTTCGGGCTCGTCTGGCGCGAGCACGGCGCGCGCATCTGCGGCGGCGACGAGATCGCCGAGCGGATCGACCAGGTACTCGTGCAGGGCGTCGACGCGAACGACACCGGCCAGACGATCTCCCGGTCGCTGGTCGACGGGGTCGCCCCGTTCACCGTCTCGCACGCGATCGCGGCGCTGAACCCGAACTGGGACGACGCGCCGACTGCCGCGGACAAGCGGCAGGCGTTCGACGCGGCCGTCGAGCTGGCGGCCGGGATCCTGCGCCGCGAGATCGCCGCCGCGACCTCCCAGGCGCGCGCCGCGGCGCTCGTGCGCAGCGCGATCGCGCGCGCGGAGGATCCGCGCCTGATCGAGCTGGACCGCGGGATGCCGTGGCACCGCGAGCTGATCCCCGGCGCGCCGGACGCGCTGTTCGTCCTCTACCCGCGCGAGGACGACTGGGGGCTGCAGGCGGTCCCGCGGCAGCTCGGCGAGTTCGCCAACCGCAAGGACCTGCCGGAGTCGTGGGCCGGCCTGTCCGACGCGGAGCTGGCCGCGGCCACGGGCGTCGCCGACGCGCGTTTCTGCCACATCGGCCGCTTCATCGCGGTCGCCGGCAGCCGCGAGGGTGCGCTCGCGCTCGCACGGCAGGCGCTCGACGCACCCGGGACGAACGTCTGAGGCACGTGCGCCGATCGGGAGATGTCCCCGACGCAGCGTGCAGTCACCGTTCCTAGGCTTCGCTCCCTCAGCTCCCACCAGGAGGACATCTATGAATCGTTCGCGGATCGCCCGCGTGGCGGCCGTCACGCTCGCGCTGGCGCCGTTCGGCGCTGGCACGGCGGTCGCCGCCAGAAGACCGCAGGGCCCCCCGCCGCCACCGAAGGCGGCGAACGGGGCGAAGGTCGTCACGCTGGCGCAGGGCGTCCCGACCCCCACCCAGTTCGCCTTCGGCAGGGGTGCGACGTTCGTCGCCGCCGCCGGCGCCGAGGACGGCTCCGCGCCCGGCGGGGTCTACCTGCTCAGAGGCGGCAGAGCGACCCCGATCAAGGGCATGCCGAGAATGGCGTTCGGTGCCGCCTGGAGCAAGGGCACGCTCTACGTCTCGTCCGGTCCGAGCATCGTCGCGGCGAGCGGGTGGAACGGGAAGAAGTTCGCATCGACGAAGACGGTCTTCACCGGCCCGAAGGGCTTCCCCGGCTTCAACGGGATCGCGATCGGCCCCGACGGGCTGATCTACGCCGGCGTCACGATGACTGAGAGAGGCGATTCGAGAAAGGTCGACGCGCCCTACGCGCAGTCGATCGTCGCGCTGACGACCGCCGGCAAGGACCTCCAGTCGTACGCGACCGGCCTGCGCCAGCCGTGGATGCTGACGTTCGCCCCCGGCCAGTCGGCGCCGCTCGCGACCGCGCTCGGGCAGGAGAACCTCGGCAGAAGACAGCCGCCGGACTACGTCATCAAGGCCGAGCAGGGCCAGGACTACGGCTTCCCGTCGTGCAACTGGTCCAAGCCCGACGCGTGCGCCGGCTTCGCCGAGCCGCTGTCGCTCCTGCCGGCCCATAGCTCCCCGATGGGGATCGGCGTGATCGGCGCGAAGATCTATCTCGCGCTCTTCACCGGCACCGGCAGAGGCCCGCAGGTCGTCTCCGTCCCGCTCGCAGGCGGCAGCAAGACGACGCCGCTGCTGAACGGCTTCGCAGCGCCCGTCGTCGCGCTCGGGACGCACGGCGGCAACGTCTACGCCGGCGACGTCACCGGCGCGATCTACCGCGTCAAGGGCTGACGCGAACCGTCTCGCTCGCGCGCCGCGGTCCCGTCAGGGTCGCGGCGCGCAGCTGGACGCGCGTCAGTCGAGCTCGACGCCGGCCGCGTGCAGCGGCCGCGGGCGCCGGCTGGAGCGGCGGCCGAGGTGCTGGCCCTCGCCGCCGTTCGCGGAACCCTCTTCGGCCACGCCCTCGGCCTGGAACATCATCAGCACGATGCCGGCCGATCTCTCCGCCGCGTCGTCGTCGCCCGTTCTGCGCAGGCGCTCGGCGCTCTCCGCCTCGATCTTCTCGATCGTGGCGAGCGTCTTGGCCATCTCGCCGGCGAGCTCCTTCCAGCCCTGCTCGTCGAGCTGTATGACGCTGCGGCTGAGGTGCGCGTCCGCGTTGTCGAAGCCGCCCTTCGCGGCGGCAGCGTTGACGTAGCCGGAGACCTGCTCCAGCGACGCGCCGACCATCGCGCGCTTGACGATCGCCGGCGTCTCCGCCCAGCCCTCGTCAGAGACCTTCGGCCGCGCCTTGGCCCGGTAGTGGTGCTCTATCGCGCCACGCCGCGGAGTCCGCTTGACCAGCTCCAGGAAGCCGAGCGCGTGGAGGCGCCGGACGTGGTAGCTCATCACGCCGAGCGACACGCCGAGCAGCTCCGACAGCTCGTTCGGGCTGGCCAGCTCGCGATCCTCGAGGATCGCGAGGATGCGGATCCGCAACGGATGCGCGAGTGCCTTGATCAGGCGTGGATCGGTGATGTCGCTGTATGGCTTCATCGGCTCGTCTCGAGTTCTCTCCGCAGGCGACCCCGCAGCCGGTGGAGTCGGACCTTGACGGTTCCCTCCGGGATTCCGAGCATGCGCGCCACCTCAGGTTGGCTCAAATCTCTCAGATAGCGTAGAGCAAGCAACCTCTGATCATCAATGGAGAAGCGTTTGACCACTTGGTCGACCTGCAAGCGGAGGAGCAGGTCCTCGCGCTCCTCCTCCGCCTCCTCGTCGGGCACGCCCGCAAGCAGCGTCTGGTCGTCGAGCAGTTCGCGCTGCGCGCGGATTCTGCGGCGGTCGAGCAGCCGCAGCGCCTCGTTGCGCGCGATCTGGCGCATCCACGGCATCTGGTCCTCGCCGGCGCACGAGTCGCGCCGACGCCACGCGCGCATCAGCGCCTCCTGCACGACGTCGTCGATGTCGTGCGACGCCAGCAGGTAGCGACGGGCTTCCCGCGTCGCCGCGGCCCGCATCCGTTCCCAATCCCACGCTCCCGGCTGGGGCACGCGGGACTCCGCGATCGCTCCGGCCACATGGCAAATATCGAGGTTTCGTCAAAGTTGGCGAAGTATGTGAAACGGTTGTGAGCGTTCGGCGGGTCTTGGTAGTCATGAGGACGACCTCGACTCCCCCCGCAGCGCTCGTCGCCTACGAGCGGCTGGCCGCGGTCTACGACCGTTTCACCGACTCCTACGACCACGACGGCTGGGTCGGACGGCTCGAACGGCTGGCGCGCGAGCACGGCCTTCGCGGCCGCCGCGCGCTCGACGTCGCGTGCGGCACCGGCAAGAGCTTCGCCCCGCTCGTGCGGCGCGGATACGACGTCTGGGCGTGCGACCTGTCGCCCGCGATGGTCGATCAGGCGCGCCGCTCGAAGGCGCTCCCGGCCGACCGCATCGAGATAGCGGACATGCGCCAGCTTTCCTACACTGGCACCTTCTCGCTCGTCAGCTGCCTCGACGACGCCGTCAACTACCTGCTCGACGAGGACGATCTCGCCGCCGCGTTCGCGAGCGTCGCGCGCGTGCTCGCGCCAGACGGCGTCTACGTCTTCGACGCGAACAGCCTCTCGACGTATCGCGAGGGCTTCAGCACCCGCGCGACGTTCGAGCGGCCGCTCGCCGACGCGATCTGGCGTGGCGAGACGACCGGGCCGATCGTGCCCGGATCGCTGTGCGCCGCGTCGATCGAGCTCGGCGGCGGCGGCGCGGCGGTCAGCCGCCACGTCCAGCGCCACCACCCCGAGCCCACCATCCGTCACGCCTTGGCGTCCGCCGGACTCGCCTGCCGAGCCGTGCTGGGTCAGTCCACGGGCGGCGTCCTCCATGAGGACGCCGACGAGGAGACCCACACGAAGCTCGTGTACGTGGCAGGCCGAGCGGCATGACGCCGACCCCCGACCGAGGAGGAGAGGAGGTGAACCACCAGATGTCGATCATCAAGCCGAGCATCATCAAGCCCAGCATCATCAAGCCGTAACCGCCCGTGACTACGGGCGTCGCCGGCCCAGCGCGGTGTCGGCGACGCCCGCGGTCCCGCGCCGGATCGGAAATCCGTGCGAGCGAATCGCGTCGAACGGGTACTGGAGTGACGGGCATGAGTGTCAGCGAACACACCCGCTCCGGCGACCGCTTCGTCTACGTCCTCGATCACGACGCTGGACTGCGCAGCGTTCTCGAGGAGTCCGACCGAGCGCGCTGCCGGCAGCACGCCGTCGCGGCGATCGCGGAAGTCCCGGCCGGCGCCTGGGATCCGCAGGCGAACCCGTACCCCGACGCGGAGCTGGGGCTGCTCGTGCTCGACGGCCTGCTGATCCGCGACGTGACCGTCGCGGAGGCACGCTGCGGCGAGCTGATCGGCCCCGGCACGATCCTGCGGCCGTGGGACGAGAGCGGCGCCGACGCGCCGATGCGGCACGACGTCGACTGGCAGGTGATCGAGCCGCTGCGGGTCGCCGTGCTCGATCAGCACTTCCTGCGCGTCGTCGCGCACTGGCCGCCGCTGATCACCGCGCTGGTCGCTCGCGCCAACGAGCGCGCGCAGGATCTCGCGGTGATGGTCTCGATCCACAGCCTCAAGCGCGTCGACGTGCGCCTGCTCGCCTTCTTCTGGCACCTCGCCGACCGCTACGGCAAGGTCACCTCCGACGGCGTGCTGGTGCCGCTGGCGCTGACCCACAGGCAGCTCGCGCTGCTCGTCGGGGCGCAGCGCCCGTCGGTCACCTCCGCACTCGGAACGCTCTCCGAGCGCGAGCTGCTGCGCCGCGACGACGAGGGCAACTGGCTGCTGACCGGCGACCCGCCGGACGATCTCAGCGTGCTGACGCCCAACGGCGTCGCCGCCTGATCGACGACCCGCCACGACGCCGAGCGCACGCCGTGGCCGTCGGTCGTCGCTCAGACGGTCGTCGCCGTCCCGTCCGCCGCCGCCTCAGGCGACGCCGTCACGACGGAGACATGCCCCATCGTGATCAGCTCGTCGATCAGCGCCAGCGCGGCCGCGTGCGAGCGGTCGGTGTGACGGCGGATCGAGCGTGCCGCGTAGGTGCCGGCGGCGTCGAGTCCGAGCCGCCGGTCGACGAGCGGAGGCGAGCTGCGCGCGATCCAGCGCAGCGGCCGGGACCGCTCGCGGCGGCGTTCCTCCGCCCACTCCAGGCAACGGCTCTCACGGGCGCGCTCGACCTCGGCGGTCCCGCGCGTCCCGACGACCTCGGCCGCATAGCGGTAGAGGTCCTGACGCCGGTCCTCGTCGACCCGGTCGTTGTACGCCCGCAGGAAGCCGCCGATGACCGGGCAGGCCGATGCCGGTCGGTCGCTGAACGGCTCGCCGGCGAGCATCGACGCCAGCTCCATCACGCACGCGCCTTCGGTCGGCGCGGCGTGCTTGCCCTTGCTGAGGCGGATCGTCTGATGGTTCGCTTGCTGCGCCTCGCGCTGCTCCGACATGGACCACCCCTTTCTTTCTCAGCGCGAAGTCGGGATACCCGCGAGCCGGAGCGCTCAGGCCACCCCGCGGCGAAGCGGGCGGCTGGGCGTCATAACGCGGACGGCCGGCGCCGGTCAGGTGGCGGCGTCGAGCGCGGCGTTGACGAGCGCGTCGGCGTCGGCGTTCTGCGCCCGCGGGACGCTGCGCACGCGCCACGCCTCGAAACCGCCGAGCGCCTCCAGCGCCGCCGCGTGCAGCGGTCTCATCGCAGCGTGCTTGACGCGGTACTCGCCGCCGACCTGCTTGGCGACGAGCTCGGAGTCGTTGACGACCTCGACCTCGGTCGCGCCGAGCGCGCGCGCTCGTTCGAGCCCGAGCAGCAGCGCGCGGTACTCGGCGACGTTGTTGGTCGCCTCGCCGATCGTCTCCGCGCGGCGCTCGACCACCTCACCCTCAGGCGTCGAGACGACGACGCCGACGGCCGCAGGCCCGGGGTTCCCGCGCGCGCCGCCGTCCACGTGGACGACGAGCTTCACACGCTTCCGTCGATGCGCGGGAATGGGAGCCTGTCGCCCCCGGAGCGCCGGCGGCGGTCCCGCACGGTGCGGACGTGCTCGCGACTCGGGTCACCCCCGTTGCGCGCACCGCGCCCGCGACGCTCGCCTCTGCGGCGATCGACGATCACCGTGACGTTGTCGTCGTCGGCGTAGTACACCGTCAGCTTGTCGAACAGCTCATCCGCGAGCTCCGCGGGCACCACGCAGTAGATCAACGGTCCTCGCCGGTCATCGACGACCTTGTCGGGTGGGCATGCTAGTCGACCGGCGGGACGCTACGCGGGGGTCAACGTCCCGTACTCGTCGGCGACCGCATTGGCCTCGACGCGGTCGGCCGGCTCCAGCTCCTCCAGCTCGTACCCCTGGCCGGCGGTGCGGACCGCGCCGCCGTCGAGGTCGATCTCGTAGCGGTACCAGCACAGCTCCCAGGAGACGACGATCGTCACGATGCTGGCGGGCTCCTCGTGCGCCCGCGCGACGACGACGGGCGCCCCGAGCGAGCGGGCGACGCCGGCGACCGTGCGCGGGTGCTCGCTCTGGTTGAAGTGGTCGATCGCCGTCGCGGTGCGCTGCTCGACGTTCGTCGGCACGGCGCGGACCTGGCGCAGCTCGCGCTGCGGCTCCAGCCGCTCGACGCGCGAGGACGGCCGCGGCGCCGGCTCGTGCGAGCCGGTCTCGTCGTGGCTGCGCCCGTTGCCGTTGTGGCCGTTGCCCGGCTCGTCGGCGCGGGGCCGGCGCAGGCGGCTCATGAAGCTGCGGCGGCGCTCGCCGGCGGGCGAGCGGGTGCCGCGCTCCAGCGCCGCACCCTCGCGCACCCAGCCCTCGTGCAGGGCGCGCGGCTGGCACAGCTCGCAGACCTCGCGCTTGTGTCCCCCCGCGAGATACGTGTCGGCGCGCTCGCCGCGCAGCAGCGTCCGGCCGCACACGTCGCATGACACGTGGGCCTGCGACGTGCGGATGTCCTTCGTCGTCATGAGCCGTCGAGGGTACCAACCCTCGACCGGCCGACCGTGTCAGGAGTGGACCGCCTCCGTCTCCGCCCGGACGCGCGCGACGACTCTCTCCGCGAGGTGCGGCGGGACCTCCTCGTAGCGCTGGAACTCCATCGTGAAGTCGCCCTGACCGCCGGTGATCGAGCGCAGGTCGGGCGCGTAGCTGAGCATCTCGGCCATCGGCACCTCGGCTCTGACCTCCGTCATCCCGCCGCTCGGCTCCATCCCGAGCGGACGGCCGCGACGGCTGTTCAGATCGCCGATCACGTCGCCGACGGAGTCCTCGGGGACCGAGGCCGAGACGACCATGATCGGTTCCAGCAGCACCGGCGAGGCGTGTTCCAGCGCGTCTCTCATCGCGTGCGCGCCGGCGACCTTGAACGCCATCTCGGACGAGTCGACCGAGTGGTAGGAGCCGTCGACCAGCCGCACACGTACGTCCTTGACCGGATAGCCGGCGACCGTGCCGTGCTCCATCGCCTCCAGCACGCCCTTCTCGACCGCCGGGATGAAGCTGCCGGGGATCGAGCCGCCTCTGATCGCGTTGACGAACTCGAAGCCCTCCCCCGCCGGCAGCGGCTCGATCTCGATTCTGCAGTCGCCGAACTGCCCGCGGCCGCCGCTCTGCTTCTTGTGGCGGCCGTGCGCCTTGGCGCCGGCACGGATCGTCTCCTGGTACGGCACCCGCGGCGGCTTCAGCGTGACCTCGGCGCCGAACCGCTCGCGCAGCCGCGCGATCACGATCTCGACGTGGATCGCCGACAGGCCGGCGACGATCTGCTCGCCGGTCTGCTGGTCGCGGTGCAGGTCGATCGTCGGATCCTCCTCCTGCAGCCGCCTCAGCGCGGTGAAGACCTTGTCCTCGTCGCCCTTCGTCTTCGGCTCGATCGAGAACGCCATCACCGGGGCGGGCAGCGGGATCGACGGCATCTCGATCGGCTCGTCGCGCGCGGCCAGCCAGTCGCCGGCGCGCGTCTCCTTGAGCTTCGCGACGGCGCCGATGTCGCCCGGGCCGAACTCGTCGACGTGGACGCTGTCCTTGCCGCTGAACGCGAGCAGCTGGCCGATCCGCTCCTTCGCGTGGGCGCGCGTGTTGAGCACGTGGCTGTCGTGCGAGATCACGCCCTGGTAGACGCGGAAGAGGTTGATGCGGCCGGCGAACGGGTCGGCGCGCGTCTTGAAGACGTAGGCGTAGAGGTCAGCGTCCTCGACCGCCTCCAGCGTCATCCCGGCGACGTCCAGACCGCCGTGCTTGACCGGTGAGGGAAGGTCGTCGACGATCGCGTCGAGCAGTCGGTTCGTCGCGAGGTTGCGCGTCGCCACGCCGCATGTGACGGGGAAGAGGGCGCCGTGGTTGGTCCCCTCCTTCAGCGCATCGACGATCTCCTGGTGGGAGATCTCCTCCCCCTCCAGGTAGCGCTCCATCAGCGCGTCGGAGTTCTCGGCGACCTCGTCCATCAGTCTCTCGCGGTAGGTCTGCGCCTCGTCGGCGAGGTCGTCGGGGATCGGGATCTCGCGGCAGTTGTCGCGGCCGTCGCCGTCGTAGGCGTACGCCTTCATGTCGACGAGGTCGATCACGCCGCTGACCTCGTGCTCGCGGCCGATCGGGATCTCGGTCGCGACGACGTGCGCGCCGAACGCGGCCTTGAGCGAGTCGAGCGCGCGGAAGAAGTCAGCCCGCTCGCGGTCGAGCATGTTGACGAAGACGAGCCGCGCGAGGTCCAGCTCCCCCGCCCGCTGCCACAGGCGCGTCGTCGAGACCTCGACGCCCATCACCGCGTTGACGACGAAGATCGCCGACTCGCAGACGCGCAGCGAGCCGAGCGCGTCCGCGACGAAGCTCGGTTCCCCCGGCGTGTCGATCAGGTTGACCTTGCGGTCCTGCCACTCGAACGAGGCGAGCGCGGCGGAGATCGACATCTGGCGCGCCTTCTCGTCCGGGTCGGCGTCGGAGACCGTCGTCCCCTCGTTCACCTGGCCGAGCCGGTTGACGGCGCCGGCGGTGTACAGCAGCGCTTCGTGCAGAGAGGTCTTGCCGCTGCCGCGGTGACCGACGAGGGCGACGTTCCGGATCCTGCCGGCGGACTTGTGCATGCCCGATCTCCTCTGCTCGTGGAGATCCGACCATACCTCTGCGTACCAGCCCCGGCTAGAGGACTGGTACGCATGGCATCAGGCGAGGTTTCAGCCGTTGTCGGCGTCTTCGTTCTGCAGCCTGGAGCGCAGGCGCAGGACGGCCTTCGTGTGCAGCTGCGAGATGCGGGACTCGGTCACGCCGAGCACCTCTCCGATCTCCCGCAGCGTCAGGTTCTCGTAGTAGTAGAGGGCGATCACGAGCTTCTCCCGCTCGGGCAGCCGCGCGATCGCGTCGGCGACCCGGTCCTTCAGCTCGCTCGCGTCGACGATCTTCTCCGGGTCCGGAGCGTCCGGGTCCTGGAGCGTGTCCAGCAGCGATATCTGATCGCCGCTCGCGTCCGAGACCGTCCACAGCTCGTCGAGCGCGGCGATCGTCGAGTTCGAGATCTGGATCAGCGCGTCCTGGAACTCGTCCATCGACATGTCGAGCTCGTGCGCCATCTCCTCGTCCGTCGGCGCGCGCTGCAGCTTGTGCTCCAGCTTCGCGTTGGCGCGCTCGATCTCGCGAGCCTTCGCGCGCACCGACCGGGGAACCCAGTCGAGCGAGCGCAGCTCGTCGATGATCGCGCCGCGGATGCGGGGGATCGCGTACGTCTCGAACTTGATCTCGCGGCCGAGGTCGAAACGCTCGATCGCCGAGATCAGGCCGATCAGTCCATAGGAGATGAGATCTGCCTCTTCCACGTGGGCGGGCAAGCCGGAGGCCATGCGGCCCGCGACGTACTTCACCAACGGTGAATAGGCTACGACCAGTCGCTCACGGGCACGCCCGTCGCCGCTCGCTTTGTAGCGGCGCCAGAGATCCTTGAGCTCGATCGCTTTGACGTTGGTTTCCAGCGCCGCCCCCTCGCCTATGCCCGAGGATGGCTGTTGGCGTAAGCCGACCTCAGCCTCGCGGACTCTACCCGAGTGTAGACCTGTGTCGTAGAGATGCTCGCATGTCCGAGCAGCTCTTGGATAGACCGCAGGTCCGCCCCGTTCTCCAGGAGGTGGGTCGCGAACGAATGCCGGAGGGCGTGCGGGGAGACCCCGCCGGCCGTCGAGACGCCTGCCGCCTGCCGCGCCCAGACGCGCAGCCGGCGGCGCACGTCGGAGGTCGACAGACGCCGTCCGGACTTGGAAAGGAAGAGTGCGCCATCGCTCTCGGCGGTCGCCAGCGCGGGCCGCGCCCTGTCGAGATATCTCGCGATCGCCTTCAGCGCCGGCTCGCCCGCCGGGACGATCCGCGTCTTGGCGCCCTTGCCCTCGACGCGCACGCGCTCACCGTCGAACTCGATCGAGCCGACGTCGAGCATCACCAGCTCCTCGGCCCGCAGGCCGGAGGCGTAGGCCAGCTCGAACAGCGCGCGGTCGCGCAGCGCGAGCGCCGTGTCCGCGGGAATGCGGTCGAGCAGCGCGGCGACCTCGACCGGCTTCAGCACGTACGGCAGCCGCTGCGCCTTGCGCGGCGCCGACAGCAGGTCGGCGGGGTTCTGCTGCAGCTCGCCGTGCTCGACGAGCGTGCGGAAGAGCGAGCGCAGCGAGGCGAGCTTGCGCCCGACGGTCGTCGGCGCCTGTCCCGCCTCGGTCAGGCCGGCCGCGTAGCGGCGCAGCGCGCGCGGGTTGACGTCCGCCGGCGCGAGCCGGTGCGCGTCGGCCCAGCGGACGAACTGGCCGCCGTCGACGGCGTAGGCGTGACGCGTCTTCTCTGCGGCGCCGCGGCGCCGCAGATCGGACTCGAGCAGCGCGAGCGCGCGGCGCCAGGCGTCGCTGATCGGAGCGCTAGGCTGCTCGGACATGGCCTTGTTCTTCATCGATACAGACACCGGTCAGGTCGCCACCCGTAGACAGCTCGTCGAGGCCGGCCTGGCGACCGAACCGGACGGGCCGGAGCGCCCATGGTTCCGCATCCAGGGAACTGATGACGCGACCACGCTGTGGTACGCGGT
This sequence comes from Conexibacter woesei DSM 14684, assembly GCF_000025265.1. GTDB lineage: Bacteria > Actinomycetota > Thermoleophilia > Solirubrobacterales > Solirubrobacteraceae > Conexibacter > Conexibacter woesei. The sequence continues at coordinate 3,902,067 of NC_013739.1, forward strand.
GATGCGGAGGAAAACGAAGGGAGTGTTCATCGGCGCTCTCGCTATTCGCCACGGCGACCATCATGCCTCTTTGCTGAATGAAGGTTGGGAAGAGGTCTCGGTGGAGGAGCTGCGCAACTGGTCGCCTGACGGATCAGCTCAAGCGATGTAGATGGGCGCGCCGACGGGCGTCTGATCGTAGAGCTCGATCACGTCCGGGATCGCCATCCGGACGCAGCCGTGCGACGCGGCGGTGCCGAGCGAGTAGACGGCGTCGGTGCCGTGTATGCCGGCGCCGTCGAATATTCCGAGCCAGCGCGCCTTGATCGGATTCGACGGACCCGGCGGGACCGTCGTGCCGGCGAGGTCGCCCGCCCACGCGCTGTTCGGCACGCTCCAGACGGGATCGACCGCCTTGTTCTGGATCTCGTAGAGCCCAGCAGGTGTGTCGAGCCCGATCTGGCCGATCGCGACCGTGTAGGACTTCGCCAGTCTGAGGTTCTTCCACAGGCTCAGTCTGAAGGCGGCGCGGTCGACGGTGATCACGACCGGGTATTGCTTCGCGAGCTGCGCGGTCGTCACCTTCGGTCTCACGACCGCCGCCCGCACCTTCACGGTCCGCGCGTCGTCGGTCCGCCGCAGCGCCCGTGCGACGCCGCGCCGCAGGCGGCGGCTGTCGACGTCGACGCCGTCCTGCCCGGCGACCTCGCCGAGCGAGCTGCCGGCGAAGGCGACGGTCGCGTCCTTCGGCGCGCGGTCCAGCCGCTCGGCGACGCGTCCGACGAAGCGGTCGACGGCCTTCGGGTCATACGTCACCTGCGGGCGCAGGTCGGCGTCGAGCGAGCCGCCCGTGAGGCTGCGGCCAACACGCGCGAAGAACGAGCTGCGGCGGCTCCGCTCGACCGCCTCGGTCACCATCCCGTCGAGGTCGACCGCGACGCGCGCCTGCCGCGGCGAGAGCACGAAGCGGCGCTTCTCGAACGTCACGACAACCGGCTCCCGCAGCGGCTCGACCAGCTCCTGCTGCAGGCGCGTGCGAGCCTCGGCCGGCTCCAGCCCGCCGACGTCGACCCCGCCGACGGCGACGCCGTTGGCGATCGTGTCGCGTTGGCTGTGGTCGTACGCGTACGCGCCGACCGCCCCGCTGAGCAGCAGGACGACGAACACCGCGACGATGAGGAATCGACGACTGCGCACCTGGCCTCCCGTGCGGCGATTCTACGTGCCGCCCGGGCGGAAGCGCGACGATGCACAGCTTTCGCGCCGGAACCGCTCAGCGACGCCGCAGCGGAGGCCGCGCCAGCACGGGCGCCAGCTGCCGCGTGAGGTCAGGCCAGTCGGCGGCGCCGATCACGCCCTCCTCCTCGCACAGCTCGCGGTTCCACGGGTGCAGGATCGTCGCCGGGACGATGCCCTTCGCCTGCGCCTTGAGGATGTTGTCGGGGCTGTCGTCGATCAGCACGTCGATCTCGATCTGTGCGCAGCGGGTGATCTTGTCCCACGAGCAGTACAGCTCGTCGAACGGCAGCTCGATCTGCTCCAGCCACTGCGCGGTCGCGTCGTACGCGTCCGTGGAGCGGTGGCTCGTGATGTGGATGAAGTGCCCGTCGTCGTGCCAGGCGCGGATCGCCTCGACGGCGCCGTCGTACGGCGTCGCGCCGAGCACGTGGACGGCCTTGTGCGTCTCGGCGGTGAGCGCGTCGACCTGTGCGGGCCGCAGACGGTCGATGTCGTAGGTGATCTGATCCTCGTACGCCAGCGCCACGCCGAAGCGCTTGCGCGCGAGCTTGGCGAACAGCGCCCAGTAGTCGTGAAGCGTCGAATCGATGTCGATGGCGATGCGCATTGGTACAGGTAGGGTAAACAGGAGATGGCGCGGATGGCGGCCACCGGGGGCGGGCCTGAACAGACCGGAGAACGGTCCATTCGGCGCGCCGCGTGGATGGAGATCGACTGGCCCGCGCAGACGCGCTCGCTGACCGTCGACGGCGGCCGCGCGAACGTGGTCGAGCTGGGCGCCGGCCCGCCGATGCTGTTCGTCCACGGCCTCTCGGGCTGTTGGCAGAACTGGCTGGAGCAGCTGCCGGTCTTCGCGGCGTCGCATCGTGTGATCGCGGTCGACCTGCCCGGCTTCGGCGACTCGGAGCTGCCCGAGCGGGAGCCGTCGATCCCGGGCTACGCGCGCTTCCTCGACCGTCTCTGCGATCGGCTCGGCGTCGCCGAGCCGGCCGTCGTCGTCGGCAACTCGATGGGCGGCTTCGTCGCGGCGGAGCTGGCGATCGCGGTGCCCGAGCGCGTCGAACGGCTCGTGCTCGTCTCGGCCGCCGGGATCTCCAGCGACCGCGTGCAGCGCCGGCCGGTGCTGACCACCGCACGCGCGATCGCGCTCGTGACGGCTTGGGGCGCCTCGCGCCACGAGGCGTTCGCGCGACGGCCGGGGCTGCGGCGCGTCGCGCTCTCGTTCGTCGCCCGTCACCCGGAGCGGATGCCCGCGCCGCTGGCGTTCGAGCTGATGCGCGGCTCGGGCAGACCGGGTTTCCTGCCCGCGCTCGACGCGCTGCTCGGCTACCCGCTGCGCGAGCGGCTGCCGCAGGTCGCCTGCCCGACGCTGATCGTGTGGGGCGAGGACGACCGCGTGATCCCGGTCAAGGACGCGAGCCGCTTCGAGCGGCTGATCCCGGGCGCGCGCAAGGTCGTGCTGCCGGACACCGGCCACGTCGCGATGCTGGAGCGCCCGGTCGTCTTCAACGGCCTGCTGCGCAGCTTCGTGGACGAGTGAGAGCGACGGCGCCGCTCCCGCGCGGCGCAGGCCCCTCTCTCCTCCCCCGAAGTCGGCTCAGTGCGTGACGGCGCCGTCTGCGGCGCTGCCGACGAGCTTGGCGTACTTGCGGATCGCGACGTCGATGTGCTCGTCAGCGCGCGGCAGCGGTCTGTAGGTGGCGACCCGCTCGGCGATCTGCTCGTCGGTCAGGTCGACGTCGATGCGGCGGGCGTCGACGTCGATCGTGAGCCTGTCGCCCTCGCGCAGCGCGGCGATCGGCCCGCCGCGAACGGACTCGGGCGCGATGTGGCCGGCCATGAAGCCGTGGCTCGCGCCGGAGAAGCGGCCGTCGGTGATCAGCGCGACGCTGTCGCCCAGCCCGGCGCCGATGATCGCCGCCGTCACGGCCAGCATCTCGCGCATGCCGGGGCCGCCCGCCGGGCCTTCGTTGCGGATCACGACGATGTCGTCCGCGACGATCTCGCTCGCGAGCACCGCCTTCATCGCGGCCTCCTCGCCGTCGAAGACGCGCGCCGGACCGACGTGGTGGCGGCGCTCGTGGCCGGCGAGCTTGATCACACAGCCGTCGGGGGCGACGTTGCCTCTCATGATCGCGAAGCCGCCGGTCGCCTTGAGCGGGTCCTCCAGTGGGCGGACGACGACCTGGCCGGGCGTCTCCTGGGCGGCGTCGGCGATCTCGCCGGCCGTCTGGCCGGTGACGGAGATCGCGTCCTCGTGCAGTCTGCCGTGCGCTCTGAGGCGCTTGAAGACGACGGGGACCCCGCCGGCCGCGTAAAGGTCGGTGGCGTTGTATCTGCCGCCGGGCTGGAGGTCGCAGAGCAGCGGCGTCGCCTCGCTGATGCGGTCGAACTCGTCGATCTCCAGCGGCACGCCCATCTCCTTGGCGACCGCCAGCAGGTGGAGCACCGCGTTGGTCGAGCCGCCGCTCATCGCGACGGCGGCGATCGCGTTCTCCAGCGCGTCCTTGGTGATGACGTCGCGCGGGCGCAGGCCGCGTCTGAGCACGTCCATCACGAGCGTGCCGGCGTCGAAGGCGACCTGGCGCTTGCTGCCGTCCTCGGCGGGCACCATCGCCGAGCCGGCGGGCGAGATGCCGAGCACCTCGAACGCCATCGCCATCGTGTTGGCGGTGAACTGGCCGGCGCAGGCGCCGGCGCCGGGCGAGGAGACCTCTTCCAGCTCGTGCAGCTCCGCGTCGGTGATCTTGCCGACGGCGTGCGCACCGACCGCCTCGAAGACGTCGAGGATCGTGACCTCGCGGTCCTTGTAGCGGCCGGGCCGGATCGAGCCGCCATAGAGCATGAGCGACGGGATGTCGAGGCGCGCGAGCGCCATCACCGTGCCGGGGATCGTCTTGTCGCAGCCGCTGATGACGACGATCGCGTCGAAGTGGTGGGCGCTGGCGACCAGCTCGATCGAGTCGGCGATCAGCTCGCGCGACACGAGCGACGCGCGCATGCCGGAGGTTCCCATCGTGATCCCGTCGGAGATCGCGATCGTGTTCAGCTCCATCGGCGTGCCGCCGGCGGCACGGATGCCTTCCTTGACTCTCGCGGCGAGCACGCGGTTGTTGAAGTTGCACGGCATCGTCTCGATCCACGAGTGCGCCACGCCGACGATCGGCTTCGCGAGGTCCTCGGCGGAGTAGCCGATGCCGTGGAGGTAGGAGCGGGCGGCGGCCCGGTGCGGACCCTCCGTCAGGGCCCGGCTGCGATGCTTGAGGTCGAACGGCTCCGGGCTCACGACGCCGGGACTCTGCTGTCCCGTGCCGCGTCTCCGCCGCTGCGCGCGCGCTCCTGCTCCCACTGCCGCAGGCGCCAGAGGTCGCGCTTGACCTGCCGCGGGTCGATCTGGCGGCCGGGCAGGTGCATGTTGGCGGTGCGCATCAGCCGCTGCTCGTCGCCGGTGAGCGCCATCCACTTCGCGAGCACGTCGTCGGAGTCCGGCAGCCGAGCGCTGCCGTACGGGCGCGTCTCGTCCGGGAACTCGACGCAGTACTCGTTGAGCAGGCGGCCGGTCTGCGGCACGTAGGAGAGGATCGGCTTGTGGGGATAGACGAGGTAGGCGTACGGCACGTCGTCGTCGCGCCCCCAGCCGTCGCGCCCCCAGCCGCCGCGGTCCCCGGAAGCGTCACCGCTCGCCCCGCCGTCGCTCCCCCAGCCGCCGCGGTCCCCCGAAGCGTCACCGCTCGTCCCGCCGTCGCGCCGCCAGCCGTCGCCGCTCACCACGGCATCGCCGTCCTCGCGGCCGTCGCCGTCCCAGCCGCGGACGCCGTCCTCGTCGCGGACGCCGTCGTCGTCGTCACCGTGCCGGTCGCGGGCACGCGTCGCCGACGGGCGCCCGGCCTGCATCCCCCAGACGCGGATGAACCCGAGGTCGCGGTACATCGCCCACTCCTCGTCGTTGACGCACGACTTGAGCAGCAGGCGCGCGCGGGCTTCGGCGCGGCGTTCTCTCCCGGGGTCGAGGTCGAACTCAGCGGTCGACGGAATCCGCCGCCGGCGCGCGCGGAAGCGCTCGAGCGACTCCTCGAGCCGCGGCAGCATGACCTCGCCGAGCAGCGCGACGATCACGATCCCGGTGGCGGCGAGCGCGAGGACCACCGGCGCCGGTCCTACCGCCCGCCGGCGGCGCGAGGGAAGAAGATCACGCGTTCCGCATCGCGCGGCACGTCCTCGAACGTGCGGGCGAGCTGCGCCTCTCGCCGCCCCGACTGGCCGGTGACCGGCACGGCGGCCCACATGCCGCCGTCGAGCTGCCGCCGGAACTCCTCGACGAGCAGCTTCTCCTCTTCCCGCACGTCGACGTCGCCTTCCGCGATCAGCACCTCGCCGTGCCCCGGTCTCATGCGCAGGAACCTCATGGACGGATTATGCCAAAGGGTTTATGTCGCGCTTACGATCAGTGCGCGCAGGCGATCGCCGCCCCAGCACGAGACACGCTCAGCGAGCGTGAGCCGAGGCGGGCGGTGCTAGCGGGCGGCGCGAGCGGATCCCCAGCGCGTCGACCGGCCCCGGACCTCTGCCGATCTCGCGCAACCCGTCGTGCACGGCCTGCGCGGCGATGACCTTCGCCGCGCGGGCGGCGTCGACCGGAGCGAACCCGAGCGCGAGGTGCGCGGCGAGCGCCGAGGAGTGGGTGCAGCCGGAGCCGTGCGCGGCTCCGTCCGGATGCCGCTCGCCAGGTATCTCGATCGTCGTCTCTCCGTCGAACATGACGTCGGTCGCCTTGTCGCGGTGCCCTCCGGTGACGACGACGTGGCGCGGCCCGAGCGCGTGGATCGCCCGCGCGAGCTCCGGCGCATCGTCGTCGCTGCCGGCGATCACGCGCGCTTCGGGAAGGTTCGGCGTCGCGACCGTCACACGCGGCAGCAGCAGCTCGATCAGCGCGTCCCGCGCTTCCGGTTCGAGCAGCGGAGCGCCCGACTCGGAGACCATCACGGGGTCGAGGACGATCGGCGTCCCCTCCGCCAGCTCCCCGAGGGCGGCGACGACCGCCTCGATTGTGACCACGGTGCCGAGCATGCCGATCTTCACCGCGTCGATCCCGATGTCACGCGCAACGGCTCGAACCTGCGCCACGATCATCTCCGGCGCGATCGGCGCGACGGCGTCGACGCCCACCGTGTTCTGCGCGGTCAGCGCGGTGATGGCGGTCATCCCGTGCACGCCGCATGCGGCGAACACCTTCAGGTCGGCCTGGATCCCGGCCCCGCCACCAGAGTCCGAACCGGCGATCGAGATGACGGCGGGAATGCGATTCTGCGTCACGGCCGAGAGCTTACGACAGGCACGCATACCGACCTCCCGTCGTGCGCCGCACCTTCCCGCGCAGCTCCAGCTGCGCCAGCCCCGCGAGCGCCGCGTCGACCGGAAGCCCATCCGCCGTGAGCGCCGCGACCGTGTCCTGCCCGCTGCCGACGCGCTCCAGCAGGGCACGCAGGTCGGCCGGCAGCCCGCTCGCGACCGCATTGCCGGGCACTCTCGGCGCGTCGGCCCCGAACAACAGCTCCAACACGTCCTGCGGACCGCGGATGAGCCGCGCGCCCTCAGCGATCAAGCCGTTCGTCCCTGCAGCCAGCGGCGCCGTCACCAGGCCCGGCACCGCAGCCACGTCACGCCCGAGGTCCAGCGCCAGCGTCGCGGTGATCAGCGAACCAGACCGCTCGCCCGCCTCCACGACGACCGTCAGACGGGCCAAGGCTGCGATCGTGCGGTTCCGCGCCGGGAACGCCCACCGGCGGATCGGCGTGCCGGGCGGCATCTCCGAGACGACCACTCCAGACGCGGCGATCCGCTCGTGCAGACGGCGTTTGCTCGCCGGATACGCCCGCTCGGCGCCACCGGCCAACACCGCCAGCGTCGACCCGCTCGCCTCCAGCGCGCCCGTGTGTGCCGCCGCGTCGATGCCGAGCGCCATCCCGCTCACGACGGTGATTCCCGCCGCCGCGAGTCCGCGTGCGATGCCACGTGCCTGCTCGATTCCGTACGGCGTCGCTCGCCGCGCTCCGACGATCGCGACGCCGTCGGCCTCGATGAGCTGCTCGAACCGATCCGCTCGACCGAGCAGATGCAGCACCGCCGGCGCGTCGGGCAGGTCGCGGAGCCGCTGCGGGTAGTGCGGTGCGCAGCGGCAGATCGCCGTGAGTCCGCAGTCGACGCAACGCTCCCGAGCGAGCGCCGCGTCGAACCGGTCGTATTCGCGCGCGATGCGTCGGCGCTGCTCCCCCGCCAGCGCGGCGATCAGCTCGTCGTCGGCGAGCGAGAGCACGGCGGGCAGAGGTCTTCGAGCGGCCCAGGCGCGCTCGATGTGACCAGAGAGGCGGGCGATCAGCCACGCCCGCCGCAGGCAGTCCGCGCACCCCGTGCTCGCGCCGGTCACGCCGCCACCTGCTGCCCGGCGCCGTCCTGGAGCCGCAGCGTGAGCGCCTGCATCACGTCGTCGAGCTCGACGACGTCGCGCTCGTCGAGGTCCGCGATCGTGCAGGCGACGCGCAGGACCCGATCGTGTGCCCGGGCGCTGAGCGCGCCGCCGTCATAGGCGGCGCCGAGCGCCTGCAACGCACGCTCGGCCACGCGCACGTGCGACCGCACGAGACGGGCGTCGAGCTGGCCGTTGCAGCCCGCGGTCGTTCCGTCGAGCCGGCGCAGCTGTCGCTCACGGGCGGCCAGCACACGCTCACGCATCCGTGCCGAGGACTCCCGAGCCGGCGCGCGCAGTTCGGCGGACGTCGGCCGCGCGACTGACATCAGGAGGTCGAGCCGGTCGAGCAGCGGGCCGCTGAGGCGCCGCCGGTGGCGCGCGAAGTCGACCTCGCTGCACGTGCAGTGGCGCGTGCTGCCCGCGAACCCGCACGGACACGGGTTCGTGGCTGCAACGAGCGTGAAGCGCGTCGGGAAGAGCAACGCGCGCTGGCCGCGCACGACGGAGACATGGCCGTCCTCCAGTGGTTGGCGCAGCGCTTCCAGGCTCGGTCGTGAGAACTCGGCGAGCTCGTCGAGGAACAGCACGCCGTGATGGGCGAGGCTGGCCTCCCCGGGGATCGGGACCTGACCGCCACCGACGAGCCCTGAGGCGGAGATCGTGTGGTGCGGCGCCCGGAACGGGCGCACGTTCACGAGCCCGCGGGAGCGGTGCAGCCCTGCCACGCTGTGGATGCGGGTCACCTCGAGCGCCTCACCTCTCGTCAGCGGCGGCAGCAGCGACGGCAGACGGCGGGCGAGCATCGTCTTGCCGCTGCCGGGCGGTCCTTCCATCAGCAGATTGTGTCCGCCCGCCGCCGCGATCTCGAGTGCTCGCAGCGGCAGCTCATGACCGCGGACGTCGGCGAGGTCGAGCGTCTCTCCGGTCGCCGCTTCTTCGTCCGGTGGCGCCGGTGGCGGTGGCGGTTCACCGCCGCCCAGCAGATCGGCGACGCCCCGCAGGCTGTCGACTGCCGCCACGCGGATGCCGTCGACGAGTGCGGCCTCCTCCGCACGTTCTCGCGGCACGATGAGGCCCCCGAGGCCGCTGCGACGCGCTCCCTCGGCCGCGGCCAGGACGCCGCGACACGGACGCAGCTCCCCGCCGAGCGACAGCTCACCGAAGATCGCCCAGCGCTGGAGGTCGTTGCCTCTGCACTGGCCGCTCGCGGCGAGCAGACCAACCGCGAGCGCGGCATCGAACCCGGGACCGACCTTCGGCAGGCTGGCCGGTGCGAGGTTCGCGGTGATGCGTCGCGCCGGGAACTCGAAGCCCGAGTTGAGGACCGCCGCGCGGACGCGCTCGCGTGCTTCGCGCACCGCTTTGCCGGCCATTCCCACGACGCGGAAGGTCGGCAGACCTGGCCGGATGTCGACCTCCACCCACACCGGTCGCGGGTCGATTCCGTCGATGGCGAACGTGGCGACGCGACTGAGCATGGGCGGCAACGCTACGGATCGAAGTGCTACGCGTGGGGCACGCTTTGCACCAACTTTGCGGAGTGCGTCTCGCTCCACAGTTTCTCCTGCAAAGCGGCACAAACACGCGGTGACACATATGATCTCCCGGGCGTAGCGTGACGGTCATGTCCTCCGATCCCCGTCACCACCTCGGCCGCATCGGCGAGAACCTCGCCGTCGAGCATCTCGAACGCCGTGGGTTCGTCGTCCTCGACCGGAACTACCGCACCCGCTGGGGCGAGCTGGACGTGGTCGCATGCGACGACGAGCGGATCGTCTTCTGCGAGGTCAAGACACGGCGGCTGGGCTCCTCGGCGCCGCTGGAGGGCCTGAGAGAGCCACAGCGACGTCGCCTGCGGCGCATGGCGGTGTCATGGCTGCAGGCCAAGCCGCGCAGGACGTACGTGCCTGAGCTGCGCTTCGACGCGGTCGGCGTGACGATCGACGCAACCGGGCAGCTGGTCGCGCTCGAGCATCTCGAGGGCGCGTTCTGATGGAGCGGCTCCGCGCGTCAGAGCGCGAGCTGCTGGTACGCCGCCGACTGGAACGACAGCCGATGCAACGGCGTGATCCCGAGCCGCTCGATCGCCGCCCGATGCTCGGGCGTCGCATAGCCGACGTGCGACGCGAACTCCCACCCCGGATGCAGGACGTCGGCGCGATGCATGAAGCGATCGCGCGTGACCTTCGCGACGACCGAGGCCGCGGCGATCGAAGCGCTCCTCGCGTCCCCGCCGATCACGGCCCGCTGGTCGTGCCCGAGGTCGGCGACCCTGAAGCCGTCACTGAGGCAGATGCAGCCGTCGCACGCTACGCGGGCGAGTGCATCCCGCAGCGCCGCGAGATTCGTCACGTGGAGCCCGCGCCGGTCGATCCCGGGCGCGCAGCGCGAGATCACGGCCACTCTCGTTGCGACGCGCAGGATCACCGGGTAGATCGCCTCCCGGCGTTCTGCGGTCTGCTGCTTGGAGTCGTTGAGGGCGCTCAGCGCACGCAGGTCCGAGCGCGTGATGCGCTCGTAGTCGAACATGACCGCCGCGGCGACGAGCGGGCCGGCGAGGCAGCCGCGACCTGCTTCGTCCGCGCCGGCGACGAAGCGAGCGCCGAGGTCGCGGTCGAAGGCGAAGAGACGCCGGCCCGGTGGACGCGCGCGCCGTCTCCTTCTTCTCGCAGAGCTAGTCGTTTCCGCCATGATCGGACCTCATCATGACGTGCTCGCCGGGTGGAACGCCGGGCGGTCCGCGGGCGCTACGAGAAGCGCCCGGTGCGCGGATGCGCAGGCTCGGCTCAGAGCGGCCCGATGCGCTTCGGCGGCCAGTAGCTCGCGAAGGCGCCGCCGATGACCCAGTCCCGCTTGATCGGACCCCAGTAGCGGCTGTCGTCGGACGCGCCGCGGTTGTCGCCCATCATGAAGTACTGGTCCTTCGGCACCGTGATCGTTCCGAGATTGCAGTCCGCTCCCTCGCCACACGCAGCGATGAACGACTCTTTCTGCCGCACGCCGTTGCGGATCACGTGGCCGTCACGGATCGCTACGCGGTCGCCGGGGCCGCCGACGACGCGCTTGATGAAGTTCTGGTCCGAGCGGGTCGGGGTCGAGCGAGAGCAGGGTCTGCCGCTCTGCGGCCCGTCGTAGAACGGTCCCTGGCCGGGGATACCGCATTCGTTCGTGTCCGCACCCTTCGGCGGGTGGAACACGAGGATGTCGCCGACGCTCGGGTCGCCGAAGTTGTTGCCGATGCGGTTGACGAGCACGCGCTCGCCAACCGCGAGGGTCGGCTCCATCGAGCCGCTCGGAATCCGGTACGGCTTGACGATGAACGCCTGGATCCCGAGCGCCAGGCCGAGGGCCACGGCCACGATGAAGACCAACTCCAGCAGCGAGCCGGAGGTGGACTTCGGCTTGACCCTCACCCGTCGTTACTCGGAGTCGGCCTTGGCCTTCGGCTCATCAGAGCCGTCAGCCGCGTCGCCCGTGGTCTCGGACGACGCCTCGGCCTCCGGGGCGGCCGCCGTCTCGGCGGTCTCCTCGGCAGCCGGAGCGGCCTCAGCCGCAGCGTCGTCGGCGGGAGCGCCCTCGGTGGCCAGCACGGCCTCCTCGGGAGCGATCTCCTCTTCGACGACCTGCGTGTGAAGCAGTTCGCGATCGAAGACTTCCTCCGGCCCGATGGAGCGGCGCTCGCGCACACGGGCGCGCTTGCCGATCCGGCCGCGGAGGTAGTACAGCTTCGCGCGACGGACGTCACCGCGGGCTGCGACCTCGATCTTCTCGATCTTCGGCGAGTGCACGGGGAACGTGCGCTCGACGCCAACGCCGAAGGACTGCTTGCGGACGGTGAACGTCTCGCGAACGCCGTGACCCTGGCGCTTGATGACGACGCCCTCGAAGACCTGCGTACGACGACGCGTGCCCTCGATGACCTGGAAGTGGACGCGGACGCGGTCGCCGGCGTCGAACTTCGGTGCGCGTCGAAGCTGCTCGCGCTCAAGATTTTGGATAACAGTGCTCATGGCAAGAGTAATTGGCGGGGCCGTTGTGGCCGTCGCGGAGCGGGAATGGTAGCGGACCGCCACCCTCCGTGATGCCCGACCGTCAGTCGCGGTCGTCCGCGGGCTCGTGTGAACGCGACGCGGGGGCGCTCGCCTCGGCGTCGAGGGCACGCTGCCGGCTCTGCGCCATGCGCCAGTCGTGGACGCGCTGATGGTGCCCCGACAGGAGGATCTCCGGCACGTTCCAGCCGCGGTACTCGGCCGGGCGGGTGTAGTGCGGGTACTCCGGGGCGCCGTCGAGCGCGGCGCTGAACGACTCCTCGTGGGCGGAGTCGACGTGGCCGAGCGCGCCGGGCAGCTTGCGCAGCACGGCGTCCGCGACGACCATCGCCGCCAGCTCGCCGCCGGCGAGCACGTAGCGGCCGATCGAGACGGTGTCGGTCGCGAAGTGCTCGACGATCCGCTCGTCGAAGCCTTCGTAGCGGCCGCACAGAAGCGTCACCGCGGGCTCCGCCGCGAGCTCGTCGACGAACGGGTCGTCGAGCTGGCGGCCGCCCGGAGTCAGCACCACCACGCGACGGCGCTCGCGCAGGTCGACCGGGTCGCAGTCGTAGCGGGCGCGCAACGCTGCCTCGACGACGTCGACCCGCAGCACCATGCCGGCCCCACCGCCGAACGGCGTGTCGTCGACCTGCCCGCCCGACAGCGGCGTCGTGTCGCGATAGTTGACGCACGCAAGCTCGTGGCCGAGCCGCAGCGCGTTCTCGACGTGGCGCTGGGTGCGGAACCAGTCGAACCACTGCGGGAAGAGGGTGAAGACGTCGAGCTGCATCAGGCGGGCGGCGGGTCGCCGGCGGGCGGAGCGTCGGGCGCCGTGGGCGCGTCGGGCGCCGTGGGCGGCGCGTCGGGCGCCGCGGGCGGCGCGTCGTCGTCCTCCCCCAGGAAGGCGAGGTCGATCTCGATCCGGCGGGTGTCGACGTCGACGGAGCGGACAGCGTCGCGGATCAGCGGGACCAGGAGTGGGTCGCGGCCGTCGTCGCGGACGACTTCGAGCACGTCGCACGACGGCAGCGAGCGCAGCTCGCGGACGACGCCGACCTCGCGCGGGCCGTCGTGGACGCGGCAGCCCTCGATCTGCTCGGGCCACCACTCGTCCTCCTCCAGCGGCGGTGCATCGGCGCGCGGGACGAGCAGGTCGCGGCCGCGGAGCGCCTCGAGGTCCTTGCGGGACGTGCACGACTCCAAGCGGATGATCGGTCTTGCGTCCGTGCCGGCGCGGCGCACGATGCGATCGACACGGCCGGCGACTGTCAGGACGCGGCCGTCGTCCAGCAGCGCGATCCGCGGCCGGGTGACGTGGAAGCTCCCGTCGAGCCCGTGGGGCCGGCCGACGCGGCCGGCGTTGAGCCAGTCGTCGCCGGTGCCGGCGTCAGCCTCGGGCGAGCGCCGAGCCGAGTGCGGATCCATCGGCTCAGTCGACGATGTCGACCAGCACGCGGCGGTTGTCCTTCACCGCGGCGGCCTTGACGACGAGGCGCAGCGCGTTGGCCGTCCGGCCGCCGCGCCCGATCACCTTGCCGTAGTCATCCTCGGCGACGGCGAGCTCGAGCACGAGCGTGCCGTCGTCCTCTTCGAACTCGTCGACCTCGACCTCGTCGGGGTGGTCGACGAGCTGTCTGGCGAGGTACTCGAGCAGCTCTCTCATGAGAAACGTGCGCCCGGAACCGGCGTCACTACGCCTTCGGACCGGTGATGCCCTGGATCTTGAGCAGCTTCGCGACGGTGCCGCTGGGCTGCGCGCCCTTGGCGAGCCACGCGCGGACCTTCTCCTCGTCGAGCACGATCGTCGAGGGCTGAGTCTGGGCGTTGTAGTGACCGATGGTCTCGAGGACGCGGCCGTCGCGCTTGGAGCGCTGATCGGCGGCGACAACACGCCAGATCGGATTCTTCTTGGCGCCCACGCGGGTCAGCCGGAGTCGTACTGCCACGATTCCCTTTCGGAGATTGAGTCGAAGACCGACGAGGGAGGGTAGCGGAAAGGCGCCCTCAGCGGGGCCTACCGCGCCTGCCGCATCAGCGCGCCGATGTCCGGCATCTTGCCCGACTGCATCGACTTCATCAGTCTCTGCATCTGGCCGAACTGTCTGATCAGCGCCTTGACGGCCTGGACGTTGGTGCCCGAGCCTCTCGCGATCCGGATCCGGCGCGAGCCCTTGATGATGTCGGGGTTGCGCCGCTCCTCGGCCGTCATCGAGAGGATGATCGCCTGGATCCGATCGAACTCGCGCTCGTCGACTCTGAGGTTGCGCAGCTGGTGGCCGCCGAGGCCCGGCATCATCCCCAGCAGCGACTGCAGCGGACCGAGTCTGCGCACCTGTCTGAGCTGGTCGAGGAAGTCGTCGAGCCCGAACTCCGACTTGCGGATCTTGCGCTCGAGCTCCTTCGCCTGCGTCTCGTCGAACTGCGACTCCGCCTTCTCGATCAGCGTCATGACGTCGCCCATCCCGAGGATGCGCTGGGCCATGCGGTCCGGGTGGAAGCGCTCGAACTGGTCGAGCTTCTCGCCGGTCGACGCGAACAGGATCGGCTTGCCGGTGACCGACTTGACCGACAGCGCGGCGCCGCCGCGCGCGTCGCCGTCGAGCTTGCTCATCACGACGCCGTCGAACTGGACGACCTCGGCGAACTGCTCCGCCACGTTGACGGCGTCCTGGCCGGTCATCGCGTCGACGACCAGCAGCACGTTCGTCGGGTTCGTGACGCGCTTGATCTCGGCGAGCTCCTTCATCAGGTTCTCGTCGACGTGCAGGCGGCCGGCGGTGTCGACGATCAGGACGTCCTTGCCCTCGCGCTCGGCGCGCTCGCGCGCCCACTTCGCGATCTCGACCGGATCGGCGTCGGTGCCTCTCTCGTAGACGTCGGCGCCGGCGCGCGCGCCGACGGTGATCAGCTGCTCGACCGCAGCGGGACGGTAGACGTCGCAGGCGGCGACCGCGACCGACGATCTGTTCTGCTCGCGCAGCAGGCGCGCGAGCTTGGCGGTCGCCGTCGTCTTGCCGGAGCCCTGCAGGCCGGCCATCAGGATCACGGTCGGCGGGCTGGAGGAGAATCTCAGCTCCGCCGACTCGCCGCCCATCAGCTCGGCCAGCTCGTCGTTGACGATCTTGACGACCTGCTGACCGGGGTTGAGCTGCCCGATCACGTCGCTGCCGAGCGCACGCTCCTTGACGGCGTTCGTGAATCTCTTGACGACCTTGAAGTTGACGTCCGCCTCGAGCAGCGCGAGACGGATCTCGCGCATCGCTGCGTTGACGTCGTCCTCGGTCAGCGTGCCGCGGCTGCGGACGTCCGAGAGCGTGGCCTGGAGCTTCTCTGCGAGTGAGTCGAACATCTGCGTCTGAGACTACCTGGCGGAGCCCGCGGGGCTCACGCCTCCGGCGACGCCGGCGGCCTCGGCGGCTTCGGCGGGTCAAGCGACCGCGGGCCGGTGGGCCGCTCGGGCGCGGGCTCCGGGTCGGGCGCGGCGTCTCTGCGCCCGCCGCCGATCGCGTCGCCGATCACGTTGCCGAGGCCGCCGAGCGCCTGCGTGAACTCCGACGGGATCACGAACACCTTGCTCGCCTGGCCGTCGGCCAGCCGCGGCAGCATCTGCAGGTACTGGTAGCTGAGCAGCTCGCGGTCGGGCTTGCCCTCGTGGATCGCTCTGAAGACGGTCTCGATCGCCTTCGACTCGCCCTCCGCTCTGAGGATCGCCGCCTCGCGCTCGCCCTGGGCGCGCAGGACCGCGGCCTGCTGGTCGCCCTGCGCGGTGAGGATCTGGGACTGCTTGACGCCCTCGGCCGTGAGGATCGTGGCGCGGCGGTCGCGCTCGGCGCGCATCTGCTTCTCCATCGCCTCCTGGATCGAGCCGGGCGGGTCGATCGACTTCAGCTCGACGCGCGCGATCCGGATCCCCCATCTGCCGGTCGCCTCGTCGAGCACGACGCGCAGCTGCGAGTTGATGTTGTCGCGGCTGGTGAGCGCGTCCTCCAGCGTCATGCCGCCGATCACGTTGCGCAACGTCGTCACCGTGAGCTGCTCGATCGCCTGCAGCGGGTTCGCGACCTCGTAGGTGACCGACTTCGGGTCGGTGATCGTGAAGTAGAGGACCGTGTCGATCTGGACGACGAGGTTGTCCTCGGTGATCACCGGCTGGGGTGCGAACGTGATCACCTGCTCGCGCAGGTCGATCAGCGGCTTCACGCGGTCGATGAACGGGACGACGATCGTCAGGCCCGGGTTGAGCGTGCGGCTGTAGCGGCCGAGCCGCTCCACCACGCCGGCCCGCGCCTGCGGGATGATGCGGATCGTCTTCGCTGCCACGAACAGCATGAACAGCACGACGACGCCGAGGACGATGAGGCCGGCCATGTGGTGGATCTCCCTAGCTGGTTGGTTCCGCCGCCGGTGCGGCCGTACGTGCTGTCACTCCGCCACGAGCGCGGTCGCGCCCCTGATCTCGACGACGGTGACGGGTCTACCCGCCTCGATGATCTCGTCATCGTCGTAGGCGCGCGCCGTCCAGATCTCGCCGTCGATCCGCACGCAGCCGACGGCCTCGTCGTTGGAGATCCGCTCCATCACCATCGCGCGGCGACCGATCAGCGCGGCGGTGCCGGTGCGGATCTGCGCGGGCGAGTTGAGGTGCGCGCGCGCTATCGGCCGCACGAACAGCAGCATCAGGACCGAGACGAGGATGAACGCGGCGCCCGCGACGAACGCGCCGCCGCCGACCGCCGCGACGATCGCCGCCGCGATCGCGCCGATCCCGAACGGCGCGAGGAAGAAGCTCGTCGTGACGATCTCCCCCACGCCGAACGCGCACGCGACGATGATCCAGATGACCCAGGCGTCCATAGTCCGGGCGAGCTTACCGCTCTGACAGGCGATCAGGACAGCAGCGCGCGGGCGAAATCGTCCGGGTCGAACGGGCGCAGGTCCTCGAGCTGCTCGCCGATCCCGATCATCTTCACCGGGATCTCCAGCTCGCGCGCGATCGCCAGCGCGATGCCGCCCTTCGCGGTGCCGTCGAGCTTCGTCAGGACGATGCCCGAGACGTCGACCGCCTCCGCGAACAGCTTCGCCTGGCGCAGACCGTTCTGGCCCGTCGTCGCGTCGACGGTGATCAGCGTCTCGTGCGGCGCGTCCGGCAGCTGCTTGGTGATCACGCGGCGGACCTTCGCCAGCTCGGCCATCAGGTTGTCCTGCGTGTGCAGGCGCCCCGCGGTGTCGACGATGATCACGTCTGCGCCCTCGCGCACGCCGGTCGAGACCGTCTCGTAGGCGACCGACGCGGGGTCGGAGTCCGGCGGGCCCTTCACGAAGCGGACGTCGGCCCGGCGCGACCACTCCTCCAACTGCTCGACGGCCGCGGCGCGGAACGTGTCGGCGGCACCGAGCACGACCTTCTGCCCCAGCTCCTTGCGCAGGTGCCAGGCGAGCTTCCCGACGGACGTCGTCTTGCCGGTGCCGTTGACGCCGACGACCAGCAGCACAGTCGGCGACGGCGTCAGGTCGATGCGCGGCTCACCCACGCGGGCGACGTCCGCGAGCAGCTCGGTCAGGCGCGCGGTCAGCTGCTCGCCGCCGGCGAGGTCGCCGCGGTCGGCCTCCTGCTCGAGCTGCTCGACGATCTCGGCGGTCGTGCGGGCGCCGACGTCGGCGGCGATCAGCGCCTCCTCGAGCTTCTCCCACGTCTCCTCGTCGAGATCCTCGAACAGGGTCGCGGTGATCTCGCTCGTCAGCGCTTCGCGCGTCTTGCGCATGTTCTCGCGCAGCCGTCTGAAGAAGCCGCGGCGCTTCTCCTCCGTCTGCGGCGCGTCGTCGGCGACCGCCACTGAGGCGCCGTCGCGGATGATGAAGAGGTCCTGCCAGTCGCGTGCCATGAGGATCGGCGACGATACCAGCGTGCAGACGTCTCCAATCCGCATCACGCGCACGAGCCCCGAGGAGCCGCGGGCCGCGCACCTGCTCGCCGACTACGGCGCCGAGCTGGTCGCGCGCGGACGTCCCTTCTCGCCGATGGAGCCGCCGGCGGGCGACCGCCCACTCAGCTGGGTCGACCCGCACGAGCTGGAACCGCCCGGCGGCGCCTTCCTGCTCGCCGAGGAGGACGGCGTGCCCGTCGCGTGCGGCGGCGTGCGGACGCTGTCGCCGGGGCTCGGCGAGGTCAAGCGGATGTACGTCGTGCCCGCGGCGCGGCGGCGCGGGATCGCGCGGCGGATACTCGGCGACCTGGAGCTGGTCGCGCGCGAGCTGGGCCACGAGCGCGTGCGGCTCGACACGAACGCGGTGCAGCCCGAGGCGGTCGCGCTCTACCACGCCTGCGGCTACGTCGAGATCGCCGACTACAACGGCAACCCGTTCGCGACACACTGGTTCGAGAAGCGGCTCGCGTAGGGCGGAGCAGCGGGCTCGGGGACGAGCGGCGCGCGTCAGGGAGGGAGCGGCGGGCGCTGGGAGGACCGGCTACGCGGCCGTTTCCGCCTCAGCGGCCTGCGCCGGCGGCAGCCTGCGCGAGATGACCTTCGATATGCCGTCGCCGCCCATCGAGACGCCGTAGAGGCAGTCGGCCGCCTCCATCGTGCGCTTCTGGTGCGTCACGACGATGAACTGCGCGCGCTCGGAGTACGCCCTCAGCAGGCTCAGGAAGCGGTCGATGTTGAGATCGTCGAGCGCCGCCTCGACCTCGTCGAGGATGTAGAACGGGCACGGCTTCGCGAGGAAGACGGAGAACAGGAACGCGAGCGCGGTCATCGACTTCTCGCCGCCGGACAGCAGCGTCAGGCGCTTCATCGACTTGCCGGCCGGCGTGATCTCGATCTCGACGCCGTGCAGGTCCTCGTCGTCGCGCTCCTCGGCGTCGGCCTCCGCCTCGGCCGCCTCCGCGTCCGCGGCCGCCTCGGCCTCGCCCGCGTCCGCGCTCTGGCCGCCGATCACCGGCCGCGGCCCGGAGTCCTCACGCACGAGCCGCAGTCTCCCGCGCCCGCCGGGGAAGACCTTGCCCGCCAGCTCCTCGAAGTTTCTCGCCGCGGCCTCGAACGTCTCCTCGAACGTCTCGCGGATCTGGCGGTCGGTGTCTCTGATCAGCGTGCTGAGCTCGCGCAGCGCCGACTCGAGGTCGTTGCGCTGGCGCTCCAGCTCCTCGACGTGGGCGAGCGCCTCCTCGTACTCGTCCTTCGCGAGCGGGTTGACCGGCCCGAGCTGGTCGCGCCGTCTCGCCAGCCGCTCGATCCGCTGCGCCAACGCGGCGCGCTCCTCGTCGGGCAGCGCCTCGCTCGCCGGCTCGGGCTCCAGGCCGAGCCGCTCAGCCAGGCCGCGCAGCTCTGCCTCCGCCTCGTGCGAGCGGTCGCGCGCCTGCTGCGCGCGCACCTCGGCGCCCGTGACCGCCTCGCCGTCGCGCTTGAGCCGGCCCTGCAGCTCCGCCTCCTCGCGCGCGCACGAGCGCAGCTCGACCGCGACGTGCTCGCCGGCGGCGCGGTGCGCGGCCAGCTCGGCGTCGAAGACCTCGACGCGCCCGGCGATCGCGCTCGCCAGCTCAGCGAACGTCGCGACCAGCCGCTCCGCCTGCGGGACGAGCGCCTGCTCGCCGGCGACGCGGGCCTCGGCGACCGCGATCCGGCCGCTGCGCTCCGCCCGCTCGCGCTCCGCGCGCTCGGCGAGGCGCCGCTCGGCCGCCAGCTCGGCCTCGATCTGCGCACGGCGGATCGCGCCGGGGCCGGCGTCCTCGGCCTTGCGCCGCTGCTCGATCAGCAGCCGCGCGCGATGCTCGGACTCGACCGCCTCGTCGGTCGCGCGGACGACCTCGCGCAGCGCGCGCTCGGCCGCCTCACGCAGGTCGTCGACGGCGCCGATGCCGGATCCGGCGGCCTCGACCGCCTGCCGCGCCTCATGCTCGGCGCGCGCGGCGGCCTCGCTCTCGGCGATCAGCGCGTCGCGGCGGTTGCGCTCGGCGAGGATCCGCTCCTCGCCGCCGCCCGGGACCTGGCGCAGGACCCGCAGCGCGCCGTTCCAGACGCGGCCGTCGGCGGTCACGGCGGTCCCGCGGAACTCCTCGCCGACGGCGGCGACGTCCTCCACGACCCACGTGTCGGCGAGCAGCGGCCGCGCGAGCGCGAGCGTCTCGGCCGGTCCGCGGACGTGGTCGAGCAGCCGCTCGGCGCCGGCACAGGGAGCGTCGGAGGCGCCGTCGTCCGGCGCCGCCTCGCCGGCGCGTGAGACGAGCACGCTGCCGCCGTCGCGGCCGGCTCTCGCGAGCAGCGCGATCCCCTCGGGACGGTCGCCGACGACGGCCGCACGGAGGCGGCCGTCGAGCGCGGCCGCGAGCGCCAGCTCGTAGCCGCCGTCGACCTCCAGCCTGTCCGCCAGTGCGGGCGCACCACCGGGTGCGCCGGCCTGCGAGCGCAGGAACTGGTTCGCCGACGCCAGCTCGCCGCCGACGCGCGCGGCCTCGCGGCGCGCCGCCTCGACGACCTTCTCCGCCTCTCGGCGGGCAGTGCGCGCGACGTCCGCTCTCTCCTCCGCGACGGCGAGCGCGGCTCTGCGCTCCGCCACGACCGCGCGCAGCCGCTCGACCTCGCCGGCGGCGGCGGACCGTCTCGCCTCGAGCTCCGCCAGCTCTCGCTCCAGCTCCGTTCTGCGGTCGCGCTCCAACGCCTCCAGCTCCTGCTGGAGCGCCGCAACGCGTCTCGCCGCCTCCGGATCGACGACGTCCGCCGCGGCCTGCTCGCGCAGCGCGGTCAGCTCGGCGTCGTGGCGGACGATCCGCTCGTTCAGCGACGTCGCGGTCGCGCGGACCGACTCCAACCGCAGGCAGACGCGCTCGTTCGCGGCCCGCGCGCGGTAGGCGCGGCCGGACAGCTCCTCGCGCTGCTCGCTGCGCGCCTGCAGCGCCTGCTCGGCCTCCTCGCGGCGCTTGGCGACGCCGCTCAGCGCCTGCTCGGCCTCGTCGCGGCGGGCGCGGGCGCCTCTCACCGCCTCCTCGGCCTGCGCCAGCTCCAGGCGGGTCGCGCGGGCAGCGTCGCGCCCCAGCTCCCAGCGCGCCTCCAGCGACTGGCGCTCGATCCGCTCGTGCAGCTCGGCCGCCTCCGCCTGGCGCTTGAGCGGCCTCAGCCGCGAGCGCGCTTCGCGCTCGACGTCGAGCGCACGATCGAGGTTGTCCTGTGTGCGCGCGAGCTTCAGCTGCGCGCGGCGGCGCCGCTTGCGGTGCTTGCCGAGCCCGGCCGCCTCCTCGATCAGCAGCCGGCGGTCCTTCGGCTTCGACGTCACGATCTGCTCGACGCGGCCCTGCGAGATGACCGAGTGCGACTCCTTGCCGAGGCCGGTGTCGGAGAGCACCTCGAGCACGTCGGCGAGACGGCAGCGGGCGCCGTTGAGGCGGTACTCGCCGTCGCCTGAGCGGTCGAGCCGGCGGAGGATCGAGACCTCCGCGAAGTCCATCTCGAGCGTCTTGTCGGAGTTGTCGAGCACCAGCTCGACCTCGGCGCTCTGACTCGCCTTGCGGCCGTGGCCGCCGCCGAAGATCACGTCCTGCATCGACTGCCCGCGGATCGCGAGCGGCGACTGCTCCCCCATCGCCCACAGGACGGCGTCGGTGACGTTGGACTTGCCGGAGCCGTTGGGGCCGACGACCACGCTGACGCCGGAGCCGAACGCGAGCTTGGTGCGGTCCGGAAACGACTTGAAGCCCTTCAGCGTGAGCGACTTGAGGTGCACCGACCTATGCTCCCATCGCTTCCAAGGCCGTCCTGGCCGCCTCTTGCTCGGCGTCCTTCTTGCTGCGCCCGCGGCCGCTGCCGACCTGGTTCCCGGCGACCTCCGCGACGACCTCGAAGACGCGATCGTGCGGCGGCCCCTCCTCGGAGGCGACCGAGTAGGCGACGACGTCGCCGCGCCTGGCGAGACGCTCCTGCAGCGCCGACTTGAAGTCGACCGGATGCTCCAGCGCCGTCTCGATCTCCGGCTCGAACGCCTCGACGACCGCCTCAGCCGTCGTCTCGTAGCCGTTGTCGAGGTAGACGGCGCCGATCACGGCCTCGATCACCGACGCCAGCACGCGCTCCGTGCGCACGAGCGCGTCGGCGTTCTGGCCGACGCCCTGCGGCGCGGCGGCACGCAGCCGCTCGGGCACGCCGAGCCGCTCCGCGACCTCCATGCAGGAGCGGCCGGAGACCGCCTGCGCGCGGATCTTCGTGAGGCGGCCGGCGCCGTAGCGGTCGGCCTCCAGGCGCGGGTAGAGATGTGTCGTCACGGCGAGCCCCAGGACGCTGTCGCCGAGGAAGGCGAGGCGCTCGTACGAGTCAGCGCGGCGGTCGGTCCACGACGAGTGCGTGAAGACCTGTCGGGCGAGATCGTCCGGGAGTCGGTCGAGCAGATCGGCGAGCCGGCGCAGCGGTCAGGTCCTGGGCTCGCGGTCTGCGACCCCCGAGGCGAGCACGAAGTCGACCGCCTGGCCGACCGTGAGGATTCTCGCCGCCTGCTCGTCGGACATCTGGACGCCGTAGGTGTCCTCCAGCTCCTGCACGAGCGTGTAGAGGTCGAGCGAGTCGGCCTCGAGATCCTCGCGAAAGCGCGTCTCCACCGTGATGCCGCCGGGCTCGATCGCGAGCTCGTCGGCGAGGTGGGTGCGGATCAGGGTGAGAACTTCCTCGCGGGTCATGGAGTCTGGACGCTAGCCGCCGCGTCGGACGACGGTGCCTGCCGCAAGGCACCGGCCGCGTCGAGCGCGGCGAGCGTGCGACCGACGACGTCCTCCCTCACGCCGCGCTCGGCGACCTCGATCGCGCGCGCGAAGCCGGTGCGCGTGAAACGACCGTGGGCGACGACGCCGGTGCGGCGCAGGCCGAGCATGTACGCGCCGCCGGCCAGCTCGGGGTCGAGCGTCTCGCGCAGCGACTTCAGCGGGCGGCGCAACAGCAGCCCGCCGAGGCGGCCGCGCGGCGTCTGCATCGCGGTCTCTCTGATCGAGCGCATCAGCTTGCTGGAGACGCCCTCGATCAGCTTCAGCGTGACGTTGCCTGTGAAGCCGTCCATCACGACGACGTCGGCGACGCCCTCGGTCACCTGCGTGCCCTCGACGTTGCCGATGAAGTTGATGCGGCCGCCGGTCTCGACGAGGCGCGCGTGCGCGGCGATCACGTCCGGCGTGCCCTTGCCCGGCTCCTCGCCGTTGGACAGCAGCGCGACGCGCGGAGCAGCGACGCCCATCACCGACTGCGCGAAGGCGGCGCCCATGAAGGCGAACTGGACGAGGTGCTCGGGACGGACCTCGGGGCTCGCACCGACGTCGAGCAGCAGCACGGGCGCGCCGGGGACCGGCATCGGCAGCGCGAGCGCCGGCCGGTAGATGCCGCGCGCGCGGCGGATGTTGAAGAGGCCGGCGGCCAGCGCGGCGCCGGTCGAGCCGCCGGAGACGAGCGCGTCAGCGCGGCCTTCGGCGACAGCCTTGGTCGCGAGCACGATCGACGCGTCGGGCGTGCCGCGGACGGCGAGCGCCGGGTCCGGCGCCTTCGCGATCGAGCGCGGGGCGTCGACGACCTCGACGCCGTCGGGCGTCGGACCGATCTCGTCAGCGGGACCGAACAGCAGCACACGCGTGCCGCGCTCGGCCGCCAGGGCAGCGCCGGCCGCGACCTCGGATGGCCCGAGGTCGGCACCGTTCGCGTCCACGGCGACCGTGATCGGCGGCACGGGTCGCTCTGCCGTGCTCAGGCGGCGTCGTCGCCGGCGTTCGCGACGATCACGTCACGACCGGCGTACGTTCCACAGGTCGGGCAGACGCGATGCGGCCGCCGCGGGCTGTGGCACTGGGGGCACGCCTGAATCGACGGCGCCGAGATCTTGTGCTGTGAGCGGCGCTTGTTCGTGCGCGCGTGAGATTGCTTCTGCTTCGGGACGGCCATAGAGCGGTGGAATGTACCAGGGAACGGGGTCAGCTGGCGCTGACCCCGGAATCTCCTCGCTACAGCTCCAGCTCGCGCAGCTTCGCCCAGCGCGGGTCGGGCTCCGGCTCGTGCGCGTGGTCGGGCGAGCTGTTGAGGTTCTCGCCGCAGACCGCGCAGAGACCGGCGCAGTCGGTGCGGCAGAGCAGCTGGGCGGGCAGCGCGAGCGACAGCGAGTCGCGCGTCCAGCCGGTCAGGTCGATCACCTCGTCGGTGACGTAGGGGCTGATCAGCTCCTCGTCCTCGGCCCCCGGCTGTTCGACCTCGCGCGCGTCCACGGCGAAAGACGTCGCGGACGGCTCCAGGCAGCGCATGCACGGGCCCGAGAGTGCCGTCTCGAAGCGCAGCCGCAGCGCGTAGCCGTTCGCCGTCGTCTTCGAGACATCGAGCCTCACCGGCACGACGGCGGGCTCGACCTCGTAGGTCTGACCGCTGAGGTCGTAGCGGTCGACGGCGACCTCGAGGTCGATCGTCCGCCCCTCCCCCGAGTTGAGGCGGAGCGGTCCGAGATCGAAGCTTTCGGCACGTTGGGACATGCCGTCGAGATTAGCGTGAGTGCGGGCGGCGCTCAGCGCAGCTCGCGCTTGAGGACCTTGCCGGTCGCGTTGCGCGGCAGCTCCTCGACGAAGACGACCTCGCGCGGCACCTTGAAGCCCGCGAGGTTCGCTCTCACGTACGCCTTCAGCTCGTCCTCTGTGGACGCGGCCTCGGGGTTGAGCACGACGACGGCCTTCAGCCGCTGCCCCCACTCCTCGTCGGCGATGCCGATCACGGCGACCTCGCGCACGGCCCCGTGGCCGGCGAGCAGGTCCTCGACCTCGGAGGGAAAGACGTTCTCGCCCCCGCTTATGATCATGTCGTCGTCGCGGCCGTCGACGAACAGCCGGCCGCCGCTGTCGAAGTGACCGACGTCGCCGGAGGACATCAGGCCGTCGATGATCTCCTTGTTGCCGCCGCCGGTGTAGCCCTCGAACGGCAGCTCGTTGCCGACGAAGATCCGCCCGGTCTGGCCGGCGGGGACTTCGCGGCCGTCCTCGTCGAGCAGCCGCACGCGCGTGCCGACCGGCGGGCGGCCGGCCGTCCCGGGCGCAGCGCGCATGTCGGCGGGCGTCGCGATCGTCGCCCACGCGACCTCGGTCGAGCCGTAGGTGTTGTAGAGCACGTCGCCGAAGCGGTCCATCACGCGCGTCGAGAGCGGGCCGGGCAACGCCGATCCGCTCGCGGCTATGACGCGCAGCGACGAGGTGTCGTACTTGGCGAAGACGTCGTCGGGCAGCTCCAGCATCCGCTGGAGCATCACCGGCACGACGACGAGCCCGCTCGCTCTGTGGCGGGCGATCGCGCGCAGCGTGCCCTCCGGGTCGAAGCGCCGCCTCAGGACGATCGTCGAGGCGAGCGGGACGCCGAGCGTGAAGTGCGCGAGCCCCCACGTGTGGAAGATCGGCGCGGCGATCATCGTCGTCTCGCGCGCCTTCAACGGCATCTTCGACAGCAGCGCGGCGGCGGCGCCGAGGCCTGCGGCGCTGCGGCGGGCGCCCTTCGGCGCACCGGTCGTGCCGGAGGTGAGGATGATCACGCGGCCGGGCTCGGCGGCCGGCGGCACGCCGGCGGCGTCGCCCTCGGCGATCAGGTCCTCGATCAGGCGGTCGCCGTTGGCGCTCTCGCCGTCGTGCCATGCGACATAGCTCTTGCGGCCGGCGCGGACCGGCTCGACGATGTTGGCGAACTCCTCGTCGTAGACGATCGCGGCGGCTCTCTCGCGCTCGATCACCTCGGCCAGCTGCGGGCCCGCGAACGCCGTGTTGAGGTAGATGATGTTCGCGCCGAGTCGGGAGGTCGCGACGGTGACGTCGACGAAGCCGCGGTGGTTGCGGCACATCACCGCGATCGCGTCGCCGGGACGTATCCCCTCGTTCGCGAAGGACGACGCGAGCGCGTTGGCGCGGCGGTGCAGCTCGCCGTAGCTGAGCGTGCCCAGCTCGTCGATGATCGCCGGCTGGTCGGGCTTTCTTGCGGCGGTGACCGCGAACGCCCCGGCCGACGTGGTGCCCCAGCGCTTGAGCGCGAGGCCGACCTTGGCGAGGCGGTCCGGTCGCGTCGGGCCGATCAGCCCGGAACCGACGAGGGTCTTGGCGACGAACGCCTGATGCGTGATCTGTCTCAACACGATGCGTATCCAACCACGAACCACGACGAGCGCGTGTCAGTTTGTGACGCTCCCGTCACCTTCGTCACGGAAGCTCGAGTCCGCGGGGCGTCTCGCCGCGTTCGACGAGCGCGTGGATCTCCGCCGCGCGACGCGGGTTGAGGAAGACATGGCGCTGCCCGACGCTCGGTTTCTCCAGCAGCAGGCCGGCGTCGAGCAGGCGCTCGCCGATCGCGAGCGCGAGCGCGCGGTCATGGCCGGCGAAGCCGCGCGCGAGGTGACTGATCTCGGTGTGGTAGCCGCCCCACTTCCCCATCCCCATCAACCGCTGCAGGATCCGCCGCGCGACGCGGCGACCGCGGTCTCTGTCGTCGTGCGGGCGCGCGACGTCGGACGTCGGGTCGAGCACGTTGATGACCGCCTCGTCGTGCTCGCCGACAGACGCCGCGTCGGCCGGATGGCCGCCGAAGCGCGCGACCGCCTCCGCGATCCGCAGCGGGTGCAGCTCCCCGATCGGCGGGCGCAGGTCCTCGACGTCGGCGAGCACCGCCTCGGGCACGGCGTACGCAGCGGCGCGCAGGCGGTCGACGTGCTCCATGTGGTCGGCGAACAGCTCGGCGGCGTACTCGGCGTGGTCGGGCGCATCGCCTAGCGACAGCGGGAAGGCGAGCGCGAGCTGTCCCTCCCAGCTGCCGACGCTGAGCGAAAGGTCCTCGCCCCCGCCGGGCGCCATCGCCTCCGAGCCCTCGACGAGCGTCCCGACGAGCGCCGCGACGAGCACCCAGGCGCGCTCGACCACCGCGTCGGGATCGGCACGCAGCGCCGGCGCGACCGGTGCGACCGCGAGCAGGCGGTCGCCGGCCGGGGCGATCGCGACCGGGACGGGCGCGCCGGGCGCATAGCCCGATCGCGGCAACGTCAGCTCGTGCGCGCCCTCGGCGAACGCGTCGAGCAGCTCGGCGCGGATCTGCGCCACGCGGTCGCGTGCGGCGTGGATGCCGCCGGCGTCCGAGAGCACGCTGCCGAGTCGGGTCATCCGGCGCCGAACCCTAACGGTCGGGGATTGCGGCGGTGTGGCGTGGCGGCGCTGCCGGCGCCCGGCTGCCGGCTCAGCCGCCGCAGACGAGCCGGTCGCCCGGCAGCGGTCTCGTCGCCGCCGGCGTCAGCTCGAACGCGCCGGGCGCGACGGGCACGCGGATCGGCCGCCCGTTCGCGTCGATTCTCGCCGTCCCGACGCCGACGCGGAGGATCAGCTTCGGGCGCCGGACGACGTACGGCGCCTCCAGCACTTCGTTGACGAGCGTTCTACCGCTGTCGGCGTCGGCGACGCAGACGTACGACGGCTCCGTCGGGACGATCCGCAGGCGGACCGTCGCGGGTCTGCGCCGCGGCTTCGGCGTGGCATCGGTGACGGCCCGCGTGGCGGTGGTGGCGGTGCCAGCGGGCGCGGGCGGCGTCGGCGTCGGCGTGCGGGCGGGAGCGGCGGTCGTGCGGCTCGTGCGGGCCGGCGGCGCGGTGGTCGTGTGCGTGCGCGGCGCCGCGGAGGTCGTGCGAGACGGAGCGGGAGCGGTGGCCGTGCTGGCGGGTGCCGTCGTCTGCGTGGCGGTGGTGCCGGCGGGGAGCGCGTCGACGGTCTCGTCGCCGTCGCCCGCGAGGCTGCGCAGCAGCACCACGACGACCATCAGCAGCGCGAGCGCGCCGAGGCCGAGCGCGCCGGCGGCGATCCGTCTGTTCCTCGGCACGTCGGGTGCCGGGCCGGCGGCCGGTCTGCGCCGGATGCTGTAGCCGGCGCGCAGGAGGCCGGCGATCCGTGCGAGGGGGCGAGCAGCGGCGGGCTGAGCGGGCGGAGCGGCTTCGGCCTCAGGTGCGCCGGCGGCCGGGGGCGCGGCGGCGGCGCGAGAGCCGGCGGCCGGAGGCACGGGAGCGTCGGCGGTCGGGAACGCGTCGGCGCGCGCGGGAGCGGCAGCGGCCGGAGGGGCGGGCGCGACGCCCGGCGCGGCAGTCGCGCGGCGCAGCTGGACGAACTGGTGCGGGGCGGCCTCCGCGAGTGGTGGGTCGGCGACGACGCCGGACAGCTGGAGCGCGGCGGTCGCACGGCGGCGCGCGTCGTCGCCCTCGCCGCCGAAGCGGGCGAGCAGCTCCCGCGCCGGCCGCTTGTAGCCGAACGGTCCCGCGGCCTCGCGCGCGAGCTCGTCGGCGACCGCGGCGTCGGCGAGCGGGACCGGGTCGGCGGTCTCCTGCCACGCGTCGGCGCGTCTGCGACCGCGTCCTCTCCGCTCGCGGCCTCTCCGCTCACGCATCGCGCGCCTCCTCCAGCCGCAGGTCGTGGACGCGCGGCGTGTCGTCCTCCCGCAGCTCGGGCGCGTGCAGCTCGCGCGCGGTCAGGTCGACCGGGGCGACCGCCGGCAGCTCGCGTTCGCGGCCGACGACGCCGTGTCTGGAGAACTGACGGGCGCTCGGCAGCACGCGGCTGTCGAACGAGCCGACCGCCTCGTTGTAGGCACCGACCGCGCTGCGCAGCCGCGTGCCGACGCGGTCGAGGTGCGCGCCGAACGTGCCGAGGCGGTGGTGCAGCTCCCGTCCCAGCTCCGCGACCTGGCGCGCGCTCTCGGCGACCGTCTCCTGCTGCCAGCCGTAGGCGACCGCGCGCAGCAGCGCGATCAGCGTCGTCGGCGTCGCGATCAGGACGCCGTCGCGGACGCCGTCCTCCAGCAGCGACGGGTCCGCCTCCAGCGCCGCGGTGTAGAAGTGCTCGCCCGGCAGGAACAGGAAGACGAAGTCCGGCGCGGTCGGGAACTGCGCCCAGTACGCCTTCGCCGACAGTGCGCGGACGTGCTCGCGCAGCAGCCGCGCATGCTGCGCCAGCTCGCGCGTGCGCGTCGTCTCGTCCTGTGCCTCGTAGGCGTTGAGGAACGCGTGCAACGGCGCCTTCGCGTCGACGACGACGTGCTTGCCGCCCGGCAGGTTGACGACCAGGTCCGGCCGCAGCACGCCGTGCTCGCCCTGAACGGACGCCTGCTCGGTGAAGTCGCAGTGGTCGAGCATCCCCGCCAGCTCGACGACGCGTCTGAGCTGCAGCTCGCCCCAGCGCCCGCGCGTGTGCGGCTGGCGCAGCGCGGCGACGAGCGCGCCCGTCTCCCCGCGCAGCCGCTCCTGCGACTCGACCAGCTGCTTGATCTGCTGCTCCAGCGCGCCGCGCTGGTGGGCGCGGTCGCGGTCGAGCGCAGCCAGCTGCTCGTCGACCCGGCGCAGCGACTGGTGGATCGGGTCGACCATCGCGTCGACGGTCTGCGCGCGCCGCTCCGTCGAGTGGCGACCACGCAGCGCGAGCACGACGGCGAGCGCGCCGAGCGCGAGGCCGATCAGGAGCCAGACGGCAGAGGACATGACCACTCAGCGTTGCGCGCTGAGCGGACGGAATGGGCGCGCCGTTGCAGCGGGCCCGCAAGTTCGGCGCCAGCCGAACTTGCAAGCTGATCGGCGCCAGCCGATCAGCCGACTTCGGCCGGCTCGTCCTTGCCCTGCAGGCGCTCGCGACCGCGCTGGACGGCCGCGATGAACTTCGACAGGTTGACCTCGAGCGTGTTGAGGATCTCGTCGGCGTAGTCCTCCGCGCCGAGGCGGATCTCGCGCTCGCGGGCGCGTGCGTCCTCGATGATGTCCTCGGCGCCGCGCTCGGCCTGCTTCGTGACCTCCTCGTCGGAGATCAGGCGATCTTGGCGCTCACGCGCTTCTCTCAGGATTCGCTCGGCCTCGCGCTTGGCCTCGGCGAGCATCTCCTGACGCTCCTTGACGATCCAGCGCGCCTGCTTGATCTCTTCCGGGATCGTCGCACGCATCTGGTCGAGAAGGTCGTAGATCTCCTCCTTGTCCACGCGGACCTGGTCGGTCAGCGGGACCGGCTTCGCGTTGTGGACAAGGTCGTCCAGCTTGTCGATCAGGACCAGGACATCCATCGGAACCTCTGTTTCGTCAACGGCTCAGTTCTTCCTTCAAGCGCGCTGCCACATAGTCGGGGACGAGATCTTGAATGTTCCCGCCGAACGTCGCGAGCTCTTTGACGCCGCTGGAACTGAGGAAACTGTACTGCGGCGAGGCCATCAGATACACGGACTCGACATCTGGGGCCTGCCGGCGGTTGAGCTGATGCATCTCCAGCTCGTACTCGAAGTCCGAGATCGCGCGCAGTCCCTTGACGATCGACTTGGCGCCCAGATCCTGGGCGAAGTCGACCAACAGGTTGCTGAACGCCTCGGCGCGCACGTTCCCGAGATGCTCGGTCGCGCGCTCGATGAAACCGATCCGCTCCTCCGCCGTGAAGAGCGTCTTGCCCTTGCGGATCGGCAGGTTCACGACACCGACGACGACCTCGTCGAAGATCGCCGCAGCGCGGCCTATGACGTCCAGGTGGCCGTTGGTGACCGGGTCGTAGGACCCCGGGCAGACGGCCATGCGGTTATTCAGGTTCATGGATACGAATGAGTGTGTCGCCGTAACGGCGTTCGTCGGTCAGGGGCAACTCCAGCCCGAGTGGAGCGCGACGATCGCTCTCGCACACGATCCTGCCGTCCGCGGCGATCAGCTCCGCGAGCGCCGGCGAGAGCTCGCGTCCCAGCTCAGGCGCGAGGCGGTATGGAGGGTCGAGAAGCACGAGATCGTATTCGTGGCGCGCCGCCCGTGCTGCACGGACGACTGCACGCGCGTCGCGGCGCTGCACCGCGACCCGCTCGCGCGGCACGCCGAGCGCTTCGAGATTGGCCTCGATCGCCCGCACGGCAGCGTTCGCGTCGTCGACGAAGGTGACGTGCGCGGCGCCGCGCGAGAGCGCCTCCAGGCCGAGCGCGCCGGAGCCCGCGAAGAGGTCGAGCACCCGCAGCCCGTCGAGCGGGCCGAGGATCGAGAACAGCGCTTCGCGCACGCGGTCGCTCGTCGGACGCGTCGCGTCGCCCTTCGGCGCGAGCAGGCGGCGACCGCCGTAGAGCCCTGCGACGATCCGCATCAGGCGGCGATCGGGGCCATCGCCTCGGGACCGAAGACGGCGGCGAGCGCGTCGCGCAGCAGCGCGTGCTCGGGCGCCTCCAACTCGGGATCGGCGGCCAGCAGCGCCTCGGCGCGCGCGTGCGCCCGCTCCAGCAGGTCCTCGTCGTCGGGCAGGATCGCGATCCGGTAGGCGACGTCGCCGTGCTGGCGGACGCCGACGATGTCGCCCTCGCGCCGCAGCTCGAGGTCGATCCGCGCCAGCTCGAAGCCGTCGCCGTGCTCGGCGAGCGCCTTCAGCCGCGCCGAGTCCCGCGGCCCGAACAGCAGGCACAGCGACGCGTGCTCGCCGCGGCCGATCCGCCCGCGCAGCTGGTGCAGCTGGGAGATCCCGTAGCGCTCGGCGTCCTCGACCAGCATCACGGTCGCGTTCGGGACGTCGATCCCGACCTCGATCACGGACGTCGCGACGAGCACGTCGGCGCCGCCGGCCGCGAACGCCGCCATCGCCTCCTGCTTCTCTCTCGGCCGCATCTGCCCATGCATCAGGACGACGCGGAAGTCCTTGAACTCGGTTCTGCGCAGCCGCTCGTACTCCTCGGTCGCCGCCTTCGCCTGCAGCGCCTCGGACTCCCCCACGAGCGGACAGACGACGAACGCCTGCCGCCCCTCGCGCAGCTCCTCGCGGATCCGCTCGTACGCCCGCTCGCGCGCTCTCTCGCCGCCTGCGACGAACGTCTCGATCGGCTGTCGGCCGCGCGGCAGCTCCCGCAGCGCGGTGTGGTCGAGGTCGCCGTGCTCGACGAGCGCGAGCGTGCGCGGGATCGGCGTCGCGGTCATGTGCAGGACGTGCGGGTTCAGGCCGTCCGGCGCCTTCGCGTCGAGCGCGGCGCGCTGGCGCACGCCGAAGCGGTGCTGCTCGTCGACGACGACGACGCCGAGCCGCGCGAAGCGGACCGGATCCTCGATCAGCGCGTGCGTGCCGACGACGAGCGCAAGCTCGCCGCTGGCGAGCTTGCCGAGCACGTCTCTGCGACGCGCGGCCGGCGTCGAGCCGGTCAGCAGCGCGATCTGCAGCGTGTCGGCGGCGGTCAGCGCCTGGATCGTCGCGAAGTGCTGCTCGGCGAGCGTCTCGGTCGGCGCCATCAGCGCGCCCTGCCAGCCCTGCTCGACGGCCCGCAGCAGCGCGAACAGCGCGACGACCGTCTTGCCGGAGCCGACCTCTCCCATCAGCAGCCGCTGCATCGGCCGCTCGTGCGCGATGTCGGCGTCGACCTGCTCCATCGCGCGCTGCTGGTCGCCGGTCGGCGCGAACGGCAGTCCGTGCTCCAGCCAGCGCGCGGTCAGCTCGCGCACCCCGTCGAGCGCGGGTGCGCGCGTCGCCTGCTCGCGCCGCGCGCGACGCCGCAGCAGCCCGAGCTGGAGCAGCAGCAGCTCGTCGTAGGCGAGCCGGCGGCGGCCGTCGACCGGGTCTCTCGCCGTCGCCGGGAAGTGGACGGCGGTGAGCGCGGCGTGACGGTCGGGCAGCTCCTCCGCGCGGCGGATCGCGACCGGCAGCGGCTCGATCGTGTCCATGATCGCCCCGCGGTGCTCCTGCGCCATCGCCAGCAGCTGGACGGAGCTGATCCCCTCGCTTGCCGGGTACTGCGCGACCTGCTCGACGCCCGCGACCTGCTGCGTCGTCGGCGCGTGCGCGGAGACCTTGAAGCTGCGCTGGCCGAGCCGGCCGGTGAGCATGACGCGCGTGCCGGGCCGGTAGCGCTCGACGAGCCACGGCTGATTGAAGAAGGTGACCTTGAGCGGGCCGGTCTGGTCGGCGACGAGCGCCTCCACGAGCGGACGCATCCCGCGCCGGCGCACCGGCCGGGAAGTGATCGAGCGGACCTCGACGACGATCGTCGCCGTCTCCTCCTCGACCAGATCCGCGACCGTGCGCGCCTCGCCGCGCGCCCGCGGCAGATGGCCGAGCAGGTCGCCGACGCTGTGCAGCCCGAGCGTCTCCAGCGCTCTCGCCGCTCTCGGGCCGGGTGCGTCGAGCGGCTGCGACAGGCGCGAGGGTCGCGGCAGGCGGACGGGCGCTGCGCGCAGCAGCGCGTCGTCGAAGCGCTCGGCGCTGGCGAACTGGAACGGCGGCGGTGACGGCATGGCGGCAGCGAGAACTATGGCGGGAACGGCGGTCGGCCGGCATACTCCGCGCGGTGCGCACCGCCCTGCTGACCGTCGCGATCCTGCTGGCGCTGGCCGGGCACGCGGCCGCCGGCGGCCCTGCGAGCGCCGTGCGGGCGGCGTCGGAGGCCGAGACGCACGAGATCGCCGTGCACGTGAGACAGCCGCGCTGGACCTGCTTCCGCGGTCTCGTCGCGCGCCGCGGCGGCTGGGCCGCGCTGCGGCGGCTGCCTGGCGGCGGCTGCCCCGAGCTGCCATACGCGATCGTCGTGCGCGAGGACCGCGCCGAGCCCGCCGCCGGCTGGCGCGAGCTGCGGCGCTTCTCGGCGCGGCGCGCGGCCTGCACGGCGACGCGTCCGCGGCTGTCGAGAGCGCTGCGCGCGGGACTGCTCGGCTGTGGTGGCAGCGCGGCGAGCGGCTACTCAGCCGACAGCAGCCACCAGTAGGCGGCCTGGCCGCCGGCGGCGAGCTCCAGCTCTATGCCGTCGCCGGTGCGCGCCGCGAGCGCCTCGACCTCCGGGTCGGCCAGTGGCGCGCCTGCGCCGCTGAGGCACGTGATCAGCTCGGCGCCCGACGCCAGCCCCGCCAGCACCTGGCGCAGCGTCTCGGCCGGGTCGCCCCACGCGACCAGCTCGTCGCCGAGGAAGCCGACGGCCTCGCCGGCGTGGAAGCGGCCGCTCGCGTCGTCGCGCGCGGCAGGGGCGATCGCGCCCGTCCGGACGCGCGCCAGCGCGGCGTCCATCGCGGCGGCGTTGGCGGCCGCGTCACGCTGGGGGTCGAGCGCGACGGCCGCCGCCAGGCCGGCCTGCTGGGAGCGCGAGCGGACGACGACGGCGCGCTTCTCCGACAGCTCGGCCGCTCTCTCAGCCGCCATGAAGACATTGGCGCTGTTCGGCAGCACGACGACCTCGTCGGCGCCGACCGCGTGGATCCCCGCGAGCAGGTCGTACGTCGACGGGTTCAGCGTCGCGCCGCCGTCGAGCACGTGGACGCCGAGCCCTTCGTAGAGGCGCTGGATGCCGGTGCCGGAGGCGACCGCCAGCACGCCGCAGCGCGCGGCCGGCGCGGCGGCGGGTGAGGTCTCGACCGAGGCCGAGGCCGAGGCGATCCGCTCCGCGCGCTCCTCGACCTGCGCGTGCATGTCAGCGACGTCGAGATGCGAGATCTCGCCGGCCGCGGCGAAGACGCCCGTGGCGGCGTCGGGATCGTCGGTGTGGACGTGGACCTTCAACGTCTTCGCGTCGCCGACGACGAGCACCGAGTCGCCGAGCGCCTCCAGCGCGCCGACGAAGGCGCGCGCGTCGAGCCCGCTTCCGATGACGGCGAAGTTCGTGCAGTAGCGGTACGTCGAGGACTCGTGCTGCGGGCGCGTGACGCGGGCGGCCTCGTGATGGGCCAGCTCCGGCGGCTCGCTGCCGCGCAGCGCCGCGACGACGCCCGCGAACAGGACCGTGAGGCCGTAGCCGCCGGCGTCGACGACGCCGGCCTCGCGCAGGATCGGCAGCAGGTCGGGTCCGCGCGCGACCGACTGCTGGCCGGCGTCGAGCGCGCGCTCCAGCACGTCGGCGATCAGCGCGTCCTGGTGCTCGGGCGCGGCGTCTGGGTCCAGCCGCGTCTCCGGCATGTGCGCCAGCTCGGTCGCGATCCGGTGGGCCATCTCGCGCACGACCGTCAATATCGTGCCTTCGGCCGGCTCGCGCACCGAGCCGTACGCCTGCTCGGCGGCGCGCGCCATCGCGGCGCCGATCAGCACGGGGTCGACCAGCTCGCCGGGGCGACTGGCCAGCTCCTCGGCGGCGCCGCGGATCAGCTGGGAGAGGATGACGCCGCTGTTGCCGCGTGCGCCGAGCAGCGCCGCGCGCGCGACCGAGGCGACGATCTCGTCCCGCCCGATCTCGTCGATCGTGCGGTCCTGCTCGGCCGCCGCGAGGCGGTCGATCTCCTGCAGCACGGCGCGCAACGTGAGCGCCATGTTGTCGCCGGTGTCGCCGTCGGCGACGGGAAAGACGTTGAGGTCGTTGACCTCGTCGCGTCGCGACTCGAGCTGCGCGAGAGCGGCTTCGACGACGGCGCGGAAGCGGAGAAGGCTCGGGTCGGACACGAGGCGAGGAGGCCGGACTGGCCGGCCCCTACGCCTTGATGACCTTGCCGGCCTTCAGGCAGCGCGTGCAGACGTAGACGCGCCGGGCGGTACCGGCATCGTTGATGCGGATCCGCTGGAGGTTCGGG
Source organism: Conexibacter woesei DSM 14684 (assembly GCF_000025265.1). GTDB lineage: Bacteria > Actinomycetota > Thermoleophilia > Solirubrobacterales > Solirubrobacteraceae > Conexibacter > Conexibacter woesei. Next base: position 3,937,236 of record NC_013739.1, read on the forward strand.
TCGAACCGGCGCTTCGTCGCCACTCTCGAATGCGAGCGGCTGTTGCCGAAGGCGGGACCCTTATTGCAGACGTGACAAGTACGGGGCATGGGTTCGGGCAGTATAGGGAGTCGGGGGGCGAAAGGGCGCGTCGCGCCTCAGCCTGGGTCCACCGAGATCCGTGGATGGCTCGCTGTCGTGGGTGTGGTCCACGGTCGATCGCCGGCGAACCACGGGTGAATCCCTTGGGAGCCGGCGATCGAGCGTGGGCCGTGCCCACGGCGGCGAGACGCCGCGCAGATCGGTGGATCCAGGCTCAGGAGGTGACGAAGCCGGTCGGGGCGCGCTGGCCGCGCACCTTCTCCTTGACCTCCAGCGAGGCCACCACGGCCTCGGCCGCGTGGCGACCGCTGTCGCGCTTGCCGCCGCTGCCGACGCGCGCGAGCGCCTGCTCCATCGTGTCGACGGTCAGCACGCCGAAGCCGACCGGGATGCCGGTCGCGAGCTGCACCTGCTGGACGCCGCGGGCGCACTCGCCGCAGACGTAGTCGTAGTGGTCGGTCTCGCCGCGGATCACGGCGCCGAGCGCGACGATCCCGTCGTAGCGGCCCGACTCGGCCGCGTACTTCGCCGCCAGCGGCAGCTCGAACGCGCCCGGCACGTCGTAGACGTCGACGACGCTCGCGCCGTGCTCCTCCAGCTCCGCCCGCGCGCCGGCGACCAGCTGCTCGGCGAGGTCGGCGTAGAAGCGCCCGACGACGAGCGCGAAACGGCGGTTCTCAGCGCCCATCTGCGCTCCCCTTCTGCTTGTGGTCTCGCTCGTGCTCCTCGTGGATCATCTCCTCGTCGAGCGCGAGCCCCTGGTGGTGGAGCGTGTGCCCCATGCGATCCCGCTTCGCCCGCAGATAGGCCTCGTTGTGCGGGTTCGGCGTCGGCTGGATCGGGACCTGGTCGCTGACCGACAGCCCGTACCCCTCCAGCCCGATGATCTTCTTCGGGTTGTTCGTGAGGATGCGGATGCTGCTCAGCCCGAGGTCGGTGAGGATCTGCGCGCCGATGCCGTAGTCGCGCAGGTCGGCCGGCAGGCCGAGTCTGAGGTTGGCCTCGACGGTGTCGAGCCCCTCCTCCTGCAGCTTGTACGCCTTCAGCTTGTTGAGCAGGCCGATCCCGCGCCCCTCCTGCGCGAGGTACAGGAGGACGCCCTCGCCCTCCTCCTCGATCATCGCGAGCGCCGACTCGAGCTGCTCGCCGCAGTCGCAGCGCAGCGAGTGGAAGACATCGCCCGTGAGGCACTCGGAGTGGACGCGCACGAGCACGTCCTCCTTGCCGGCGACGTCGCCCTTGACCATCGCGACGTGGTGCTTGTCGTCGACCAGCGAGCGGTAGCCGACGACCTCGAAGTCGCCGAACGCGGTCGGCATCCTCGTGCCGACGACGCGCTCGACCAGCTTGTCGTGCTTGCGGCGGTAGGCGACGAGGTCGGCCACGGTGACCATCTTCAGGCCGTGGCGCTGGCAGTACGGGATCAGATCCCCGACGCGGGCCATCGTGCCGTCGTCGTTCATGATCTCGCAGATCACGCTCGACGGGTTCAGGCCCGCGAGACGGGAGAGGTCGACGCCGGCCTCGGTCTGCCCGATCCTCTCCAGCACGCCGCCTTCCTTCGCCTTCAGCGGGAAGACGTGGCCGGGCTGGACGAGGTCGCGCGGGCTCGCCTTCGGGTCGATCGCGACCTGGATCGTGTGCGCGCGGTCGGCGGCGGAGATGCCGGTCGTCACGCCCTCGCGCGCCTCGATCGAGACGGTGAAGGCGGTCTCGAACGACGACTCGTTCTTGCTCGCCATCAGGTCGAGGCCCATCTCCTCGCAGCGCTCGCCGGTGAGCGCGAGGCAGATCAGCCCGCGCCCCTCCTTCGCCATGAAGTTGATCGCCTCGGGGGTGATGAACTGGGCCGCCATCGTGAGGTCGCCCTCGTTCTCGCGATCCTCGTCGTCGCAGACGACGACCATCTTGCCCTGGCGGATGTCCTCGATCGCCTCTTCGATCGTGGCGAACACGGCTCTGACGTCGGACTCGGACTGACTCATCGGTGGGCCCCCACGAGCTTCTCGACGTACTTCGCGAGCACGTCGACCTCCAGGTTGACGGGACGGCCGACCGCAGCCGACCCGAGGATCGTGCGCTCCAGCGTCTCCGGGATCAGCGACACGCTGAGCGACTCGTCGTCGACTGCGGACACCGTCAGCGAGACGCCGTCGATCGCGATCGAGCCCTTCTCGACGACGTAGCGCAGCAGCTCGGGGTCGGCGGCGATCCGCACGATCCGGGCGAAGCCGTCGTCGGTCAGCTCGGCGATCGTTCCGAGGCCGTCGACGTGGCCCTGCACGATGTGGCCACCGAGCCGGTCGTGCGCACGCAGCGGCAGCTCCAGGTTGACCTCGGCGCCGGGCGCGATCTCCGCGAGCGACGAGCGCCGCAGCGTCTCGTTCATGACGTCGGCCGCGAACGTTCCGTTCGACGGGTCGACAGCGGTCAGGCAGACGCCGTTGACCGCGACCGAGTCGCCGGGCGACAGCTCTCTGCCCAGCTCCGTCGCGACCGTCAGCCGTACGCCGTCGGCGGTCGGCTGCACCGCGGCGACGGTGCCGAGGCCCTGTACGAGTCCCGTGAACATCGGTCGGTCACCACTCCTTCAGGCGCGCGGAGACCAACAGGTCCTCCCCCACGCGGTCGCAGTCCAGGGTCAGCGCTCGCAGCGCCTCGGAGATCGTCTCGACGCCCTCGCCTTCGAGCGGGTCCCGGGCGGTGCGCCCGCCGAGCACGATCGGCGCGAGGAACAGCCGCAGCTCGTCGATCTCGCCGGCATCGAGGAACGCGCCCGCGAGCCGCGGACCGCCCTCCAGCAGGATCGAGGCGACGCCGACGGCACCGAGCTGGTCGAGCGCCGAGACGACGCGCGCCGGCTCGTTCGCGCCGGTCGCGACGATCACCTCCGCGCCGTGCGTCTCCAGCGCGTCGGTCGCGGTGCGCGGCGCGGCGCGCGAGACGACGACGGTCAGCGGGATGTCGGCGGCCGCCTGCACCAGCTGCGAGTCGAGCGGGACGCGCGCGAGCGAGTCGAACACGACGCGGCGCGGCTGCCGCGCGACGCCGGGGATGCGGGCGGTCAGCTGCGGGTCGTCGGCGAGCGCGGTCCCGATCCCGACCGCGACGGCGTCACACTCGGCGCGCCAGTGATGGGCGCGCTCGCGGCTCTGCGTCGAGGAGATCCACTTCGAGTCGCCGGCGCGCGTCGCGACCTTGCCGTCGAGCGTCATCGCCGACTTGAAGAGGACCCACGGGCGGCCGGTGCGCGCCTGCTTGCGGAACGGCTGGTTCAGCAGCCGCGCGCGGGCGGCCAGCTCGCCGCCGGCGACGGCGACGTCGACACCCTCGTCGCGCAGGATCCCCAGTCCCCTTCCGGACGCCTTCTCGGTCGGGTCGTCGGAGGCGACGACGACGCGGCGGATCCCGGCGGCGAGGATCGCGTCGGTGCACGGCGGCTGCTTGCCGGTGTGGCAGCACGGTTCGAGCGAGACGTAGAGCGTCGCGCCGGAGAGATCGGCGTCGCCGGCGGCGGCGATCGCCTCGACCTCAGCGTGCGGGGCGCCGTACTCGCTGTGCCAGCCCTCGGCGACGACCTCGCCGTCGCGTGTGATCACGGCCCCGACCATCGGGTTCGGGCTCACGCGGCCGCGTCCCTGGGCGGCCAGCTCGAGCGCGCGCGCCAGGTGGAGGCGGTCGGTGTCGGTCGTGGGCGGAGTCACGCCCACCTCAGGATACGCGGCCGGTCAGGCACAGCTTCCCCCCGACAATCTGTAGATCACGATCTCCGGTCCGGGCCGCTCGTATGCGAGCGGGTAGTAGTCGAACGCCCAGTCGAAGTTGAAGTCGGGCGGATCGGCGCCGTCCTTGTACGGCGAGAAGCGCGCGATCTCTCTCCCCCGCTGCGCGAGCGCGTCGTAGTAGGCGATCGCCTGCGGCACCTCGTCCGGCTCGACGAGCGCGCGATCGCGCTGGTGGGAGCCGATCACGACCCAGCAGAAGCCCTCCTGCTCGTAGCGGTCGATCAGCTCCGGGCGCAGCGTGCGCTCGTACTTGTCGACCTTCACGAACCGCGATCTGCCGTCCGGCGTCGGTCTGCCGAAGTCGTCGACGTCCGCGCGCGTCGTGTCCCACAGCTCCCAGCGCTTGCCCTCCGGTGTCGCCGGGTCCGCGCGGTTGGGGTCCTCGCTCCAGCGCGCCGGGACGATCGGCTCCAGCATCACGCGCGTGCCGGCGGGGATGTTCGCCACCATCCAGTCGTGCGCCTGGCCGCGCGTGTCGGGCCGCGACAGCACGCGGTCGTTGTGGATCACGTACAGGAGCCCCTGGCCGAGCAGTGCCACGACGACGAGCACGGTCGCGGCCGTCGCCGCGCGCGGCGCGCGACGGCCGATCTCCTGTGCCAGCCACAGCGCGCCGTAGGCGGCGCAGACGATGACGATCGGGAAGATCGGCAGCGCCCAGCGTCCGAAGTAGCGGTCCTGCGTGCCCATGTAGAGCAGGTAGACGACGACCGCGGGCAGCAGCACGAGCGCTGTGCGCCACTCCTTTGCCGCCAGCCGCACGGCGCCGGCGAGCGCCAGCAGCGCCGGGACCCAGCCGAGCCCCCAGGTGAACGTCCACAGGTAGTAGACGATCCCGTTGTCCTGCGTCAGGCCGAGCTTCGCCAGCTCGTCGCCGCCGGCCAGCTCGCGCTGTCTGCCGATCCCGGCACGGAAGTCGGAGAAGCTCAGCAGCGCGTGCGGGTTGGCGAGGAAGAAGCCGACGCCGGCGCCGAGGCAGGCGAGCACGCCCGCCGCCAGCGCGTGCGCGACGCCCGCGCGCTCCTCGCGCGTGCGCACGACGATCGCGGTCAGCAGCGGCAGCAGCACGATCCCGGCCGTGTACTTCGTACCGGCGGCGAGGCCGACCGCGAGGCCGCCGAGCAGCACCGGCCAGACGCCACCCCGCTTGAGGACCAGGGCGGCGCAGACGAGCGCCAGCGTCGCGGGCGCCATCGCCGGCACGTCGTTGAGCGCCAGATGGCTGTAGAAGACGGGCAGGAACGCGACCGCGGCGAGCGCCGCCGACAGCAGCCCGACGCGGCGGTCGAACAGGCGGCTTCCGAGCAGGTACGTGAACCAGACGCCGAGCGTCCCGAGCAGCGCAGCGGTCGTGCGCGCGATCAGGAAGACCTCGCTCGGATTGTCGACGTACGCCTTCGCGACCTCCTCGCGGCCGCCGAACCAGACCGCGTAGACGGCGTACAGCAGCTCGGTGTAGCCGGGCGGGTTGAGGAAGTAGCGCGGGTCGAAGCCGTGGCCGAAGAACCCGATCGCGACGGGAACGAAATGGCCTTCTTCGTCGATGTTGTAGGAGAACGGCAGGCCGTGGCCGATCCCCCAGACGCGCAGCCCGAACGCGCCCACCAGGACAGCGACGAGGCCGAGCGCCGTGCGATCGAGCCGCGGGCGCGGCCGGCGTGCGTGGCGTTCCATCCGGTCCTTTGGGATACTGCGGCGCGAGTCTACGGCACCGGCCGACGGTTGCCGCTGGCGACGCACCTCCCGCGCGAGGCCCCCACACACGGCACGTGCAGCGCGCGGCACCTGGCCCCCGGCGACTCGGATCCCCATGAAGCTGATCATCCAGATCCCCTGTAAAGACGAGGAAGAGCACCTTCCCGCGACGCTCGCCGACCTGCCGAGAGCGATTCCCGGCATCGACGTGATCGAGACGCTCGTGATCGACGACGGGTCGGAGGACCGCACGATCGAGGTCGCGCGCGCCAACGGCGTCGACCACATCGTCAAGCTGACGAACAACAAGGGCCTTGCGGCGGGCTTCCAGGCCGGGCTCGACGCGGCGCTCAAGCTCGGCGCGGACGTGATCGTCAACACGGACGCCGACAACCAGTACAAGGGCTCGGACATCCCCAAGCTCGTCGCGCCGATCCTGGCCGGCGGGGCCGACATGGTGATCGGCGACCGCCAGACCGACACGATCGAGCACTTCTCACCGCTGAAGAAGGCGCTGCAGAAGCTCGGCTCGTGGGTCGTTCGCCAGGCCTCGTCGACGAACGTCCCCGACACGACCTCCGGCTTCCGCGCCTACAACCGCGAGGCCGCGCTGCAGATGCAGGTCGTGTCGAAGTTCACGTACACGCTGGAGACGATCATCCAGGCGGGCAAGCTGCTCGTCGCCGTCGACCACGTGCCGATCGGCACCAACCCGAAGACGCGCGAGTCGCGGCTGTTCCCGTCGATGGGCGCCTACGTGCGCCGCAACTCGATCTCGATCTTCCGCATCTACGCGCAGTACGAGCCGCTGCGGGTCTTCTGGAGCCTCGCCGCCGTGCTCGGGATCGGCGCGCTCGGCGTCTGGACGCGCTTCCTCGTCTCGTGGTTCCAGGGCGAGGGCGCCGGCCACGTGCAGTCGCTGATCCTCGGCGCCGTCCTCTTCATCGCCGCGACGCTGATGTTCGCGCTCGGCGTGATCGGCGACCTGCTCGCCGCCCAGCGGACGCTGTCGCAGCGCACGTTCGAGCGCGTGCGGCGCGTCGAGCTGGCGCTCGGGATCCCGCCGTCCCACTACGAGCCGGGCGCTGCGCAGCCCACGCCGCCGAACGGCACCGACCCGACCGACGATCGAAAGAAGGCTCTCGAGGTATGAGCACCACGTCCGCGGCCGAGGCCGTCCCGACCGGCAACACGTACGACAAGTACGGCTCCACCAACCCGGTCGTGCGCCGGCTGATGTCGAACTTCGAGCGCACGCTCGGCGAGCTGTTCCTCCAGGCCGCCCCGACCGCCGTGCTCGACGTCGGCTGTGGCGAGGGCGTGCTGACCCACCAGTGGGCGCAGGCGCTCGGCGACAAGCGCATCGTCGGGATCGACCTGCCCGACGACAAGCTCGCGGCCGAGCAGGCGACGCGCCAGCGCGCGAACCTGCAGTACCTCGTGATGAAGGCGGAGAACCTGCCGTTCGCCGACGGCGAGTTCGGCCTCGCGACCGCGATCGAGGTGCTCGAGCACGTGCCCGACCCGGCGCACACGGTCGCCGAGATGGCGCGCGTGGCGAGCGATCACCTGCTCGTGTCGGTCCCGCGCGAACCGCTCTGGCGCGGCCTCAACATGGCGCGCGGCGCTTACCTGAAGGATCTCGGCAACACGCCCGGCCACGTCAACCACTGGTCGAAGCGGTCGTTCGTGAAGCTGCTCTCGCAGCACGGCGAGGTCGTCGAGGCGCGCTCGCCGTTTCCCTGGACGATGCTGCTCGTCCGGCTCGGTGGCTGACGCGGCCGAGGCCGAGCAGGACGCGCCGGGCCGCTCCTACGGCTCGGGCGCGCGGATTCTCACCGTCGGGATCGCCTCGACCGGCATCCTCTCGTTCGCCTACCTCGCGCTCGCCTCGCACGAGCTGAGCGCCGAGCAGTACGGGCAGATCAGCCTCCTGTGGTCGATCCTGTTCGTGATCCTGTCGGTGATCTACCGGCCGATCGAGCAGCTGCTCTCGCGGACGATCGCCGACCGCCGCGCGCGCGGGCTCGAAGGCCATCCGCTGCGCGTCCCGGCACTGATCCAGGCCGGCTTCGCGCTCGCGTTCCTGGCGGTCGCGCTGCCGCTGCGCACGACGCTGGAGGACGAGCTGTTCGGCGGCTCCGCGACGCTCTACTGGATCCTCGTCGTCGCTGTGCTCGCCTACGCCGGCAGCTACTTCGCGCGCGGCTGGCTCGCCGGGCACGAGCATTTCGCCGGCTATGGCGGGCTGGTGCTGCTGGAGTCGACGTCGCGCTTCCTGTTCGCCGTCGCGGCCGTGCTGGGGATCACCTCGGGGCAGTCGGCGATCGCGATCGGCATGGCGGTCGCGCCGTTCGTGTCGCTGATGGTGCTGCCGTTCGCGCTCAGACGGATGGGCGGCGCGGATCGAGGAGCGCGCGCGGCGCCGGTGCTCGACGCGGCCGGCGAGGGACCGGCCCACGCCGAGATCGAGGAGGCCGCAGCCGACCTGTCGCTCAGACACGGCACCCGCTTCGCCGTCGCCGTCTTCGCGATCATGCTCGCCGAGCAGACGCTGATGAACGCCGCGGTGCTGATCGTCCACGCCGACTCGGGTGCGGCGCTCGCCGGCTTCGTCTTCAACGTGCTGCTGATCGTGCGCGCGCCGCTGCAGCTGTTCCAGGCGGTGCAGACGTCGATCCTCCCCCACCTCGCGGGGCTGGAGGCGAGATCGAGCGCCGACGAGTTCGCGCGCGCGATCCGCGTCACGGTGCTGGCGATCGCCGGCTTCGCCGGCGCCTGCGCGCTCGGCCTGCTGGCGATCGGGCCGTGGGTGATGGAGACCGTGCTGGGCGACAAGGGCTTCACGTACGAGCGCGGCGGGCTGGCGCTCGTCGCGGTCGGGATGGGCTTCCACCTGATCGCGGGCACGCTCAACCAGGCCGCCCTCGCGCGCGGCCGCGCCCCGCAGGCGGCGGTCGCCTGGCTCGTCGCGGCGATCCTGTTCGTCGCCTGGGTCGCCTCCCCGATCGTCGGCGACGAGGTCCTGCGCGTCGAGACCGGCTACTTCGGCGCCGCGTTCCTGCTCAGCGGCCTGCTGTTCGGGCTGTACCGCCGCCCGACGGACTGACGGACCGGCTGTATCACCGGTGATACGCTGGGTAGATGTCCAGCGTCACGATTCGGGAGCTGCGCAACAGAGGCGGATCGGTCGTCGATCGCGCTGCGCGCGGTGAGCAGATCACGATCACGCGCGACGGTGCGCCGGTGGCCGAGCTGCATGCGATACCCGCCGCCGGCGTCACCGCCGAGGCGCTGCTCGCGCGGTGGAGAGCGCTCCCACACGTCGATCCCGTCGCGTTGCGCGCAGACGTGGACGAGATCCTCAGCGTTGAGCTGTGACCGCGCGGCACCAACGCGGGGTGCTCGACACCTCGACGGTCATCCTGCTCCCGCGCATCGTCGATCCGCAGACGCTCCCCGTCGAGCCGCTGATCACCGCCGTCACGCTCGCCGAGCTGTCGGTCGGACCGCTCGTCGCGTCTGACGAACGAGAGCGCGCCGCCCGGCAGGCTCACCTCCAGCAGGCCGAGGCCGATTTCGTTCCGCTCCCCTTCGACGCCGCGGCAGCCCGCGCGTTCGGGCGCGTCGCCGCGTCGCTGCGCCGCGACGGACGCAAGCCCGCCGCCCGCTCCTACGACGCGATGATCGCCGCCACCGCGCTCGCGAACGAACTGCCTGTCTACACGGCGAACCCATCGGACTTCCGCGGCATCGACGGGCTCGACGTCGTCGCGGTCGACGTGCCGCGGGACTGAGGAACGCCGACGGCCGGCCGCCCTCGCGGGCGGCCGGCCGGGTGCGTCGGGACCGGGTGTTGGCTACTCGTACGCCAGCGCTCTCAGCACGTCGAGCTTCGCCGCTCGGCGGGCCGGGGGGATCGCGGCGATGACGCCCGCGATGACGGCGAGGATCAGCAGGATGATCAGCGTCCCTATCGGGATCGAGATCGCGAAGCCCTCGTCCTTCAGCGGGATCGTCACGAGCACCGCGAAGATCGCGCCGAGCACGACGCCGAGGACGGCGCCGATCAAGGCCGTGATCACGGACTCGTAGCGCACGATCTGCCGCACCTGGCGGCGCGACGTGCCGATCGCGCGCAGCATCCCCAGCTCACGCGTGCGCTCGTGGATCGCGAGCACGAGCGTGTTGACGATGCCGAACAGCGAGACGATCACCGACAGCGAGAGCATCACGTAGACGAACGCGATCAGCTGGTCGACCTGACCGGCCTGGTTGTCCTTGAAGCCCTCCTTCGTCAGCACCTCGATCGTCGGGTAGGCGGCGGACAGCTCTCTGTCGGCGACCTTCTGGATCGCGTCGGCGTTCTCGCCGCCCGTCGTCGTCGCGAGCACGAACGAGTCTCTCGTGACGTTGAAGTCCGACGCGAGCACGTCGTTGGGCAGCGTGATGTCGGCCAGCAGCGCCGAGTCGTCGTCGTAGATGCCCTCGACCACGACCTCGACTCTCTGACCGGTCGGCGTCTGCACCGTCAGTCTTCTGCCGACTCTGAGGTCGTGCTTGTCGGCGAACTTCTTCGCCACGACCGTGCTGCCATGGCCGAGGCTGGACAGCTGCTCGGCAGAGCCTTCCTTCCACTTCACGTCGAAGACGTCGTTGACGTTCGACGGGTCGACGCCCGAGACGGCCGTCGTGCCGCTGATCCCGTCGACCTTCGCGCTCGCGAAGCGCAGCGGTGAGACCTGGTCGACGCCCTGCACCTCGCCGAGCGCTCTGCTCGCGCTGTTCGGGACAGGCTGGAAGTTGTCCGTCTGCATCACGAGGCTCGCGGCGACGCCTCTGTCGACCGCCTGGTCGATCGACGCCTTCAGGCCGGCGGCGAAGATCGCGACGAACGCGACCAGCGCGACGCCGATCATCAGCGCGGCCGAGGTCGAGGCGGTGCGGCGCGGCTGGCGCGTCGCGTTCTCCCGCGCGAGCCGGCCGCTGACGCCGCGGGTCTTCTCCAGCGGCAGCCCGACCAGCAGCGCGAGCGGTCTGACGATGTGCGAGGCGAGCAGGCCGACGCCGATGAACACGACCGCCGCACCGGCGCCGATCGAGGCGGCCGCGCGGGTCGCGCTGCCCCCGCCGAAGAGGCCGAGCAGGATCAGGATCAGGCCGATCACGGTGACGCCGATCGACAGCGGCGTGCGCAGCCGCCCGGTCTTGCCGCGCGTGAGGCTCGCGGCGTCCTGCAGCGCGGCGATCGGCGGCACGCGCGTCGCGCGCAGCGCCGGGCCGGTGGCCGCGACGAGCGTCACGATCGTACCGATCAGCAGTGAGACGACGATCGTGCGCGGCTCCAGCACGAGGCCGTCAGCCGGCAGGTCGGCGCCGAACGCCTTGAACAGCGCCCGCAGCGCCGGCGCGAGGCCGAAGCCGAACAGGAAGCCGACGACCGCCGAGGCGAAGCCGACGACGAGCGCCTCGCCCATCACCGCCTTCAACACCTGGCGGCGCGAGGCGCCGATCATCCGCAGCAGCGCGAACTCACGCATCCGCTGGGCGACCGTGATCGAGTAGGTGTTGACGATCAGGAATGCGCCGACGAACAGCGAGATGCCGGCGAACGCGAGCAGGAACGTTCTCAGGAAGCCGAGCTGGTCCTGCAGGTCGGCAGCCTGTCTTCTCGACTCCTGCTCGCCGGTGCGGACGTTGTATCTGTCCGCCGGCAGCTCCGCGCGGATCCTTCTCGACAGCTCCTCGGGCGTCACGCCCGACTCCGCCTTGACGGAGATCGAGCTGAATTCGCCTCTCATGTCCAGCAGCCGCTGCGCCGTCTCCAGCTGCACGACGGCGAGCGACGCGCCGGCGATCGAGTCCTGGTCGCCGAGCTTCGCGATGCCGACGAGTCTGAACGACTCCTGCGGGCCGTCGGCCGACAGTCTGACCTCGTCGCCGAGCTTGAAGTCGCCCTTGTCGGCGCTGCCCTTGTCGAGCACGATCTCGTCGGGTCCGGCGGGCGGATGGCCCTCGACGTATCTGAGCGGGTCGAGCTCTCTCGGCGACTCGCTCGTCAGGACCGTCCCGCCGCCACCGGCCGCGGCGAGCGGGTCTCTGCCGTTCTTCTTGTAGAGGACGGCGCCGTCGGAGTCGACGGAGCCGGCGGCGACGGCGACGCCGGGCACCGCCTCGACCTGTCTGAGCACGTCGGCCGAGAACGGCGTCGCGCCTGCATCGTCGAACTGCTCCTTCGGCGTGATCGACACGTCGGTGTTTCTGTTGACCGACTCGAAGACGCTGTCGAACGACTTGTTCATCGTGTCGGTCAGGATGTAGGTGCCGGACACGAGCCCGACGCCGAGCACGATCGCCATCGCGGTCAGGACCGTGCGCAGCTTGCGCGAGACGAGCCCGCGCAGGGAGAGCGCGACCATCAGGCGACCGCCCGCATCAGGTCGAGCACGTCGTCGGTCGTGCCGGCGGCGCCGTCATGGACGATCTTGCCGTCGGCGAGCACCACGACGCGGTCCGCGTAGGAGGCGGCGTGCGCCTCGTGCGTGACCATCACGACCGTCTGGCCGAGGTCGTCGACCGAGCGCCGCAGCAGGCCGAGCACCTCGGCGCTGGAGGCCGAGTCGAGGTTGCCGGTCGGCTCGTCGGCGAAGATCACCGACGGCTTCGTGATCAGCGCGCGGGCGACCGCGACGCGCTGCTGCTGGCCGCCGGACAGCTCGGACGGGTGATGGGTGCGACGCGGGCCGAGGCCAACCGTCTCGATCAGCTGCTCCAGCCAGCCCTCGTCGACCGGGCGGCCGGCGATCTTCAGCGGCAGGACGATGTTCTCCTCCGCCGTCAGCACCGGCAGCAGGTTGAACGACTGGAAGATGAACCCGATCTTGTCGCGGCGCAGCTGCGTCAGCTTCTTGTCCTCGAGGTTCGCCAGCTCGACGCCGTCGACGACGACCGAGCCGGACGTCGGCGTGTCGAGGCCCGCGAGCACGTGCATCAACGTCGACTTGCCGGAGCCCGACGGGCCCATCACGGCGGTGAAGGCTCCGGGCGGCAGCTCGAGCGAGACGCCGTCGAGCGCGTTGACGGCGGCCTCGCCTTCGCCGTAGCGACGACGGAGGTCGACGGCGGTCACGATCGCGGTGGCGGTGGCGGTCACGGAATTGGTTCCTTTCAGGGGGTTCGACGGTCACCGCCCCATCCCGGGGAGTGCCGACTGGAAGCCTGACGGCGGCTCCCGACAGCAGGAATCCGGAAGACCGGCATGTTCAGCTACGGGTACCCGCACTACGCCCCGGGCGGAACCGGCCGAAGGGCGTTCAGGGACGCGGTGCGCCGAGATAACGCAGCACCGCGAGCACGCGGCGGTGGTCCTGCGCGGCCGGCGGCAGGTCGAGCTTCCCGAAGATGCTCGTGACGTGCTTCTCGACGGCCCGCTCGGTGACGACCAGCTCGGCCGCGATCGCGGAGTTCGAGCGGCCCTCGGAGATCAGCCCGAGCACCTCCCGCTCGCGCGGCGTCAGCGCCTCCAGCGGGTCGTCGCGGCGGCGCCGCCCGAGCAGCTGCGCGACGACCTCGGGGTCGAGCGCCGAGCCGCCGTCGCCGACGCGCGAGACGGCGTCGACGAAGCGGTCGACGTCGGCGACGCGATCCTTCAGCAGATAGCCGACGCCGGCCGCGCCGCCGCCGATCAGCTCGTGCGCGTAGCGCTCCTCGACGTACTGCGAGAGCACGAGCACGCTCGTCTCCGGCATCTGCTGGCGCAGCTGGAGCGCCGCTCTGAGGCCGTCGTCGGTGTTCGTCGGCGGCATCCGCACGTCGACGATCGCGATGTCGGGTCTGTGCGCGGTGACCTTGCGCACGAGGTCCTCGGCGTCACCGGCCTGGCCGACGACGTCGTGCCCTGCCTCTTCCAGGAGGCGGGCGATGCCCTCGCGCAGGAGGACGGAGTCTTCGGCAATCACGACACGCATGGGATCTCAGCTCGAATGGTCGTTCCTCGACCGGACGGGCTGAAGACTGCCAGACGGCCGTCGATCGCGGAGAGCCGGTCCTCCAGCCCGCGCAGGCCGGTGCCGGCGCTGGGGTCCGCGCCGCCGACGCCGTCGTCGCGCACCTCGACGACCGCGTGCGCGTTGACGCGCTGCACGATCACCTCGGCGTGCGTCGCCTCCGCGTACTTGGCGATGTTCGCCAGCGCCTCCGCGACGACAAAGTAGGCGGCGCCCTCGACCGGCGCCGGCAGCCGCTCCTGCGGCACGTCGGCCAGCTCGACCGGCAGTGGCGCCCGGCTCGCGAGCGCCTCCAGCGCCGGGCCGAGCCCGCGGTCGGTGAGGATCGCCGGGTGGATGCCGCGGGCCAGCTCGCGCAGCTCCTCCAGCGCCAGACGCGCCTCGTCGCGCGCCTCGCGGATCAGGCCGCGCGCCTGCTCCGGGTCCTTCTCGACCTGGTTCTCCGCGATCCCGAGCGTGAGCGCGAGCGCGACGAGCCGCTGCTGCGCGCCGTCGTGCAGGTCGCGCTCGATCCGCCTTCGCTCGCGCGTGACGACCTCCAGCAGCCGTCTGCGCGACGCACGCACCTCGGCGATCTGGACGCGCAGCTCGGCGTCGAGCCGCTCGTTCTCGAGCGCGAGCGCGGCGGCGGCGCCGGCCGCCTCGACCAGCTCCGGCTCCTGGTCCAGCGACGCGTCGTGGACGATCGCCGCGACGCGGCGGCCGTCGCGCTCGACCTCGGTGAAGGCGCGGCCGCTGCCGGCCTGCGGCAGCGTCACCGGCTCGCCGCTGGCGTCGACGTAGCGCTCGGCGTCGGGCATCCAGTAGGCGATCGACAGCGAGCGGTCGCGCAGCGCCGTCGCGAGCGCGTCGCGCAGGCGACCGGGGCTGGGCCCGTCGCCGAGCCGCGAGATCAGCCGGCCGACGGAGTGGCCGCGCGTGAGGTTGCTGCGCATGATCCCGAACAGGAACGCGAACGGGACCGAGGCGAAGATGACGATCCCGGCGACGTCGAAGACGTTGATGACCTGGCCGGGCAGCCGCACGAGCTGGCCGACGAGCGTCAGCGCGAGCAGCGCGCACGTCGCCGCGCCGGACCACAGCACCGGCGCGAGCAGGCGCCGCTCGGGCACCGTCGCGCGCTGCCAGCGCGTGACGAGCAGCACCACGACGAGCGACGTGATCGCGATCGCGATGCTCTGCATGACCGTGTCCAGCACGTCCGCCAGGCCGGCGTCGGAGTCGACCAGCAGCAGGTTTCTCGGCACCTCGTCCGGCAGCGGCGTGACGAGCAGGACCGCGATCGGGGCGAGCGTCGTCATCGCGTAGGCGAACCCGACGAGCCACCTCTCCAAGCGCGAGTGCAGGCGGCCGCTCGGGTAGCCGAGCAGCATGTGGACCATGAAGCCGGCGTAGAGCGAGCTGAGCGTGAGGCCGAGCGTGAAGATCGCGTCCGAGCCGGAGGTCCCGAGCGAGATCGCGAACCACGACAGGCCGACGAGGCACATCTGCAGGCCGAAGCGGGAGTCGGGCCGGCGCGCCCACGCGTAGATGCCGGTCGCGGTGAACGAGATGCCGATCCACAGGATCAGCCCGAGCACGAGCCACTTCTTCTCGGTGAACGAGCTCGTCAGGACGAACGTGACCGTCGCGGCGGCGCCGAGCACACCGAGCAGCGCGACGGTGGTGATCGCCGCGCGCTGACCAGGGGTCAGGCGGGCGTTGCTCATGGCAGCAGCGCGGCGACCGCTTCGCCGGAGAGGTCGGCCTTCGAGACGAACCCGCAGGCGCCGGACGCCTCGACCAGCGGCCCGAAGTCGCTCGAATCGCGGCTGGAGACGATCACGACGTCGGGCGGGTCCGGCAGCGCCTTGATCGAGCCGGCGACGTCGAACCCGTCGGCGTCCGGCAGGCCGACGTCGAGCAGCACGACGTCCGGTCGCAGGTCACGCGCGGCGGCGACGCCGCCGGCGCCGTCCTCCGCCTCGCCGACGACCGTGAAGCCGCCCGCCTCGAGCACGCGGCGCGCGCTGGAGCGGAAGCTCGGGTGGTCGTCCACGATCAGGATCGTCAGGGCCATTCGCTTGATTGTGGCTGACCGGTCATCGAGCCGGCGTACGGCTAGCCCCACACGAAGCGGAGGAGTCAGCGGGCGTCCGCCGCCGCGACCAGCTCGGCGTAGGCGGCAGCGGGGTCTGACGCCCCGAAGATCGCCGAGCCGGCGACCAGCACGCTCGCGCCGTGTCTGGCGCACGGGCCTGCTGTCGCGGCGTCGACGCCACCGTCGACCTCGATCGCCGTGCCCTGCGGCAGGAGGCCGCGCAGGCGCGCGATCTTGTCGAGCGAGGCGGGGATGAACGGCTGTCCGCCCCAGCCCGGGTTGACCGACATGCAGAGCGCCATGTCGAGCAGCTCGGCGACCTCGGCGAGGGCGCCGACGGGCGTGCCGGGATTGATCGCGGCGGCCGCGGCGCAGCCGCCGTCCTTGATCGCGGAGAGCGCGTAGTTGAGGTGCGGCGTCGCCTCCGCGTGGACCGTGATCGAGTCCGCGCCGGCCTTCGCGAACTCGGCGACCTGCCGCTCGGGGCGCTCGATCATCAGGTGGACGTCGAGCACCGCGCCGGCGGCGTGGACCTGCTCGGCGAGCGCGCCGACGACGATCGGCCCCATCGTGATCGGCGGCACGAAGTGACCGTCCATGACGTCGACGTGGATCACGCGCGCCCCGGCGGCGACCACCTCGTCGACCTGCGCGCCGAGGCGGGCGAAGTCGGCCGAGAGGATCGAGGGCGCGATGCGCGTGGCGCGCAGCAGCTCAGCGATGGCGGACATGCGGCGGGAGTGTGTCAGACGGGCGTCAGCATGCTGCCCTTGCAGTGGTTGCAGATGACGATCGCCGTGCTGGACATCCGCACGATCGTCGAATGCTCACCGCAGTTGGGGCAGACGGAGACAAGCTCGTAGCGCTTGAGGCAGTAGACGCAGCGGTAGCGGCCCGGCATCGTCGTCGGGCGCAGCCACGGCTCGCCGCAGCCCGGGCACTCCGGGCCGAGTCTGACGGGCTGCTCGCTCATGTCCAAACCGCTGTCGGCATCCCACCGTGATAGCGCATCGGCCGGATGGGCGTCACGGTGCTGACCGGCGCAGCAGCGCCAGGAAGAAGCCGTCGGTGTCGTCGCGCGAGGGTGTCAGCTGGCGCGTCGAGACACGTTCGAAGCCGTCGTGGGCGGCGAGGAACGCGTCGACCACCTGCTCGTTCTCGCGCGGCGAGATCGTGCACGTGGCGTACAGCAGCGCGCCACCCGGCCGCAGCGCGGCGGCGCCCGCCGCGAGGATCCTGCCCTGCAGCCGCGACAGCTCGCCGATCGCCTCCGCGCTCGCGCGCCAGCGCAGGTCCGGCCGCCCCTGGAGCGTGCCGAGGCCGCTGCACGGCGGGTCGACGAGGACCGCGTCGAAGTGGTCGCCGGGGTCGCGCGGCTGCGCGGCGTCGCCGGTCTCGACGCGCACGATCCCGCCGGCTCTGAGCCGTTCGCACGTCTCGCGCAGCGCCTCGGCGCGGCCCTCGTGGCGCTCGACCGCAACGACCTCGCCGGCGGCGCCGGCGGCGCCGACGAGCGCCGCGAGGTGCGTCGCCTTGCCGCCGGGCGCGGCGCAGAGGTCGAGCACGCGGGCGCCGGGCGCGGGCGCCAGCAGGCGCGCGGCCGCCATCGCCGCGCGCGACTGCGCGACGAGCGCGCCGCTCGCGAACAGCGGGTCGGAGCGGACGTCGAAGGCGCTGTCGACGACGAGCCCCTCGTCCAACGGGATGCCCTCGAGCGCTGCCGGGCGCACCGCGACGCCCCGCTCCCCCAACTCCGCCGCGACCGCCGCCGGATCGGCCGCGAGCGTGTTGACGCGCAGCGCCGTCTCCGCCGGCTCGTTCACGCGCGCGAGCAGCGCGCGCGCCTCCTCCGCGCCGAGCGCGTCCCACCACAGCGCCGCGATCCAGTCCGGCACCGAGTGCAGCAGTGCCGCGCCGTGCGGCGAGCGGTCGTCGAGCTGCGCGAGGATCCGCGGCCCCTCGCGCGCACCGCGCCGCAGGACCGCGTTGACGAGCTTGTAGCCCGGTCCGCCGGCCGCCTTCGCCAGCTCGACGCTCTGGTCGACGGCCGCGTGCGGCGCGACGCCGCCGAGGAACAGCAGCTGCAGCAAGCCGAGCCGCAGCGCGTCGCGGACCGGCGGATCGAGCTGGCCGACCGGGCGGCGCGCCAGTCGCTCGATCACGTGGTCGAGCGTGCGCCGGCGCTGCACCGCACCGAACGCGAGCGCCATCGCGAACGCGTGATCGCGCGCGTCCAGACCGGCGCGGCGCGCCTCGCCGGCGAGCGCGCGGTCGGCGTAGGCGCCGTCGGACTCGACCCGCCGCAGCACGGCGGCGGCGACCTGGCGGGCGGGCGAGACAGCGGCGACGACGGGCGGCACGCCCCCATCGTCCCAGGTACGCGCGCCCGCGGCCCGCTGGAGTCGTCCGACGGCAGGGCATAGGCTGCCCGGTCGATGCTCCTCCTCGACGCGATCGTCGCCGCGACCCAGCTGACGCCTGTCGAGCAGGATCACCTCGACCAGGCGCGGCAGATGCAGGCGATGTCGTTCGCCGTCCACATCCCGCTGACGTGCTTCGGCGTCGCGTTCCCGGCGGTCGTGCTGTTCGTCGAGTGGCTGTACCTGCGCACCGGCGACCCGCTGTACCGCAGACTCGCCCGCCGCTGGTCGCGGATCATGGTCGCGCTGTTCGCCGTCGGCGTCGTCACCGGGACGATCCTCAGCTTCGAGCTGGGGATGCTGTGGCCCGAGTTCATGGGGACGTTCGGCGACGTCTTCGGGCTCGGCTTCGCGATCGAGGGGTTCGCCTTCTTCCTGGAGGCGATCTTCATCGCGATCTACGTCTACGGCTGGGACCGCCTGCCGCCGAAGTGGCACTTCGCGAGCGGCTTCCCGATCGTCTTCACCGGCGTGCTCGGCGCGACGATGGTGATCGCCGTCAACGGCTGGATGAACAACCCGGGCGGCTTCAGACTGGTCAACGGCGAGGCGGTCGACGTGAAGCCGTGGGAGGCGCTGTTCGGCAACTCGTTCTTCTGGCACGAGGTCGTCCACATGTACGTCGCCGCGTACATCGTCGTCGGCTTCCTGCTCGCGGCCGTCTACGCCTGGGGCAAGCTGCGGCACGGCAGATGGGGCCGCTACGAGCGGACCGCGCTCGCGATCCCGCTCACGATCGCCGCGTTCGCCGCGCCCGTGCAGCTGCTCGTCGGCGACTGGGCCGCGCGCGAGGTCGCCGTCCACCAGCCGGTCAAGCTGGCCGCGATCGAAGGGCTGCAGAGAACGACCTCCGGCGCCTCGGAGCACATATTCGGCTGGTACGACAAGGACACCGGCGAGATCGACTACGGGATCGAGATACCGAAGCTGCTGTCGCTGCTCGCCTTCCACGACCCGAACGCGACCGTCAGAGGGCTCGACTCGGTCCCGCCTGAGGACCGTCCTGGGCCGATCAACACGGTCCGCTTCGCCTTCCAGGCGATGGTCCTGATCGGCTCCGGGCTCGCCATGCTCGCCGTCTTCGTCCTGCTCGTGCGGTGGAGAAAGGGCCGGCTGCCGAGATCGGTCTGGTTCTACCGCGCGCTCGTGCTCGCCGGTCCCGGCGCCGTCGTCGCGCTGATCTGCGGCTGGATCACGACCGAGGTCGGGCGCCAGCCGTGGGTCGTCTACAACGTGATGCGGACCGACGAGGCGGTCACGGGCGCCGGCGGCGTGCCCGTCGGCTACGGGCTGCTGGCGCTCGTCTACGTCGGGCTGCTCGTGGCGGTCTGGTGGATCCTGCGACGGCTCGCGCGCACGCCGCTCGCCGACGAGGTCCCGAGCGGGAGCTGACGCCGTGCACCTCTACGACGTCCCGCTGATCTTCGCGCTCGTCGGGCTGATCCTCTACGTCGTGCTCGCAGGGGCCGACTTCGGCGCCGGCTTCTGGCAGCTCGCCGCCGGCCGCGGCGAGCGCGGCTCGCGGATCCGCGAGCACGCGCACGCGTCGATGGCGCCGGTCTGGGAGGCGAACCACGTCTGGCTCGTCTTCATCCTCGTGATCGCGTGGACGTGCTACCCCGAGGCGTTCGCGTCGATCGCCTCGACGCTGTCGATCCCGCTGTTCATCGCCGCAATCGGCATCGTCTTCCGCGGCGCCGCCTACGCGCTGCGCGCGGGCACCTCGCAGCGGCGTGAGCTGCGCGTGATCGACACCGTCTTCGCCGTCTCATCGATCCTGACGCCGTTCGCGCTCGGGACGGTCATCGGGGCGATCGCCTCCGGGCGCGTGCCGGTCGGCAACGCCGCCGGCGACGCCTGGACGAGCTGGACGAACACGACCTCGCTGACGATCGGCGTGCTGGCGGTCGTCACCTCCGCCTACATCGCCGCCGTCTACCTCGCGGCCGACGCGGCCCGCGACGGCGACGCCGAGATGGAGGAGGCGTTCCGCCACCGTGCGCTCGGGACGGGCCTCGTCGCCGGTGTCGTCGCGGTCGCCGGCCTGCTCGTGCTGCGCGACGACGTCCGCTCGCTCTACGACGAGCTGGTCTCCGGCGACGGGCTGCCGGCGCTGATCGTCTCGGCGCTCGCAGGGATCGGGACGCTCGCGCTCGTCGCCCGCCGCAGCTACGAATGGGCGCGCTACTCGGCGGCGTTGGCGGTCGCGGCGGTCATCGCCGGCTGGGCGCTGGCGCAGTCGCCGGTGCTGCTGCCGGGCCTGACGGTCGAGCAGGCGGCGGCGTCGCACGACACGCTCGTCGCCGTCGTCGTCGCGGTGCTCGCGGGCGCGCTCGTGCTGTTCCCGTCGCTGGCGCTGCTGTTCACGCTGACGCTGCGGGGGTCGCTCGGTGGCCACGGCGGCGCTCCCGGCGAGGCAGCCGCCGCGGGCGATGGCGCGCCCGGGCCGATCAGAGCGCTGAGCGCGTCGCGCAACGGCCTGCTGCTGCGCCTGGCGGGCGCGTTCGGCGTGCTCGGCGTCGGCTTCCTGACGTTCGCCGACGCCGGCTGGGCGCATGCGATCGGCGTCCCCTGCCTCTTCCTCTTCGCCGCCTTCGGCTTCCGCCTCGCGGTGCCGTTGGAGGAGCCTGAGCAGGAGGCGCGGTCGTTTGCTGGTCCGTCAGACCAGTGATCGACCGCGCATGTAGTCCGCGGCCCCCATCGGGCGACCGCCGGGCGGCTGGACGGTGAGCAGCTCCAGCGCGCTTGCGCCGGCGGCGCCGAGCAGCAGCCGGCCGCCGCGGTCGGCGAGCGCGCCGGGGGGCGGCGCGGGCGCGGCGGCCGCGTCGGGCGCAGCGGCGTCCGCCGGCACGGCCTCCGCCGGGCGGGCGGCGACGACGCCGAGGAACGAGCCGTCCGCGAGCGCCAGGCGCGCGCCGATGTGCGGGGTCAGCGCGCGCACGACGCGGTCGAGCTGAGCGGCGTCGTCACGGGCGGGGTCGAGCGTGCGGTCCTCCGGGCCGATCTTCTCGGCGTAGGTGACGCCCTCCTCGACCTGCTCGACAAACGGCCGCCGCTCGTCGAGCGCGCGCACGAGCAGGTCGCCGCCGAGCCGCTCCAGCCGCAGCGCGAGCGAGCCGTACGTGTCCTGCGAGCCGATCGGCTCGCGCTCCAGCAGGCAGACCGGGCCGCTGTCCAGCCCGGCGGTGAGGCGCATGATCGCGACGCCCGTCTCGGCGTCTCCGGCCATGATCGCGCGCTCGACCGGAGCCGCCCCGCGCCAGCGCGGAAGCAGCGACGGGTGGACGTTGAGCAGCTCGTGCTCGGACAGCAGCGGCTCCTTGATCAGCGCGCCGAAGGCGCAGACGATCACGGCGTCCGGCGCGGCGGCGGCGATCCGCGCGCGCGCCTCCTCGCCGTTGACGTCCTCCGGCTGGTCCAGCGCGATCCCGAGCGCGCGCGCCGTCTCGGCGACCGCGGGCGACTGCAGTCTGCGCCCGCGCCCCTTCGGGCGGTCAGGCCGCGTCACGACGAGCTGCGGGTGGTGTGGGCTGTCGGCCAGCCGCTCCAGGATCGCGGCGGCGAACGGCGAGGTGCCGAGGTAGACGGTGCGCACGGGCGGCGGAGCGCGGCGGCCTACGCCGCTTCGTCGGCGGCGGTCTGCTCGCGCAGCGCGCGCATCGCCTGCTTGCGCTGGTCGCGCGAGGTGCGGTCGAGGATCAAGACGCCGTCGAGGTGATCCATCTCGTGTTGGATCACGCGCGCTTCGAGGCCGCTCGCCTCGATGATGACCGTGCTGCCCTGCTCGTCCTGCGCGCGAACGCGCACGTGCACCGGCCGCTCGACGTCGACGAGCACGCCGCGCAGGCTGAGGCAGCCTTCCTCGGCCGTCTCCAGCTCGTCGCCCGACCACTCCAGCTCCGGGTTGACGAGCGCTATCGCGGGCGAGTCCTGCTCGACGCGGTAGACGAGCACGCGGTTGAGCTTGCCCAGCTGCGTCGCCGCCAGACCGATCCCGAACGCGTCGTTCATGATCTCGCCCATCCCGCGGATCTGCTCGCGCAGGTCGTCGTCGAAGCGCGAGACCGTCATCGCTCTGCTCTTCAGGACGGGATCGCCGAACTGGCGCACGTAGCGCATCGCGGCGGCGCGGCGGGCGGCCGTCTCGGGATCGATGCGCGGCGCCTCGTCCGCTGCTTCTTCGATTTCGTGCTCGTCGGACATTTCGCCGGAGATTGTAGAGGGACTACTGCGGATCGACGTCCGCCGACAGGCTCACGCGGCGGCCGACCGGCGTTCTCGCGACCGCGTCGACGGCCGCCGCGACCGACTGCACCGCCGCCCGCCGCTGCGTCGCCTTGATCACGAGCTGGCTGCGCTCCTTGCCGCGCAGGCGGAACAGCGGCGCGGGGCCGAGCACCGTCGCGCCGGGCGCGTCGACGAGTCTCGCGACCGCGTCGGCGGCCGCGTGCGCATCGGCGGCGTCGGGCGCGGAGCAGACGACGCGGATCAGCGACGCGAACGGCGGATAGCGCAGGATCTCCCGCCGCCCCAGCTCGCCCGCGAGGAAGCCGTCGCTGTCGTGGCGCGCGGCCGCGACGATCGACGGTGCGTCCGTCGCCAGCGTCTGCACCAGCACGCGCCCGTCACCGTGTTGGCCGCGGCCGGCGCGGCCAGCCAGCTGCGCGACGAGCGAGAACGTCCGCTCCTCCGCGCGGAAGTCCGGGAAGCGCAGCGTCTGGTCAGCATCGAGCACGACGCCGAGCGTCACGTCCGGGAAGTCGTGGCCCTTCGCGACGATCTGCGTGCCGACGAGCACGCCGGCCGGCGCCGCGTCGAACTGGCCCAGCGCCTTCGCGATCGCGCCCTTCGTCGCGGTCGTGTCGGCGTCGAGGCGGAAGACCGGGAACGCCGGGTCGCCGATCGCCTCGATCAGCTCCTGCTCGATCCGCTCGGTCCCCGCGCCGTGGCGTGCGAGCGAGACCGAGCCGCAGTCGGGGCACGTTCTCGGGACGCGCTCGCTGTGGCCGCAGTGGTGGCAGGAGACCGCGCGCTGGCTGCGGTGCAGGACGAGTGCGACGTCGCACTCCGGGCAGTTCCAGACGCGCCCGCATGAGCGGCACGAGAGGAAGTTCGACCAGCCGCGCCGGTTGACCAGCACGATCGCCTTGCGGCCTGCCCGCCGCACGTCCCCGAGCGCTTCGCGCGTGACCGGGTGCAGCGGGTGGCGCGCGTCGCGCATGTCGAGGATCTCGACCGGCGGCAGCGGCCGGCCGTCGACACGTCTCAGTATCCGCAGCCGTCTGAGCGCGTGCACGCTCTCCGGCCGCGGCGTCGCGCTGCCGCTCAGCAGCACGGCGCCGGCGTCGTGCGCGCGGCGGGCAGCGACGCGGCGAGCGTCGTAGCGCGGGTCGCCCTCGTGCTTGTACGCGGGCTCGTGCTCCTCGTCGACGATCACGAGCCCGACGTCGGCCAGCGGCGCGAAGACGGCCGAGCGCGGGCCGACGCAGATGCGCGCCTCGCCGCGCCGCAGCCGCATCCACTCGTCGTAGCGCTCGCCCTGGCCGAGCTGCGAGTGGAGCACCGCGACGGTGTCGCCGAAGCGCGCCTGGAAGCGGGCGACGGTCTGCGGGGCGAGCGCGATCTCGGGCACGAGCACGATCACGTTGCGACCCGCTCTCAGCGCTGCCGCGGCGGCCTGCAGGTAGACCTCGGTCTTGCCCGAGCCGGTCACGCCGTGGAGCAGGAAGCGGCGGTCGGCTGGGCTGAGCGCGCCGTCGCCGGCTTCGAGCGCCGCCACGATCGGCTCCAGCGCCGCGATCTGCTCGGCGGTCAGGCGCGGCGGTGCGGCGCCGTTGCGCGCGCCGACGGCGGCGTGGACGGGGCGGCGGCGCTGCTCGCGCTGCTCCAGCTGCAACAGCCCGCGGTCGGCGAGCCGGCGCAGGCCGCCGTGGTCGCCGCCGGTCTGCGTCGCCGGCAGCGGGCCGGCGGCGGCGAGCGTCTCGAGCACCTCGCGCTGCTTCGGCGTCAGCCGCTGCCCGCCGTCGGCGAGCGCGGCGCGGCCGGCGTCGGTCGCCTCGGCGACGAGCACGCGACGGGTTCTGACGCGCGGTCTCGTCGCGCGTCCGGCGCCGGGCGGCAGCACGAGCCCGAGCGCGCGCGCCGGCGTCGAGCAGTACTCGTCGGTGATCCAGCGCGCGAGCGCGACCAGCTCGGCCGGCACGCCCGGCTCGACGACCGACCTCGGCGCGGCGAGCTTCTCGGGCGGGACGCCGGTCTCCCCCGCCAGCTCGACGACGACGCCGAGTACGTCCCGGCCGGCGAACGGGACGACGAGCAGCGTGCCGACCTGGACGTGCTCCAACCCCGGCCCGAGCAGGTAGTCGAACGGCCCCCGCAGGGCGCGCGCCGTCGTCAGCGGTTCGATGCGGGCGATCGGCGGCACGGCATGGAGAGTAGGGCGCGCGCGATCCACCTGGATCATGACCGCGTCGTCGCGTACGCTCCCGCACCATGCCACTCGAGCTGCATCCGTCAGAGCACGTCATCTTCGCCGGCCACCCGTCGTGGCGCGGCACGCTCAGCTTCTACGCGCGCGGCGCGGTCGTCGCCCTGGTCGGCGCCGCGATCGCCGCCCTCGTCACCGTGATCGGCAGCGGCTTCGACGTCGCCTGGGTGATCATCGCGTTCGTCGTCGTGATGGCCGGCGTGATCCTCGTCGGCTTCCTCTTCCGCTTCTCGACGACGTACACGATCACCAACCAGCGGTTGACGATCGAGCACGGGATATTGTCGAAGCACATGCAGCAGACGCGTGTCGAGCGCGTGCAGAACGTCAACACCGACCAGACGCTGCTCGACCGCATCCTGCGCGTCGGGACCGTCGACTTCGACACCGCGGGCACCGACGACTCCGACTTCGTCTTCCGCGGCGTCGCCGGCCCCGACCAGGTCGTGCGCGCCGTCGACAAGGCGCACCGCGAGCGCGAGGCCGGCCGGGCGGAGACGGGCGGCCCCGACGCGATACCGCCCGGCGGCGTCTGAGCCGGGCGCCGGGCTCGCCCCGGGCGGGCGGACCCGGCCCCGAACGCAGCACGGGCGCCCCGGAGGGCGCCCGCGTACTGCGAAGCGGTCGGTTCGAGACGCGCGTTACGCGGCCGCGCCGGCGAGGCCGGCGGCGTCACGCAGCGCTTCGGCCTTGTCCGTCTTCTCCCACGTGAAGTCGGCGTCCTCGCGGCCGAAGTGGCCGTAGGCCGCGGTCTTCTGGTAGACCGGACGGTGGAGGTCGAGGTACTCGCGGAACGCGCCCGGACGCAGGTCGAAGTGCTCGCGCACGAGCTGCTCGATCTTCGCGCGGCCGATCTTCTCGGTGCCGAACGTCTCAACCATGACCGACACCGGGTGCGCGACGCCGATCGCGTACGCGACCTGCACCTCGGCGCGATCGGCGAGGCCAGCCGCGACGACGTTCTTCGCGACGTAGCGCGCGGCGTACGCGGCCGAGCGGTCGACCTTCGACGGATCCTTGCCCGAGAAGGCGCCGCCGCCGTGGCGCGCCATCCCGCCGTACGTGTCGACGATGATCTTGCGACCCGTCAGCCCCGCGTCGCCGACCGGACCGCCGATCACGAAGCGCCCCGTCGGGTTGACGAGGAACTCCTTGCGCAGCTTGCCCTCGTCGAACAGGTCCTTCGGGAGGACCGGCAGCACGACGTGCTCCCACAGGTCGTCCGGGATCAGCGACTCGGCGCCCTCGGCGTGCTGCGTCGAGATCAGCAGCTTCTCGATCTCGACCGGCTTGCCGTCTCGATACCGGACGCTGACCTGCGTCTTGCCGTCCGGACGCAGGTAGTTGAGCGTCTCGGCGTGACGGACGTCCGCCAGCCGCTTCGCCAGCTTGTGCGCGAGCGCGATCGGCAGCGGCATCAGCTCAGGCGTCTCGCGCGTCGCGTAGCCGAACATCATGCCCTGGTCACCGGCGCCGGCAAGATCGAGCTTGTCGTCGTCGTTCGCGTCCGTGCGCGCCTCGTGCGAGGTGTCGACGCCCTGCGCGATGTCCGGCGACTGCTTGTCGATCGCGTTGAGGACTGCGCACGAGTCGGCGCTGAAGCCGAGATCCGCGTCCGTGTAGCCGATTCTGCGGATCGTCTCGCGGGCGATCTCCTGGATGTCGACGTACGTCGAGGTGGAGATCTCGCCCGACACCACGACGAGCCCCGTGTTCACGAGCGTCTCGCAGGCAACACGGCCGTAGGGGTCGTCTCGCAGCACGGCGTCGAGGACGCCGTCGGAGATCTGGTCGGCAACCTTGTCCGGGTGCCCCTCGGTCACGGACTCCGACGTGAACAGGTACTCGTTATCGCTAAAGGTGCTCATGGGATCTCGAACGTCAGCTCCGCGGTCGTTTGGGTCTCCCCGCTCGTCGAGACGAGACCGACCGCGCGAACACGCTGGAGATTCGTGGCGAGGCCAGAATCACCGGTCAGTCCCAGCGGCTCGAAGAGGCTGAGGAGCTGGCTGAAGTCAAAGAAGACTATCGAGGTCAACTCTGATTGGGAATCAGGGATTACGGCCTTGTAATCCGGATTCGCGTCGATCGTGCCTCTCGGCCGCACGACGGCGGCGAGCGCGCCCGCGCTCGTCGAGACCGCCAACGTGCCGTTCGCGACGGCGTAGTCGAGCTCGGCGCCGTCGGCGGTGGCGAGTCTGCGGACCGCCGTCCCGCCGACCTCGGCGCCCGTGAATCTCGGCGCCTCGCCGCCCTCCGGCGCGAACAGCTTCGCGATCGCCGGCTCGAGCCTCAGCAGTGCCGCGCGCGTGCGCTCCTCGTCCGGGGTGCGCGCGAGCAGCGCGACGGCCGGCGCGCCGTCGACCTCGACGAGCGTGACCGCGACCTCCTTGCCGAACAGCGGCAGCACGTCGCGCACGAAGCTGACGCCGCTGTCGGCGAGCAGTCTGCCCGCCTGCGCCATCAGCTCGCCCGTGTCGCCGCCGATCCCCGTCAGACCGCCGAGGCCGAGCAGCAGCGGGGCGGCGCGCTCCAGCCCGGCGAAGCCGGCGTAGGCGAGCGCGTCTCGCGGGACCGATCTCGTCAGCGTCGGCGTGAACGTCGGCGAGGCGCCGCGCGCTCTCGCGTCGAGCACGGCGTGGACGCGCACGGTCGCCGAGCTGTCCTGGGCGGTCAGCGTGAGCGCCGTGCCGCGCAGACCTCTCTGGTCCAGCAGCGCGCCGGCGAGGCCGAGCAGTCCGCGCTGCGGCGCCAGCAGCCGCCGCACGCCGTCGACCGACGCGTAGGCGTCAGCGACGCGGCTCTCCGGCTGTTCGACCGTCGCGGCGCGGTAGGTCGCGTCGTCGGCGAGCGCTCTCCCTCTCCCCGCCGCGCGGTCGATCGCACCGCGCACACTGCGCTGCTGACCGACGATCAGGAAGCCGTCGAGGAAGGCGGTGACGGCGCCGTTGCCGTAGCTCGCCGTCGCGATGCCGCCGTAGGTCCCTCTTCTGGCCGGACCGGCGGTGCGGCTGATGAACGCGCGCGCCTTGCCCTCGTCGGCGGTCGACAGCAGCAGGAGCGAGCCGGCCGTGGCGCCCGCGCCGCGCGTCAGCGCCAGCGCCGCCTCGTCGCCGAGCCACGGCCGCACGTCGCGGTCGAAGTCGATCGGCTCCGTGCCGCCGCCGGCGCGCAGCAAGCCGCCGAGCTGCGTGCGCAGCGTCTGCTCGGCGCCGAGCCGGCGCACGAGCGACAGCGCGCGGTCGATCGCGGCGCGGTCGCCGTCGGTCGAGAGGTGGATGTAGGCGAGCGCGTCGGCCGGCACCAGCGTCGCGGCGCGGCTCGCCGGCGGCGTGTCGTCCTTCCCGTCGCCGCCGAGCGCGACGACCGCCAGCACGAGCGCGGCGAGCACCGCGAGCAGGCCGACGCCCGCGCGCCAGTCCCGCAGCACGGGCTTCGCATTGCGAGTTCCACGGCGACGTGCGCGCTCCGTCACGCCGGGGGAACTCGCACGCGGCCCAGGGCGTTCGTCTCCTGCACTGTCACTCCCCGACACGGTCCGCATGCGGCGGAGCAGTCTCTCAGGCGGCGAAGTCGTCCGCGCCGGTGGCGCCGGTGGCGCCGTCGTCGTCGCGCCCGTCGCGCCGGCGGCCGTGCCCGTCGCGGCCCTCGCGCATCTCGGCTCGGCTCTCGCCGCGCGCCGGGCGGCCCGCTCTCTCGCCGCGCCGCTCGCGCCGCTCGACGAAGTCGATGATCAGCGGGATCCCCTCGAAGCGGTAGCGCTCGCGCAGGCGGTTCTCGATGAAGTAGGCGTAGTCGCGCGTGACGCGGTTGCGCGAGTTGACCTGGATCGAGAAGCGCGGCGGCCGCTCGGCCGTCTGCGTCATGTAGATCAGCTTGAGGCGGTGGTTCTGCTTCGCCGGCGGCTGACGGATCTCCTGGATGTCGGAGAGGAAGCGGTTCAGCTGCGGCGTCGGGACGCGGCCCGACGTGCGGTCGGCGAGCGCGAACGCCTCGGTCAGCAGGCGGTGGATGTGCCGGCCCGTCTTGGCGCTCGTCGTCAGCACGCGCGGACGCAGGCGCAGCTTGTTGTTGACGCGCGCCCGCTCGTGGTCGAGGTCGAACTCGGGCTCGTCCTCACCGCCGGTGAGGTCCCACTTGTTCAGCACGAGCGCCGTCGCGCAGCCGCTCTGCATCGCCAGCTCGGCGATCCGCAGGTCCTGCGAGGTGACGCCCTCCTGCGCGTCGCAGACGACGAGCGCGACGTCGGCGCGCTCGGCCGCGCGGCGCGAGCGCAGCGCCGTGTAGTACTCGATCGAGTCGCCGACCTTCGCCTGGCGGCGCATGCCGGCGGTGTCGACGAGGATCAGTCTGCGGTCCTCGAATCTGAACGGCAGGTCGATCGCGTCGCGCGTCGTCCCGGCGACCTCGGAGACGATCACGCGGTCGCTGCCGAGCATCTTGTTGACGAGGCTCGACTTGCCGACGTTGGGGCGGCCGATCAGCGCGAGCCGGACGAGGTCCTCGTCCTCCTCGACCTCCGACTCGTCCGGCAGCCGACTGACGACGCGGTCGAGCAGGTCGCCGGTGCCGAGGCCCTGCGCCGCCGAGACCGCGACCGGGTCGCCGAAGCCGAGCGCGTAGAACTCGGCCGCGAGCGTCACGTCCTTGACGGAGTCGACCTTGTTGGCGGCGAGGATCACCGGCACGTGCGTGCGCCGCAGCAGGTCGGCCATCTCCTCGTCGCCGGGCCGCAGGCCGGCCTGCGCGTCGACGACGAACAGCGCCAGCTGCGCGTCGGCGAGCGCCGCGCGCGCCTGCTCCTGGATCGAGCGCTGCATCTCGTCGCGATCCTCGAGGTCGACGCCGCCGGTGTCGATCAGCGTGAATCTGCGCCCGTTCCACTCCGTCTGGAGCTCCTTGCGGTCGCGCGTGACGCCGGGCCGCTCGTGTACGACCGCCTCACGCGACTGCGTCAGGCGGTTCACGAGCGACGACTTGCCGACGTTGGGGTAGCCGACGACGGCGACCTTCATGCGGTGCTCCTCAGATCAATCACTTCGATGTCGGCGCCGAGTCCGATGATCTCGGGGTCGCCGGTGTACAGGGGTGCTCTGTGGCGCATCGCGGTCGCCACGCAGAACGCATCAGGATAGGAGAGTCCGCCGCCGGCCTTGATCTCGGCGGCCGCGTGCGCCAGCGGCCAGTCGGGATCTTCGACGTGGACCAGTGCCCGCACGCGGTCGATCTGCTCCGTTGCGACCCGGCGACCTCGCTTGCGCTGCACGATGTAATACGCCTCGCCGAGGTTGATCGACGAGATGCGCGCATCATGCTGCACGATCACGTCTCGCACTCGTCGCGCTGCGGGCTCGTCGAGCAGGACCGCCATGACGGCCCAAGCATCGAGGACGGCGACCATCAGTAGCGCCCGTACTTGCGCTCCTCGCGCTCCCGGTCGCGGCGTTTGCCCTCTGCATACTCCTCGAGCAGACCGCTGCCGGCGAGCGAACCCATCAGCTCGTCGACCAGCTGTGCCTTGGACTTCGCCTTGCGCACGGTGATCTCGCCGTCCCCCTCGTCGAACAAGACCTCGTCGCCGGGCCGGATGCCGAGCCGTTCTCGCATCGCCTTCGGCAGGACGACCTGTCCCTTGGCACCGACCTTGTAAGTCATACCGACGAGTATAACTCAGCGCGGGCCGGCGGCCAGGGCGCTGTCGGCGAGGCGCACGAGCTTGACGCGGTCGCTGCCTCTGCCGGCCTCGCGGAACTCGAGCGTGTAGAGGACGTCGCCCCGGCGCCACTGCAGCTGCGGCGGCGAGCAGGATGCGCCGCACGTCGTCGGCTTGAAGTACCCGGTCACCCCGCCGCGCAGCCTGACGGTGCGTCTGAACGCGGGCGTGGCGCCGCGCTCTGCCGAGAACGTGCCGACGAAGCAGGCGTTCGCACCGCCGCAGCGGGGCCCGATCGCGAGCGAGAGATGCCAGCGCGTGCGTCTCGCTGCCCACTTCGCCTCGATCCCGTGGCCGCCCGGCACGTCGATCGCGACCATGTCAGGCAGCAGCACCGGCAGCGCCGTGTTGGCCTTGATCCCTCTGACCTGGCGTCTGAACGCGGTCGCGGGCGCGACGTGGCGGACGGCCGCGTGCGCGGCCGGCGCGGCGAGCACGAGCGCCGCCGCGGCGAGAACGACGGCGCGGGCGAGGAGCGGCAGGCGGGTCAGGCGCATCACGACTTCCTCTGTTCGGCGACGAGCGCGGTCACGCGCGCGACGACATCCTCCAGGCTGAGGCCGGTCGTGTCGAGGGCGACGGCGTCGTCGGCCGCGGCGAGCGGGTCGTGCTCGCGCGTCGTGTCGCGCTCGTCGCGGATCGTCTGCTCCGCCAGCACGGTCGCGACGTCGGCGCCGATCTGCACCGCGCGGCGGCGCGCGCGCTCCTCCGGACTGGCGGTCAGGAAGACCTTGACGGCCGCGTCCGGCGCGACGACGGTGCCGATGTCCCGCCCTTCCGCGACCCAGTCGCCGTCGGCGACGATTCGCTGCTGCTGCGTAACGAGCGCCCGGCGGACGACGGGGTCCGCGGCCGCGCGCGACGCCGCCTCCGACGCCTCGGGCGTGCGGATCGCGTCCGTCACGTCACGGCCGTCGAGCAGGATCCGCTCGCCCAACTCGATCCGCACCTCACCGGCGACCTCGGCCGGCTCGGCGCCGCGCTCGAAGGCGGCGAGCCCGACGCAGCGGTACATCGCCCCGGAGTCCAGGTACGTGAAGCCCAGCGCGGCCGCCACGGCGCGCGCCACGCTCGACTTGCCGGCCCCCGCGGGACCGTCGATCGCCACCACCATGCTCGCGACCCTAGCGCGCGAGCAGCGTGTCGAGGTCGGCGACGAAGCCTGGGTAGGAGACCGCGGCGGCGTCCATCCCCTCGACCTCGACACCCTCGCGCGACGCCAGCCCGGCGACCGCGCCGAGCATCGCGAGGCGATGGTCGCCGTGCGAGGAGATCCGCCCGCCGCGGAGCCCGGTCCCGCCGCGCACGACGAAGCCGTCGTCGGTCCCCTCGATGTCGGCGCCGAGCCCGTTCAGCCCGTCCACGACCGTCTGGATCCGGTCGGACTCCTTCACGCGCAGCTCAGCGGCGCCGCGCACGACCGTCTCGCCGTCGGCGAAGCAGCCGAGCAGCGCGACGAGCGGCAGCTCGTCGATCGCCAGCGGGACCTCCTCGGCCTCGACCGTCGTCGCGCTCAGCGGGCCGTGCGCGACGTCCAGCTCGGAGATCGGCTCGCCCGGCGTGAAGGCGCCATGCTCCTCCAGGTCGCCGAGCACGATGCCGCCCATCCGCTCGACGATCCGCAGGAAGCCGGTGCGCGTCCAGTTGACGTTGACGTCCTCCAGCACGATCCGCGAGCCGGGCACGAGCACCGCCGCGGCGACCCAGAAGGCCGCGCTGGAGAGGTCGCCGGGCACCGCGATCGCGTCGAGCCCCAGCTCGTCGACGTGGCGCACCGTCACGCGGTTCCCGTCGCGCTCGACCGGCGCGCCGGCGGCCGCCAGCATCCGCTCGGTGTGGTCGCGGCTCGGCGCCGGCTCGATCACGGTCGTGCCGCCGGCGGTCGTCATGCCCGCGATCAGCACGCACGACTTGACCTGCGCGGAGGCGACTGGCATCGGGTACTCGATCCCGGTCAGGTCGGCGCCGTGGAGCGTGAACGGCGGGAAGCGCTCGTCGGTCGCGTCGATCCGCGCGCCCATCAGCCGCAGCGGGTCGGCGATCCGGTCGATCGGGCGTCTGCGGATCGAGCTGTCGCCGTCGAACGTCCACGAGCGGCCGGGCTGCGTCGCCAGCCAGCCGGGCAGCAGCCGCATCAGCGTGCCGGCGTTGCCGACGTCGATCGGGCCGTCGCTCTCGTGCGCGTCGCGCAGGCCGCAGCCGCGGATCAACAGCTCGCCGGCACCGCGCCGCTGGACCAGCGCGCCGATCTGCTCGACGGCGGCGAGCGTCGAGTTCGTGTCGGCCGCGTCGAGGTAGTTGGTGACGCTGACCGGCTCGGGCGTCATCGCCGCGAACAGCGCCGCGCGATGCGAGATCGACTTGTCCGGCGGGACCCGCAGCGACCCGCGCAGCCCGCTCGCGGGCGGGTCGAAGCGGACCGCGGCGGCGAATCCGAGGCCTCCGGCCGAGCGATTCGGCCTCACGCGCGCGCCACCGGGAAGCCCTGCTCGGCGATCAACGCGAGCGCTCGCTCGGCCGGCTCGTCCCCTGCGATCCACAATGCCACGACGCCCTCCGCTTGATTGGGCGCCGGGTACAGCGCCATGTCGGTGATGTTGACGCCCGCGCGTCCCAGCTCCAGCGCGAGCCGCGCGACGACGCCCGGCTCGTTCGGGACCGACGCGCGCAGCTCGTGCACCGTCCCGCCGGCGAGCTGGGCTTCCAGCAGGCGCCTGCGATCTTCCCTCGCCGCGTCGTTCCATGCGGTCACGCCGTCCGCGTCGGCGGCGCTCAGCAGCGCGCGGAACTCGCCCAGGCGCCTGGTCGCGTCGTCGATCCGTTCGATCAGCGCATCGCGGTTGGCGAGGTAGATGTCGGTCCAGATCGCGCTGTTGGCACCCGCCACGCGCGTCGCGTCGCGGAAGCTCGGGCCCGTCGCCGGCAGCTGCTCGGACTCGTCCTCCAGCGCGCGCGCCGCCTGTGCGACGAGCACGTTGGCGACGACGTGCGGCAGGTGCGAGACGGCCGCGAGCATGTGGTCGTGCGTCGCGGCGTCGATCGCGGTCGGCTTCGCGCCCAGCTCGCGCAGCAGCCGGTGGAGCCGCTCGAACAGCGTGCCGGTCGTCGTCTCGGTCGGCGTCAGGTACCAGACGGCGTCCTGGAACAGGTCGGCGCGCGCATGCTCGACGCCGGCCGTCTCGGCACCCGCGAGCGGGTGACCGCCGACGAAGCGCGGGTCCGCGACCGCGGCGACGACGCTGCGCTTGGTCGAGCCGACGTCGGTCACGACGCAGTCCGGCGGGATCGCGCGCAGCACGCGCTCGACCGTCTCGGCGAGCGCGCCGACGGGCGCGGCGACGAAGACGACCTGCGCGTCCGCGACCGCCGCTTCGAGCGAGCCCGCGCCGCGGTCGAGCGCGCCGCGCGCGCAGGCGGTCTCGACCGCCGCCGGCGACGGGTCCCACCCGGTCACCTCGGCGCCGAGCCGCTCGCGCGCCGCGAGCCCGATCGACCCGCCGATCAGGCCCACGCCGATGATCGATGCGCGCAAGCGGCTCGTGCTCCTCAGGCGGCCGTGGCCTCGGCGGCCAGGGTCGAGATCGTCTTGCCGGCGACGGCCGCGGCCTGCGCGACCTTCTCCGCGTAGGCGGCGAACTCGGCCGCGACGAGCTGCTGAGGTCCGTCGCAGATCGCCTCGTCGGGGTTCGGGTGGACCTCGACGATGATGCCGTCGGCGCCGACCGCGGCGGCGGCCAGCGACAGCGGCTGCACGAGGTCGCGCCGGCCGGCGGCGTGCGACGGGTCGACGATGATCGGCAGGTGCGTCAGCTCCTTCAGCACCGGCACCGCGGTCAGGTCGAGCGTGAAGCGGTAGGCGGTCTCGAACGTGCGGATCCCGCGCTCGCACAGCATCACCGCCTCGTTGCCCTCCTTGAGGATGTACTCGGAGGCGTTCAGCAGCTCCTCCAGCGTCGCCGACAGACCGCGCTTGAGCAGGACCGGGCGGCCGGCGCGGCCGAGCTCGGTCAGGAGCGTGTAGTTCTGCATGTTGCGCGCGCCGATCTGGATCACGTCGGCGACCTCCAGCACGGGCTCGAGGTCGCGCACGTCCATCAGCTCGGTGACGATCGGCAGGCCGGTCTCCCGCTTGGCCTCGGCGAGCAGCCGCAGCCCCTCCTGCCCGAGGCCGTGGAAGGCGTAAGGGGACGTGCGCGGCTTGTACGCGCCGCCGCGGAAGAGCGTGACGCCGGCGGCGGCGACCGTCGCGGCGGTGCCGAGCGTCTGCTCGCGCGACTCGACCGTGCAGGGGCCGGCGATCAGCGCGAAGTTGTCGCCGCCGATCTTGCGGCCACCGATCTCGAGGACGCTCGGCTCGCCGTGGCGGATCTGCGACGAGGCGAGCTTGTAAGGCTTCTGGATCGGGAGCAGCTTCTCGACCCCGGGTGAACCCTCCAGCTCCAGCTTCTGGACGTGCTCGCGGTCGCCGAGGGCGCCGATCACCGTCAGCTCCTCGCCGTTGATGCGGTGCGCGCGGGCGCCCGCGCCCTCGACGCGCTCGATGACGGCCTGGATCTCTTCCTCGGTCGCGTCCTGCTTCATCACGATCATCATTCTGCGGTCCTCTCTGCCTGGGAATCTACGGAACGGGCGGGCACGAAGCCGTGCCCTCGGCGATGGAGCGGCGCCCGACCTCGTTGACTCCCACCACGACCGGTGGAAACGACGGGATCTGGCCGGACGCCTAGATAAATCGCCAGGCGGAGAGGCGCCAGGAGCTGGCGTACGACGCATAGCCGGCGAAGGTGCCGGCAACGGGGGAAGCGTCAGTCGTACGGTGGCTCACGGGCATGATGCTCCGGCCATTGTGCCAGAGCCGGGGGGCGAAGGCTAGTTGCGGGTTCCTAGACCGGCTGCTGGACCAGCTCGCGCAGCGCGGCGAGGAAGCGGCGGTTCTCGGCGGCCGTGCCGATCGTCGTGCGGGCCCAGCCCGCGCGGCCGAGCGCACCGCCGGAGCGGATCAGCACCTTGCGCTCTCTGAGTCCGTCGAGGATCTCCTGCTCGTCGCCGTCGCCGAGCGAGTGCCAGATGAAGTTCGCCTGCGACTCGGCGACCTTCAGGCCCATCTCGCGCAGCCCCTCCTCCATCTCGAGGCGGTTGGCGACGGTCTCCTCGACGCGCTGCGTCACGACGTCCTGCCGCAGCAGCGCGGCTTCAGCCGCCGCCTGACCGACGGCGTTGCAGAAGAACGGCTGGCGCACCTGCTCGACGGCGACGCGGAAGCGCTCGTCGCCGCACAGCGCGTAGCCGACGCGCATGCCGGCGAGGCCGTAGACCTTCGAGAACGTGCGCAGCAGGACGACGTTCGGATAGCGGCGCGCGAGCGACACCGACGCGTCCGGGTCGTCGAGCACCGAGAACTCGCCGTAGGCCTGGTCGACGATCACGCAGACGTGTCTCGGGACCGCCGCCACGAATGCCTCGATCGCGTCCAGCGG
This sequence comes from Conexibacter woesei DSM 14684, assembly GCF_000025265.1. GTDB lineage: Bacteria > Actinomycetota > Thermoleophilia > Solirubrobacterales > Solirubrobacteraceae > Conexibacter > Conexibacter woesei. Next base: position 3,972,980 of record NC_013739.1, read on the forward strand.
GAGCGCTGTGCCGGTCGGGTTGTTCGGGTTGCAGAGCAGCACCAGCCGCGTCGCGGCGGTGATCTCGGCGAGCATCGCGTCGAGGTCGTAGCGGTCCTCCTCGTCGAGCGGGACGACGACGGCGCGCGCGCCGGTCGCGGCGGCCATCTGCGGGTAGACCGAGAACGACGGCCACGAGTAGACGACCTCCGCCCCGGGCTCCAGCAGCGCCTCGGCGGCGCTGAGCAGGATGTCGCAGGAGCCGGCGCCTATCGCGATCCGCTCGGGCATGAAGTCGAAGCGCGCCGCGAGCGCTCTGCGCAGCGACAGGTTCGACGGGTCCGGGTAGCGGTTCGCGTTCTGTATCGCGCCCGTCGCGGCCTCGACGACGCCGGGCATCGGCCCGAACGGCGCCTCGTTGCTCGCGAGCATCGCGAACTCGTCGCCGAGCGAGTAGCCGCCCGCGGTCGGGTAGACGGGGATGCGGCGGATCTTCTCGGTGAATTCGATGGCCATGGGCTGCTGGGTCCGTTGTTCGCGTGCGTGGTCGGTGTGGTCCATTGTGCCTATTCGCCGCGACTTCAGCTCCCGTGGCGATCTGCCGACTACCGGACAGATGAGATCACCTGCCGCCGCCGTCGCAGTGTTCGCGCTGCTGCTCGCCCTCCCGGTCACCGCGCGAGCGGCCGCCACCGCCGACGCCGCCGCGGCCGGACCGCCGCAGGCGCTCGCGGTGCAGCCCGCGACCGCCGGAACGCTCACGCCGGTGCGCGGCGTCGCCCGCACCTACGAGCTGATCCTGCACGGCGTCTCGCCGACGCTGGAGGCGTTCGACGACAGCCCCGGCACCGGCACGCAGCGGATCACGATCGCGCAGCTGCACGCCGTCCTCTTCGGCCACCCCGGCGCGGCGCGCAAGAACGCCGCGATCAGCGTCGGCCCGCGCACGATGGCCGTCGCCCTGCTGCGCGGCCGCTACGACAGAGCCCGCCGGATCGCCCGCTACCGCGTCCGCGCGCTGCGCGGCGCCCGCCCGCTGCCGCGCAGACTCGCCCGCCCGGCGCTGTTCATCGACGACTTCGGCGGCTACTCCTGCCACGGCAACCTCAACAACTCGACCGCGCTGTCGCTGAACCCGGTCGACTGGGAGGACCCGACCGTGACGCAGCGGATGATCTCCGACCCCGGCTTCGCGGCGCCGAACACGGCGACCGACTGGGAGAGCGCCGGCCGCTTCATCGCCACCCCCTGCTCGGTCTTCGTGACCTTCCAGTCGACCGACGGCCGCCTCGGCGTGCAGCTGGCGATCAACGAGAACCCGATGCCGAACACGGGCGACGAGAGCGTCGAATGCTCCCTCAGCGGCCCGGACGCCTACCGCTACCGCTGCGTCCAGCTGTGGAACCGGCTGTCGGGGATGTCGCGCGACGTCTCCTGGCAACTGCTGCCGAACTGAGCCGGCGTCAGGAGGAGCCGAGCAGCTCCAGCAGCGAGGCGGCGTGCTTGTCGACGAACGACGGGCCGATGCCTCTGATGTCGAGCAGCTCGGCCGCTGTGCGCGGCCGGCGGCGGACGATCTCGCGCAGCGTCGCGTCGTTGGCGACCGTGTACGCCGGTTTGCCGTCGGCGCGCTCGCGGCGCCACGCCTTCAGCGGCGCGAGCGCGTCGTCGGAGACCGGCGGGCCGTCGTCGGCGGGTGCGCTTCCACGGGCGCGCTTGGCCGCGACTCTGATCGGCGGGAGCCAGTCCGGGCTGTCGTGGACGTCGCAGCAGCGGCCGCTCGGCGCGCCCTCGGTCGGGTCGCCGAAGTGGTCGAGCAGCTGCCGGCGGCGGCAGCGGTCGCCGGTCGCGGCGTAGCGCTCGATCGAGCGGTAGGACTGCCAGCGGCGGTCGGTCGCGGCACGGCACAGCTGCGCGACGCGCGTGCGGTCGAGGCCGCCGGAGGTCAGCGTCGCGCGGATCCGCCCGCCGCCACCGGGCGCGAGCGTCAGCGCGCCGGCGCGCTCCGCCACCGCCAGCGCGACGCGGTCGCGATCGTCGCCGGCGTCCAGCTCGACCGCGCCGTCGCTCTCCGCCCGCATCCGCAGCCGCTCGACCAGCCCGCTGACCTGGCCGGGCGTGACCTCGGCCTCTCTGATGAAGCGGACGAGGCGGCCGAGGTCCGAGCGCGAGGCGAGCAGGACCGCCCGCGCCGGCGCCCCGTCGCGCCCGGCGCGGCCGGCCTCCTGGTAGTACGCCTCGAGGCTGGAGGGGAGCGCCCAGTGCCAGACCGAGCGCACGTCGGCCTTGTCGACGCCCATCCCGAACGCGTTCGTGGCGACGACGACGTCGACGTCCCCGCGCATGAACGCGTCCTGACGCAGCGAGCGCTGCTGGGCGTTCATGCCGGCGTGATACCCGACGGTCTTCATCCCGGCTCCGTCGAGCAGCTCGGCGATCTCCTCGGTGCTTCTGCGCGTGCCGCAGTAGACGACCGCCGGGCGGTTCTCGTCCATCGTCACGCCGGCGACGAGCGTCGCCCGCTTGCGCGCGACGGAGCCCTCGCCGTCGAACGGCAGCACGTCGAACGAGATGTTCGGCCGGTCGAAGCCTGAGCGGACGCGCTCGGGCTCGCGCAGGCCGAGCCGCGCGACGATCTCCTCCGCGACCTTCGGCGTCGCGGTCGCCGTGCACGCCATCGTCGGCGGGTGGCCCAGCTCGGCGATGACCGAGGCGAGCCGCAGGTAGTCGGGGCGGAAGTCGTGGCCCCACTCGCTCACGCAGTGCGCCTCGTCGACGACGAACAGCGCGATCGCGCGGCGGGCGATCGCGCTGCGGAAGGCGGGCGAGGCGAACCGCTCCGGCGCGGCGAAGCAGACGGTCGCGGAGCCGTCGCGGATCGCGTCGAGCGCGGCGCGGTTGGCCTCGCCGTCGCCGCCGGAGGCGAGCATCACCGCCGGGTGGCCGAGGTCGGTCAGCCGCGCGCACTGGTCGCGCATCAGCGCGATCAGCGGCGAGACGACGACGGTCAGGTCGTCGCTGGCGAGCGCGGGCAGCTGGTAGCAGAGGCTCTTGCCGCCGCCGGTCGGCATCACGACGAGCGCGTCGCGGCCGTCGAGCGCGGCGTCGACCGCCTCGCGCTGCCCTGGCCGGAACGTGGAGAGCCCGAGCAGTCCCAGCAGACTCTCCGGCGTCACGTCCTCCCCGCGCGGCGTGCGCGCCACCGCCGGCGCCGCCGGCATGTCGAACAGCGCGCCGCTCGGCGGAGCGGCCGGCGCGGTCGCCGGCTGAGGCGCGGTCGTTTGCTGGTGCTGGGGACCAGCAAACGACCGCGGCTCGCTGTCGAAGCGGCCGAGGTCGTCGTCCTCGTCGGGGGCGACGAGGCTGTCGAGGTACGCGAGGTCATCGTCGACCGGGGCGACCGCGGCCGGCGCGGCAGCCGCCACGCGCTGCGCGGCCAGCTTCGCGAGCGGGGTCAGCGCCTCGCGCTCCTCGGGCGCCAGCTCGGGCCAGCGGGCGCGCAGCTGCGCGAGCGCGTCGGCGGCGCCGGGCGCGGCGGGGTCGGCGAGGACGGCGGCGAGAGAGCTGAGCGCGCGCTGCACGGGCAGGACGAGCCGCCCGCTACTGCGCCGACTCGAGGTCGGTCCGCAGCACGCGCGCGCCACGCAGGTAGACGTGGCTCGACACGTGGTCGGGCTCGGCGTAGTAGTGGACCATCACGCGTATGACGCGCGGCAGCGCGCCCGGCACCGGCACCTCGCGCGCGCACATCAGCGGCACTCTGCTGAGCCCCATCCGCCGCGCGGCGACGGCGGGGAACTGCGCGTCGAGGTCGTCGGTCAGCGTGAAGATGCAGCTGACCATCGCGTCGGCGGTGAGCGCGTTGCGCTCCATCAGCTCGTGCATCAGCTCGTCGGTGGCCGACAGGATCGCCTCGGCGTCGTTGTCCTCGACGGTGGTGGCGCCGCGAAGCGCGAAGAGCCGCATGCCGGCGATTCTGTCAGGCCGACCAGCGCACCGTCCGCACCTCCGCCGGCAGCTCCCGGCGGGCGCGCGCGACGAACGCGTCGGAGGGGTTGACGAGGACGGCGACGCGCGCGTCGCGCAGCATCGGCAGGTCGACGGCGTGGTCGCTGTAGGCGGTCTCCCACGGCGGGACGATCCCGCGCGCCTGCAGCTGGCGCGGCTTCTCGTCGCCGAGGTTGTGGAGCGCGACCTCCCAGCGGCGGCCGCTGCGGCGCAGCCGCGAGCCGACCAGCTCGACCTCGCCGAGGCCGAGTCCGTCCAGCAGCGCCCGCGCGACCGACTCCTCGCACGCGGTCACGACGACGACGCGGGCGCCGTCGGCGCGGTGGCGGTGGATCGCGGCGACGCAGTCGGCGTGGACGGCGCGCGGGGTGACCGCCAGCCGGGCGCCGAACGCCCGCGCCAGCTCGCGGTAGCGCGCGACCGACAGACCGACGAGCGACAGCCGCACGAGCACGGCGCCCGCCTGCCGGCGCGTCGTCGGCAGCAGCATCAGCGGCACAAGCGGGAGCGCGAGCAGCAGCCGCAGCGGGCCGCGGACGATCCGACGCGTCACGAACGCGGCGTAGGTGTCGCGGCGCGTGAGCACGCCGTCGAGGTCGAACAGGACGACCGGCGCGGCGCTCACGCGTTCGCCGCCTCCGCCAGCTCGCGCACCTCTCTCGCGGTCAGCCGGCGCGAGCGGCCGGTGCCGAGGTCGCCGAGCGAGAGCGGCCCGAACTGCGTCCGCACGAGCGACTTGACCGGGTGGCCGACCTCTTCGCACATCCGCCGCACCTGGCGCTTGCGACCCTCGTGGATCGTCAGCTCCAGCACGTGCGCCGAGAGCCGTCGGACGCGCGCGGGCGCGGTCATCCCGTCCTCCAGCCGGACGCCCTCGCGCAACTGGCGCAGCGTGCGGTCGCCGATCTGCGGGCCGCCGACGGTCGCGCGGTAGGTCTTCGGCACCTCGAAACGCGGGTGCGTCAGGCGGTTCGCCAGCTCGCCGTCGTTGGTCAGCAGGATCAGGCCGGTCGAGTCGGCGTCGAGCCGGCCGACCGGGTAGAGCCGCCGCCCCTGCGGGACCAGCTCGGTGACGGTGCGGCGGCCGTGCGTGTCGGCCGCCGTCGAGACGACGCCGGCCGGCTTGTGCAGCGCGTAGACGACGCGCGGCTCCTCGCCGCGGACCGGCTCGCCGTCGTACGTCACGCCGCTGGAGGCGTCGACGTCGCGGGCCGGGTCGAGCACGATCTCGCCGCCGACGGCGATCCGCCCTTCGGCGATCAGCTGCTCGGAGGCGCGTCGCGAGGCGACGCCGGCGTGGGCGAGGAACTTGGCGAGGCGCATGAGCCTGCCACCATAGAGGGCGCTCATGGATCTCGACCTGCTCGACAGAACCCTCGCCGACGAGGACCAGCCCCGCTTCCGCGCCAAGCAGGTGTGGGAGTGGACAGCCAGAGGCGCCGCCGGCTACGAGGAGATGACGAACCTCCCGGCCGCGCTGCGCGCGACGCTCGCCGAGCGCGTGCCGTTCTCCTCGCTGACGCTCCAGCACGAGGCGCACGCCAGCGACGGCACCGTCAAGGCGCTCTTCTCGACGCACGACGGCCGCGCCGTCGAGGCCGTCCTCATGCGCTACAAGGACGGACGCCGCTCGCTCTGCCTCTCGTCGCAGTCGGGCTGCCCGCTGACGTGCACGTTCTGCGCGACCGGCACGATGAAGTTCGGCCGCAACCTGACCGCGTCGGAGATCCTCGACCAGGCGCTCCACTTCCGCCGCATCGAGGAGGTCGACCACTGCGTCTTCATGGGCATGGGCGAGCCGATGATGAACCTCGACCACGTGCTGGCGGCGTGCAGAGCACTCCCGAGCATCGGCATCACGCACCGCCGCACGGCGATCTCGACGGTCGGCTGGATCCCGGGAATCGAGCGGCTGACCGACAGCGAGATGCCGATCCGCCTCGCGCTCTCGCTGCACGCGCCAGACGAGGCGCTGCGCTCGCAGATCATGCCCGTCAACGACCGCTATCCGCTCAGAGACGTGCTGAGAGCGTGCCGCGACTTCTACGAGAAGAAGCGGCGGATGGTCTTCATCGAGTACGTGATGCTCGGCGGCGTCAACGACGGCTACGCGCAGGCGCTCCAGCTCGCGAGACTGCTCGAACCGTGGATGTTCAAGGTCAACCTGATCCCGTACAACCCGACCGACTCGATCTACGACGGCTCCAGCCGCGAGGCGATCGAGACGTTCCGCGCCGTGCTCGAAGAGCACGGCATCTCTGCGACGGTCCGACTCACGCGCGGTCGCGACATCGACGCCGCCTGCGGCCAGCTGGCCGTCAAGGCCGGCGCGGCGTGACCGCGCGGCCGGCCGACGCCGCGTAGCTACGCTGCCGGGTTCGGCGTGATCGGGATGACGGGCGCGGCCGGCGCCTCGTCGTCGTCGCCCCCGTCGGCCGGCTCCACCGCGGACGGCCCCTCGCGACCCTCGGCGGGCTGGGCGGCGGTCGGGACGCCGAGACGCGCCTCGCCCGCGCGCAGCAGGCGATCGCGGATGTTCGCCGCGACCTCGGGCGAGGGATCCCACGCGGTCACGTCCGGCAGCTCGTCGAGCGCTCTGAGCCCGAACAGGCGCAGGAACAGCTCGGTCGTGCGATAGAGCACGGCGCCGAACTGCGAGCGGCCGGCCTCCTCGATCACGCCGCGCTCGATCAGCGTCGCGGCGGCCGACTCGGCGTTCACGCCGCGGATGCGGGCGATCTCGGGGCGCGAGACCGGCTGCAGGTACGCGACCACCGCCAGCGTCTCCGCCTGCGCGGGCGTCAGCGGCGGCGTGCGCGGCTTGCCGAACAGGCGGCGCGCCGCGTCCTCGGCGTGCGGGCTCGACGCGAGCACCCAGCCGCCGGCCAGCTCGCGCAGGACGATCCCGCGCCGCTCGGCCTCGTAGTGGGCGCCGAGCGCGGCGAGCGCTGCCTCGACCTCGTCGAGGTCGTGCTCCGCCGCCTCCGCCAGCGCCGCGGCCTCGACCGGGTCGCTGGAGAGGAACAGCAGCGCCTCGACGAGGCGCTCCAGCTCGGCGGTGTCGGAATCGAGTCTCACGCGCCGATCGCCTCGGCCGTCGTGACGACGTCCGGCCACGGCGACTCGCTGCGCGCTTCGACGGTGATGTCGGCGAACGGCTCGTCCTGCTCCCACGTCGCCTCGCCGCGCTTGTACAGCTCCAGCAGCGCCCAGATCGTCACGGCGACGGTGACGCGGTCCGCTCTCGCGACCGCCTCGTCGAACGAGAAGCGGCCGCGGCCGAGCAGGCTGCGCAGGTGTCTGAGCCGCTCGACGACGGTGACTCTCTGGATCGTCACGTGGCTGAGCGAGATCTCGGCCGGCATCCGCAGCATGCCGCCGATCGCCTTCCCGAGCAGTTCGGGGTCATAGACCGGCCGCGAGTCGTCGAGCGTGCCGCGGCGCAGCTCTCTGGGCAGCGGAGCGTGGCGGAAGCGGTAGCCGGACTGCTCGTCGAGCCGGCGCGTGAGGAACTCGGCGGCGCCGCGGTAGCGGTGCGCCTCCAGCAGCCGCGCGAGCAGTTCCTCGGCCGCCTCGCCGGGCTGGAGGTCGACCAGCTCGTCCTCCTCGCCGGGCAGCATCAAGCGCGACTTCAGCTCCAGCAGCGCGGCGATCAGGACGAGGAACTCGGTCGCCAGCTCGAGGTCCAGCTCGCCGCGCGCCTCGAGGAAGTCGATGTAGGTGAGGACGACGTCGGCGAGGTCGACTTCGAGCAGGTCGACCTCCTCGCGCAGGACGAGCGTCAGCAGCAGGTCGAAGGGACCGGCGAAGACGTCCAGGTCGAGGTCGAGATCCGCGGCGCGCATCGGTCGAACACGCTAGCGGCCGCACCCGACGACCCTTCGCGTGCACACGCCTCCTTCCGGAGAGTTCCTGCACGGACCTGCTTTCCCTGTCAGGGTTATGACCGTGAAGCGCGCCATCGTGTCGACGTTCCAGAACCGCATCGCGAACCCGCTGATCAAGCGCCTGCTGGCGCGCGGATGGGTCCCGCCGGGCTACGCGCTGCTGGAGACGACCGGCCGCAGAAGCGGGCTCCCGCGCCAGACGCCGGTCGGCGACGGGCTCGTCGGCGAGCAGTTCTGGATCGTCGCCGAGCATGGCGCGCACGCCGCGTACGTGCGCAACATCGCCGCCGACCCGCGCGTGCGCGTACGGGTTCGCGAGGGCCGCAGACAGCTCTGGCGCAGCGGGACCGCGCACGTCCTGCCCGACGACGACGCGCGCGAGCGCCAGCGCTGGCTGGCGGGCACCGGCCCCGGCCGTGCCGCGAACGCCCGCGCGGTGCGCGCGTTCGGGACCGATCTGACGACGGTGCGGATCGACCTCGACCCGCGCTGAGCGGGCGGGATGCGGGTGGTGCGGCGCGGCGCTCAGGCGGCCGGGTTCGGCCCGACGCCCATCAGCTGCCGCACGTCGGCGACGGTGTCGGCCGCGATCGTGCGCGCCTTCTCGGCGCCCGCGGCGAGGATCGCCTCCAGCGCCGCCTCGTCGGGACGCAGCTCCGCATAGCGCTCCTGCACCGGCGTCAGCCGCTCGATCACGGCCTCGGCGACGGCGACCTTGAAGTCGCCATAGCGGGCGTCGGCGAAGTCGGCCTCGACGGCCGCGAAGCTCGTGTCGCGGACGGCGGCGAGGATCTCGATCAGGTTCGCGACGCCGGGCTTCTCCGCGCGGTCGTGGCGGATCTCGCTGCCGGAATCGGTCACGGCGCGCTTGAACTTCTTCTCGATCGTCTTCGGCTCGTCGAGCACGAGCACCGTGCCCTGCTCCGTCCCGCCGGTCGTCGACATCTTCTTCGTCGGCTCCTGCAGGTCCATGATGCGCGCGCCGACCTCGCGGTAGACGCCCTCCGGCACGACCAGCGGCGCCGCGGCGCCCGCGGCTTCCGCCGCGAAGCGCGCGTTGAAGCGCTCGGCGATGTCGCGCATCAGCTCGATGTGCTGGCGCTGGTCGTCGCCGACCGGGACCTGCTGCGCGCGGTAGGCGAGCACGTCGGCGGCCATCAGCGTCGGATACGTGAAGAGCGAGGCGGAGACGAGGTCGCGCTGCGCGCCGGCCTTGTCCTTGAACTGGTGCATGCGGTTGAGGTCGCCGAACGCCGTGACGCTCGACAGCAGCCACGTCAGCTCGGTGTGCTCGGGCACGTCGCCCTGACGGAAGAAGATGCAGCGCTCCGCGTCGAGCCCGGCCGCCAGCAGGATCGCCGCGGTGTCGTACAGCCGCTCGCGCAGCACGGCCGGCTCGTAGGGGACCGTCGTCGCGTGGAGGTCGACGATGCAGTAGATCGCCTCGCCGCGGTCCTGGAGGGCGACGTACTGCTCGATCGCCCCGATGAAGTTGCCGAGGTGCTTGCGACCGGTCGGCTGGATGCCCGAGAAGATGCGCACGGCGGGGAAAGCTACCGTCTCGGCGGCGGCGAAGCGGAGCCGCCGGGCTCGGCCTCCCCCGCCGCCCGCACCGCGTCGAACAACGGACCGTCGAAGACCGCCGTGACGGCCTCCGGCACGTCGATGCTCGGGTCCAGCCGGGCGGCCGCGAGCATCGCCGCCAGCAGCGCGTCGGCGAGCACCGCGACGAGCTGCTCGCGCGGCACCTCGCGCCGCCGCAGCCAGTCGAGCGCGGCCGTCTCGACCGCGCCGATCCATGCGCGCGCGGTCGCGAGCGCCAGCGGCGAGCCGCCGCCGGCGCCCGGCATGCCGGCGAGCACGCGCTCGGCGAACGCCTCACGGTCGCGCTCGACGATCGCCATCACGTCCTCGTCGGCCGCGGCGGCGCCGCGCACGACGGCGTGCGCGTCGGCCTGCTCGTCGATCGAGGCGAAGAAGCGCTCCAGCCCGGTCCGCAGCTGCTCGGTCGGCGGCAGCGTCGGCTCCGGGTCGGCCTCCTCGCGCAGTCGCGCGACGGCCCGCTCGACGGAGGCGACGTAGAACTCGCGCTTGCCCTTGAAGTAGTGGTAGAGCAGGCCGCGCGAGACGCCGCAGGCGGTCGCGATCTCGTCGATCGAGACCTCCTCCCAGCGGCGCCGCGCGAACAGCTCGACGCCCGCGTCGAGCAGCTGGTCGCGACGGACGTCGATCGTCATGCGGGTGCGGGGGCTCGGACTCGCCACAGGCCGAGTCTACGAGGGCGGCGAGCGCGAGCCTCCCGGACCGGGCGCGCTACGGCGCCCGATACCAGCCCTCGGTGTCGGCGACCGGCCGCTGCACGAGGTGGAGCAGCGGGTGCGCGAACGGGATCGGGCCGGTCCACTGCTTCCCGCGGTCGCGCACCGGCGCCCCGGCCGCCGGCGCGTTGCACGGCTCGCCGACATAGCCGCGCTCGCCCCACCGCAGGCCCGATCTGACGCAGTAGTCGAGCGTCGCGCCGTCCGAGAGGCGGACGAACGCGCAGAAGGTCCCGAAGACGTTCGCCCAGCGGCGGTCGAACAGCCCCTCGACGTACTCCCAGCCGAGGAACCACGAGCGGTCTCTGCAGCCGGCCGTCGCGAGCGCGGCGGGCGTGCCGCCGTTGCCGTTCCAGCTGTTGGGCAGCGTCAGCGCTCTGAGCCGGATCGCTCGCCCGCTGTCCGGCGCTGGCGGCGTGAACGCGCCGCTGACGACCGCGAGGTCGTCGAACCCGAGCACGTCGGTCAGCGCGCCGGAGAGCGTCGCCGCTCTCGACTGGCCGCGGACGCGCTGCGTGACGCCGGTCAGCTGCTCCTCGCTCGGCAGCCCCCAGCCGCCGGAGCCGATCGCCGAGCCGGCCGCCGCGTTCCACTGCGCGGCGCACGCCGCCTGGTTGGGAACCGCTTCGTCGTTGCCGTAGCGCCACAGCCAGCGGTGGCCGGTCGCGGCGCCGCCGCACGCCTTCGCCGGATTGTCGAGCAGCGTCCAGATGCGCTTGCCCCTGAGGTCGATCGTCGTGTTGGCGGGCAGCCTTCTCGGCAGCAGCGCCTCCTGTCTGAGCCCCTGTGCGCCGGCGGTCGCGAACAGCGCCTTCACTCTGCTCTGCGGCTGGCGCGTCGCGCGCGCCCGCTCGGCCGCGTAGCTGGCGAGCAGCAGCGACTTCCACTTGAACTGGTCGACGAGCAGCTGCGCCTCTCTGCGGTAGGCCGGCGTCAGGAAGCCGCCCTGCTCGCGCGTGCCGACGGTCGCCAGCTCGAGGTAGGTGCGGACGATGCCGCCCGTGCCGCCGTCGCCGACGACGTCGGTGTCCCACGTGTTGAAGCCGGGGTTGTTGAGGACTCTCTTGTCGATCTTGTCGAGCACGGTGCAGGTCGCGCGCGCCGGCTCGAGCGATCTTCTGCCGTCCCACGCGTCCTCGAGCGCGCCGAACTCGTTGACGCACCAGCGCGCCGCGTTGGCGCCCTCCGGGACGTAGGTGTCGCAGTCGGCGCCCGTCCCCTTCTTGCACGCGATCGCGTTGTCGACGATCCAGTCGAGGTCCTGCTTGACGTCGTCGCTGTCGGTCCCGACCCAGCGCAGCGCGGTCGCGGAGACCGCGCTGTTGTAGTTCGCCTTCGCGAGCTGGCGCTCGAGTCCGTCGACCGCTCTGCGCAGCTCGACCAGCTCGGCAGAGATCCGCTCCAGCTGCTGCTTGATCTCGCGCAGCGCGGCGGCGGTCGGGTCCTTCTTGAAGCCGAGGATCGAGAGGAACTCGCCGAGCCCCCACTCCGCCGCGTTGCCCGCGATCGATCTCGCGATCTCGATCGGGTCGATCGCGAGGCTCGCCTGCGCGCGTGCCTTCGTAGGAGCCCCGCGGAACGAGACGCGTCGCTTGCCGACGAGGCGACCGATCCGCGCGACGTAGCGGTCGAGCCCACCACGCTGGTGCGCCGCGCGCACGAAGCGGCCGCCGTCGAAGGCGCTGCTGTCGTGGCGGACGTCGCCGTAGAGGTCGTGCCAGCGCGGCAGGCCGAACAGCGTGCGGATCTCGCGCTCGGCGCGCGCGATCGAGAAGTGCACGCCGACGCGTGCGGCGATCACGGTGCTCAGCGGCGTGACGTGGAGCTTCTCGCGCGCCTCGCCGCGGCGCACGACGACGCCCATCACGCCGCGCATCCGCCAGTCACCGACACGGCCGCCGCGGACCGAGACGACGTAGCGCCGCGGGAGGCGTCTGACCGCGACGTCGAACGTGCCCGTGCCAGAGGTGCGATCGGCGCTGCCGCGCAGGACGCTTCTGCCGTCCATCGACCACACCTCGACGAGCCCACCGCGGATGCGCTGGTCGGGGCCGAGCAGTGCCCATCCGGCGACGTGCCTGACCTTCGTCCCGGCGCTCGCGTGCGCGGCGGGCAGGACCAGGAGCAGGAGGAGCACGAGCGGCGCGATGCGACGCCCGCGCGCGCGGCCGGAGGGTCTGAACGCTGACATGCCCAATCAGATCGGACGGGGCGACCGGGAGTTGAGCGCGTTCGCGCTCGACAGCACTATTGGACTTTGGTTCAATAAGCCTCATGCTCGCCTCCGCCTCCGCAACGACGCACGCCGACGACGCGCACGCGCTGATCGGCGAGGCGCCGCCCTCTCCCGCCGGTCCGCTCGCCGCCGACGACCTGCGCCCGATCGCGCTGCCGCCCGCGATCCCACTCCCGCGCGCGCTGCAGACGCTCCGCTTCAGCGTCCGCCAGATCGAGTTCGTCTTCCGCTATCGCCGCCTGCTCGGCGAGACGTTCCGCTTCCGCGGCGTCGTCGACGACGAGTTCGTCGTCCTCACCAGCCACCCGGACCACGTCAAGTCGCTGTTCACGGCCAAGCCCGACGACGCCCCGTCGCTGACCGGCGAGTCGCCGCTGCGACCGATCGTCGGCCCCAACTCGGTCCTGACCGCGATCGGGCCGCGGCACATGCGCCAACGCAAGCTGCTGCTGCCGCCGTTCCACGGCGAGGCGGTCCAGCGCTACGCCGAGATGATCGCCGCGGTCGCCGACAGAGAGATCGACTCGTGGCCGGTCGGCAAGCCGATCCGGCTGGCGCCGTCGACCCAGGCGATCACGCTCGACGTGATCATGGCGGGGATCTTCGGCGTCGAGGGGCTGCCGGAGAAGGGCACGCCCGAGCGCGGCCTGCGCGACGCGATCCGCTGGGCGGTCGGGCTCTCCGTACGGCCCGAGGCGCAGCTGTTCGAGCTGCTGAACATCCGCCGTGAGGAGCCGGCCGGGCCGCTGAAGAGACTGCTCGACCACGTCGACCGCTTCGTCTACGCGCTGATCGACCAGCGCCGCGAGGCCGGCGACGCCGCGCAGCGCGCCGACATCCTCTCGCTGCTGCTGGAGGCGACCGACGAGGACGGCACGCCGCTGACGGACAGAGAGCTGCGCGACGAGCTGCTGACGCTCGTGCTCGCCGGCCACGAGACGACGGCCAACTCGCTCGCGTGGGCGTTCGAGCGGCTCGTCCGCACGCCCGCCGCGTACGACCGCCTGCGCGACATATCCCGTTCGGGCGACGCGGCGTTCGCCGACGAGGACGGCTGGATCGAGGCGACGATCCACGAGACGATGCGCTCGCGCCCGGTGATCCCGATGATCGGCCGGCGCGTGACGCGCCCGTGGGAGCTGGGCGAGTACCGCGTCCCGGCGGGCACGTCGGTCGCGATGAGCATCCTGCTGCTCCACCACCGCGAGGACGTCTACCCCGACCCGTTCGCGTTCCGCCCCGAGCGCTTCCTCGGCGTCAGACCCGGGACCTACACGTGGATCCCGTTCGGCGGCGGCATCCGCCGTTGCCTCGGCGCCGCGCTCGCGATGGCCGAGCAGCGCGTCGTCCTGCGCGCGATCGCCCGCCGCACGGATCTCGTCGCGGTCGACGCGGCGCCCGAGCACGCGCGCCACCGCAACGTGACGATGATCCCGCAGGAGGGCGCGCGGGTGATCGTGCAGGCGAAGCGACCTTCAGGCTGAGGGAAAGATCGTCGTGGCTGGCGCGGACGCAGTGAGGAGCCTGTCCCGCCCACCCGCCAGCCCGTGAGCGAGCGAGGACAAAGCCAGGCGCGGCGAGGTGTTCCTCAGAGCGGCTGGCGGATGACCGGGTTCTTTGCCGCGCCGGCCTCGTCGAGGCGGCGGACCGGCGTCGTGTACGGGGCGTTGCGGGCGATCTCAGGGTCCGCCTTCGCCTCGCGCAGGATCTCGGCGATGACGGCGGCGAAGTGGTCGAGCGTCTCCTTCGTCTCCGTCTCGGTCGGCTCCAGCAGCAGCGCCTCGTCGACGAGCAGCGGGAAGTAGACCGTCGGCGGGTGGACGCCGTGGTCGAGCAGCCGCTTGGCGAGGTCGAGCGTTCTGAGCCCGAGGTCGCGCTTCATCGGCGCGCCGGAGAGGACGAACTCGTGCATGCAGATGCGGTCGAACGCGGCCGGCAGGTATTCGGCGACGCCCTCGCGTCTGAGCAGCGCGAGCAGGTAGTTGGCGTTCAGGACCGCGACCTCGGACGCCTCCCGCAGCCCCTCGGAGCCGAGCGAGCGGATGTAGGCGTACGAGCGCACGAAGACGCCGTAGTTGCCCTGGAAGCCGCGCAGCTTCCCGATCGACTTCGAGCGGTCCTCGTCGAGGTCGAACGCACCGTCCTCGCGCTTGACGACCTGCGGCTTGGGCAGGTACGGCTCGATCCGCTCGGAGACCGCGATCGGCCCCGCGCCCGGACCGCCGCCGCCATGCGGCTGCGTGAACGACTTGTGCAGGTTGAAATGGACGATGTCGAAGCCCATGTCGCCCGGCCGCGTGATCCCCATGATCGCGTTCAGGTTCGCGCCGTCGTAGTACAGCGTCGCCCCCACCCCGTGGACGATCGAGGCGATCTCCTCGATGTTCGCGTCGAACACGCCGAGCGTGTTCGGGTTCGTCAGCATCAGGCAGGCGACCTGCTCGTCCGCCTTCGAACGCAGATCGTCGACGTCGACGCCGCCGTCCGGGTTGGTGCCGACCTTGACGACGTCGTAGCCCGCCATCGTCACCGTCGCCGGGTTCGTGCCGTGCGCGGTGTCGGGTGTCAGCACCTTCGTCCGCCGCGGTCCGCCGCGGTCCTCGTGGTAGGCGCGCGTCAGCAGCAGCCCGGCCAGCTCGCCGTGCGACCCGGCGCTCGGCTGCAGCGAGACGTGCGGCAGGCCGGCGATCTCGCCGAGCGACTGCTGCAGGTTCCACATCAGCTCCAGCGCGCCCTGCGCCCGCTGCGGGTCCTGAAGCGGATGCAGCCGCGCGTTGCCGGGCAGCCCCGCGACGCGTTCGTGCAGCTTGGGGTTGTGCTTCATCGTGCACGAGCCGAGCGGGTAGAAGCCGGTGTCGAGGTCGAAGTTGCGCTTCGACAGGCGGTTGTAGTGGCGGACGATCTCGGGCTCGCTCACCTCCGGCAGCGCAGCCGGCGTCGTCCGCCGCAGGTGCGCGGGGATCAGCTCGTCGAGCGGGCGCTCCGGCACGTCGAGCGGCGGCGCGGCGAACGCGCGGCGGCCCGTGACGGAGCGCTCGTAGATCGTCGTCACCGCATCGCGCTGGAACGGGATCCCGTCCTGCGGTCTGGAGGCGATCTGGTCGAAGCGGTGCTCGGTCGCGCTCATGACGACGCTCCCGCGCCCGCCGGGACGGCGGCGGTTCGCTCCGCCGCGACCGCACGGCCGAGCGCCTCGGCGAGCCGGTCGATGTCCGCGCGCGAGCGCTGCTCGGTGATCGCGACGAGCAGACCGTCGTCGAACTCCGGGTAGTCGCGCCCGAGGCGGTAGCCGGCGTTGATGCCCTCGCCGGCGAGCCGCTCGACCACGCGCGCGACGTCGGCGTCGAGCCGCACCGCGAACTCGCGCACGACCGGCGCCTCGTGCAGCAGCGTGACGCCGTCGAGCGCGGCGAGGCGGTCGCGCGCGTACGCGGTCCGCCGCGCCAGCAGCTCGCCCAGCTCGACGAGCCCGTCGCGCCCGAGCCAGCTGAGGTAGATCACGCCCGCGAGCGCGTTGAGCGCCTGCGCGGTGCAGATGTTCGACGTCGCCTTCTCGCGGCGGATGTGCTGCTCGCGCGTCTGCAGCGTCAGCACGAAGCCGCGACGGCCGTCGACGTCGGTCGTCTCGCCGGCGATCCGCCCCGGCATGCGGCGGATGTGCTCCTGGGAGGCGGCGAAGAAGCCGAACGACGGGCCGCCGAAGTCGAGCCGGTTGCCGAGCGTCTGCCCCTCACCGACGGCGATGTCGACGCCCTGCTCGCCGGGCGGCTGGAGGATCCCGAGCGGGACCGGGTCGCAGGCGCAGATGACGAGCGCGCCGTGCTCCTTCGCGGCGGCGGTCAGCTTCGCGACGTCCTCGACCGAGCCGAGGAAGTTCGGCTGCTGCAGGACGACGGCGCTGACGTCGTCGCCGAGCGCGGCGACGAGCGCGTCGAGGTCGGTGACGCCGTCCTTGAGCGGGACCTCCTCGACCGTCTGCCCGTAGCCGTGCGCGAGCGTCGTGAGCGTCGCGCGGCTGTGCGGATGGACGCCGCGCGAGGCGAGCACGCGCGGACGGCCGTTCGCGAGCTTCGCCAGGTAGCCGGCCGCTCCGACCGCGCTCGGCCCCTCATAGACCGACGCGTTGGAGACCGGCAGCCCGGTCAGCTCGCTGATCGCGGTCTGGTACTCGAACATCACCTGCAGACCGCCCTGCGAGATCTCCGGCTGATACGGCGTGTACGGCGTCAGGAACTCCGACCGCAGGATGATCGAGTCGATCAGCGCCGGCACGTAGGAGTCGTACATGCCGGCGCCGAGGAACGAGACCTCGTCCTCGGCAGACACGTTTCTCGCCGCCAGATCGCGCAGGTGCGCGTACACCTCCTGCTCCGCCATGCCCGCCGGCAGCGCCAGCGGACGGTCGAGACGGAGCGCGGCGGGGATGTCGGCGAACAACGCGTCGATCGAGTCGACGCCGATCGCGTCGAGCATCGCGCGCCGGTCGGCGTCGGTGGCGGAGGTGTACGTGCTCATGCGGTTCGGATCAGCCCTTCAGCGTCAGTCGAGCTGCGAGGTGTAGGCGGCGGCGTCCAGCAGCTGGTCCTTCTGCGCCGGGTCGCTCAGCTTCACCTTCACCATCCAGCCCGCTCCATAGGGGTCGTCGTTGATCTGCTCGGGCGCGTCGGTGAGCGCCGCGTTGACCTCGACGATCTCGCCCGACATCGGGGCGATCACGTCGGAGACGGCCTTGACCGACTCCACCTCAGCGTAGCCCTCGCCGATCGTGACCTCTCTGCCGACCTCGGGCGGGTCGAAGAAGACGACGTCGCCGAGCGAGTCCTGGGCGAACCAGGTGACGCCGAACGTCGCGACGTCGCCGTTCAGCCGGACCCAGTCGTGCTCCGGGTGGTACAGCAGGTCTTCTGGGTAGCTCGCGTCGGCCACTAGACGCCCTTTCTGAAGAGAGGCTTTTCCTTGACGACGGCCGCGCGAACCTTGCCGCGCACGTCGATCTCGATCTCGGTTCCGGGCACCGCCCGCTCCACCGGCAGGTACGCCATCCCGATGCCGACCTCCAGCGAGGGCGAGAGCGTCCCGCTCGTGACCTCGCCGCCGCCGACGACGGAGTTGCCCTGCCGGGGGATGCCCGGCCCGGTGAAGACGAACGGCGCGAGCAGCTCGCTCGGCCCGGCGGCGCGCGCGGCCGCGACGGCCTCTGAGCCGATGAAGCCGGTCTGCTCCTTGCAGCACCAGCCGAGGCCGGCCTCGATCGGGCCGCGCGACTCCATCAGGTCGTTGCCGTAGAGGTGGAAGCAGACCTCCAGGCGCAGCGTGTCGCGCGCGGCGAGCCCGACCGGCGCAGCGCCCGCGGCCAGCAGCGCGTCCCAGACGGCGGGCGCAGCGGCCGGCGCCAGCAGCAGCTCGACACCGTCCTCGCCCGTGTACCCCGTACCGCAGACCAGCGCAGACGCACCGGCGACCGACAGCTCCGCGGTCTTGAAGCGGCCGGGCAGCGCGTCGGCGCCGCCTTCCGTCAGCCCCGCGACGAGCGCGCGCGCCTCCGGCCCCTGCACCGCGAGCATCGCGTAGTCGGCCGCACGGTCGACCACCTCGACGTCGTCGGAGGCCACGACCTGGCGCATGAACCACGCGAGGTCCTTCGCGTGGTTGGCCGCGTTGGTGACCGTCAGGTAGCGGTCCTCGGCGAGGCGGTAGGTGAAGAGGTCGTCCAGCACGCCGCCGTCCTCGCGGCACAGCACGCTGTACTGCGCGCCGCCGACGGCGATCTTCGCGACGTCGTTGGACAGCAGCCGCTGAAGGAATGCCAGCGCACCCGGACCGCGCGTCTCGATCTCCCCCATGTGCGACACGTCGAAGACGCCGACGCGCTCGCGCACGCGCAGGTGCTCGGCTCTGATGCCGTCGGGATATTGCACCGGCATCTCCCAGCCGGCGAACGGGACGAGCTTCGCCCCCGCGGCCTGGTGGCGGTCGAACAGCGAGGTGCGGCGGAGGGCGGTCTCAGGGGTGCTCATCGGGCGCCGGAGGCTAGCAATCGGAGCGGCCGCCAAGCGAGCCGCTCCGCGCCCGATTTCCGTGCTAGCGAAGGAACGACGGGATGTCGATGTCGTCGTCGCTGATCTCCAGCGACGAACGCTGGCGATCGTCGAGCGTGACGTCGCGGTCGCGGCGCGACCTTCTCGTCACCTCTCGCGCCTCGCTCGCCCGCCCCGCGCTGGCGGGACCGCCGTGCTCGAAGCCGGTCGCGATCACCGTCACGCGGACGTCGTCGCCCATCGTGTCGTCGATCACGGCGCCGAAGATGATGTTCGAGTCCGTGTCGGCCGCCGCCGAGACGATCTCGGCCGCCTCGTTGACCTCGAACAGGCCGAGGTCGTGGCCGCCGGTGATGTTCAGCAGGATGCCGGTGGCACCCTCGACGGACGCCTCCAGCAGCGGCGAGGAGACGGCCGCCTTGGCGGCGTCGACCGCGCGCGTCTCGCCCGAGCCGGTGCCGATGCCCATCAGCGCCGTGCCGGCGTTGTGCATGATCGTGCGCACGTCGGCGAAGTCGAGGTTGATCAGGCCCGGGATCGTGATGAGGTCGGTGATGCCCTGGACGCCCTGGCGCAGGACGTTGTCCGCCTCCCTGAACGCCTCGATGATCGTCGTGCGCCGCTCGACGACGCCGAGCAGCTTCTCGTTCGGGATCACGATCAGCGTGTCGACCTGCTCGCGCAGGCGCTGGATGCCCTCGTCAGCCTGACGGTTGCGGTTGGCGCCCTCGAAGCTGAACGGGCGCGTGACGACGCCGACGGTGAGCGCACCGATCTCGTTCTTCGCGATCTCGGCGATCACGGGCGCGGCGCCAGTGCCGGTGCCGCCGCCCTCGCCTGCGGTGACGAAGACCATGTCGGCGCCCTTCAGCGCCTCCTTGATGTCGTCACGCGACTCGGCGGCGGCGCCGTGGCCGACCTCGGGGTTCGCTCCGGCTCCCAGACCTCTCGTCAGGTCGTGGCCGATGTTGAGCTTGATGTCGGCGTCGCACATCTGCAGCGCCTGGGCGTCGGTGTTCGCAGCGATGAACTCGACGCCGCGCAGGCCAGCGTCGACCATGCGGTTGACCGCGTTCGTTCCGCCGCCGCCGACACCGACGACCTTGATGACTGCGAGATAGCTGCCGCTTTCCATGAGGGTTACCGTCCGAGGCTGGAGTTAGCGTTGAGAGTTTGCCCCACGCCAGTGACTGGATTGTCGCACGTTACGGGCATTTTCGGCTGTGTGTCAACGAGGTGTGTGCGACGCATGATGCGTTGCAGAATGCCGAACTCTCTAGCACGCCTGGAGCGTTGACAACACCCAGGAGTGAGGCTCGACCTCAGGTCGACGGTTAGGTCAGGGCACGGGCTCCGCCGTGGAATCGGGTGATTGCGTCGTGCCGGGATCGATCGCCGCGCCGGTCGCGGGATCGACCTCGACCCCCGGCGGCGGCTCCGCGGCATCGGACTCGCCGGTCGCCGGAGCGCCTTCCGGCAGCCCTCCGACGGCGGGGCGAGACGGTGCGGTGACGTCGACGTAGCTTGCGCCGGCCGCTTCCGGGTCGGCGATCACCGCCGTCGTCGCCGCCCACTTCGCGCGCAGCCGCTGCCCGTCGCCGAACCACAGCGCGGGTCCGTCGGCGAGCTGCAGCTCGAGCCCGTGGGCTCTCGTCGTTCTGGCCGACTCGACGCGCGAGCGCAGCGCCGCGGGCGCCTCGCCGAGCGCGGCGAGCGCGGTCAGCGCCTCGCCCTCCTTCACGCGCGAGCCGGTCGGCGACCCGTGCAGCGGGACCGACGGCAGGCTCGCGGCGGCGGTCACGTCGCGCAGCAGCGTGCCGTCCGCGGTGACCGGCGTCGCTCTGCCGCCCAGCTCGACGGCGCCGACGGCGACGTTGGAGACGACGTGGATGCGCATCCCGCGCGGGAAGTCGGTCGAGACCTCGATGTCCTTGACGATCGAGAACGGCTCCACGGCCGTGCGGAGGGCGTCCTCGCGCACGTGCAGCGTCGTCATGCTGCCGGCCGCGTCCTCCAGCGCCGCGCGGATCTCGCTCGCCTGGCCGCCGGAGAGACCGCTGACCTCGACGTTGCGGACCGTCACGAGCGACGAGTCGCGCAGCCACAGACCGCCGGCGACCAGCAGCACCAGCGCGACCGCGGCCAGCACGAGCGTGCGACCGCGCGGCCGCCCGAGACGCCGGACGCTCCGGGCGCGTCCCGCCGAGGCGCCGACGCGCCGCGCGAGGCGGCCGAGCCGCAGCTGCGGGCGGGTGGCGGAAGGCGTGCCGAGTTCACTCATGCCACGACGAGGTTCGACCCCGACCGGAAGTCCCCTCCGCGACCTGCGAGGTTCTGACAGCCGCGCGCTACGCCAGCAGGCGGGCGCCGAGCGCGTTCACGTCGCCGGCGCCCATCGCCAGGCAGAGGTCGCCGGCGCGCAGCTCGCTGCGCAGGTAGCGCTCGGCGGCGTCGAAGCCGGGCAGCCACGCGACGCCTGCGCGCGGGCCGCCGTCGGCGGCGTCGGCGGTCGCGGCGGCGACGAGGCGGCCGTCGACGCCGGGGAACTGCTCGGCGCGTTCGCGCGCGGGATAGACGTCGAGCACGACGACGAGGTCGGCGGCGGCGAGCGCCGCGCCGAACTCGCGGGCCAGCGCGCGCGTGCGCGAGAAGAGGTGCGGCTGGAAGACGACGACGACGCGGCCGGGCGCGAGCGTGCGGGCGGCCGCGACCGTCGCGGCGACCTCGGTCGGGTGGTGGGCGTAGTCGTCGTAGACGGTCGCGCCGGAGGCGGTCGTCCCGAGCAGCTCGAAGCGCCGTCCGGCGCCGCGGAAGTCTGCGAGCGCGGCGGCCGCGCGCGCGGGGTCGGCTCCGGCCAGGCGGCACGCCTCCAGCGCCGCGGCGGCGTTGAGCGCGTTGTGCGCGCCGGGCACGCTCAGGCGCACCGCGATCCCGCGCCAGTCGAAGCGGATCCCCGTCGCGTCGAGCAGCGGCTCGGGCACGTCGTAGGGCGCCAGCTCGACGCCGCCGTCGCCGCCGTCAGCCGCCCCGCCCACGCCAGCCACGCCGCCCACGCCAGCCACGCCGCTCGCGCCGACCGCCGCGCCGCTCGGCGCGAGCGCGACCAGCTCCGGCCGGTCCCACACGACGATCCCCTCGCTCGCCTTCGCCAGGAACGCGCGGAAGGTCTCGTCGACGTCGAGGCGCGAGCCGTACGTCGCGTGGTGGTCGAGCTCGGCGTTCGTCAGGACCGCGACGTCGGGGTGCAGTCTCAGCAGCGAGCGGTCGGACTCGTCGGCCTCGACGACGACCCACTCCCCCGTCCCCCAGCCGGCGTTGGAGCCGGTCGAGCGGACCTCGCCGCCGACGAGGTAGCCGGGGTCCATCCCCGCCCCGCGCAGCGCGTGCACGACCATGCTCGACGTCGTCGTCTTGCCGTGCGTGCCCGTCACCGCGATGCAGCGCCGGCCCGGCAGGTCGGTGATCTCGCCGAGCAGGTCGGCCCGATGCAGCTCCGCCAGCCCGCGCTCCCGCGCGACCGCGCGCTCGGGGTTCTCCGGCGGGACCGCGGTCGAGTAGACGACCTCGACGCCGTCGCCCGCCGGCACGTTCGCCGCGTCGTGGCCGACCGCGACCGTCGCGCCGTCCTCCCGCAGCCGCGCGAACAGCGCGGAGTCGGCGCGGTCGGAGCCGCTGACGGCCGCGCCGAGCGCGCCCGCGACCTGCGCCAGGCCGCTCATGCCGGCGCCGCCGATGCCGATGAAGTGGAGCCGCCGGCCGGCCCAGGGTCGTTCGTCCGTCACGGCGGCAGACCCTAGCGTCCAAGCCAAAGCTGTGAACTTCCCGCACGACAACTGTTTCCAGAGAGCACTCCAGCCTCTGTCGATGCAGGCGGCCGCTCGCCTATGACAGCGACCCAGCCGGTGCGAGCCAGATGCTCCGAAAGTGCAGCACCTCCGCGAGCCGATCGAAGTGACGGTCGTAGTGCAGGACATCCGCACCGACGTCCTGTGCCGCTGCCGCGATCAGGACGTCGGGCAACGACACGCGGTGGTAGCCGCCACCGCGTCTCGCCAGCTCACGCACCGCGCCGATGGCGGCGTTCTGCACCGACCGCGTGATCGGGATCGACCGGAACGCGCGCTCCTCCACTTCGATCGCTTCGACGGCGTTCGCATCCCGGGCGGTGTGGAACAGCTCGAGCTTCACGACAGGACAGGTCGTGATCTGCCGCGCGCTCACCGCCCGCTGCCACTGCGCCACGACGATCCCGCTCCGTGCTCGCAACCGTGCCGACGTGTCGGCGATGACAAACGAGGAGTCGAACAAGGAGGTCGAAGACGCCGTCATGGCATCTCGTCGCGCGTCGCCAACTCGACGTCGACGTGATCGACCCAGGAACCGGCGCCGTCGTCGATGAGACGCGCAAGGCCCCGCTGGTTCAGCGGGTCGTCAGCGTCCCGCAGAAACAGGGGCTCGTCGATCGACTCAGCTCGAAGCTCAGCCTGAACGTCCCGCCGTCGACGCAGCGCCTCCCGGATCTCGCCCTCGCTCTCCGGATCGACGCCGAGCCGCTGCGCGCGGCGAGCGTACGCGGCCGCAAGCTCAGGCAGAAGCTCGATCTCGTGCTCGTATGCGGAGTGGCTGATCGCCATAGCCGACAAGGTACGAAGCCTGCCGCAGAGCGTCTACACACGCTGTGTTGTCAAACCGCCTCGCCCGCGCCGAGGTAGGTGAGGACCGCGAGCACGCGGCGGTGGTCGTCGTCGGTCGCGGGCAGGTCGAGCTTGGCGAAGATGTTCGAGACGTGCTTCTCGACGGCGCCGGGCGTGACGACCATCGCGCGGGCGATCGCGGCGTTCGTCTTGCCCTCGGCCATCAGCGACAGGGCCTCGCGCTCGCGCGGGGTCAGCCCGGCCAGCGCGCCGGAGGAGTCGCCGGCGTGGCGGGTCCTCACCAGCTCCGCGACGACCTCGCGGTCGAGCGCGGTGCCGCCGCCCGCGACGCGCTCCAGCGCCTCGACGAACGTCCGCACCTCGCCGACGCGCTCCTTCAGCAGGTAGCCGATCCCGCCGTCGCCGGAGGCGAGCAGCTCGGAGGTGTAGACCGGCTCGACGTACTGCGACAGGATCAGGATCGCCAGTCTCGGATGCCGGGCGCGCGCCTCGATCGCGGCGCGCACGCCCTCGTCGGTGAACGTCGGCGGCAGCCGCACGTCGACGATCGCGAGATCGGGCTGGTGGCCCTCGACGATCCGCAGCAGGCCGTCGCCGTCCTCGGACTGTGCGACGACGTCGATCCCGCGCTCTCTCAGCAGCGCCACGAGACCTTCGCGCAGCAGCGCGTTGTCCTCGGCGATGACGACTCTCACGGCGTCTCCTCGTCTCGACATGGAAGCTCCGCACGGATGGCCGTGCCGACGCCGGCCGGGCTCGTGACGCGCAGGTGGCCGTCGAGCGCCTCGACGCGGTTGCGCAGGCCCGCGAGCCCCGTCGAGCCGGGCGCGGGCCCGAAGTCGGCGGCGCCGCCGGGCCCGTCGTCGGCGATCTCGACGATCAGAAGACCGTCGCGCTCGGCGAGCGTGACGCGCGCGGACGCCGACGGCGCGTGCTTGGCGACGTTCGTCAGCGCCTCGGCGACGACGAAGTACGCCGCCGTCTCGACGACCGGCAGCAGCCGCCGCTCGATCTTCGCGTCGACCGCGACCGGCACCGCGGAGCGCTGTCCGAGTGACTCGACCGCCGCGACGAGGCCGCGGTCGGCGAGCACCGGCGGCGCGATCCCACGGGCGAGGTCGCGCAGCTCCTTGATCGCCGCACCCGCCTCGCCGCGCGCCCTGCGCACCAGCTCGGCGACGTCGGGCTGGTCCTCCAGCCGCTCCTCGGCCCGGCCGAGCTGCATCGACAGCGCGACGAGCCGCGCCTGCGCGCCGTCGTGCAGGTCGCGCTCGATCCGCCGCAGCTCCGCCGCCTGCACGTCGAGCGCGCCGCGGCGGGTGCGCGTCAGCTCGTCGACGCGCTCGGTCAGCTCGCGCTCGCGCGTCGGCAGCAGGTCCTTGTGGACGATGAGCGCGTGCACGCCAAGTATCGACCCGAGGCCGACGATCGGCCAGATCGGCCAGAAGTAGCCGCCACCGGCCATCAGCCAGATCACGACCTCCAGCACGCAGAAGAAGATCGTGACCGCCGTGTGGAAGACGATCGGGCGTGTGCGACCCTCCAACGTGTCGACCAGCTGACGACCGAGCGCGTGGACGGCGAGCGTGATCAGCAGTCCCAGCCAGACCCACATCGGCCAGAACTGGCCGGCGCCGGTGAGCGCCCATACGATCGTGACGACGCCGCCGATCAGCGCAACGATCGTGCCGTGCAGCGCCAGCGTCACCTCGTAGTCGTCGCCGCCGGTACCGTTGCCGCCGGACCGTGTCGTGCTGATGGTGGTCATCTCAGAGAAGATCATGGCGGACAGGCTGTCAGCGGCGAAGCGTGCCGTCATTGGAGCAAGGCATAGTTCTCAGGCAGCGTGCACCCCGTCTTCAACGGGGGTTAACCGCAGTGCGATTCGCTTGTCGGCATCATTCCGGGTTCGGCGCCGTCCCTGCAACATCGGCGCCTTGTTCAACGAGACGAGGCGGTATATCCCGATGCAGGCGCCCACGGCGGCCCCAGACGAGCAGCAACCGGCATCCACGCCGACCGCGCGCAACCCCTGGCGCAGACAGCTGGAGCCGTACTCGCGGCCAGACCTGAAGCGCAGCCTGCTCGACCTCGCGACGTCCGTCGTGCCGTACCTGCTGCTGTGGCCGCTGATGGTGTGGTCGCTCGACGTCTCCTACTGGCTGACGCTCGCGCTCGCGGTGCCGGCGTCCGGCTTCCTGCTGCGCACGTTCATCATGTTCCACGACTGCGGGCACGGCTCGCTGTTCGAGTCCAAGCGCGCGAACACGTGGGTCGGCCGCTTCACCGGGCTGCTCGTCTTCACGCCGTACGCCTCCTGGCGTCACAGCCACGCCGTCCACCACGCCACCGCGGGCGACCTCGACCGCCGCGGCGACGGCGACGTGCCGACGATGACGGTCGCCGAGTACCGCGCCGCGGGCCTGCCGCTGAAGATCGGCTACCGCCTCTTCCGCAACCCGCTCGTGTTGTTCACGCTCGGCCCGATCTGGTCGTTCACCGTGCAGCCGCGGATATGGAAGCGCTCGATGCGCCCGCGCATCCGCAACAGCGTCATACAGACGAACATCGTGCTCGGCATCTCGCTCGCCGCGCTGATCTGGCTGATCGGCTGGGAGGCGTTCCTGCTGATCCAGGGCCCGATGGTGCTGATCGCCGGCGGCGCCGGCGTCTGGTTGTTCTTCGTCCAGCACCAGTTCGAGGACACCTACTGGGAGACGAGCGAGGAGTGGAGCTATGCCGACGCCGCGCTGCGCGGCAGCTCCTACCTCGACCTGCCGCAGCCGCTGCAGTTCTTCTCCGGCAACATCGGCCTCCACCACGTCCACCACCTCAGCGCGCGCGTGCCGAACTACAAGCTGCAGGCCGCGCACGACGACCTCGCCGTCTTCCACGACGTGCCGGTCCTGACGATGTGGGACGCGCTGAAGGCGCCGCGGCTGAAGCTGTGGGATGAGGAGCGCAAGCGGATCGTCACGTTCCGCGAGGCGCGCGCGCCCGTCACGCCGCCCGTCACCGCGTGAGACCTCGGGCGTACCGGGTCATCCGAGCGGCGTAGGCGCGGGCGCGCGAAGATCGCCCGCGCAGCCGTTTCGCGCACGGCGGCGCGCTCGTAGCGTCCTCGGCATGATCACCGTCGAGAACCTGACCAAGCGCTACGGCGAGAAGACCGCCGTCGACTCGCTCACCTTCACCGTCCGCCCCGGCATCGTGACCGGCTTCCTCGGCCCCAACGGCGCCGGCAAGTCGACGACGATGCGGATGATCGCCGGCCTCGACGTGCCGACGGCGGGGACGGCGACCGTCAACGGCCGCCCCTACGCCGAGCACGCCGCCCCGCTGCGTGAGGTCGGCCTGCTGCTGGAGGCGAAGGCGATCCACACCAGCCGCTCCGCGCGCAACCACCTGCGCGCGCTCGCCGCGACGCACGGCTTCGGCGACCGCCGCGTCGAGGAGGTGATCGACCTCACCGGCCTGCACGACGTCGCCGACAAGCGCGCCGGCGGCTTCTCGCTCGGGATGGGCCAGCGGCTCGGGATCGCCTCCGCGCTGCTCGGCGACCCCGCGACCGTGATCCTCGACGAGCCCGTCAACGGGCTCGACCCGGAGGGCGTCCTTTGGGTCCGCAACCTGCTGCGCGGCCTCGCCGCCGAGGGCCGCACGGTCTTCCTCTCCAGCCACCTGATGAGCGAGATGTCGCTGACCGCCGAGCACCTGATCGTCGTCGGCCGCGGCAGGCTGATCGCGGACGTGTCGGTGCAGGAGATGACCGCGCGCGCCTCGCGCGACGTCGTGCTCGTGCGGTCGCCGGACGCGGCGCGGCTCGGCGAGCTGGTCGCCGGGCCCGACGTGAGCGTCACTGGCGTCGAGCGCGACCTGCTGGAGGTCGGGGGCGTGAGCGCGCCGGAGATCGGCGAGCTGGCCGCGCGGCACGGTCTCGCATTGCACGAGCTGACGCCGCAGCAGGCGTCGCTGGAGGAGGCGTTCATGGAGCTGACGCGTGACGCCGTCGAGTACCGCGCCGGCCTCGAGCAGGTGGCGGCATGAGCGCCGTCGGCGTCACGCCCGGCCGTGTGCTGCGGTCGGAGTGGATCAAGCTGAACACGCTGCGGTCGACGAAGATCACGTTCGCCGCGGCGGTCGCGCTGATGGTCGGCTTCGGGATCCTGATCTGCTGGGACACCGTGCGCGGATTCGAGTCGATGGCGGCGTCGGCGAGAGCCGACTTCGACGTCACCGAGCGGGCACTCGGCGGCCGCATGTTCGCCGAGCTGGCGATCGGCGTCCTCGGCGTGATGGCGATCACCGGCGAGTACGCGACCGGGATGATCCGCGCGACGCTCGCCGCCGTCCCCCGCCGCCTGCCGGTGCTGTGGACGAAGCTCGGGCTGTTCGCCGGCGTCACGTTCGCGGTCATGACGACGGCGTCGTTCGTCAGCTTCTTCGCCGGCAACGCGATCCTCTCCGAGCACTGGGACTTCAGCCTGTCCGACCCTGGCGTGCTGCGCTCGGTGATCGGCGTGGGCGTCGTGCTGACATTCGTCTGCCTGTTCGGGACGGCGCTCGGATTCATCGTCCGCAACACCGCGGGGGCGATCTCGACGCTGTTCGCGATCCTGATGGTGCTGCCGATCGTCGCCCAGTTCTCCGAGTGGGTCTCGGCGCACTTGCCGACGGGCGCGATGCACTCGCTCGTGCGTGCCAGAATCGAGGACGGCATGTTGCGCCCGCTGCCCGCCTTCCTGCTGCTCTGCGCCTACCTCGCCGTCGCGATCGCCGGCGCGGTCTGGACGCTGCTGCGCCGGGACGCCTGAGCGGAGCGACGTGCGCAAGCGGCTGCGGCAGATCACGGAATGGGGACGGCGGCACCCGCTGCTGGTCGACGCGCTGCTCGCCGCGAGCTGGGGCGTCATGTACGTGCTCAGCACGGTCACGACGCGCGGCTCGGCCGGCGACTGGCTGCTGCTCGCGGGGCTGACGGTGCCGCTCGTGTGGCGGCGCCGGTCTCCGCTGGTCGTGTTCGGCGTGCTCGCGCTCGTCGCGTTCGTGCAGTGGCTGACGACGGAGGTCACGCTCGCCGACACCTCACTGCTGATCGCGCTGTACGGAATCGCCGTCTACGAGCGGCGGCGCTGGGGCTTTCCCGCGGCACTGGCAGTCCTCGAGCTGGGCGCGCTGCTGGCGACGCTGAGATACGGCTCGTCGAGCCCGGTCGGGGCGTTCCTCAGCATGTCGGCGTTCGTCGTCGCGGCCGGCGCGCTCGGCTTCTACGTGCGCACGCGGCGCGACCACATCGCCGCGCTGACCGACCGCGCGCGGCGGCTGGAGATCGAGCGCGACCAGCAGGCGCAGCTCGCGACCGCGGCCGAGCGCGGCCGCATCGCGCGGGAGCTGCACGACGTCGTCGCGCACAACCTGACCGTGATGATCGCGCTCGCCGACGGCGCGCGGCTGACGGCGGCGCAGGCGCCTGAGGAGGCGGACGCGGCGATGCGCACCGTCTCGGCGACCGGCCGCGAGGCGCTCGGCGAGATGCGGCGCCTCCTCGGCGTGCTGCGCGACTCCGGCTCCGGCTCCGGCTCCGGCGAGGGCTCCGGCGAGGGCGAGACGTCCGCCGGAGCGCAGCCGTTGCGCCCGCAGCCCGGCCTCGACCAGCTCGACGCGCTGCTGGAGCAGGTCCGCGGCGCCGGGCTCGCGACGCGCCTGACGCGTACCGGCGAGCCGGTGTCGCTGAGCCCCGGCGCGCAGCTGACCGTCTACCGCGTCGTGCAGGAGGCGCTGACGAACACGCTCAAGCACGCGCGCTCGCCGTCGTCGGCCGAGGTGCGGCTGCACTACGGCGGCGACGTGCTCGCGCTCGAGGTGACCGACGACGGCGCGCCGCCGCCTGGCGTGCCCGCCGCCGGCGCGAACGGGACGGCCGCAAACGGGGCCGGCGCGCACGCGGCCGGCGGCCACGGGCTCGCCGGGATGCGCGAGCGCGTCGCCGTCTACGGCGCCGAGGTCGAGGCCGGCCCGCGGCCGCGCGGCGGCTGGAGCGTGCGGACGCAGCTGCGGCTGGCCGACGGCGAGGCGGCCGGCCGATGACGATCCGCGTGCTGCTCGCCGACGACCAGCAGCTCCTGCGCGCAGGCTTCCGCATGGTCCTGAGCGCGCAGCCGGACATCGCCGTGGTCGGCGAGGCGGGCGACGGCGCGGAAGCCGTCGAGCGGACCGCGCAGCTCGATCCCGACGTCGTGCTGATGGACGTGCGGATGCCGGGCGTCGACGGGATCGAGGCGACGCGGCGGATCGTCACCGCGGGCGCCGCCGCGCGCGTGCTGATCCTGACGACGTTCGACCTCGACGAGTACGCGTTCGCCGGCCTGCGCGCCGGCGCCAGCGGCTTCCTGCTCAAGGACGTCCCGCCCGAGCAGCTGACGGCCGCGATCCGCGCCGTAGCCGGCGGCGACGCCGTCGTCGCGCCGCGCGTCACGCGCGCGCTGCTCGACACGTTCGCCCACCACCTGCCGGCGGACGCCGCCGCGCCGGTGCCGCCGCACGAGCATCCGCGGCTCTCCGAGCTGACGGCGCGCGAGCACGAGGTGCTGCTGGAGCTGGCCGCCGGGCGCACCAACGCCGAGATCGCGGAGCGGCTGGTGCTCTCAGAGGCGACGGTCAAGACGCACGTCGGCCGGATCCTCGGAAAGCTCGCCCTGCGCGACCGCGTCCAGGCGGTGATCCTCGCCTACCAGATCGGGCTCGTACGGCCCTGATCTTCCGCAAGCTGCACGAATTTCCAGCTTTCGCGTTTATCAGTGCGCCGGGGCGTGGTATTCATGAGCACTGCCTCGGCGTCCGCCGGGGTGAAATCGGGGAGGGAGAGCTAGATGAGGGGAGTCATCGGCCCGCGCAGCCTGCGCGGTTACGCCTGCACTGCTGCGGCGGTCGCAGCGGGGGCGTTCGGGGGAATCGCGGCGCTGCCGGCGGTCGCCGGAGCGGACGGACCGGGGGTCGGCACGCCGGCCGTCGTCACGCTCGGCGACTCGGCGATCTCGGGGGAGGCCGGCCGCTGGGCCGGCAACACGAACGGATCGTCGGGCAACATCGACGCGCTCGGCTCGACGGCGTATTGGGACACGCCGACGGGCGAGGCGATCAGAAACTGCCATCGCTCCAGAAGCGCTCAGGCGTACATCGGCGGCGGCGTGCTGAGCGTCAACCTCGCGTGCTCCGGCGCGCGCACGACGACCGGCGGCACCGGTTCCGGCGAGGACTACAAGCCGGGCATCGACTTCTACAGCGACGCGCAGGGCCGTAGAGGGCAGGCGCTCGCGCTGCAGGAGTACGCCTCGACGCACAACGTCAAGGCCGTCGTCGTGATGATCGTGGCGAACAACTACGGCTTCGCCGACGTCGTCACGCGCTGCGTCACGAACTGGCTGACGTCGCCGTCGTGGTGGAAGAACTACTGCTCCGACGACTCGGACATCGCCGACCGCTTCACGCCTGCGCGCCAGGCGACCGAGACGGCGAACGTGCGTGACGCGATCCTGCGGGTCGCGCAGGCGATGAGAAACGCCGGCTACACGACGGCGCAGTACAAGATCATCGGCCAGACCTACTGGAACCCGATCCCGCGCAGCGACAGAGCGCGCTACCCGGAGACCGGCTGGGACCGCCAGAACATCGGCGGCTGCGGCGCCTGGAACAGAGACGTCAACTGGGCCAACGACGTCGTCGTCCCGGCGATGAACAACTCGGTCCGCAACGGCACCGCCGCCGCGGGCCTGCCGAACACGACGGTGCTCGACCTGCAGACGGCCTTCGACGGCCGCCGGCTGTGCGAGAACACCGTCGGCCTGTTGGAGGAGAGAGGCATCGCCAACTGGAGAAGCGCCGGCGCGGTCGACAACACCGAGTGGGTCAACCAGATCCGCACGGTCACGACGATCGTCGGTCCGTACCAGCTGCAGGAGAGCATCCACGCCAACTACTGGGGTCAGATGGCGATGCGCAACTGCCTGCGGCAGGCGTACAACGGCGGTGCCGTCAGAGGCGGCACCTGCGCCCATGGCACGGGCCTGAACGGCCAGGGCGAGCCGAACATGACGCTCAGATAGACAGCAGGCCGGAGCCGAACCACCGGCCCCGGTGCTCATGCAGCGGCCCCGCGCTTCCCCCGGCGCGGGGCCGGCGCCGGGCTTTCGCCCGGCTTCCTAGACGCCCGCTGCGCTGAGCAGCTCATCCGCGATCTCGCGCGCCGCGTGTGGGCGTGCGAGATCGGCGGAGGCGGCGGCCATCGCGGCGAGGCGGTCGCGGTCGGCCAGCAGCGCGCCGACCTCCTGCCTCAGACGCTCCGCCGTCAGCTCGCCGTCCGGCACGATCACGGCGGCGCCGTGGCGCTCCATCCAGCGGGCGTTCGCGGTCTGATGGTCGGCGGCGGCGTGCGGATAGGGGATCAGCAGCGCGGGTCTGCCGTGCGCGGCGATCTCGAAGACCGAGCCGCCCGAGCGCGCGACGACGAGGTCGCTCACCAGCAGTGCCTCGCCGAAGCCGTCGATGTACGGGCGCAGGTCGTAGTGCGTGCCGGGCGCGCTCAGCGCGTCGAAGTCGCGCCGGCCGGCGGCGTGGAGGACGCGGAAGCGGCCGTCGGCGGGCCTCCCGCCCTCCGGCGCCACCGGCCCTACCGGCCCCGCCGGCACCGGCCCCGCCGGGTCGGCGAACGCTGCCACCGCCGCCTCGTTGATCGAGCGGGCGCCGAGCGAGCCGCCGAAGACGAGCACGACGACGTCGTCCTCCGCCAGACCGAAGCGCGCGCGGGCCGCCGCGCGGTCGGTCGCCGGCGGCGGCACCGGGCGGCCGGTGACGCGGTAGCGCTCGCCGTCGCGGTGCTCGAGCGGGAACGCGAGGCAGACGCGCCGCGCGAAGCGCGCCAGCGCGCGGTTGGAGATCCCCAGGTGCGAGTCGGCCTCCGTCAGCACGAGCGGGCGGCGCCGCAGCGCGGCCGCCGCGCCGACAGTGCCGGCGACGTACCCTCCGCCGCCCATCACGGCGTCCGGTCTCAGCTCGCGCAGGATCGAGCCGGCGCGAACGACTCCGGCACCCGCCTTCGCGACCGCGCGCGCGGCCTTCAGCGGGTTCGTGCGGCTGATCCCCTCGACCGCGAGCGTGCGCAGCTCGTAGCCGCCTGCCGGCACCAGCTCGCGCTCGGCGCGCTCGCCGCCGACGAAGACGACGTCGGCGCCGTCAGCCCGCAGCGCGTCGGCGACCGCCAGAGCCGGCACGACGTGGCCCGCCGTCCCGCCGGCGGCGATCACGATCCTCGGCGCCTTGGTCACGCTGCGAGTGGGCGGTCGTGCGGCGTCTTCCGGTGCTCGGGTCGACGAGCCGCATGTACGCGCGGTTGCGGTCGGCAAGGTTGAGCAGCAGCCCGACCGCTCCGAGGATGACGATCAGGTTCGTCGGTCCGTACGAGATGAACGGCAGCGGCACGCCGGTGAGCGGCGCCATGCCGAGCACGACAAAGATGTTGAGTATCGCCTGACATGAGATGAGGGCGGTCAACCCGACCGCCACCAGCTTCGCATATTGGTCCGTCGCGCTCCGTGCGATCCGCAGTCCGGACCAGACGATCAGGCCGAACAGCGCGATCACGACGGTGACGCCGAACAGCCCAAGCTCCTCGCCGATCACCGCGAGGATGAAGTCGGTGTGCGCCTCCGGCAGGTAGAAGACCTTCTGCACCGACTGTCCCAGCCCGACGCCGAACAGCCCACCGGAGCCGAGCGCGATGAAGCCCTGGCTGGCTTGGAAGCCCTCGCCCGTCTTCGACGCCCACGGGTCCAGGAACGACGTCAGGCGGTCCTGCTGGTAGGGCTGGAGGATGATCAGCACGATCAGCAGCAGCAGGCCGATCCCGGCGAGGTAGGCGAGGAAGCGCATCGGCACGCCGGCGGCGATCAGGATCGCGGCGACGATCCCGGCGATCAGCAGCGTCGTGCCGGTGTCCGGCTGGATGATGATCAGCAGGCAGGCGCCGCCGGCGACGATCCCGACCGGGCTCATCATCCCTCTGAACGTCTCGATCCGCCGCGGGTGCGCGGCGAGGAACTGCGCGCAGTAGAGGATCAGCGCGAGCTTCATGAACTCCGACGGCTGCGGCGAGAAGATGCCCGGCCCCAGCCACGAGCGGGCGCCGTTGACCTCGGTGCCGATGCCGGGGACGAGCACGATCACGCACGCGAAGAACGAGCCGATCAGCAGCAGCGGCATGAAACGCTTCGTCAGCTCGTAGCCGTGCCGGGACATGATGTGCATGCCGGCGAGCGCGATCAGGCCGAGGCCGACGTAGCGGACCAGGTAGGCGGTGCCGTCGCCCGATCCCTCCAGCAGGTTGCGCGCCGAGGAGGCGCTGTAGACCATCACCGCGCCGATCGCGATCAGGCACAGCGTCGCGGTGATCAGGACGCGGTGCTCGATCGGGCGCGGCTGCGTGGGGACGCGCTCCCGCCGCTTCACGCGAGGGAGGCGAGCGGCGCGGGCCACGCCTAGCGCTCCTCGACGAGACGACGGAAGTGGTCGCCGCGCGCCTCGAAGTTCGGGTACTGGTCGAAGCTCGCGCACGCGGGCGAGAGCAGCACGACCTCGCCGGGGCGCGCGGCGGCGCTCGCGGCGGCGACGGCGCGCTCCATGTCGCCGACGTCGTGGAGCGGCGTGCCGCTGCTCGCCAGCGCCGCGCCGATCTCCCCTGCTCCCTCGCCGATCAGGTAGACGGCGGCGCAGCGCTCGGCGACGAGCGGCGCCAGCGGCGCGAAGTCCTGCGCCTTCGGCACGCCGCCGGCGATCAGGTGGACCGTCCCTGGCGCGTACGAGCGCAGTGCGACCTGCGTCGCGTCGACGTTCGTCGCCTTCGAGTCGTTGACGTAGGCGACGCCGTCGCGCTCGGCGATCGGCTCCAGCCGGTGCGCGACGCCGCCGAAGCTGCGCAGCGCCTCGCGCACCGCCGCAGCATCAACGCCGCGCGCCAACGCGACCGCGGCGGCGGCCATCGCGTTCTCGCGATTGTGCGGGCCGGGGATCCCGATCTCCGCGGCGGCCATCAGCGGCGCGCCCTCCCACGAGATCGTGCCGTCGTCGTGCAGAGCGACGGTCGCGCCGTCGGCGGCGGCGCCGAACGTGACGCGGCGCGCGTCGCCCGGCAGCGCGGCGGCGAGCGCCGTCGACGTGACCGCGACGCCGGCGGCGGTCTGGCGCCGAAACGCCTCCAGCTTCGCCTCGCGGTACGCCTCCAGCGTGCCGTGGCGATCGAGGTGGTCGGGGGTGACATTGAGCAGGATCGCCGCCTCGGGCGCGAACGCGAGCGTGTCCTCCAGCTGGTAGGACGACGTCTCGCAGACGATCGTCGCGGCCGGGTCGAGCGCGCCGATCAGCGTCGTCACGGCCGTGCCGACGTTGCCGGCGACCGTCACCGGCAGGCCGGCGGTGCGGTGGACGTGGCCGAGCAGCTCGGTCGTCGTCGTCTTGCCGTTGGTCCCGGTCACCGCGATGAAGTCGTTCGGGAGCAGCCGCCAGGCCAGCTCGACCTCGCCGATGACGGCCAGCCCTGCGTCGCGCGCGGCGCGCACGACCGGCGCGTCCTGCGGGACGCCGGGGCTCTTGACGAGCGTGCGCGCGCGGCTGACGAGGTCGGTCCCTGGTGCATCCAGGTGCACTTCGACGCCGGCCGCGCGAAGCCTTGTCACGTCCGGCACGCCCGCGTCGACGCCGATCGCCTGCTCGCCGCGCGCGTGCAGCGCGAGCGCGGCAGCGATCCCCGAGCGGGCAAGCCCGACCACCAGGTAGGGACCTCCCGGCAGCTCCGGCCGGGAGCCGCTCACCGGATGCTCTG
The DNA here is from genome assembly GCF_000025265.1 of Conexibacter woesei DSM 14684. Classification (GTDB taxonomy): domain Bacteria; phylum Actinomycetota; class Thermoleophilia; order Solirubrobacterales; family Solirubrobacteraceae; genus Conexibacter; species Conexibacter woesei. The sequence continues at coordinate 4,007,970 of NC_013739.1, forward strand.
CTGGTAGATCGTGAAGCCGATCGCGGAGCAGACCGCGGCGATGATCCAGAAGCGCAGGATGATCTTCGTCTCCGACCAGCCGCGCAGCTCGAAGTGGTGGTGGATCGGCGCCATCAGGAAGACGCGTCTCCTGAACGTCTGGAACGCGAACACCTGGATCGCCACCGACAGCGTCTCGATCACGAAGATCCCGCCGAGGATCACGAGCAGGATCTCGGTCTTCGTCATCACCGCGAGCCCGGCGATCGCCCCGCCCAACCCGAGCGATCCGGTATCGCCCATGAAGATGTTCGCCGGGAACGAGTTGAACCAGAGGAAGCCGACGCACGCGCCGACGAGGCAGGCGGCGAGCAGGCTCAGCTCCTGCTGCCCGGTCGTGATGAACGTGATCCCGATGAAGGCCAGCAGCACGATCGCCGCGCAGCCGGCCGCGAGGCCGTCGAGCCCGTCGGTCAGGTTGACGCCGCTGGTCGTGCCGGCGACGACGAGGTAGATGAAGACCGGGTAGAGGACGCCGAGGTCGATCTGCGCGTCGACCACGCGCAGCCGCAGCGTCGGCTCCAGCCCCGCGCCTCTCGTCGCCGCGAGCCACAGGCCGATCGAGATCGCGATCGTCGCGATCAGCTTCGTGCGGCCTCTGACGCCGAGCGAGCGGCGGTGGACGATCCCCAGGTAGTCGTCGAAGAAGCCGATCAGGGCGCAGGCGATCGCGGTGCCGAAGACGCCCATCGCCAGCCAGTCGTAGTCGGTCAGGATCAGGAACGGGATCGAGACGGCGGTGAAGATGATGATCCCGCCCATCGTGGGCGTGCCCGCCTTCGCGTGGTGACCCTCGGGGCCCTCCTCGCGGATGTGCTGGCCGAACTCGCGCTCGCGGATGAACGCGATGAACTTCGGGCTGAGGAAGATGCAGAGCAGCAGCGAGGCGGTCCCCGCGATCAGGATGCGTCCCATGAGCTAGGCCGCCTTGGTCCCGAGCTTCGCGCGCAGCGCCTCGCGCGCGACCGTCACGTCGTCGAACGGCAGCTTCTCGCCGCCGGCAAACTCCTGCCCCTGCTCGTGGCCCTTGCCGGCGATCACGAGCACGTCTCCGTCGTGGGCAGCCGCGACCGCGGCGAAGATCGCCTTGCGACGGTCGACCTCGACGTGGACGTGCGGGCCCGTTCCGGTCCCCTCCACGACGTCGCGGAGGATCTGCTCAGGGTCTTCGGAACGGGGGTTGTCGGAGGTCACATACGCCTCGTCGGCGAGACGGGCCGCGATCCCCCCCATCAGCGGGCGCTTGGTGCGGTCGCGGTCGCCGCCGCAGCCGAAGACCGTCAGCACCTGCCGCTCGGTCAGCCCGCGCGCGGCCTGCAGGACGTTGTCGAGCGAGTCGGGCGTGTGGGCGTAGTCGACCAGCACCGCGAAGCCCTGGCCCTCGTCGACCGGCTCGAAGCGGCCGGGGACGCGGCCGGCCTGCGGCAGCGCGGCGGCGATCTGCTCCAGCGGGACGCCGAGCGCGCGGACCGCCGCGACGGCGCCGAGCACGTTCTGGACGTTGAAGCGGCCGGGCAGCGGGGTGCGCAGCGCGATCGGCCCCTGCGGCGTCTGCGCGGTGAAGGCCGAGCCGGTCAGGCCGGTGGTCAGCTCGGTCGCGCGGTAGTCGGCGTCGTGGTCGAGCGCGATCGTGACGAGCGCGGCGCCGTCGGCGCGCAGCTCCTCCGCCAGCCGCCGGCCGTAGGGGTCGTCGACGTTGACGACCGCGACGCCGGGCCCGGTCTCGAACAGCCTCCGCTTCGCGAGGAAGTAGTCCTCCATCGTCGGGTGGAAGTCGAGGTGGTCCTGCGTCAGGTTGGTGAAGATCGCGGCCGCGAAGCGGACCGCGTCGGCGCGGTGCAGCTCCAGCGCGTGCGACGACACCTCGATCGCGGCCGCGACGTCGCCGCCGTCGAGCATCGCGCGCAGGTCCGCCTGCAGCTCGATCGCCTCGGCGGTCGTGCGCTGCACCTCGCGCGCCTCGCCGCCGACGACCGCCTTGACCGTGCCGAGCAGGCCGGTCTGGCGGCCGGCGGCCTCCAGCAGGCCGCGCACGAGGAACGCCGTCGTCGTCTTGCCGTTCGTGCCGGTGACGCCGACCGTCTGCAGCCGCGCGGTCGGGTCGCCGTTGAAGTTGGCGGCAGCGCGCGCCATCGCGGCGCGCACGGAGGCGACGCGCAGCTCCGGCACGCCGAGTCCGAGCGGGCGCTCGACGACGAGCGCGACCGCGCCGCGCGCGACGGCGTCGGGCGCGAAGTCATGGCCGTCACGGGTGAAGCCGGGCACGCAGAAGAAGAGCGTTCCCGGCTGGACCTTGCGGTTGTCGTAGGCGAGCGCGGCGATCTCGACGTCGCCGGCAGGGGTGGCGAGCGTGGGGACCGTCTCTGCGCTGCCCATCACGTCCAGCAGCTTCATCGGTCGCCGAGTGTACCCATGGGACCCGACCGTTCCGGGTGCGAGTGCCGTCGCGCCATCTCGGCGGCTCGCGAGCCGGGTCGCCGTCAATTCGGTCTGACGCCGAGGTACGGGAGCGCCCACGCCGCGATCTTCTGGAACGCCGGCGCGGCGACCTGGCCGCCGTAGATCGACCCCTGCGGCTCGTCGACGACGACGGAGACGAGCAGCCTCGGGTCGCTCGCCGGCGCGAAGCCGACGAACGAGGCGATGTAGCGCTCTCTCGAGTACTCGCCGGTGTCGGCGTCGACCTTGTTCGCGGTGCCGGTCTTGCCGGCGAGGTCGTAGCCCGGGATCTCGGCCTCCGCAGCGGTGCCGCCGGCCGCCAGGACGCCTCTCAGCATCTCGCGCACCTCGGCGGAGGTCTGCTCGGAGATGACTCTTCTGCCCGGGTCCTGCGGCGCTCTGACGCCGCCGACGGACTCGACGATGCGCGGGGGGCGAAGGATGCCTCCGTTCGCGATCGCCGAGTAGGCGGCCATCATCTGCAACGGCGTGACGGCCTGGCCCTGCCCGATCGGGAGGTTGGCGATCGACGAGCCGGAGTAGTCGTCGTAGGTCGGGACGAGGCCGATCTCCTCGCCGGGCAGCGCGACGCCGGTTCTTCTGCCGAAGCCGAAGCGGTCGACCCACTGGCTGAAGCGGCGGGCGCCCATGTCGAGGGCGATTCTGACCGCGCCGATGTTGCTCGACTCGGCAAGGATTCTCGACACCGACGACGTCTCCTCGCCGCGTGGGTGCGAGTCGTTCAGCACGCGGTCGGCGACCTGCAGCTGTATCGGCAGGTAGTAGGTCTTCTCGGGCGTGGCGGTGCCGTCCTCGAGCGCACCGGCGACCGTGAACGCCTTGAAGGTCGAGCCGGGCTCGAACGTGAAGCCGACGGCGCGGTTCTGGTTCGCGTACCCGGGCGCGCCGCCGGGGTCGTTGGCGTCGACCCGCGGCCAGTTCGCGAGCGCGAGGATCTCGCTCGTCTGCGGATTCATCACGATCGCGGTCGCGCCTCTCGGCGTGTAGGTGCGGCCGACGCCTTCGAGGACCGACTCGACCTTGTCCTGCAGGTCGGAGTCGATCGTCAGCTGGAGGTCTCTGCCGGGGACGGTCGGCGTCTGGTCCTTGATCGAGATCGGCTGCCCGAGCGCGTCGTTGACGATCCGGCGGACGCCGTCCTGACCGCGCAGGACCTTGTCCTCGCCGTATTCGAGACCGGTGCCGCCGCCGGGCTCCTCGCTGGAGGAGCCGAGCACCTGCGAGGCGAGCCAGCCGCGCGGATAGGTGCGCAGCGAGCTGGGCGTGAGCGCGATGCCGTCGAGCCCGAGTCTGCGGACCTTGTTGGCGCTCGCGGCCGGCAGGCGGCGCGCGAGGTAGACGAAGCCGCTGCGCGTGTTGAGCCTTCTGAGCAGGTCCTGCTCAGAGACGTCCAGCAGCGGCGCGAGCTGCTGCGCCGCTCTGAGCGGGTCTCTGACGATGTACGGCGTGGCGGAGACGTCGCTCGCGCTCTCGGAGACGGCGAGCACGTTCCCGCGCCGGTCGGTGATCGTGCCGCGCGGCGCGGGCAGGTCGATCGTCTGCACCTGCTGCGTGGCGGCAGCGCGCTTGAGCGCGGGCGCTCTGACGGCGCCGAGCCAGCCGGCCCGCAGCAGCCCGGCACCGAGCGCGGCGACGAAGATCAGGAAGAGGAAACCGATGCGGCGGTCGGTCAGGCTCGGCACGACGCTCTCAGCCCGTCGGCGCCGTCGCCCCGCCGCCGGCAGTGTCCGGAGTGGCGGTGTCGGTGGCGGTCGTGTCGGTGCCGGTCGCGTCGGTGGCGCCGGTCGTCCCGCTCGTGTCGGTCGTCCCGGCGGTGCCCGTCGTGCCGGCGGTGTCGGTCGTGCCGGCGGTGTCGGTCGTGCCGGCGGTGCCGGTCGTGCCGGCGGTGCCGGTCGTGCTGGTCGTGTCGGTGCCCGCAGCGCCGGCGGTGCCGGATGCGCTCGCGGTCGTGTCGGTCCCCGTCGAGCCGGTCTCACCGGTCGCGCCGGCCAGCGCCGTCGCGTCGGTCGTCGCCGCGTCCGCCGCGTCGGTCGTCGCGCCGACGCCGGCGCCGGCCGCCAGCGCGGCGGAGGCGCTCATCGCCGGCACACGCATCGAGCGCAGCGCGGTGCCGGCGTCGTCGGCTCTGGAGGCGACGAAGCGCGGCGAGCCCTGCGGCGGCAGCACGAGGCCCATCTGGGTCGCGGCGCCGACGATCCGCTCGGAGTCGGAGAGGCGTGAGATGTTCGCGCGCAGCGCGGCGTTCTGCTCGGTCAGCGCGGTGCTCTTCTCGACCGCGGTGCCGATCCCGGCGTTCAGTCTCAGCAGCGACAGCTGGAGCGTGACGAGGCCGACGAGCAGCGTGCCGATCAGGACGATCCAGATCCGCCCTCCGATCAGGCGGTCGAGCAGGCGATGGTCGGGCAGCGCCCGCAGCCACGCGACGAAGCGTGCGCCGAGCGGCAGGTCCGAGCGCGTCTGCTTCGGCTTCGGAACCGCGCGCGGCTTGCGCTGGGGGCGCGCCGGCGCCTGCTCACGCTCGCGCAGCGGCAGCGCGGCGGCAGCCGCCGCGACCGCGGCGACGCGCCCCGCGATCAGCCCGGCGCTCCCACGGGATGATGCGACGCGACCGCCGGCCGCAGCCCGCACCCCATTCGCTCCGCGCGCAGCGGCAGCCCGCGCGGTGGACGCACGCACGCTCGACGCAGCACGCGGCGCGGCACCCCGAGCGCCGGACGCTCCATGCGGCGCAGCGCTCCGCGGCGCGGAAGCGCGCGGTGCGGCCTCGCGCGGCGCGGCAGCCCGAGCGCCGGCCGTTCCGCGCGGCGCGGCGCTCCGCGGCGCAGCGGCACGAGCGGCGGCTCCGCGCGGTGCGGCCTCGCGGGCGCTGGACGCCTCACGCTGGGCGGACGCTCCACGCGGCGCGGCGTCGCGCGGCGCGGGCGCGCCCATGCGGCTGCTCGCCGCGCGTGCGGCAGCGGCGGCGGACCGCTTCGCGGACGGCTTCGCCGGCGTGGCGCCTTTGCCACGCTTGGCCTGCGCCGTCGCAACCCGCTCGTGCAGGTCGCTCGCACGGCTCGGCGACGCCGGCTGGAGGCCGGTCGTGCGCCCGTCGTCCTTGCGCGGCGCGGCCGGTCCGGAGACGCGGCGGCTCGGTGCGCCGGCTCTGCGACGCGGCGGGCCGCCGTGGCCGGCTCCACCACTGCCCGACGCACGGCGACGTGCGGCGGCGGTTGCGGGAGCGGGGGTCACGACATCTCCTTCAGCTTCAGGGCACCACGCAGATGCGCCGACTTCGCGCGCGGATTGTGCGCCACCTCGCCGGCAGTCGGCGCGATCGCTCGCCGCGTCAGCAGTTCGCCCTCGGGCGTGCGGCCGCAGGCACAGATCGGCAGGTCCGGCGGGCAGATGCAGCCGCGCGCGCGGTCGACGAGGAAGCGCTTGACGCGCCGGTCCTCCAGCGAGTGGAACGAGATCGCGGCGAGCCTTCCGCCGGGCGCGAGCACGTCCCACGCGAACGGCAGACCGTCGTCGATCTGCTCCAGCTCCTCGTTGACGGCGATGCGAATCGCCTGGAAAGTGCGCTTCGCCGGGTGCCCCCCGCCGAACTGCGCCGGGATCGGGATCGCGGACTTGATCACGTCGACCAGCGCCTGCGTCGTCTCGATCGGCTGCTGCTCGCGGGTGCGGGCGATCGCGCGGGCGATCTTGCTCGCGTAGCGCTCCTCGCCGTATTCCTTCAACAGTCGCGCGAGCCGCCGCTCGTCCCAGCCGTTGACGACCTCGTGCGCGGTCAGCTCCTGCTCGGAATCCATGCGCATGTCGAGCGGCGCGTCGTAGGCGTACGAGAAGCCGCGCTCCCACGTGTCGACCTGCATCGAGGACATCCCGAGATCCATGTAGACGAGGTCCGCCTGCACGCCTTCGCGCGCAAGCTGCTCCAGTCCCTGCGCGAAGTCGGCGCGGATGAAGCGCGTCGTGCAGGAGACCTCCGCCGTCAGCTCGGCGAAGCGCTCCTCGGCGATCGGGTCGCGGTCGATCCCGATCAGCGTGCCGGTGGGGCCGATGCGGCCGGCGACGAGGCGCGCGTGACCGCCGCCGCCGAGCGTGCAGTCGACGACGACCTGGCCGGGCTGCGGGTCGAGCAGCTCGATCAGCTCCCCTGCGAGGACGGGGATGTGGATGCCGGTCATGTCAAGAAGTGTGATCACTGGTTATGGAAAGCGTTCAGCCCGCCGAGGACTGAAGTCCGGCCGCGATGTCGGAGACGTTCTCCAGCACCTCGCCGTTGTACGAGGCCCAGCCGGTGCGATCCCAGATCTCGAGGCACTCCCCGGCCCCGACGACGCTGACGTCCTTCGTCAGCTTCCCCGAGTCGAGCAGGAATCTCGGCACCATCACGCGGCCCGCCCCGTCCAGCTCGGTCGGATGCGAATTGGCGGTGAAGTGGCGCTTCAGCTTGCGGAATTCGGGTGAGAGCGGGCTGTGACCCTCGAGCGCCGCCGCGGTCCAGGCGTCGTAGTCCTCGGGCCGCCAGATCGCGACGCAGTCCTCGAGCCCCGCGGCAAGCACGATCCCTTCCGCGAAGGAGGCCCGGTATCGCGTCGGAACCGTGAGCCGGTTCTTCGCGTCGAGCGTGAGGTCGAAAGTGCCGCGAAACGTCAAGGGTCATCGCCTGAAGAGGTTCCGAACCGGGGTGGCTGGGTGGGAGGAGCCCTGCCACCCCGGTCCGTATGCGAGGCAAGCTAACCCACTCTCTCCCACTTTGCAACCCATCTCCCGCCCTTTCACCCACCGATCATGCGCAGAGGTTCGCCGAGGGCCCGGATTCCCCTTCACGACGGGTCATCGCGCGGTGGGACGAGGTGGGACGGATCTCGCAGGAATGACGCAACGCCCCGTGCAGACGCGGATCCTGGTCGCCGCCTTGCAGCAGGGCCGCGCGCGGGTGGGCTTTCCGTCCGTGTGGTGTGCCGAAGTGGGACGTGCCGGTTCGAGCCGGTGAGCGAGCTGCCGAGCGCCAGGCGCGCCGACTCCGATCACCTGCTATTCAGAGCAAGTCGGCGCGCGGGCGCTGCGCTCGCCGCCAGCGGCCCCGTTCTCCCGCGGACCTCGGCGCGGCACGCGCCGGCACGCTCACGCCCCGGGGCGGCTACGCGCCGGCGCGCTCGGCCGCGACACGCAGCGCGTCGCGCGCGTCGTCGGCGAGGCGGCGGACGATGTCGCCCGCCGGCACCGCTTCTGCCAGCTCGTGCGCCTGCCCCGCCCACAGGTTGAGCGCGTCCGCGTCGCCGCGCTCGCGCGCGGCGGCGCGCAGCGGCGCGGTCAGGTGGTGGACCTCGGGATAGGCGCGCGGCGCGCCTTCGTCGTGCTCAGCGAGGAAGCGGTTGACGATCCCGCGCGCGGTGCGGCCGCTGAAGGCGCGCGTCAGCACGGTGTCGCCCGGCGCGGCGAGCGCGGCCCGGTGCGGCGCCGACGTGCCCGCCTCCGGCGTCAGCATGAACGCGCTGCCGAGCTGCACGGCACGCGCGCCCGCGGCCAGCGCGGCCGCGACGCCGGCGCCGTTCATCACCCCGCCGGCACCGACGAGCGGCGGCTCGACGGCGGCGGTGACGAGCTGAAGCAGCGCGAGCAGCCCGATCGCGGCGGGTGCCGCGTCGTCGAACGTCCCGCGATGGCCGCCGGCCTCGGCGCCCTGAACGACGAGCGCGTCGGCGCCGGCCGCCGCGGCCGTGCGAGCCTCGTCGGGCGTGGTGATCGTCACCCAGGCGGCGATGCCGTCGGCGTGGAGCGCGGCGATCTGCTCGCCGCTCGGGCAGCCGAACGTGAACGAGACGACGTCGGGACGCAGCTCGTGGACGAGCGTCAGCTTCTGCTGCCAGCCGTCGTCGTCGTGGCGCGGCTCGCCGAGCGCGACGCCGTGCCGTTCCGCCTCCGTGCGCAGCGCGGCGACATACGGCGCGACCGTCGCGTCGTCGGCCGGCTGCCCGGAGGGGACGAACAGGTTGAGCCCGAACGGCCGTCTGGTCGCCGCACGGACGGCGACGATCTCGTCGGCGACATCGTCGACGCGCTTGTAGCCGGCCGCGAGGAAGCCGAGCCCGCCGGCCTCCGACACCGCCGCCGCGAGCGCAGGCGTCGACGGACCGCCGGCGAGCGGCGCCTGCACGATCGGTCGGATCAGCCGGTACAACGCGAAGCGGGCGGCGGGCATCGCCGAGAACCTAGCGCGCACGAGCCGCCGCCGCGCGGCGGTGGCGGCGGCGCGGCGCGAGTCGCCATCGCGCGGCACGGCCGGCGGCGGCGCAGCACGAGGCGCAGCCGCGCGGTACGGCCCATGGGCGGTGCGGCATGCGCCGCCGCCGCGCGGCACGGCCCACGGGCGGCGCGGCGCGGCGCGAGTGCTCATCCGGCGAACGAGGCGAGCAGGGCCGCGCCGACGAGCAGGAGGACCGACTGCACGAGCAGCAGCGCGACGACGAGCTGGATCTTCGGCGCCGCGCGTGCGGCCTGCTCGTCGAGACGGCGTGCGCGGGTCGAGCGGGCCTCGCGCGCCTGCGCCGCGAGCGCCTCGCCGAGCGGCGCGCCGTGGCGAGCGGCACGTTCGAGCGTCCGCACCAGGACGCCGACGCCCGGTGTCGGGCAGCGCTCGGCGAGCGCCACGAGCGCCCTCTCGCGCGGCATCCCGAGGCCGATCTCGACGGCGACCGTCCGCCACTCGCGGGCGAGCAGTCCGGTCGCGCGGTCGGCGACGTCGCCGACCGCGCGCTCCAGCGGCAGGCCGGCGCCGAGTGCGACCCGCAGGAGGTCGAGCAGGTCGGGCAGCTCGGCCTCCATCTCGCGCCCGCGCGCGCGAGCGCGCCGACGCAGCCACAGGTCCGGTGCGACGAAGCCGCCGAGCGGGAGCACGAACGGAACGACCAGCGGCAGCCGGCCCGGCAGCAGGGCACCGAGCGGCAGCGTGAGCGCGAGGCCGAGCACGGCCGCCCCGCCCTTGATCGCCATCACGTCGCCGACCCGCAACCCGAGCGGCCGCCCCGCAGCGGCGAGGCGCGCGGCGAGGTCACGCGGCGCGGCGGGCGCGCCGACGCGGCGACCGAGCCGTGCGAGCAGCCCGACTGCGACCGCGCGCGACGAGCGCCGCCGCCGGCCAGCCGTGAGCGCGGCCAGCTCGACCAGCGCGACCGCGGCGACCGCTCCCGCCAACCCGGCGACCGCCGCCGCGCCGCTCACGCGACCACGCGCGCGAGGCGGCGGATCGCGACGAGCGCGACGGCCTGGAGGAAGAAGGCGAAGCCGGCGAGCCAGGCGGCGAGCGGGACCTGCGCGACCATCGCGAGCGCGCCCGGTCTGGCCAGCTCCGCGAGCGCCGCGGCGCCGATCGGCATGACGCCGACGACCAGTCCCGTGAAGCGCGCCTGCGCGGTCGTCGCGCGCGCGTCGTCGAGCAGCCGCATCGACTCCTCCTGCGCCGCGGCCAGCTCGCGCAGCAGCGTCGCGAGGTCGCCACCGGCCTCGCGCTGGAGCAGGATCGCCGCGACGAGCGTGTCGTAGGGACGGCTGTCCGCCCGGGCGCGCAGCCGCTCCAGCACGGCCGCGGTCGGCTGCCCCATCCGCAGCGCCGCCGCTGCCGCGCCCAGCTCGGCGGCCGCCGCACCCTCGGCGCCCCGCGCAGCCTCGACGAGCGCGCCGGGCACGGCGTGCCCGGCGCCGAGCGCGTCCGCGATAGCGCGGGCGACTGCCGGCGCCGCCCGCTCGAGCTCGACGCGGTAGCGACGGCGGCGCTGGTGCAGTAGCGCTCGCACCGCCCACGGCCCGCCCGCGCCGCAGGCCAGTCCCACGAGCGGGCCGGCCAACAGCCAGCCGGCGGCGAGCAGCGCGACCGCGCCGACGAGCACGAGCCGCCGCCGCTCCGGGGCGCTCGGCTCGCGCCCCTCCCGCCCCGCTCGCACCAGCGGCACGACGAGCCGGGCGAGCATCCGCGTCGGCGCCGCGCCCTCGGCCGCCGCGAGCACCTCCCACAGCGCGACGACGGCCAGCGCCGCGGCAACACCGGCCAGCGGCGCCGCGCTCATGACACGCCACCGCCCGCCGCACCGCCAGCCGCCACGCCGCCCACCGCACCGCCAGCCGCCACGCCATCCGCCGTACCGCCCGCCGCACCGCCAGCCGCCACGCCACCCGCCGCACCGCCAGCCGCCACGCCACCCGCCGCACCGCCAGCCACCACTCCACCGCCGCCCGCCCCACCCCCACTCCACCCGGCTGCCTCCAGCCGCTCCGCCAGCTCGGCGGGGAGCGGGGCGCGCCAGGCGGCGCGCTCGCCGCGGCGGGAGTACAGCTCGCGGGTGCCGACGCCGCCGGCCGTGCGGACGACCTCGCAGACGCTGACGACCCGCCGGCTGCCGTCGCGCTCGCGCCGCTGGTGCACGACGACGTCGATCGCGCCCGCGACCTGCTCTCGGATCGCCGCGTGCGGCAGCGCGACGTCGGCCATCAGGGCGAGCGTCTCGATCCGCCGCAGCGCCTCCTCGGCCGAGCCGGCGTGAACGGTCGAGAGCGAGCCGTCGTGCCCGCTCGCCATCGCGCTCAGCATGTCGAGCGCCTCGCCCCCGCGCACCTCGCCGACGACGATCCGGTCCGGCCGCATCCGCAGCGCGTTGCGCACCAACCGCCGGATCGTCACCTCGCCGCGCCCCTCCAGCGACGCCGGCCGCGCCTCCAACCGCACCACGTGCGGCTGGCGCAGCCGCAGCTCGGCGGCGTCCTCGATCGTCACGATCCGCTCACCGTCGGGGATGAAGCTCGACAGCGCTCCGAGCGTCGTCGTCTTGCCGGAGCCGGTGCCGCCGCTCACCAGCAGCGTGAGCCGTGCGCGCACGCACGCGCGCAGGAGGTCGCGCAACGACGGGTCGATCGTGCCGGCCGCGACGAGGTCCTCGGGGCCGAAGCCGCTGCGGCGGAAGCGGCGGATCGTCAGCACCGGTCCGTCGAGCGCCAGCGGCGGGATCACGACGTTCACGCGCGACCCGTCCGGCAGCCGCGCGTCGCACAGTGGCGCCGCCTCGTCGACGCGCCGGCCGAGCGGCGCGAGGATCCGCTCGATCGCGTGGCGCAGCTCCTCGACCGAGGCGAACACGACGTCGGTCGGCTCGATCCGCCCGCGCCGCTCGACCCACACCGAGACCGCCCCGCCGACGCCGTTGACCATCACCTCGTCGACGCTCGGATCGGCGAGCAGCGGCTCCAGCGGCCCGAGACCGAACGCCCGCTGCGCGACCCGCCGGCGCAGCTCCTCCCGCTCCGGCTCGCTCAGCAGCGCCGCATCGCGCTCGACCAGCGCCGCGATCCGCGCGGGCGCCTCGCCGCCCTCCTGCCCCGCATCGCGCACGAGCCGCTCACGCAGCTCGCCGGCTGCGTCGTCGAGGGCTCGTGCGCGATCGGTCACGAGGTACAGAGGGCTGCAGCGGCCGTACTTCGCCCCCTCCACCACCGCGGCGCGTACCGTTCACAGCGCGATGCTGTTCCGCCAGCACCTCCACCCCGGCCTCGCCGACGGCTCGGTCACGCTCGCGTTCCGGCGCTGGAGACGACCGACGGTGAAGGCGGGCGGGACGCTGCGCTCGCCCATCGGCGTGCTCGCGATCGACGCCGTCGACGTCGTGCCGGCGCACACGATCAGCGACGACGACGCCCGCCGCGCCGGCGCGGCCGACCGCGCCGCCCTGCTGCGCGAGCTGAGAGCCGGCGAGAACGACGAGATCCACCGGATCGCCTTCCACCACGTCGGTGCCGACCCGCGAACCGCCCTGCGCGAGGACGGCGACCTCTCGCCCGAGCAGCTCGACGCGCTGCGCGCGCGGCTCGCGCAGATCGACGCGCGCAGCGGCCGCGGCGCGTGGACGGTCGCGACGCTGGAGCTGATCCGCGCGCATCCCGGCACGCGCGCCGGCGACCTCGCGGCCAGAGTTCAGCGCGAGAAGCTGCGCTTCAAGACCGACGTGCGCAAGCTGAAGGAGCTGGGCCTGACCGAGAGCCTCGGGACCGGCTACCGGCTCTCGCCGCGCGGCGAGGCTCTGATGACGGCGATCGACGCCGGCTGACGCGGCGCCGCCAGCTGCGCGATCGACCTCGCCGCCAGCGCCTGGAGGCACGCGGGACAGAGGCAGCTGTCGTACAGGCCGCGCAGCCGTGCAAGCGTCGCGGGGTCGAGCGCGACCTCGCCGCACCAGCAGTGGCCGGCGTCCGCGCCGCAGCCGAAGCGGGCGCCGCACGCCTCGCAGCTCTGTTCTCGCAGCTCCATCTCCGCCATATCTTGGCGCTCTCCGCGCAGAAACACGCAAGTCTGCGCGCGTGCGGCCGATCACGGTGGGTGATGAGCGTCGAGCTCGCCGATTCCCCCTTCCCTGCCGCGGACGACGTCGCGATCGCACGACAGCCGATCCACGACCGCTGGACGCGCGTCGTCGGCTACGAGCTGCTGTTCCGCGGGACGAGCGACCGCGCTGACTTCGACGAGGAGCGCGCGACCGCCAGCGTGATCGCCGAGACGTTCACCGGGATCGGCGTCGGGGCGGTCGTCGGACGGCGGCCCGCGCACGTGCGCGTCTCGCGCCGGTTCCTGCTCGAACTGCACGCGTTCGCGCTCCCGGCCGACCGCGTCGTGCTGGAGGTCGACGCCTCCGACGCCGACGACGCCGCCGTGCGCGCCGTGCTCGAACGGCTCGCCGAGGAGGAGTACCGCATCTCACTCGTGTGCGACCCGCACGGAGCGGTCCCGCCCCCGCCGATCACGCGCCTGGCCGACAGCATCAAGCTCGACGTCGGCAGCATGTCGCCGGACGAGCTGACCAACTGCGCCGGCCGCTACGGCGACGCGACGAGCACGCTGATAGCCGCCGGCGTCGACACGCCGGAGCTGCTGCGGCGCTGCCGTGCGCTAGGCTTCCACGGCTTCCAGGGGTTCTTCTTCTGCACCCCGGATCTCGTCCACACGCACGTCCCGCCGACGACGCGGCTGAACGAGCTGCGATCGCTCGCCGGGCTCTACTCGCAGACGATCTCGTTCGAGGAGTTCGAGCGGATCATCACGCGCGACGTCGGGCTCAGCTACCGGCTGCTCGTCTACCTCAACTCGGCGTTCTTCAACCTGCCGCGCCACGTCGCCTCTGTGCGCGAGGCGCTGATGATGCTCGGGATGCGCGCCGTGCGCCGCTGGGCAGCGCTGATCGCGCTCTCGGGCGACGAGGACAAGCCGGGCGAGCTGACCGTGACCGCGCTGCTGCGCGGCCGCATGTGCGAGCTGATCGGCCGCCATCGACCGGCGGCGAACGCCGGCGCCGACGCCTTCTTCACGGTCGGCCTCTTCTCCGTCATGGACGCAATCCTCGACGCGCCGCTGGAGCAGGTGCTCGACGCGCTCCCGCTGACCGAGGAGACGCGGGTCGCGCTGCTGGAGCGCAGCGGGCCGATGGGCGAGGCGCTCGCCGCCGTCGTCGCGTACGAGCGCGGAGACCTCGCCGCCGTCGAGCGGATCCTGCCGGGCCTGCCCGTCACCGAGCTGTATCTCGCTGCCGTGCACTGGGCCGACGCCGCCTGCGGCGCGCTCGACGAGGGCGGCAGCGACGCGGAGGACGAGGACGCGGACGCGCCTCAGGTCAGCGGCGAGGACGACGGCGCCGACGCACCGCCCAGCTCGACCGGCGACTGAGCCGAGCGCAGCGACGCGCTCGTCGCCGCCGAGCGCTCCTCCTCCGGCAGCTCCCGCGCGACCACGCGCACGATCGCGTCGACGACCTCCGGGGCGAACTGGCGTCCGGCGTGCTCGCGCAGCTCCTCCAGCGCGGCCCTCGTCGAGCGTGCCTGGCGATAGGAGCGGTCGGTCGTCATCGCGTTGAACGCGTCGCAGGCCGCGACGACGGTCGCCTCGCGCGGGATCGTCCGCTCCGTCAGCCCGTCGGGGTAGCCGCCGCCGTCCCAGCGCTCATGCGAGGCGCGCACGATCCGGCCGATGTCGGCGAGCGGGCCGCCGACGCGGTCGAGCATCCGCTGCCCCTCGATCGTGTGGGACTTCATCAGCTCCCACTCGCGCTCGTCGAGCGGACCCGGTCTGTTGATGATCTCGGTCGGGATCACGATCTTGCCGATGTCATGGAGCAGCGCCGCCAGCTCGACGTTGTGGCGCTCGCGCACGTCGAGCCCCAGCTCGTCGGCGACCTCCAGCGACAGCGCGACGACGCCGCGCGTGTGGTCGCCGCCGGTGTACTCGTCTGCGTCCTCGAGCAGGTCGCCGAGCAGCATCGCGATGCCGCGGTACGCGCCGCCGAGCTCGAGCGCCTGCTCCAGCCGCTCGTTGCGCTCGCGCGCGAAGACGGTCAGCAGCAGTGCGAGCGGCAGCACGAGCAGGAACGCGTAGGGACGGTCGACCGACGCCATCGCCGCCAGCACGCCGAGCGGCGTCAGCAGCGCGTCGACGAGCCAGACCCATTCGAGCGCGCGCAGCTGATCGCGCAGCGGTATGTCGAGCGCGAGCTGCGCCCGCACCGCCGAGACGACGAACTCGATCGCGAACTGCGCCAGCAGCGCCGGGATCAGCCAGACCCAGTCGCCGCCGGTCGGGTCGACCGCGCCTGCCGCCAGCAGGACCAGCGCTGGGCCGATCGCGTGCCACGCGTCGCCGGGCAGCATCAGCATCCGCGCCGGGTGCAGCACGCCGCGCGCGTAGTCGGGCAGGTTGCCGACGACCATGCCGAGCAGGACCAGCAGCGGGACCAGCTCGGTCGGCAGCGTGTAGAGCATCGTCACGAAGACGAGCTGCGTCGGCACCGTGTGCCCGGCGCCGGCGTAGAAGCGCACGTGCGAGAGCGCGCCGTACGCGAGCACGAGCACGATCGCCGGGCCGAGGTCGAAGGAGCGGCCGGAGTCGAGCAGCAGCGCGACCGCCGTCGCGACGACGAGGAACGGCGCCCCGAGCGCCAGCTCGGCGCGGTACTCGTGCGCGGACGGGGCGTCGGCGCGGGTCATCGGGAGGGCGGCCCCGCGGGCGCCGGAGCCGGGGTCGGGGTCGGGGTCGTGATCCAGCGCCGGGACGCGGTCCGATCGGACACACGCGATGGCACGGCGGCGCTCGCCGCAGTGGACGCTTGGACAGTGGGGGGCGCGGCGCACGGGCCGGCGATGGTGGCGAGCTGTCTCCTTGACATGCGCTCTCGCAGTGGATCGGCGCGGGTGGCCGATCCCTTGAGCGGTGAGAGCACATTTCGTTCACGGTGAGCTGTCACGGAGACTCACCGCAGCCGCTCGTCGACCGCGAGCCCGGCACGCCCCCGCGCCCGGTCCTGCGGGGCGCGCGGAAGCAGGCGCAGCTCGCGCGCGAAGCTCTGCGCGGCCGCGAGATAGACCGCCTGGCGGACGGTCACGCGCAGCGAGGCGGCGACCCGCGCGCCCGCTCCGGCGTCGTCCGCACCGATCTCCGCGGCCGGCGGCGCGGCGGCCGCGAGCACCTCGACGTCCTCCAGCGCGAGGACGGTCTCACCCGGCCTGTCACCGTCCGTGTCACGGGTGACGAGCACGTCGACGCGCGAGCCGGCGACGATCGACTCCGGGTCGCCGAGCGCGACGACCTCCGCGACGCGCTCGCCGCGACCGACCGGGACCGCGGCCGCGGCCGGCGTGCGCAGCGACGCGCCGGTGACGTAGGCGCCCACCGGAAGCGCGACCGCGGCCTGGGCGCCGTCCAGCACCGCCGGATCGGTCAGCGCGTCCGGCGGCGCGTAGCGGCGCGGCAGCGAGCGCAGCGCCGGGCGCGCGTCGGCGAGCGGCGCGCCCGCGGCGACCGGCGCGCGCGTGACGAGCACGTGCGTGAGCGGACCCAGCGCCTGTCCCAGCGCGGCCTCGCGCCGCTGCACGCTCGACGCCGCGATCGCGCCGAGCAGCAGCGCCAGCGCGAGCAGCAGCAGCGCACGACGACGGCGCGTCATCGCCCCGCCTCCGAGGAGCGCGGCAGCCCGGGTCGGCGCGGCTGGAAGCGGCGCGGATCGGGGAGCTGGACGCGGCGCCGTGCGGGGAGCTGGACACGGTCGGGTCGCGCCGGGAGCCGCGGGCGGCCTGGGCGCCGCGGCCGGCGCGGGCGGACGCGGCGCCACGTCACGGCGAGCCGGCGGCGGTCGGGACGCGGCGGGCGCGAGCGGAGGCGGCGCGGGTCGCGGCGCGTCACGGCGAGCCGGCGGCGGTCGGGACGCGGCCGGCGCGGGCGGAGGCGGCGCGGGTCGCGGCGCGTCACGGCGAGCCGGCGGCGGTCGGCAGTTCGAGCACGAGGCGGGCGCCGCGCTCGCTCGGGGCGGCGGCGAGCCGGCCGCGGTGGCGGGCGGCGACGTCGGCGGCGATCGCGAGGCCGCGCCCGCGGGCGCCGCGACCGCCGCGGGGCCTCCGGACGAGCGCTGCGACAGGCGCAGGCAGACCGGGTCCGTCGTCGAGCACCTCGATGCGCATGGTGTGGACGCCCGCGCGGGCGCGCAGCACGACCTCGCCGCCGGCGCCGGCGAACGCCGCCTCCTGTCCGACCGCGTCCGCCCCGCCGCTGCGACCGTGCTCGATCGCGTTCGCGAGCAGGTTCCCGCACGCCTGCGCCAGCCGCGTGCGGTCGCCGTGTACGAGCACGCGCCCGGGCGGCTGCTCGACCCGCAGCCGCACGCCGCGGTCGGCGGCGAACGGGCGCCACGCCTCCGCGACGTCGACGAGCAGCACGCCGACGTCGAACGTGCAGGCGCGGTCGTCCGCGCGGCCGCCGTGCTCCGCCGCCGCGAGGTCGTCGAGCGCGAGCCGCGCCCGCCCCAGCTCCAGGTCGATCGCCTCCAGCGGCCCGCGCGCGGACTCCGGCACGCCCGGTCCGCCCGCGTCGCGGGCGGCGAACTGCGCCGCCAGCCGCGCCGCCGTCAGCGGGCCGCGCAGCTCGTGGCAGGCACGCGCGACCAGCTCCATCCGCCGCGCCAGCAGCGCCCTTCCGACCGCGGCGGCGACCAGCGCGGCGAGCCAGCCGCTGCCCGCCGCCACCACCGCCACCGCCGTCACGTGCCCACCAGCCCGTCGCAGAGGCGGTAGCCGACGCCCCAGACGTTGATCACGAACACCTCTCCCTCGCGCGAGAGCTTGCGCCGCAGCCGGCAGGCGTGCGAGTCCAACGTCCGGGTCGACCCGAGGTTCCTATAGCCCCAGACGTTGCGCAGCAGCTCGTCCTTCGTGAAGACTCTCGTCGCCTCGCTCGCGAGCGTCCGCAGCAGCCCGAACTCCTTCTGCGACAGCGGCACCGCTCGCCCGTGCAGGTGCGCGGTGCGGGCCGCGGGGTCGACTTCGAGCGCGCCTATCCGCAGCCGTCCGCGGCGCGTTCTCAGCTCGGCGCGACGCAGCAGCGCGGCGATCCGGGCGCGCAGCTCCGGATAGGAGAACGGCTTCGGCAGGACGTCGTCGGCGCCGCGCTCGAACGTCCGCAGCCGGTGCAGCTCGTTCGCGCGGCCGCTCAGCACGAGCAGCGGCAGCGTCGCGTCGATGCGGGAGGCGACAGGATCGGCGGTGCGGATCGCCTCCAGCAGCTCGAGGCCGTCGCGGCCGGGCAGGCCGAGGTCGACGAGGACGAGGTCGGGGTAGCGCGCGTCGACCGTCTCGAGCGCCTCGTCGACGGTGCCGGCGAGCAGCGGCTCGTAGCCGTCCGCCTTCAGGTTGTCGGCGAGGAACTTCCGCGTCTGGCGGTCGTCCTCGACGACCAGGATGGTGGAGCGTTCGTCGTTCATGGGCCGTCTGAGCCACATGACGGCGGCAGCTCGCCCCCATCTCCGTGCTTTCGTGACGAAGCGAGCCGGTGCTGCGCGTGTGACAGAGTTGCGCGCGACCGCACGCGAACGAAGCGAGGAACGACATGGCGAAGGTCCTCTACACCGCCGAGGCGACCGTCTCGGGCGGCCGCGCCGCCGGGCACGGACGCACCTCCGACGGCGCGCTGGAGGTCGACCTGCGCCTGCCGGCGGAGATGGGCGGCGAGGGCGGCGGGACGAACCCCGAGCAGCTCTTCGCAGTCGGCTGGGCCGCCTGCTTCGAGGGCGCGCTCGGCGTCGTGGCGCGACGTCAGGGAGTCGGCGCCGACGACGCGTCGATCGACTCCAGAGTCCAGCTCCTCCCCACCGGCGACGGCGGCTTCAAGCTCGCCGCCGCGCTCGACGTGACGCTCCCGTCGATCGCCGACGACGCCGTCGCGGCCGAGATCGTCCGCGCGGCGCATCAGGTCTGCCCTTACTCGAACGCGACACGCGGCAACATCGACGTCGCGCTGACGGCGAACGGCAGACCGGTCGACTGAGCGGCCGGCGTCGCGCGGCCAGGCGCGGCCCGGTGCGGCGCGCCGCTGCGCCTCAGATCAGCTCGACGGGGTCGCCGACGGCGACCTCGCCGGGCTGCGCGACCCAGCAGTTGAGCGCGAAACGGCCCGCGTAGCGGGAGTTGATCCGCCGCAGCACGTCCGGCGTTACGGCGAAGGTGTCGGGGTCGATCGTCGTCATGACGCAGCGCTTGCAGACCTTCTCGACGTCGATCACGGCCGTGCCGACCCGCAGCTGCGCGCCCGGCCACGTGCGCTCCGCCAAGCCCTCGACCCCGGCGATCAGGATGTTCGGCCGCAGCCGGCGGCCGTCGACGCCCAGCTCGGCGACCGCGCCGTCGGTGGCGATCAGCAGCGACGTGTCGTCGAAGCGCGCCGGGCCCTCCATCGCGACGAGCGACGCGTCGTCCTCGCCGACGACGTCGCGGACCGCCGCGAGCGCCGCCGGGTCCCGCCACGGCACGCCGCCGATCAGCGCCTCTCCGCCGCCGTCGAGCGTCGCGTCGAGCCCGAGCAGGCGGTGGCGCGTGCGGGCGGTGACGAGCCGGTCGTCGCCATCGCGGACCTGGACGCGGCGGTCGCCGGGGATCCCGTCAGCCGTGATCGCGGCGGTCCGCAGCGGCTGGCCGCGCAGCGACTTGACCGGATAGACCCACAGCTCAGCGACGTGCATCGCAGGCATTGTGACGGAATTCCGCGAGTTCCCACCGGCGCGCCGCGGTGCCAGCCGGCCGCCGCGGAACTCGCAATGCGAAGCACTGCAAGTTCGCATGCAGACCATCCGGATCAGGAGGACTCCTGCATATGATGCCGACGCCGCACGGGTCGCCTTCATTGCCGCCCGCCCCGACCCGGCACTCACGGATGACCCAACGAGGAAACTACAGCTCAGGCGACGACTTCGTCCTCGAGTACGGCGAGTTGCGCTTCACGTTCAACGAGCGGGACTTCGGCGAACGCTGCGAGCAAGCCGCACGGAAGCTCGGCTTCGTCTCCGGCCGACTGGAGAACCAGGAGGCGGAGGATCTCGTCAACCTGGTCGTCAACGGCGAGGTGACCGACCCCGCCTCGGCGCTCGGCGAGCACGTCAACGACTGCTGGCCCGAGCTCGTCGGCCCGTCCGAGCGCTCGCTCGTGCACTGGCTGCGGCGCCTGATCTTCCGCGGCGCCTGGCTCGACCAGCGCGTCAAGGAGGGCGAGCTGGACGTCGCCTTCGACGAGGACACGCACACCTTCTCCTACGTGCAGCCCGATCGCGGCAACGAGCCGATCGAGCTGGCCCCCGAGCCGTCGTGGGGCCGCGTGGCGTACCTGCCGCGCTAACCGAACACCGTTCGGTTACCGCCGGTCCGCCCGGCAGACTCCGGTGTCCTCCCCACGAAAGGACGCCGTTCGATGTTCCCCCGCTTCCGCGCTCGCCGCAGCCCGGCCGCAACAGCCGGCGTGGTCGCTCTCCTGATCACGCCGCTCGCCGCCGCCCCCGCCTCCGCCGCGGTCACGTTCGCGCCGACGCCCGCCCGCGCGACGGCGCCGGACGAGCTGTGGACGATCGCGACCGCCGACGCCGACGGCGACGGCCGGCCGGAGGTGCTCGTCCCGACGCACCGCGTGTCGGCGTCCAGCCCCAGCTTCAGCGTGCTCAGCGCGAGAAGCGACGGGTCGCTGCGCGCGGCGATCAGCCAGCCGATCGTCAGCGGCGGCAGCGCAGTCGCGACCGGCGACTTCGACGGCGACGGCAACGTCGATGCGATCTCCGGCGGGACCTTCGGCTTCTCGCTCGACGTCATGCTGGGCAGAGGCGACACGACCTTCGCGTTCTCCTCCTACAACAGCGGCCTCCAGACCGAGGCGCTCGCGGCGGCCGACTTCGACACGGACGGGAAGCTCGACTTCGCGGTCGGGAGCGGCGGCAACGAGATCGCGACCTTCAGAGGCGACGGCGCGGGCGGGTTCAGCGCAGGCTCGGTGACCGAGGTCGACCCCGGCGCCAGCGTCATCGGGCTCGCGGCAGCCGATTTCGACCGCGACGGCGATCCGGACCTCGCGGTCGCCGACTGGTGCGGCTGCAGCTTCTCGGTCCTCCGCAACGCCGGGGACGGCACGTTCACGACCGCGGCGGTGTTCCCGGGGTACGAGGCGTTCACGGTCAAGGCCGGCGACGTCAACGGCGACGGGCGTCCGGACGTGGTCGCGACGACCCGCTTCGACAACCAGCTGCTGACCGTGCTGTCGAGAGCCGACGGCGGCTTCGAGCTGCTGCCGCCGACGGAGGGCGGCGGCGAGCCGTACGGGCTCGACCTCGGCGACGTCAACGGCGACGGGCGGCTCGACGCCGTCACCGTCGACTACAACCCGGAGACGCTGACCGTCAACCTCGGCAACGGCGACGGCTCGTTCGGAGCCGCCGCGAGCGTCGCGCTCGCGGGCACGCCGCACGGGCTCGTGCTCGACCACTTCGACGGCGACGGCAGACTCGACGTCGTCGTCGCCTACCAGGAGGCCAGCGTCCAGACGCTGCTCAACACGAGCCAGCCGGCGGCGAGCCTGGCGCCGGGCGCGCTCGACCTCGGCAGTCAGCCACTCGGCACGATCAGCGAGCCGCGGACTGTCACGATCGCCAACGACGGCGGCGCGCCGCTGCAGGTCGGTCGCCTCGCGCTCGGCGGCGCACAGCCCGGCGACTTCCTCGCGACGACCGGCGACTGCCAGGTGCCCGTGCCGGCCGGCGGGAGCTGCCAGCTCGACGTGCGCCTCGTGCCGACCGCGCTCGGCGCGCGCGCAGCGACGCTGACGGTCGCGACGAACGCGCCGGGCGGCCCGCTGACGGTCGCGCTGAGCGGGAACGCGACGGAGCCGGCCACGGGTCCGGCGGGCCCGGCCGGTCCGCACGGGGCCGCTGGGCCGAGTGGCGTTCAGGGGATCGCGGGCGCGAACGGGCGCGACGGCAGGAACGGACGTGATCGGGCGACGGCGCCTCTCGCGCTCGTGCTCGGCGGCAGACGGCTGAGCGGGATCGCCGGCCGCCCGCTGCGGATCGCGTTCGGCGCCACGAAGCGCGGCAGAGCGCTGCTGACCGTCCGTGCGGGCAAGCGCGCGGTCGCGACCGCGCGCCGGACGCTGCGCCGCGCCGGCACGAGCGCGCTGAGCCTGCGCGGCCTGCCGCGCGGGACCTACCGGCTGACGCTCGTGTTCCACTCAGCTGACGGACAGCGACGCACCGCCGTCGCCCGCCTCGTCGTGCGCTGAGCCGGCCGAGGAGTGTCGGATCGACCACCGTGACGGTGGTCGATCCTCCATTCCTCGATGCGGGGCTGCGGCTAGCGCGCCTCGGCGCGCGCGGCGGCGATCGCCTCCGCGGCGGCCTCGCCGACGAGCAGCTCCGGGCGGAGCGTGCCGCTGGCGAGCAGGTCGAGCGCCGGGAAACGGCCGGTGCCGGCCAGCTCGGCGTCGAGCGCGACGACCGTCGTCTCGCCGCCGAGCGGCTCGCTCGCGGTCGCGATGACGGTCAGCGAGCCGCCGTCGGCGATGTTGCGCGCGGCGGCGAGCGCCTTGCGCGCGGCCGCGCTGTGGACGCCGTCGAGCGTGTCGATCAGCACGACGGCGTTGCCGCCGCGAGCCGCGACGCGCTTGCCGTTGTCGATCGCGCGCTCGACCGCCTGCGACTGCGCGTCAGCGGAGGCGGCGAAGCTGAGCGACGCGGCCACCTCGACCGGGCCGCCCGTCCACTCCGTGATCTCCTCCGGGCGCGCGCCCACGAGCACGACCGACGTCTCGACGCCGTCGAGCTTGACGAGGTGGTCGGCGAGACGGCGGAGCGCCTCGGTCTTGCCGGCGCGCGCGGTGCCGACGATCGACACGCGCGAGCCGCGGCCGATCGGCGTCAGCCACTCGATCGCCTTGACCGTGACGTCCTCGGCATCGAGCGCGAAGCGCTCGGTCGCGAACGCGGCCGGCAGCTCGTCGAACTTCGTGCCCTCCGAGCCCGCCTCGTCGGCCGACTTGCCGTTGATCGTGTCGACACGGACGAGCGACGGATAGCGCTCCGAGCGACGCGGGGCGCGCACCGGTCCGCTGACCTTGTCGCCCGCGACGAGCTCGCAGCGGCGCACCTGCGCGGCGGAGACGTACACGTCGCCGTCGGCGGCCTCGCCGCCGGGCGCGAGACGCACGAAGCCCGAGCCGTTGCCGAGCAGCTCGACGACGCCCTCGACGACGTCGCCTTCCTTCGGGCCCTTCGACTTCCCGCGGGGCTCACGGCCCTCGCGCTCGCCGCGCGGCTCACGGCCATCACGGCCGCCCTCGCGGTCACCGCGCGACTCGCGGCCTTCGCGGCCCTCGCGCTCGCCGCGCGGCTCGCGGCCGCCGGCGCGCGGCTCCTTGCGCTCCTCGGCGTCGTCGCCGCGGCGCTCGTCGCGATCGCGGTCGCGGCTGCGACCGCGGCCACCGCGGCGGCGCTTGGGGCGATCGCCCTCGGCGGAGTCGGGATCGGAATCGGCGTCCGCGGCGGCGCCGTTGCCGTTGCCGTTGCCGCCCTGCTTGGCGACGATCGCGTCGATCAGGTCCGGCTTGCGCAGACGGCGGAAGCCGTCGATGCCGAGCTCCGTCGCGATCGCATGCAGATCGGCGAGCGGGCTCTCCGCGAGCGCGGAGCTTTCGAGCACTGACAAGAGTTGGTCCTCCTGGGTGATGGATGGATCGGTTGGCTCCGGCCGCGTTGGGACAGCGGCCGGCGATGCAGCACTCCGAACACTAGCGCGCAGCTCAGCGGACGGCCGCGCCGTCGACCAGCCTCGTCATCCACTCGCCCAGCTCCGGGCGTGATCTCCAGTCGGCCGTGAAGCGCTCGGTGCCCGCGGTCGTGAGCGGGTGGTCGAGCATCTGCCGCAGCACCTTCGCGGGGATCGTCGCGACCTCGCAGCCGAGCCGCGCCGCCAGCACCGCGTGCTGCGGGCTGCGGATCGACGCCGCCAGCACCGCCGCGACCGATTGGCCGGTGTGCAGCGCCTCGACGATCCCTTGCAGCGTCTCGCCCGAGTCGATCGAGACGTCGTCGAGCCGTCCCATGAAGCAGGAGACGAATGTCGCGCCGGCCTCTGCCGCCAGCAGCGCCTGGCTGGCGGTGAAGACGAGCGTCATGTTGACCGGGATCTCGTCCTCGCTGAGCACGTGGGCGGCCTCCAGCCCGGCCGGCGAGAACGGCGTCTTGACGACGATGTGCTCGTGCAGCCCGTAGAGCGCGCGGCCCTGCTCGATCATCCCGGCGGCGTCGGCGGCGACGACCTCGGCGGAGACCGGACCGTCGACGAGATCGCAGATGCGGCGCAGCGTCTCGCCCGGGTCGCCGCCCTCCTTCGCCAGCAGGGACGGGTTCGTCGTCGCCCCGGCGAGCACGCCCCAGGCAGCGATCTCCTCAACCTCCGCGACCGAGCCGGTGTCGATGAAGAGCTTCATGGTGCGTCCTCCTGCGAGTCGTTGGAACGGGTCCTGCGACTCAGGTTACGCCTGCCGCTCGCGGCGCAGCCCTTCGGCGAGGCGCGCGTCGGCGTCGAGCTGCCGGCGCCCCTCCAGCACGTCGCGCACGGCGAGGAACTCGGCCGCCTCGCGCACGTCGTGGATGCGGAAGACGTGGCCGCCCGCGTCGGCGCCCCAGGCGAGCGCGGCGAGCGTGCCGGCAAGTCGCTCGCGCGGCGGCCGGTCGGTGATCGCGCCGACGAAGTCCTTGCGCGAGACCGCCAGCAGCACCGGCCGTCCGAGCGCGAGCACGTCGTCCAGCCGTCGCAGCACCTCGACGGTCTGCGCCGGCGTCTTGCCGAAGTCCGGCCCGGGGTCGAGGATCAGCTGCTCGTCGGCGACGCCGTGGGCGCGCGCGAGCGCGATCCGCTCGCGCAGGAACGCGACGACGTCATCCGCCATACGACCGTCCATGCTCGGGTCGAGCAGCTTCTGCTTCGGGGCCGCGCGCGTGTGCATCAGCACCAGCGCCGCGCCGGTCGCGGCGCAGACGTCGGCGAGCGCAGGGTCGCGCAGGCCGCTGACGTCGTTGACGATGCGGGCGCCGGCGGCGATCGCCGCCGCGGCGACGGCCGGCTTGTAGGTGTCGACCGAGACGACCGCGCCGAGCTCGCCGGCGACGCGCTCGACCAGCGGGACGACACGCTCGATCTCCTCCGCGGGCTCGACCGCGGGCCTGTTCGTGACGCCGGACTCACCGCCGATGTCGATGATGTCGGCGCCCGCCGCGAGCAGCTCGGCGGCCAGCTCGACGCGCGCGTCGAGCGTCGGATAGCGGCCGTCGTCGGAGAACGAGTCGGGGGTCGCGTTGACGATCCCCATCAGCCACGGCCGCTCGCCGAGCCGCAGCGTGCGGTCGCCGGCGCGGACGTCGAGCGCGCGGGCGCCGCTCATGCCGCGCTCGCGTCGCCTCTGCTTCTGCCTCTGCCGCCTCTGCCTCTGGACGGCGCGGCGATCTTCAGCAGCTGTCTGGCGACGGTGCGGTTGCCCGCCTTGTCGGTGACGGTCACCGTGACGGTGTAACGGCCCGCTCTCGCGTAGGCGTGCTGGCCGACGGTGCGGATTCTCTCGCGTCTCGTTCTGTCGCCCCAGTCGACGACGGCGTCGGCGACGCCGGAGGTCTCGGCGGGCTTGGCGCCCTTCGCCGGCTTCGGCGCGAGGTCCTGCGCTCTGAGCGCGAGCCGGAGCGTCGTCTCCGGACGGCGCGCGCCGGAGACCCGCAGCGTCGCGGTCGGCGCGACGGTGTCGACGCGGACGGTGCCGGCCTTCGCCGCGAACGTCTGCCCGCGCCGGTCGGCGACGGTCACCTGCCAGCTGTGCACGCCCTGCGGCAGCGGCGTGCGCACGCGCAGCGAGGTGCGCGGCGTCGTCGCGACCTCGGCGCCGTCGACCGTCACCTTGTAGGCGGCGCCCCACGCCTCCCGCGATCTCGTCCACTCGAGCACCGGACGGTCGGTCCGCTCGAAGCTCGCCGGGCGCGCCTTCGGCGCGAACGGTCCGGGCGGCTGGTCTATCGTCGAGACGGCGATCGACGCGCCCTGGAGCCACGCGACGACGATGTCGCCGTTGTCGTCGGCGGCCGCGTCGAGGCCGCGCGCGGCATCCGTCGCGCCGAGCGCGGGCACCGACAGCACCTGCTCCGGCTCGAAGTCTCTGCCGTTGAAGAAGCGGCCGCGCACGTCCGTCGCGCCGTCGGCGCCGGTGAACTGCCAGGCGACGAGCATCTTCAGCGGGGTCGCGGTGACGGGGACCGCGAACGTCGGTCTCGCGCTCTGTGCGATCGAGTCGACCTGGACGGGCGCGGTCGGCGTCAGGTCCGCACGCAGCGGCAGCGCGAACGAGATGTTGGTCGTGTCGTTGGCGGCCAGCACGATGCCCTGCCCGATTCCCCCGTTGGAGATGCGCGGCGTGACCGATCCCTGGCCCGTCCCGAAGTTGCCGCCGTCGACCGAGACCGCGTTCTCGAGTCTCGATCCGCGCAGGCGCCGGAAGACGACGCGCGAGCGCACCGCGCCGTTGACGCTGTAGACGGCGCGGAAGGCGATGCCGGTGAAGCTGTCGTCGTCCTGGATGCCGACCTCGGGCAGGTCGGCCGCGCCCGGCTCGACGCCTTCGATCCCGCCGCCCGCGAGCGCGTCGGCGACGACGACGCTCGGTCGGGTGCCGACGGCGCGGCGCACGCGGACGCGCCCCGCCTCGCCCCAGGCGACGACCGCGACGCCGTCGGCGGAGGCGCCGACGCGGGGGCGACCGTTGCCGGCGCCGGCGTCGGCGTTGCCGTCGGCGTCGAAGGCGGTCGGGATCAGCGTCCACGGTCCGGCGTCTCTGGAATAGGCGACGCGGACGTCGTGGCCGCCGCCGCCCGGCGCGGTGAACGCGAGGTAGCCCTTGCGGTTGACGCTGAGGTCGACATGCGGGTCCGACGCGCCGCCTGCGTTCCAGACCACCTGCGAGGACCAGCCCGTCGCCGAGGACGCGCGCGTGGCCGCGACGATGCTTCCGCCGTTGGCGAACACGACCGAGACGCGCCCGCCGTCGGCGGCCGAGACGTAGGGCTGCGAGGACGGGCTGCCGAGGCCGCCGTCGACGCGCTCCGGCCCGCTCCACACGCCGTTGACGAGCCGGCTGACGAAGATGTGGTCGGCACCGCCGTCCTCGACGGTGTAGACGATCGCGCCGGTGCCGTCGGGCGCGATGTCGACGTTGCCGAGGCTCTTCAACGTCGCCAGCGGGCCGACGACGACCTCCCCGCCGTACTGGCCCGCTCGTGCGGACCCGGTGCCGAGCAGCGCAGCGGCGAGCAGTGCGGCCGCCAGGACGGCGGCGAGCGGACGAGCGGGAAGCTGGCGGTGGCGTGCGATTCGCGGCATGGAGAGGTCACCCGTTGACGGCATCGTGCGTTTCAACCGGTGAGGACCGCAGAAGTTACGCGGTCGGGCGGCGGCGTGTCTCGCACGTGCGCGAGAAGGCGGTGTTGCGAGGCCGGCTCCCATCGGCCCCGCTCCACCTTCCCCCTCTACTCCCGACATGCACGCGGCGCATCAGCTTCGTCGGCCCGCACCGCCGTTCC
The DNA here is from genome assembly GCF_000025265.1 of Conexibacter woesei DSM 14684. Classification (GTDB taxonomy): domain Bacteria; phylum Actinomycetota; class Thermoleophilia; order Solirubrobacterales; family Solirubrobacteraceae; genus Conexibacter; species Conexibacter woesei. The sequence continues at coordinate 4,035,395 of NC_013739.1, forward strand.
CCGAGGTGCGAACCATTGCTGCCCCGATGCACGGACGACGCTCGCACAGGCGCCGAGCGGCCGGAAGCTCATTGGTAAGAACGCTGACGTTCGAAATAGACGTGGGCGCCGAAACGCACGTGGCAAAGCGATTTAGCGCATGCGAAAGCGACCCGCGTCGCCGAACAGCATCGCCGTCTTGTCGACGTAGGACATCCGCTGCGACTCAACCGCGTGCGCGCTTGCGCACGACGAGCGCTCCGGCGCCCGCCGCGACGCCGATCGCGGCCGCGATCGGGACCAGCACGGCGGCGTCGGGACCATCGTCCGACGACGCCGTCGCGGCGCCTTCCTCCACGCGCGAGGAGCGGCCCACGGGCGCGAGCGGGAACGCTCTCTGCGCGAGCGCGACCGATGCCGCGCCGGTCACCCACACGGGTGTCTGGCGGCTCGTGCGCGAGAACTGCACGGCGCCGTCCGGGCCGACGAGCGAGCGCAGGTACGCGAGCGCAGAGCGCGAACCGCGTCTGCGAACGGTCGCCGGTCTGACGCCTGCGGCGACGAACGCCTGGATCGCCCAGCCGGTCGACTGCGCGTTGGAGGTGCCGCCCGGCAGCAGCGGGAAACCGCCGTCGGGGTTCTGGTTGCGGCGCACGAACGCGACCGTGCGCGCGACCGTCGCGCCGTGGCCGCCGGCCGCCACGAGCGCCTGCGCGGCCGCGGCCGCGTCGTCGACGTCGCTGCCGCCGCCGCGGGTCGCGAAGCCGAAGCCGCCGTCACGGTTCTGCTGTCTGGCGAGCCACGCGGCGGCGGACCGCATGCGCGGGTTCGCTCTCGGCGTGCCGGCCGCGCGCAGCGCGAGGATCCCGAACGCCGTCAGGTTCGACTGCTGCAGCACCGAGCCGTCGCGCGCGAAGCGAGCGGTCAGCGCCGCGACGAGGTCCTGCCCGGCGAACGCGCGCGGTCTGAGGCCCGCGGCGGAGACGAGCAGGATCGTCCGCTCGAGGTCGCCGACGCGGTCGGCGCCGCCGCCGCGCACGAGCGCTCTCGCCTGGCGCGCGACGTAGTCGATCACGCTGTCGGGACCGCGCGCGACGTCGCGCGGGTTGACGCCTTGCGCCGCGAGCCCGAGACCCGCCCAGCCGCTGAAGAGATCGACCGACGACTGGCCGGGCGCGCCGCCGAAGCCGCCGTCGGCGTTCTGCGCCCGCTCCAGGTAGGAGACCGGCGTCGGTGCCGCGGCGGCACGGGCGCCGGAGGGCTTCGCGACGCCGCCCGCGACGAACGCGGCGAGCGCGAGCGCGGCGAGCGGCGCGGCGTGGGCGGGTCTGGTCGACGGCTTCCAAGTGAACTCGAAGCGAGTGCGGAAGCGCCGCAGCGTGCGCACGAGCGCGGGGCCGAAGACGAAGTAGAAGATGACGTTGCCTCCTGCATGGACGAGGTCCCACGGCAGCGAGACCGACTGATAGGCCGTGTAGCGCGGCCACAGGTCGACGTCGCCGTACGTCACGACGCTGCCGAAGTTGACCACCACGCCGAAGCCGAGGCCGCAGAGGCCGCACGCGAGCGCGAGCGGGATCCGGCCGAGTCTGCCGCCGCTGAGCCACGCCAGCAGCGCGCCGAAGACGCCGATCCCGCCCCACGCGAGCATCTGCCACGGCGTCCACGGGCCCTGCGTGAAGAAGAAGTTCGACGCGAAGCCGGAGACGGCGCCGACCGCGAAGCCGGGCGCGCCGCCGAAGACGTAGCCGGCCAGCAACACGATGTCGGTCGTCGGCTTGACGTTCGGTATCGCGGCGAAGGCGATCCGCCCGAGCACGGCGAGCGCCGCGAGCGTGCCGACGAGCGCCAGCACGCGCGAGGCCGGGTGCGAGCGCTCGTACCAGGCGAAGCCGCCGAGCAGCGCCGCGGCGAGCAGCAGGAACGAGGCGAGCTGCCAGCTCATCGCGAAATCCTCGCTTGGCGGCTCGGATTCCGTGGCGGCTCGTTCTCCGGGCGGAGCGGCGGCGGCGGTGCGCCGAGGCGCCTGCGCACGAGCGCGGCGCCCGCCTCCGGGTCGAGCACGCCGCCGGCGCCGCCGAGGATGCGCGCCGTCTCGGTCGCGAAGTACCAGCCGCCGGAGAGCACCTCGGACGCGGGGCCGTCCGCGATCGGCCGCCCGTCGCCGAGCAGCACGACGCGCTCCGCGAAGGCGGCGGCGAACTCCGGGTCGTGGGTCGCGACCAGCAGCGCGGTGCCGGTCGCGGCGAAGCGGGCGAGCAGGACAGCGAGGTCGGCCTTGTGCGCGCGGTCCATGCCGCGCGTCGGCTCGTCGAGGCAGAGCACGGCCGGCGGGTCCTCCTCCCCGCCGAGCACGATCGCGAGCGCGAGCCGCTGGCGCTCGCCGCCGGAGAGGTCGCGCGGGTGGCGGTCGGCGAAGGCGGCGAGGCCGGCGGCGGCGAGCGCGTCGGCCGGCGCCTCGTCTCCGACGCGCTCGTGCACGAGGTAGTCGTTCGGGTTCTGCAGCAGGAGCGCGACGCGGCCGGCCGCGTCGACCTTGCCGCGCGTCGGCTGCGCGAGCCCGGCGGCGTGGCGCAGCAGCGTCGACTTGCCCGCGCCGTTGCGGCCCATCAGCGCGACCCGCTCGCCGGGCGCGAGCGCGAGGTCGATCGCACGCAGGATCGTCGCGCCCTCGCGCGCCTCGAACCAGACGTTCTTGAAGCTCAGCGCGCGCTCGCTGCCGGAGCGGCCGCGCAGTCGCGCGATGGCGCGGGCGGGGCCGCCGGCGGTGGCGCTCGGCGTCTGGGGGGGCGAATTCGCGTGGCCGGTTCGCTCCCGGGTGGGTGGGAACTGCTCTCTTTCGTGCGGCTCGCGGTCTTCGAGCGCGCCGGCGGCGCGCAGGGTCGCGCGCGCCTGCTTGACGCCGACCGGCGGCGGGGTCAGGCCGGCGCGGGCGATCAGGCGGGCGCCGGGGGTCTCCAGCGCCGGGGCGGCGTCGGCGGCCCATGCGAGGAAGTCGCGCGGCGGGCCGTCGCAGGCGAGGCCGCCGTCGACGAGCGCGAGCACGCGGTCGGCGGAGGCGAGGCAGCGTTCGAGGCGGTGCTCGGCGAGGATGATCGTGGTCCCCCACTCCTCGTTGAGCCGCCGCAGCAGGCCGATCAGCTCGTCGCCGGCGACCGGGTCGAGCTGCGAGGTCGGCTCGTCGAGCAGCACCAGCCGCGGCCGGCCGGCGAGCGCGGCGCCGAGCGCGACCCGTTGCAGCTCGCCGCCGGACAGCTCGTGCGTCGGGCGCTCGAGCAGGTGCGCGACGCCGAGCGCCAGCGCCGCCTCCTCCACCCCGCGCGCGACCGCCGCCGCCGGCTCGCCGCGGTTCTCCAGCGGGAACGCCAGCTCGCTGCGGACGGTCCCCATCACGACCTGCGTCTCCGGGTCCTGGAACAGCGACCCGACCGCCGTCGCGAGCTGGCCGGGCCCGTGCGTGCGGACGTCGAACCCGGCGACGCGCAGCTCGCCCTCGATCTCGCCGCCGTGGAAGTGCGGCACGAGCCCGTTGGCGGCGCGCAGCAGCGTCGACTTGCCGCCGCCGGAGCGGCCGGCGAGGACGACGAACTCGCCGTCGCCGATCGTCAGCGTGACGTCGCGCAGCGCGGGCGCGGCGGCGCCGGGATAGCTGTAGGTGACGCGCTCGAGCGCGAGCACGGCGGTCATCGGTCTGCCTCCGCGGAACGCGAAGGAGCCGCAGGCGAGTTCGCGGAGGGGAACCGAGCGCTCTGCGCGAGCGTTCCCCCGATTCCCTTGCGATCGAGGAACGGCAGCAGCGACACGACCACGAACGCCGCCGCGAACGTGAACGTCGCCACGCTCCAGCTGCCCTCTATCAGCGGGTACGCCTCGAACGCGGCAGCGCCGGCGAGCCGGCCGCCGACCGCCAGCGCCAGCACGGCCAGCGCCGCGGCGCCGAACGCGAGGTCGTGCCGCGACCACGGCCGCCGCATGCGCGGCGGGCGGCGCAGCGCGCCGTAGCCGCGCACCTCCAGCGCCGCCGCGACCTCGACGGCGCGGTCGAGCGCGCCGCCGGCGACCGCGCGCACGAGCGTCAGCCGCGACGGCGGGATCCCGGGGCGGCAGCGTTGCGCGTCGGCGATCCGCTGCCCGTCGCGCTGCAGCACCGGCACCATCCGCGTCGCGAGCGTCGCCGTCAGCGCCGAACGCATCGAGACGCGCCGGAACAGCCGCAGCAGCTCGTCGGGGTCGACGACGAACGTGAAGAGCGCGAAGCAGACGATCATCGCGAGCGCGCGCAGCCCGAGCAGGCCGCCGTAGACGACGGCCTCGAGCGTGATGTCGAGCCGCCCGATCAGCGGCGGCTCGAACCAGGCGATCACGGTCAGCCCCTGGTGCGAGACGAGCGGGTTCAGCAGCGCGATCACGAGCGTGAACGGGATCGCGTAGAGCAGCGTGCGGCGCAGCTCGCGCCCGACGCCGGCGGCGAGGCCGGCCCCGAGCGCGGCGACGAGCACCGCGCCCAGCACCAGCGGGTGGTCGTACAGCAGCGCGGTCAGCGCGAGCGCGGCGCAGAGCCCGCAGCCGACGGCCGCGCGGGCGGCGTGCAGCGGGCTTGCGCGGCGGCGGTAGCCCATCAGCGCAGCAGCGGCAGGCCGACGTCGCCGCCGGCGGCGTCGGTGGCGAGCGCGAATCTGTTTCTGAGCCGCTGCGGGACGAGCGCGTCCGCGGCGGCGGCGACGCCCTCCAGGTCGGTCCCGGTGACCGCCCACGTCGGCACCTGCTCGCCGAGCTTCGTCGCGGCGACGAGGCCGGCGCCGGCACCGACCGTTCTGGCGGTGCGGCCCTGCTCGTCGAGCAGCTCCAGCTGTCTGCCGTCGGCGTCGAATCTGGCGAACACGCCGGAGACGATCGGCCCTCTGTCGAGCTGCCGCAGCGCCTGGTCTCTGCGCAGCGACTCCCAGTCGCCGACGAGCACGCGCAGCACCTCGGTCTCGACGTTCGTGCCGAGCGTCTGCCGCGAGGCGAGCACGCCCGCGTCCGACAGCTGCTGGGAGACGACCGAGCAGGCGTCCTCGGCGTCGCTGTCGCACTGCAGCACGACCGGGTAGCGCTTGCCCTCCGCGCCGTGCGCGAACGGCTCCGGGAACTGGCCGACGACGGCGCCGATGTTCTGCGCGCCTCTCCAGTCGTGGCGGTCCCACCAGACGCTGTCGCCGCCGTGCACGTCGACGTCGGCCGCGCCGGTGTCGGAGAGGATCCCGTTGACGTAGAAGAACCAGTCGTACTGGCCGTCCTTGCTGCCCTCGAGACCGTCGATCGCCTGCACGAAGCCGCCGCCGTAGCGCGTCTCGACGTCGAAGTTGCGCTGCGTCAGCCGCATCGCGGTCTCGTTGCCGGGCAGCTCCTGAACGATCCTCGCGCCGACGACTCTGGCGCCGAAGTCCTCGGTCACGAGCACGCGCGCGCCGCCGCCGTCTCTGCTGCCGCTGCCGAGGCCGAAGCCGGTGACGGCCGTCAGCACGATCACCAGAAGCGTGCCGGCGGCGAGCAGGAACAGCGGGAGGTAGCGCCTCACGGGACTCTCTTCTCGCACGCGCCGGCCTTGCGGCACCAGTACCAGGTGACGCGCTGGCCGCTGCGCAGGGCGCCGCTGCCGAACGGCCCGAGCGGATCGGCCGCGCCGGCCGTCCCGACCCTGCCGTTGACCGCGTAGACCCAACCGGACTGGCCGCTGCGGCGGTCGGGGCCGATCTGCGTCACGTAGAGGCCGCCGCCGTCGGCGGCGCGGCGCGAGCAGGAGCCGTAGTCGGAGACGCGGACCGCCGGCCCGCCGGCGCGGCGGGCGGCGAGCAGCGCCGCCAGCGGCGTGCCGGCGGCGACCGCGCAGCGCTTGCGCCCGACGGCGACGGTCGTCGCCGACGCCGTGACCGTGCGCGTGCCCAGCAGCGTGCGCGCTCTGCCGACGATCTTCGTCTGCACCCTCGGAGCGGTGGCCGCGCCCGCTGCGGACGGCGCGAGCGCGGGCAGCAGCAGCGCCGCCGCAGCCGTCGCTGCGAGCGTCGCGCAGAGCGTGCGCGGCCGGCGGCTCACCGTGCGGCCCTGACCGTGAAGCGGACCGTCAGCTTGCGCGTGTTGCCGTTCGGGTCGCTCGCCAGCGCGCCGAGCGTGTAGCGGCCGGGCGCGAGCTTCTGCGGCAGCAGGTACGACCAGTTGCGGCGGTCGCTCGCCTGGAACCACGGCGCGCCCTTCGCGGGGCAGCGGAAGAACGCCTCGCGGCGGCCGTCGAACGCGGTGCAGGACGAGCCGTCGCGGCGGGTCAGTCTCAGCTCGACGATCGCGCCGGCGGGGTCGACGGCGGTGCCGCGCAGCGCCCGCGGCGCGCCGGCAGCCGTGAAGACCTGGCCGTCGCGGACGTTCTTGAGCGTCAGCGTCGGCGGGGTCGTGTCGCTGCTGCCGCAGGCGTTGACCGAGCAGAAGACCGGCGCGGAGGGAACGTCTCCCGTGCGCGTGGCGACGAGCTGGCTCTGCGCGCCCTTCAGCGTCACCTTCGCGCGGCCCTGCGCATCGGTTCTGATCGGCTTCAGACCACCGCTGACGGTCGCGCCGGCGGCCGGCGCCGCTCTGCCGTCGTCGCCGAACGTGACGACCTGGACGGTCGGCGTCGCCGATCTGCGCTTCGGCACGACGATCCCGAGCGGGCGGTTCGTGCAGCTGAAGTCCGCGCCGCTTCTGCAGAGGAAGACGAGCACGTCGTCGCCGTTCTGCAGCTCGGTGCCGCACACGCCCATCGTCGCGGATCTGTCGTTGACCCACAGCGTCCAGTACTCCGACGGCGAGGAGCCTCTGACGCCGTCGATCGAGTCGACCGCGTAGCCGAGGCCTCTGAAGTACGACCCGGTCCAGCTGCCGCCGGTCGCCTGCTCGAGCGCGCCGGCCGCGCTCGTGCCGGTGCACGCGTGCGATCTGTCGCCGTCCTTGACGACCGGCGTGGTCGTGGTTCTGAGGTTCGCGTAGGCGAGGGAGCCGCTCGGACCCTCCACGCGCACGGTCACATCTGCGGGTGCGGCCGCGTGGGCCGCCGGCACCGCGAGGGCCGTGACGGCAAGGGCTCCGACGAGGGAGCCGAGGATCGTACGAGGCATGCTTCCACCCCTTTCCGCGAGGGCGTATGAGTCGAGCGGTCGGAGGCTCTGTCTCCTGGCTCTCGGGCCGACCCTCCGCGCCTTCCCGGTCGGCGAAGCCTCCCGGTGGCCGGCGCCCGTGTGGCGCGTGCGGCGAGCGTCCCCGATCACAGTGGCGGGTCCGCGCCGGATTCGCACCGGACTTCCCATCGCCACCGACCTTGAACGGCGCGGATGGTAGCGCTCGGCGCGCCGGAACGACGTTGCATCCGGGGTTCCCGGCGTCCGGGCAGGGCTAGGATGGGTCCATGACAGTCAACCTGACGCGCATCTACACGCGCCTCGGCGACAAGGGCGAGACGCATCTCGGCGACATGAGCCGCGTGCCGAAGACGCATCCGCGGATCGTCGCGTACGGCACCGTCGACGAGCTGAACGCCCACCTCGGGGTCGCGCTCGTGACGCCCGGGATGCCCGAGCCGTACGTCGGCTGGCTGCGGCGGATCCAGAACGACCTCTTCGACGTCGGCGCCGACACGTCGGTCCCGCACGGCGGCGACCGCGAGCGGCTGCGGGTCACGCCCGAGCAGACCAGCTGGCTGGAGGAGCGCTGCGACGAGGTCAACGCGACGCTGGAGCCGCTGCGCTCGTTCGTGATCCCGGGCGGGACGCCGGCAGCCGCGCAGCTGCACGTCTGCCGGACCGTCTGCCGGCGCGCGGAGCGGGCTGCGATCGAGGTCGGCGACGACCTCAACGCCGAGGTCGTCTCGTACCTGAACCGGCTCTCGGACCTGCTCTTCATCCTCAGCCGCGGCGCCAACGGCGGCGAGGAGCCGCTGTGGCAGCCGGGGCAGAACCAGTAGCACCGCCGCTCAGCGCGGCGCGCGCAGCAGCAGCAGGCTGACGCCGGCGGCGAGCATCAGCGCGGCGGCCGCGAGCGCCGCCGCGCCGATCACGAACGTGGTGTGGGTCTGCGCGTAGGAGACGACCTGGTCCGGCCGCGCGAGCAGGACGACGCCCGCGAGCAGCGACGCGCAGGCGGTGGCGATCGCGGCCGGCGCGAGCGCTTCGCGCACCGACGGTCGTCGTGCCCTGTCGCGCGCGAGCGGCCAGCGCTGCTCCGACCACGACAGCACCGCGACCGCCGCCAGCGTCCACGCCGTCGAGACGAGGAAGCCGCCGAGCACGTCGCTGGGGTAGTGCCACTCGAGCGTCAGGAACGAGAACGTGACCGCGACGGCGAAGATCGCGCCGAGCGCGCCCACCCACGGGCGCCAGGCCGCCGGGGCGACGAGGATCGCGCACAGCGCGATCGCCATCGACGCGGTCGCGTGGCCGCTCGGCCAGGAGACCGCGGCGATCTGCCCGATCTCCTCCAGCAGCGACGAGTAGCGCGGCGTCGCGAGCGCGGGCTTCAGCAGCTGCGTCGTGACGTTCGCGCCGAGCAGCACGACGAAGACCGCCACGGCGGTGCGCGGCCGTCGCCGCAGCAGCGCGATCGCGACGAGCGCCGCCGCGAACCAGACGAACATGTCGGGATCGCAGAGCGTCGCGAGGAACGTCGCGATCGGCTCCACGCGCGGACCGTTGAGGTTCGCGAAGCCCTTCAGGATCGCGGCGTCGAGCCAGTGGATCGGCGCGACGTGCACCGCCGCGAGGTAGACCAACGGCAGCGTCGCGGCGACCACGAGCGCCCCCGTGAGCGCGAGCTGCGTCCGTCGATGCATCGATTCAGCCTAGCGAGCGCCGGAGGCCGGCCAGATCCGCGGCGAGGGCCTAAATGCAGCCTAAATTCACGATCCTCCAGTTAATGGCGTGAATCGAACCGGCGCACGAGATGGCGCCGCTCCGGTACATTCCCGCCTCGTGACCACAGCTCGCGCAACCCGAATCCTTGCCGTCGGCCTCACCGGTGCGGCACTCCTGTTCGCCGGCTGCGGCGACGACGACAGCTCGTCCGACTCGACCTCCGCGTCGACGTCGGCCGCCACCTCCGCGGCGACCACGCCCGCGGAGCCGGTGGTCAGAGCGATCAGAAATCCGTACAGAAGACCGGTCCAGGGGCCGCACCCCGGCGCCAGAGTCGACCAGCTGATCATCAAAGACGTCAGAGTCGGCGACGGCGAGACGCTCGAGCCCGGCGACACGGCGATCGCCGACTACTACGGCTCGATCTACCAGAGCGGCAGATTCTTCGACGGCTCATGGGGTAGAGGCAGAGAGCCGCTCGAGATCAGAATCGACAACGGCGGCGTGATCGCCGGCTGGTGGCAGGGCATCCCCGGCATGAGAGTCGGCGGCCGCCGCACGCTCATCATCCCGCCGGCGCTCGGCTACGGCGAACAGGCCCAGGCGACGATCCCGGCCAACTCGACGCTCTTCTTCACGGTCGACCTGCTCGGCGTCAGAAAGGCGACGGCCGCTGGCACCGCCGCCGATCCGGCAGCAGCAGGCCAGCCGGCCGGCTGAGCGCACCTGCGCGGCCCCTGCGGGCGCCGCGACAACGCACCACCACGGGCCCGGGTCTCCGGGCCCGTCGTCGTTAATGCCGCCGCGCACGGGGTAGCTCTTTGGCGTCCACCGCTGATCGCAGAGGAGCCGCGTCATGGCGAAGAACCACGGACCGACCGTGAAGGACGACGAGCAGTACGAGGCGCTCCGGCGTGACGGTGCCAGCAAGGAGAAGGCGGCGCGGATCGCGAACGCCGGCAGCCGCAGCGCGACCGGTCGCAAGGGCGGCAGATCGCCGCCCTACGAGGAGTGGAACGCCGAACGGCTGCGCAGACGCGCCGCCGAGATCGGCATCGAGGGCCGCTCGAAGATGAACAAGGGCGAGCTCGTCTCGGCGCTGCGCAACCACTGACCGCGACCGCCGAGCGCTAGCATCGGCCGCATGGCTCCAAGAGCGAGCGGCACCGTCGCCGAGCAGTTCGTCACGGTCCTTCGCCAGGCCGGCGTCGAGCGCATCTACGGCGTCGTCGGCGACAGCCTCAACCCGATCGTCGACGCCGTCCGGCGCACGGACGGGATCGACTGGGTCCACGTCCACAACGAGGAGGCGGGCGCCTTCGCGGCCGGCGCCGAGGCGCAGCTGACCGGCAGGCTCGCCGTCTGCGCCGGCAGCTCCGGCCCCGGCAACCTCCACCTGATCCAGGGCCTCTTCGACGCCCATCGCAGCGGCGCGCCGGTGCTCGCGCTTGCGTCTCACATCCCTTCCGCGCAGGTCGGCACGCTCTTCTTCCAGGAGACGCATCCCGAGCGTCTGTTCCAGGAGTGCAGCCACTACTGCGAGCTGGTCTCGCGCGCCGAGCAGATGCCGCGCGTGCTGCGGATCGCGATCCAGACCGCGCTCGGGCGCGGCGGCGTGTCCGTCGTCGCGATGCCGGGCGACCTCGCCAACGAGGACGTCGCGAACGCGACCGGCGAGAGCGTGCTCGCCGCGCCGTGCGCGACGGTGGTCCCCAGCGACGACCAGGTCATCGCGCTGGCGGACGCGATCAACCGCGCGGGCAGCGTGACGCTCTTCTGCGGCGCCGGCGTGCGCGACGCGCACGCCGAGGTGATGGCGCTCGCCGGCAAGGTCCACTCCCCCGTCGGCCACGCGCTCGGCGGCAAGGAGTGGATCCAGTTCGACAACCCCTACGACGTCGGCATGAGCGGACTGCTCGGCTACGGCGCCTGCCACGAGGCGAGCAACGAGGCCGACCTGCTCGTGCTGCTGGGGACCGACTTCCCATACGACAACTTCCTGCCGCAGGCCCACACCGCCCAGGTCGACCGCGACCCGGCGAAGCTCGGCCGGCGGACGCTCGTCGACTTCCCCGTCCACGGCGACGTCGCCGCGACGATCGCCAAGCTGCTCCCGCTGCTGGAGCAGAAGACCGATCGCACGTTCCTCGACACGATGCTGAGGCGGCACGCCGCGAGACTGGAGAAGGTCGTCGACGCGTACACGCGCAATGTCGAGAAGCACGTGCCGATCCATCCCGAGTACGCCGCCGCGATGCTCGACGAGCTGGCCGCCGACGACGCGATCTTCACGGTCGACACGGGCATGAACAACGTCTGGGCGGCGCGCTACCTGACGCCCAACGGCCGCCGCCGCGTGATCGGCTCGTGGCGCCACGGGACGATGGCGAACGCGCTGCCGCAGGCGATCGGCGCGCAGCTCGCGCACCCGGGCCGCCAGGTCGTGTCGCTGTCCGGCGACGGCGGGCTGTCGATGCTGCTCGGCGAGCTGCTGACGGTGAGAATCCACAACTTGCCGCTGAACGTCGTCGTCTTCAACAACGCCTCGCTCGGGATGGTGAAGCTGGAGATGCTCGTCGGCGGGATCCCCGACTGGCAGACCGACCACGAGCCGCACGACTTCGCCGCGATCGCCCGCGCGATCGGCATCGACGCGATCCGGATCGAGGACCCGGCGCAGGTGCGCGACGGCCTCGCCGACGGCCTCTCCCGTCCCGGCCCGACGCTGATCGAGCTGGTGACCGACTCCAACGCCCTCTCGATGCCGCCGAACATCACCGCCGAGCAGATCAAGGGCTTCGCGATCGCGGCGAGCAAGATGGTCGTCGAGGGCGGCGTCGGCCGGATGATCGACCTCGCCCGCTCGAACCTGCGCAACATCCCGCGACCGTAGGCGGCGCGGGGCGCCGCAGCCGCGCCGCGGCCGCCGCGCCGAGCGGCGCCGCGCTAGGCTGACCGGTCACCAACGAAACCGAGTTCAGCATGTCGAACGCATCATCCCATCCGGTCCCGCTCATCCTCGACGTCGACACCGGCATCGACGACAGCCTCGCGCTGCTGTTCGCCGCCGCCAGCGCGGACGCGGAGCTGGTCGGCGTCACGACCGCCGCCGGCAACGTCGAGCTGGAGCACGTCACGCGCAACACGCTCGCGGTGCTGGAGCTGGCCGGGCGCGGCGAGGTCGAGGTCGCCGCCGGCGCCGCGGCGCCGCTGTGCAGACCGCTCACGCCGACACCCGAGACGCACGGGCCCGAGGGGATCGGCCGCGCGACGCTGCCGGCGCCGGCCGCCCGGCAGTCCGACCGCTGCGCCGCGCAGCTGATCGTCGAGCAGGCGCGCGCCCGCCCGGGCGAGCTGACGCTCGTCGCGCTCGGCCCGCTGACGAACGTCGCGACCGCCGTGCTGTGGGAGCCCGAGCTGCCGACGCTGCTCAAGCGCCTCGTGATCATGGGCGGCACCTTCAGAGAGGCCGGCAACACGACGCCCGTGACCGAGTGGAACATGACCGTCGACCCGGAGGCGGCCGCCTGCGTGCTGCGCCGCTTCGGGCGCGACGGTGCGCCGCTGCCGCTGCTGATGGGGCTCGACGTGACGCAGAAGGCGGCGATCCTCCCCCACCACCTCGCCGAGCTGCGCGAGCGCGCCGGCGACGTCCCGCTCGTCCGCTTCGTCGAGGACTCGCTCGGCTTCTACTTCGACTTCCACGAGAGATACGACGGCTTCCGCGGCGCGCACGTGCACGACCCGTTCGTCGTCGGCTGCGTGCTCGACCCGGCGCTGCTGTCGGAGCACGTCGCCCTCCACGTCGGCGTCGAGCTGGGCGGCGAGCAGACCGCCGGCCAGACGTTCGCCGACTGGAAGGGCAACGGCGGCGAGCCGCCGAACGCGGAGGTGCCGTTCGGCGGCGAGGGCGAGCGCTACATCGCGCGGCTGCTCGACCGCCTGGTGGAGCTGGCCGCGCGCACGTAGCGCGCGGCCGGGGGCGGGGCCGGCCCGGACGGACGGCCGGGCGGGCCGCGACGGGCGACCTCCTAGTCGTCCGTCTCCCACGTCACGACCAGCTTCTCGATCAGCCCGATGATCGCGAACAGCAGCAGCGCGAACAGCGACGCGACGATCATCGTCGAGTACAGCAGCGGCGTCTGGAAGTTGTACGTCGCATTGATGATCAGGTAGCCGAGGCCCTTGTCGGCCCCGATCCACTCGGCGATGATCGCGCCGACGACCGCCGAGGTGGAGGCGATCTTCAGCGACGAGAACAGGAACGGCAGCGACGTGAACGTGCGCGCCTTCCAGAACACGTCGAGCTTCGACGCTGACAGCACGCGGAACAGCTCCAGCGTCTGCGGGCTGATCGCGTTGAAGCCGCGGACCATGTTCACCAGCGTCGGGAACAGCGTCATCAGCGCCGCGATGATCACCTTCGACCCCATGCCATTGCCGAACATCAGCACCAGCACCGGCGCGACCGCGACGAGCGGCAGCGTCTGGACGAAGACGGCGACCGGGAAGAAGCTCCGCTCGGCCGTCTTGTTGTGGACGAAGACGATCGCGATCGCGATCGCCAGCAGGTTGCCGATCGCGAAGCCGAGCAGCGCCTCCTGCGCCGTCGGCCAGAGGTTGTCCATCAGGATCGAGAAGTCGTCGGTCAGCGACTTCCACACGTCGCCCGGCGGCGGCACGACGTACGGCTCGATGTCGAAGACGTTGACGACCGCCCACCACAGGGCGATGCCGCCGACGATCCCGCTCAGCCCGATCAGCGTGCGGCCGAGGCCGCCGCGCAGGTCCTCCGCGGTCCACTTCACGATGCACCTCCGTGCAGCAGCGCACGCGCTCTCGACGCGATCTCGACGAACTCAGGCGCGTCGCGGATCTCCGGTCTGCGCTCGGCCGGCAGCGTGACGTCGAGCGTGCCGGCGAGCCGGCCCGGGTTCGCCGTCAGCACCGCGATCCGCTGCGACAGGAAGACCGCCTCCGGGATCGAGTGGGTGACGAACACGATCGTCGTGCCGGTCTCCTCCCAGATCCGCAGCAGCTCGCGGTTCATCGTCTCGCGGGTGATCTCGTCGAGCGCGCCGAACGGCTCGTCCATCAGCAGGATCCGCGGCTTCGTCACGAGCGCGCGAGCGATCGCGACGCGCTGGCGCATGCCGCCCGAGAGCTGGCGCGGGTAGGCGTCGGCGCGGTCGCCGAGGCCGACCAGGTCCAGCAGCTCCTGCGGGTCGCGCGGCGCGCCGCCGTCGGCGGCCGGCGCCGCCTTCGCGCGGCGGCCGCCGACCTGCAGCGGCAGCCGCACGTTCTCGATCGCCGTCCGCCACGGCAGCAGCTCGGCGTGCTGGAAGACGAAGCCGATCTCACGCGCGGAGCGCGCTGCGGCCGGTGTCCCACCGAGCACGTCGACCCGACCGCCGCTGGCGGGGATCAGATCGGCGATCACGCGCAGCAGCGTCGACTTGCCGCAGCCCGACGGGCCGAGGATCGACAGGAACTCGCGCTCGCGCACGTCGAACGACGCGCCCTCCAGCGCCGTGAACGTCTTGCGCTTCGATCTGAAGCGAACGGCGACCTCCTGGATGGAGATCGCCGCCGTGCTCACCTCACTTCGCGAGTGCAGTGCGGTCATCTCTGGTGGCGTCGAGGATGTCGGTCGTCATGACCTCCTCGACCGTCGGGACGTCACCTCTGTCGAACTGGCCGGTCTGCTCCCACAGGTCGAGCTGCTCCTGCCAGGCCGCCGGGTCCATCGCGCCGTAGCCGCCGGTCTCGCTCGTCTCCGTCCACATGAACGGGAACAGCGTCTCCTGCGCCTCAACGATCGACTCGATCGTCGACTTGCCCTCGGAGTTGGGGTACGCCTCGACGAATATTCTCGCCGCCGCCTCCGGGTCTCTCTTCGCGAACGCCCAGCCTCTGGCGACCGCGCGCAGGAACGCCTCGGCCTTGTCTCTGTCGCCGGCGAGGAATCTCGGGTTGGCGTAGTAGGTGCCGCCGTAGAGCGGGACGCTCTCGGCGTACGGCAGAACTCTGTAGCCCTCCGGCAGCAGTCTCAGCTGCGCGCGGTCGGTCAGCCAGCCGCCCCACACGTCGACGCGTCTCTGCAGCAGCGGCGCGACGTCGAAGGAGACCGACTTGACGCTGTCGAGGTCGTCCTTCGTCATGCCGTTGTCCTTCAGGTACGCGTCGAGCATGCCGACGGCCGGCGGCGGCACGCCGACCGACTTGCCCTTCAGGTCCTCGGGCGAGTCGAGCTGCGTGTCCGGCAGCGCGAAGTAGGCGTACGGGTGCGACTGGAGCTGCGCGGCGAACGCCTGCACCGGGATCCCCTGGGAGGCGGCGAGCATCACCGGCGGGCTCTCGGACGCGACGCCGATCTGGGCTCGTCCGGAGGCGACCGAGGCGACGCCGTCGTTGTTCGGGCCGCCGGGGACTATCTCGACGTCGAGCCCTTCGGCCTCGAAGAAGCCCTCCTCGATCGCGACGACCTCGCCGATCAACCCTTCGTCGACCGTCCAGCCGTACTGGAGCTTGATCTTCGACGTCTCGCCGCCGCCGCTGCCTCCAGCAGCCGCGGTCGTCTGGCCGCCACCAGAGTCGTCATCGCTGCTGCCGCAGCCAGACACGACGACCAGGCCGACCAGCGCGAAGACGGCCAGGGCAAGCAGGCGGAGGGACCGCAGGCGACGGGCAGCTCTCATCTCACAACTCCTTCTACCAGTTCAGGTTCACTACCTTGAACCTGTTTCGGTTGGTTGTACGTGAGCAGCAGCCTAAACGTTGCGTCAACCGTCGCGGTTCCAGGCGGCAACGTATCGCGTGGTCACGTCATCTGCGTGCCTCCTCCACGTCGTCGATCGTGCGGTCGCTCAGGTCGACTTCGCCCGGCACGACGCCTCTTTCGGCGACGTACCTCGCGACCTGCTGGAAGCGCGCCAAGATCGCCGGCGTGATCGGCTCCAGTCTCTCGGCCGCGTCGACCTGCGCTCTGGCGACCGTGTCCGGCAGGCCGGCGTCGGCGTACAGTCTCGCGGCTTCGGCGGGGTTCGCCGCGATCCACGCGGCCGCGTCCTGGAGACCGCGGTAGACCGCGGCGACGAGCGCCGGGTGCCGCTCGGCGAACTCGCTGGAGACGATGTACGGCGTGTCGTTGAGCGAGCCCAGCTCGCCGCCGGAGATCACGAGTCTGCCGCCGAGCTTGTCCTGCGCCAGGCCGGTGAACGACGACCACGTCGCCCACGCGTCGACCTGCCCGCTGCCGAACGCGCTCGCCGCGTCGGCCGGCGGCAGGTAGACCAGCTCGACGTCGTCTCTGCTGAGGCCGGCTCTGTCGAGCGCGAGCAGCGTCAGGTACTCGCCCGTGCCCGCTCTGTTGACCGCGATCTTCTTGCCCTTCAGGTCGGCGGCGGTCGCGATCCCGCTGTCTCTGCCGGCGATGATCCCCTCGTTCTCGGGCTGGTTGGGCTCGATCGCGAAGATCTTGAAGTCGGAGTTTCCCGCCAGCGCGCCGATCGCGGCCGAGATCGAGCCGTAGGTGATGTCGACGTCGCCCGCGTTCATCGCCTCGATCGCCGGCACCATCGCGGGGAACGGGCCCTCGTAGCTCGCTCTCGCGCCGACGCTCGCAAGCGCTCTGTCGATCGAGCCGATGTGTCTCGCGACCGCGGCGAGCGTCACGCCCTGGAGCGTGCCGATCTTGACGGTCGCCCCCTCCGACGACGCCGACGACGACGCGCTCGCGGCCGTCGCGTCGGTGGAGTCGTCGCCGCCGCACGCCGCCAGCACCGTCGCCGCGAGCAGCATCGCGATCGAGGTGGCCAGCCAGGCGAGTCGCTTCGTCATGTCGCTTCCTCGGGTCATCGGGTCGGGACTCCGGGCACCTGCTCGGTCCAGGTATGGCGGGCGGCGTCGAGCCGCGGGGCGGCGGCGGTCGGCTCGGCCTGCGCGTTCAGGTCATGCACGACGGGCAGGTGCGGCAGGATCGTCTCGGCGATCCGGTAGGCCTCCTCCAGCAGCGGGAAGCCGGAGACGATGAACGTCGAGATGCCGGCGTCGCGGTACTGCTGGATCGTGTCGAGCACCGTCTCCGGGCTGCCGACGATCGCCGTGCCCGGCCCCGGTCGCACGAGCCCGAGCCCCGCCCACAGGTTCGGGTGGATCTCCAGGTCGCGGACGTTCTCCGGCACGGTGCCGCCGTGCAGCGCGGTCATCCGCTGCTGCCCGACCGAGTCGGTTCTCGCGAACAGCTGCTGGATCCGGCCGACCGACTCCGGGTCCATGTGGTCGAGCAGATCCTGTGTCGCCGCCCACGCGGCCTCGTCGGTCTCGCGTGTGACGATGTAGAGGCGGATGCCGAAGCGCAGCCTGTCCTCGCGCCCGTGCTTGGCCGCCAGCTCCTTGATCCGCTTGATCCGTTCCGCCGTCTCGGCCGGCGGCTCGCCCCACGACAGGTACGTGTCGATGTTCTCCGCCGCGCTCTCCAGCGCCTCCGGCGAGGCGCCGCCGAACCACAGCGGCGGCGTCGGCCGCTGGACCGGCGGCAGCACGACTCTGCCGCCCTCGACCTTCAGGAAGCGGCCGTCGAAGTCGACCGTCTCCCCCTCCAGCACGCGGCGCCAGATCTTCACCCACTCGCTCGTGTACGCGTAGCGATCGGCGTGGTCGAGCGGGACGCCGTTGGACTTCAACGTGTTGGCGTCGCCGGAGACGATGTTGAGGATCGTGCGGCCGCCCGAGAACTGGTCGAACGTCGCCGTCATCTTCGCCGCCAGCACCGGCGAGATCAGCGGCGGGTGGACGGCGATCAGGAAGCGCATCCGCGCCGTCTCGCGCGCCAGCGTCGAGGACAGCACCCACGTGTCGTGGACGCCGGTCGCGAACAGCGCGCCGGAGTAGCCGAGGTGGTCTATCGCCCCCGCGATCTGGCGCAGGTACGGCCAGTCGAGCGTGCGCGAGCCGTCCGGGCGCCACGGGTAGGGGCCGTCCGGTCCGGTCAGGTACCAGAGGACCTCGACCGCGTCGCGCTGCGTCGCCGTGGGCGCGTCGGCGAGCGCCGTCACGCCGCCCCCACGAGCGCCGCGGCCGGCTCGGCGACGGCGTCGCGCACGTCGATCCGGCGGGCGACGATCCCCTGCCGCGCGAGCAGGTCGGCGGCGCGCTGCTGCTCCTCGACGAACGCGTCGCCGATCGGCTTCGGGCCCCATGGGCGGCGGCGCAGCGCGCTCTCCCACTCCTCCGCGCTCGTCAGGCCCGGCGCGTGCGCGGCGAACAGCTCGGCGGCGGCGGGCGGATTGCGCGCTATCCACGCGTCGATCTGCACGAGCGCCTCGACGAACGCCTCCAGCAGCAGCGGGCTGCGCCGCGCGAAGTCGCGGCGGCCGAACCAGACGGAGCGGTTCGACATCACCTCGCCGGTGTCGATCAGCGGGCGCACGGCGCCGGCCTGCTCCGCCGCCAGCAGGTCCGGGTCGCCGCCGATCCAGGCGTCGACCTCGCCCCGCTCCAGCAGTGCGCGCCCGCGCGCGGAGTCGCTGCCCGCGTCGGCGGCGGCGGTGTCGACGCGCTCGACGTCGTCGAACGTCAGCCCGGCCTGGTCGAGCGCCACCGCGAGCAGGATCGTCTGGTAGGAGCCGTGCGCGAGCGCGACCTTGCGCCCCTTCAGGTCGGCGACGACCTCGATCTCGTCGTCGTCGGAGCGCACGACGAGCTTGCCGTGCGCGGGCCGCGGCTCGGACGCAGCGATGTAGACGACGTCGAGCCCGTCCGCCTGCGCGCTGATCGGCGGCGTCGCGCCGGTGCCGCTGACGTCGATCCTGTCCTGCGCCAGCAGCGGCAGCGTCGTCAGGCCGCTCGGGTACTCGACCCACTCGACGCGTGCGTCGAGCGGCGCCAGCAGTCTGTTGAGGAAGCCCTTGCGGCGCAGCGCGAAGAGCGACGGGTTGCTCGGGTGGACCCCGATGCGGATCAGCGTGTCGTCAGGCATGGATTCGGTCCTCGTGTGTTGCGGATCGGAGTGTGCGGGCGGCGGCGAGCGGCGCGGGATCGACCCACGCGCGCACGTCGAAGCCGCCGTCGGGGCCGAGCAGCCCCTGGTCGCGCAGGAAGGCCCGTTCGAGGTCGAGCGCGTCGAGCCAGTCCTCGCGCAGGTCGGGATGGAGGCGCGCGTCGCCGTAGGCGCGCCGGACGGCGTCACGGTCGCCGCCGGTCTCGGAGCTGAACACGCGCGCGACCTCCTCCCCGTTGACGCCGGCCCAGTCGGCCGCGTCGAGCAGCGTGGCGAGGTAGCGCGCGACGACCTGCGGCTGCTCGTCCAGCAGCGCGGCGGCGACGGTGATCGTGCGCGGCGTGCCGTTGTTGACGCGGACTGCCGGGTCGGGATGTGAGCCGAACTCGACGACCTCGTGGACGCCGGCGGCGCGGGCCGCCGCGACGCCGGGCGCCCCCTTGACGTAGACGGCGTCGGCGACGCCGTCGCGCAGCGCGCGCAGCTCCAGCTCCCAGGCGCCTCTCGGCGCGCGCTCGCCCGGTCCCCAGCCGGTCCGGCTGCGGGTGGCGGGCAGGTCGACCAGCTCCACGTCGCTCAAGCCCGCGCCCGCGAGGCCGAGCACAGCGTCGAAGCCGCGCAGCGCCATCGCCGCCTGGAAGTCGACGACGGCGTCGAGGTAGCGCGGGATCCCCAGCCGCCGGCCGGCGAGCCGCGCCGGGTCGCCGGCCAGCGCGGGATCGGTCGTGAGGATCGCCTGGTACTCGTCGATCCAGGTCAGCGCGACGAGGCGGGTCGCGGTGCCCGTCGAGCGCGCCCACAGCGCCGGGACGTTGCCGCCCTCGCGCACGAGCCCGTCGAGGCCGTGGTGGAAGTGCGCGTCGCGCGTCGCCTCGTCGGGCGCGTCCTGCAGCGAGGCGACGGCGACGCCGAGCGGACCGAGGTCGCGCTCCAGCAGGCCGCGGTCGAACGCGACGCTGGAGGCCGTCGGGACCGGGCAGCGGGTGATCCAGAGCTGGTTCGTCACGAGGTCTCCTCGTCGTCTGTCGGGTGGGTTGCGTCCACGCCCAGCTCCGCGAGCAGCTGAGCACGCAGCCGCTCGAAGCCGGCGCTGCCGCGCGTGCGCGACTCGTGCGGGACAGTCAGGTCGAGGCCGATCGCGCCGTCGCGCATGACGGTGATGCGGTCGGCCAGCGTCAGCGCCTCGTCGACGTCGTGGGTGACGATCAGCACGGCCGGCCGGTGCGCCTCCCAGAGCGTGCGCACGAGCGCGTGCATTCTGATCCGCGTGAGCGCGTCGAGCGCGGCGAACGGCTCGTCGAGCAGCAGCAGCCGCGGCTCGCGCACGAGCGCACGGGCGAGCGCGGTCCGCTGCGCCTCACCGCCGGAGAGCGTCACCGGCCAGGCGTCGGCGTGGCCGTGCAGGCCGACCTCGCCGAGCGCTTCGAGCGCACGCGCGCGCGTGCCCTTCGGGAGTCCCAGCAGGACGTTGCGCCAGACCTTCTGCCACGGCAGCAGACGCGGTTCCTGGAAGACGATCGAGTGCGCGCCGGGCACCTCGATCGCGCCGGCCTGCGCGTGCTCGAGGCCCGCGAGCAGCCGCAGCAGCGTCGTCTTGCCGCAGCCGCTCGGGCCGAGCAGCGCGACGAACTCGCTCGCGCCGATCTCGAAGTCGAGACCGTCGAGGACCGTGCGCGCGCCGAAGCGCTTGACGATCCCGTGCGCGCGGACGGCGGACGCCGTCGCGGGTGGTGCGTCGACCGTGATGCTCATGCGCCGCGGAAGCTCCCGCGCCAGCTCAGCAGCCGGCGTTCGAGCAGCCGGATCGCCCCGTCGCCGATCAACCCAAGCGCGCTGTAGACGAGGATCCCGACGAGGACGACCTCGGTCTGGAGGAACTGGCGCGCGTCGGAGACGAGCGCGCCGATCCCGTTGTTGGCGTTGACGGTCTCGGAGACGACGAGCGCGATCACCGACAGGCCGAGCGCGTAGCGCAGGCCGACGAGGATCGACGGCAGCGCGCCGGGCACGACGACCTGGCGGACGAGCTGGCGGCGGTTGAGGCCGAACACCTCCGCGGCCTCGATCAGCTTCGCGTCGACGCCGCGGATGCCGGCGTACGTGTTCATGTAGACCGGGAACGTGACGCCGAAGGCGATCAGCGCGATCTTCGACGTGTCGCCGATCCCGAGCCAGAGGATGAAGAGCGGGATCAGCGACACGAACGGGACCGTCCGCAGCGCCTGCATCGTCGCGTCGACCAGCTCCTCGCCGAGCTTGAAGAGGCCGGCCGCGATCCCGAGCGCGAGGCCGACGGGGATCCCGATCAGCAGACCGAGCGCGCAGCGCGTCAGCGAGATCGCGAGCGCGTCGGCCAATCTGCCGCTCGTGAGCAGGTCCCAGAAGGCGCTCGCCACCTCGCTCGGCGGCGGCACGAGCGTCGTGTCGATCAGGTCGAGCGCGGCGGCGAGCTGCCACAAGCCGAGCAGCGCAAGCGGGACGCTCGCGCGGATCGCGGCCGTCGCGAGCAGCGAGCGGCCGGCGCGGGAGCGGCGGCCGACCGCGGCGGAGCCGCCGGACTGCTCTATTTCGATATTTTCGATCGGCTTCATCAAGATTTGGTCGCGGACTAAACCCGACTAACTCGATCAACTTACCATAGATTCTTGGTGACAACAGTTGGAGCGGCTCGGGGCAACTCTGTTCATGACCCCCTCCACCCTCCGCCGGCTGCTGCTCGCGTCGTGCGCGCTGGCGGCGTGCGCCGCGACGGCCCCGGCCGCGACCGCCTCACCGGACACCGTGATCCGCACGGACGTCTCGCTCCCCTCAGGCGTCCGCGCCGAGATCCACGCGCCGGCCCGCCCGTCGGCAGCGCCGCTCGTGCTGATCGCGCACGGCCGCCACGCCAGCTGCCGGCGCGGGACCAGACTGCGGCCGGGCTGGCCCTGTCCCCGCGGCTGGGCCGCGAACCCGAGCTACCGCGGTTACCGCCCGCTCGCGCCGCCGACTTCACGATCGACCCCGGCCGTGCGCAGCGGCTCAGCGTCGAGCTGACCGACGGCACCGGCGCGGTCGCCCGGGCGGCGTTCCCGCCGCTGCCCGCGCCCGGTCGTCCCCGCGCCAAGCAGGACCTGTCGCCGCGCGTCCTGCTGCGGCAGCTGCGGCTCCCGCTGAGCGCGTTCGCGGGCGTCGACCTGCGGCGGGTGACGCAGGTGACGTTCGTCTTCGACGGCGCGCCCCGCGGCCGGCTCGCGCTCGGTTCGCTGCAGTTGGCGGCCTCTCAGATGTAGGCCCAGCCGAGCTTGATCGGCGTGTCGGGCGACGCGAGCGAGTAGACGAGCGCATCGCCGGCGCCTATCTGAACCGTGCTGAAGCCCGGCGAAACCGGCGTCGTGCTACCGCCTTGGTGCCAGACGTAGACGGTCGAGGGCTGCTGCTGATACTCGTACGCGACCCACAGGTACCCGGCGTTGGGCATCGTTATCCAGACGTCCGGCGGGGTGTCGTCCACCCCTGCGATCAGGATCGTCGTGTCGGCCGGCTGCTGCTCCGCGATCTCCTGCCCGAACTGCCGCTGCTCGATCGACGACATGCTGCGCCTCCCATGGTCGCTGCTGAGAACGAGCGGCGGAAGCTATCCCCGGAAGGCGAGAGGTTCGTCGATTTACAGCTTTTATGTATCTATTGCTCCGGATGGGCGCAGACAGGGACGAGCAGGGTTCGGCAGGTTTCGCGCGCGCATGCGCCAGACCGCGCCGCCCGCCTGGCTACGATCGGCGGCCCCTCCGAAGGAGAGCATCGATGAGCAGGTCGCGCACAGCCCTCGCCGCAGCCGTCGTCACGACGGCGCTGCTCGTCGGCGCCGCATCAGCCCAGGCCGCCCCAGCGAGAGTGAGGCTCGGGCCGGAGGGCTCCGCGTTCTACGACCCGCCGAAGACGCTGCCGGCCGGCAAGCCGGGAACGCTGATCTGGGCGCGGCCGATCCAGGCGCCGAAGGGCGCGCAGGCGTGGAAGGTGCTCTACAAGTCGAAGGTCGTGGGCGGCAAGACGGTCGCGGTCTCCGGGCTCGTGATCGCCCCGAAGGGCAAGGCACCCAAGCGCGGCCGGCCCGTCGTCGCCTGGGCGCACGGGACGCTGGGCGGCGCGCGCGGATGCGCGCCCTCGATCCCTGACAACCCGGCCCGCAACCTCGAGGACTACTACACCTACACGAGCGAGTACTCGATCGACGTCGGCGTGCCCGCCCTCTCGCAGCTGCTGAAGGCGGGCTACGTCGTGACCGCGACCGACTACCAGGGGCTCGGCACGCCGGGCGTGCATCAGTACACGGTCGGGACGACCGAGGCGAACAACGTGCTCGACTCGGTCAAGGCCGCCAAGCAGCTCCCGCAGAGCGGGACGAGCAACGACGTCGTCGTGCTCGGCTGGTCCCAGGGCGGCGGCGCCGCGATCTTCGCCGGCCAGTCCGCCGCGTCGTCGTACGCCAAGCCGCTGCGCCTGCTCGGGATCGCGGCGCTCGCGCCAGCCGCGAACACCGCGCCCGACATCGAGGGCCTCGTCGAGCCCGGACCGACCTCGACGCTGTCCCCGTCCGTGAGCGCGGTGCAGCAGCTCAACGCCTTCCGCGGCTTCGCCGCCGCCTATCCGAACCTGAGCATGGGCGACGTCGTGTCGACCGCCGGTCAGCAGCCGCTGCGGGCGTTGGGCATCCAGTGCACGATCCACCTCGGCGACGTCGTCCAGGAGCTGGGCGTCGACCCCGCGACGTTCTTCAAGCGCCCGATACCGGCCGAGTGGAGACAGCGCTTCCAGGAGAACACGGCCGGCAACCAGACGACGGTCGCGCCGGTGCTGACGATGCAGGGCACCGCCGACACGGTCGTCAACCCGAACGGCACGACCCAGTACATCCAGCGCGCGTGCAGATTCGGCCAGCCGGTCGAGTACTCGACCTACCCGGGCGCGACGCACCAGACGATCCCGTTCGCCGCGCAGCGCGAGTACGTGTCGTGGATCGCCGACCGCTTCGCCGGCAGGAGAGCGCCGTCGAACTGCCCGACGTAGCAGCGTCGGCGCTCAGTGCGGGATCGGACCGGCGACCTGGCGCGTGGCGGCGTTCAGCCGGTTCCACAGGTTGACGGTCGCGATCCCGAGGACGAGTGCCGCGAGCGCCGGCTCGTCGTAGTGGCGCGCGGCCTCGTCCCAGACTTCGTCGGCGACGGCGTCGGCGCGGTCGCTCAGCCGCGTGACCGCCTCCGCGAGCGAGAGCGCGGCGCGCTCGGCGTCGGTGAAGTACGGCGCCTCGCGCCAGGCGGCGACGGCGAACATCCGCTCGTCGGTCTCGCCCGCCTTGCGCAGGTCGCGGGCGTGCATGTCGACGCAGAGGCTGCAGCCGTTGATCTGGCTCGCGCGCAGGTGGACGAGCTCGAGCGTGCGTGCGTCGACGCCGTTGTCTCTGGTGGTGGCGCCGAGGGCGAGCAGCGCCTGCATCGCGCCGGGCACCGCCATCGCCGGGTTTGTCATCCGTGGTTCCATGGTCTCGCTCCTGTCACATCGTCTGGATTCGATCGGTCAACGAGGTGACACGGAGCGACGAAGGAATGTGACAAATGGATGATCACGAGTGGATCGCAGAGCAGTTCGAGGGGCAGCGGCGCCACCTGAACGCCGTCGCTTACCGGATGCTCGGCTCGCGCAGCGAGGCCGACGACGCCGTCCAGGAGGCGTGGCTGCGAGCCAGCCGCGCCGGCGCCGACGAGGTCGAGAACCTCGGCGGCTGGCTGACGACGATCGTCGCGCGCGTCTGCCTGAACATGCTGCGGTCCCGCCGGACGCGGCACGAGGTGCCGCTGGAGGAGCCCGAGCACGTGCGTGTGCCGGACCCGCTCGTCAGCCGCGCCGAGGGCCACGATCCCGAGCAGGCGGCGCTGCTCGCCGACTCGGTCGGGCTCGCGCTGCTCGTCGTGCTCGAGACGCTCGGGCCCGCCGAACGGCTCGCGTTCGTGCTGCACGACCTGTTCGGCATGCCGTTCGACGAGATCGCCCCGATCGTCGACCGCTCCCCGGCCGCGACGCGCCAGCTCGCCAGCCGCGCCCGCCGCCGCGTCCGCGGCGCCGCCCCGGCGCCCGATCCCGACCTCGCACGTCAGCGCGTCGCCGTCGACGCCTTCTTCGCCGCCGCCCGCGACGGCGACTTCGACGCGCTCGTCGCCGTGCTCGACCCCGACGTCGTCCTGCGCACCGACGGCGGCCTCACCCGCGGCGCCTCGGTCGTGGTCCGCGGCGCCGAGGCGGTCGCCGGCCGCGCACGCGCGTATGCGCGGATTTCCGCGTCCGTGCACCCAGCGCTCGTCAACGGCGCCGCGGGCGTCGTCGTCGTCGCCTCCGGCCGCCCGTTCTCGATCATGGGCTTCACCGTCGCCGACGACAGGATCGTCGCGATCGACGCGCTCTCAGACCCCGCCCGCCTCGCCCAGCTCGACCTGACGGCGTTCGGGGTGTAGGGCGGAGCGGTCGTGGGCCGTTCCCCGGAACGACATCGACCCGCTCCGGAGAGCGGGTCGAGCGCGGGTGGTGAGCCCGGAACGCCTGACTAGCGTCGTTCGAGTCGAACCGGTCGATACCCGATCATTACTCTAGGAACGCGAGCGCGGACGCGCCACCCCGCGTGTGTGGCACTTCCTAAAGACCGGCCCGTGCGCGGAGTCGCTCGCCGAGCACGACGGTGTGCGGGAGGCGCGCGAGGGTGTGCGGGTCCGCGGTGATACCCGCGTGCCTGAGGGTGTCGGCCAGGTGCTGCCAGTGATCGGCTGCCATCTGCTCCTGCGTGCGTCCGCCGAACGGCTCGTCCGGGCCGACGACCGTGCGCGCAGTCGCCTCGACCTCCTCGATCGACGGCGCGGCGCCGGCGCCGCGGGCGGAGCCGCCCGGCGATGTGCTCCAGCCGCGGTCGTCGAGCAGCGGCAGGCGGCGGCCGTCGGCGAGCACGGCGTCGTGACGCACGCGCACGGACAGCGCGGCGGCGGCACCAGCGGCACCAGCCGCACCAGCCGCACCAGCGGCGCCAGCGGCACCAGCGGCACCAGCCGCACCGGCGGCGGCCGCGGCGCCCGCCTCGTCATCCAGCTCAGCCACGGTCTCCAGGCGCACGACGTCGGTCATCGCCGCATCCTCTCAGGCCGCCGCGCGCGGACCGCTACGCTCGACCGGTGACCGCCGAGCCCGAGCCTGAGGACGACCCGCCGCCCGAGGCGGAGAAGCTGCCGACCGGCCGGCTCGCGCGGACCGCGCGGGTCGGCGGACTGGTCGCCGGGCAGGGCGTGCGCTGGGCCGGGATGCGGACCGCCAACCGGGTCCGCACGCCGGAGCGCGCCGCCGCGGCGCAGAGCGATCGGACGGCGGCGCTCGTGCATCAGCTCGTCGACCAGCTCGGCCAGATGCGCGGCGCGGCGATGAAGGTCGGCCAGATGATCTCGATGGTCGAGTTCGACGGGCTGCCCGAGGACCAGCAGGACGAGCTGCAGCGCAAGCTCGCCGCGCTCCGTGACGACGTGCCGCCGGTCCGCTTCGCCGACCTCGAGCAGCTGATGCGGAAGGAGCTCGGCGGCCCTCTCAAGCGGGTCTTCTCCGACTTCGACGAGCGTGCCTTCGCCGCCGCCTCGATCGGGCAGGTCCACCGCGCCACCACCGTCGACGGCGACGACGTCGTCGTCAAGGTCCAGTATCCCGGCGTCGCGGAGGCGGTCGAGACCGACCTGCGCAACGCGACGCTGCTGCTGCCGCTCGTCAAGCGGCTCGCACCGGGGCTCGACGCAAAGGCGCTCGCCGCCGAGATGCGCGAGCGGATCGGCGAGGAGCTCGACTACGAGCTGGAGGCGCAGAACCACCGCCGCATCGAGCGGCTGCTGCGCGGGCATCCGTTCGCGCGCGTCCCGCGCGTCCGCACCGATCTCTCGACGCAGCGCGTGCTGGTGTCCGAGTACGTCGCGGGCGAGCGCTTCGAGGAGGTCCGCCGCGACGGCGAGGCCGAGCGCGACCGCTACGGCGAGATCGTGTTCCGCTTCTTCTTCGGGCTGCTCTACCGCGACCGGATCGTCCTCGGCGACCCGCACCCCGGCAACTACCTGCTGTGCCCCGACGGCCGCGTCTGCTTCCTCGACTTCGGCCTCGTCCGCGACGTCGGCGCCGACCGGATCGACGGCGAGCGCGGGATAGCGCTCGCCGTCCGCGACAAGGACGCCGCGGCGCTGAAGACGGCGCTGCGCACTGCGGGCTACCTGCCCGGGGATCGCGCCGACGCGGTCGACGCCGACTGGGCGCTGAAGCTGATGCGGATGGCGATCAAGTGGTACGCCGTCCCCGGCGTCCGCCGCTTCTCACCCGAGGACGCGCGCAACGCCCGCGAGCGCCCCGACCGCCCGCGCCCCGACGCCGAGCAGCGCGCGGCGACCAAGACGCAGATGAACCAGTTCACGCTCCCGCCCGAGGCGCTCCTGATCCGCCGGATGCACGGCATCGTCGCGATCGTCCTCTCGCAGCTGCGCGCGGGCGCGGACTGGGGCGCGATCGCCGCCGAGTATCTCCACGGCGCCCCGCCGGCGACGCCGCTCGGCGAGGCCGAGGCCGCCTTCTTCGCCGGCCGCCGCGCCGCCTGACGGCGCGGCCGCTCAGGAGACGAGGCCGTGGCGCATCGCGTAGAGCGTCGCCTCGGCGCGCGAGGAGACGCCGAGCTTGCCGTACACGCACTCGACGTGGTTGCGCGCCGTCTTCTCCGCGATCACCAGCTCGCCCGCCACCTCGCGCGCCGAGGCGCCGCGGGCGACGAGCACCAGGACCTCCAGCTCGCGTGCCGTCAACCCCGCCGGCCGCGCCCGCGACCGCGCCGTCGCGCGGCGGTGGCCGGCGGCGGCGAGCACGTCCTCGACCGCGTCGCCGTCGAGCCGGCCGGCGCGCACGTCGCCGCGCAGCTCGGCGGCGGCCGCGTCCGGTTCGAGCGGCGGCCGGTAGGGCCGCGGCTCGCTCATCGCCTGGCACGCGTCCGCCGCGGCGAGGATGCGCGCCGCCGGTGACAGCGCGGCGCCGGTGAGCCCGCGGTGATAGCCGGAGCCGTCGAGGCGCTCGTGGTCGCAGGCGGCGATCGCCCCCAGGCGCGCGAGCGCCGGTGAGCGGGCGAGCATGCGCTCGGTGTAGTACGGATGCAGGCGCACGCGCTCGCGCTCGGCGTCGGTCAGCGGTCCCGGCTTGTCCCAGATCGTCGTCGGGATGCCGATCCGCCCGAGGTCGTGGACCAGTGCAGCGCTGCGGACGGCGCCGATCTCCTCCGGCGGGAGCCCCGCCGAGGCCGCGGCCCGCCCGGCGAGCGCGGAGACGCCGCGCGAGTGGCCGGCGAACCACGGCGACTTGAGATCGGTGAAGTCGGCCACCGCTTCGAGCGCCTCGTCGAGGCGCTCGGCGGTCAGCAGGCGGCCGGGCCCCGGCTCGGCGCGCAGGACGGCGTCCCAGCTCGGCTCGTCTTCGAGCGGGCCGAGCAGCGCGTCCGCGTGGTCGCAGAACGCGGTGACGAGCAGCGGGTCGAGCTGGCCGCCGGCGCGCTCCCGGGCAACCTTCACCGCCGCCTCCACCCCGCCGTCGCGGTGGTGCACCTCGACGATGTCGGCGAGCTGGACGAGCCGCACCGCGACGGGCAGCTCGTCGCCGGCGACGCCCTTCGGCAGGCCCTTGCCGTCCCAGCGCGCGAAGACCAGGCGCAGCGGTCCGGAGATCTCCGGACCGAGCCCGAGCCGCTGCGCCATCTGCGACGCGACCTGGCAGTGCGTCGTCATCGCCGCCGCGACGTCGCGCCCGTTGGTCGCGACGAGCGACGCCGCCATCCGCGCGCGGCGCAGCGGCGGCCGGCCGCTGCCGACGCGGCGCAGCAGGAACCCCAGCATCGGCAGCCCGCCGCGGTCGACGGCGTAGCTCTGCGCCCGCAGCGCGATGTCGTCGCCGAACAGCCCCGCGAGCTCGTGCGAGTCCGCGGTGCAGCCGACCCACGCCAGCAGCGCGACGTAGTACGCCGCCGCCTGGTCGTCGTCGCCGGCGCCGACCGCCGCGCCGAGCGCGACGGCGATCCGGCACTGGCGCAGCACGTGCTCCTGCGGCAGCCCCAGCCCGAGGTCGGTCGCGAGCGAGAGCGCCCCGATCAGCTCGGCCAGTCGCAGCGGCTGGGCGAGACACGGTTCGCGCACGCAGCAAGCGTAGATGGTGCGGATGCGCCGACACGGCGGGAGATGAGGCGAACGCCCCACGCCGCGCGGCAGCGCGCGCCGTACGGTCGGTGGACAACCAACCCGAAACGGACGCGATGACCGAGCGCAACGCAGATGTCGTGATCAATCTCGCCACCGGGCACGAGGACGCCGAGCGCGTGACCGTCGCCTTCCTCGTGGCGACGGCCGCGCTGGCGAAGGGCAGACAGGTGACGATGTTCCTCACCAAAGAGGCCGTCCGCCTCGGCCTGCCCGGCTACGGCGAGGCGATCGAGGTCTCAGGCGCCCCGCCCGTCGCGCGGCTCCTGAGCCAGTTCGCCGACGGCGGCGGCGAGCTGCTCGTCTGCCCGATCTGCTTCAGCGGCCGGCAGCTCGACGAAGCGGCGCTGGTGCCGAACGCCGTGCTGGGAGGCGCCACGCCGCTGTTCGACCGGATCGGCGACGGCGCGACCGTCTTCAGCTACTGACGCGCCGCGGCTCAGCGCGCCGCCAGCGATCCGAGCCAGTCGAGCAGCAGCCGGTTGACCTCGTCGGGACGCTCCTGCTGGAGCCAGTGGCCGCAGCCGTCGAGCAGGTGCGAGGAGACGAGGCCGGGCAGAGTCGCGGGGAACGCCGCGATCGCGTCGGCCATCCACGTCGTGGACGGGTCCAACGCGCCGCCGATGAACAGCGACGGCTGGCGGATCGGCGCGCCGTCCCAGGCGGCGAGGTCCTCCCAGTCGCGGTCGAAGTTGCGGTAGCGCGCGAGCGCGCCCGCGAACCCGGTCTCCTCGAACTCCTGCGCGCTGCCGTCCAGTTCGTCGGGCGAAAGCCACGCCGGCAGCGCGCCGGCCGGGAAGCGGTCGCGCATCGCTCTGCCGGGCGGCACGAAGGCATAGGCGCCGCCGGCGGCTCCCATCGTGTCGGCCGACAGCGCGGCGTAGAAGCCGGCCAGCCAGCCGCGGACGTCGCGCTCGATCTCCGCCTCCGCGACGCCCGGCTCCTGGAACCAGCTGACGTAGAACTGCTCGTCGCCGCCGATCTGCGCGAACGCGTCGGTCGGGCGCGGGCCGCCGCGCGGCGTGTACGGGACGCCGAGCAGCCCGACGGCGGTGAAGACGTCCGGCCGCAGCAGCGCCGAGTTGGCGGCGATCGACGCGCCGACGTCGTGGCCGACGACGATCGCGGTCTCCTCGCCGAGCGCCCGCACGACGGCGACGTCGTCGGCGACGTGCGCGAGCATCCGGCAGTCCGCGACCGCCGCCGGCTGTGACGAACCGCCGTAGCCGCGCAGGTCGAGCGCGACGGCGCGGTAGCCGGCCGCCGCGAGCGCCGGCAGCTGGCGGCGCCACGCGCGCCACGACTCGGGGAAGCCGTGGAGCAGCAGCACGAGCGGGCCGGTGCCCTGCTCGACGAGGTGGATGCGGCCGCCGGGGACGTCCACCAGCCGGTGCGTCGGCTCGAGCTCGGTCAGTTCTGTGGGCTGTGACATGTGCATGCTCCTTCGCGGTGTCTACGCTCTCCAGTGTGGCTGAGCGATCCCGTCACGGAAGACCATTTGCCGCGCCGGCAAACGAGCACACGTCCTCGCAAGCGGACGACGACGTCGAGGAGCGCGTCCGCGGGCGCCTGCGGCAGCTGCGTGACGAGCGCGGGCTGACGCTCGCCGAGGTCGCGTTCGCCGCCGGCATGGCGACCTCGACGTTGAGCCGGCTGGAGACCGGCGCGCGCCGGCTCACGCTCGCCCACCTGCCTGCGCTCGCCCGCGCCCTCGGGATCGCGACCGACGAGCTGGTCGCCGCGCCGCGCCGCGCCGTCGCGCCGGACCGCAGCCCCTGGACGACGGCCGACGGCGTGACGTTCGTGCCCCTGACCGAGCCGGGGGACGGCCCGCGCGTCTGCCGGCTGCTGCTCCCCGCCGGCCTCCACCACCCCGCTCCGAAGACGCACGAGGGCCACCAGCGGCTGCACGTGATCGACGGCCGGCTGCGCCTGGTGCTCGGCGGGAAGGAGCAGATCCTCGCGCCGGGCGATTCGACCGAGTTCAGCACCTGGCTGCCGCACTGCTCGAGCGCCGTCGAGGAGCCCGTCGAGCTGCTCGTGATCTTCGACCCGCTCCACACGCGCGGCTGAGCCGCTCGCGGCGAGGCGGCGCCGGGTTCAGCCGCCGCCAGGCGCGGAGCCAGCGCGGCTGGCAGCGCGGGCCGCTCAGCCGCGCGCGGCGACGGCGCCGGCGGCCGTCTCCACCAGCGCGCGGACGGCCGCGTCGTCGGCGTCCGTGACGCCGCCGCCGACGCCGACCGCGACCGCGCCGGCGGCGAAGTGCTCGGCCACGTTGGCCGCGCTGACGCCGCCGGTCGGCACGAACGGGATCTGCCGCAGCGGCGCGCGCAGCTCGCGCAGGTAGCCGGGGCCGAGCGAGCCCGCCGGGAACAGCTTCACCGCGCTCGCGCCGGCCCGCCACGCCGTCACCGCCTCGGTCGGCGTCATCGCGCCGGCGAAGGTCGCCAGGCCGCGCGCACCGGCCCAACCGATCAGCTCCGCGTCCACGTGCGGCGAGACGAGGAACTGCGCTCCCGCCGCGCGTGCCGCCTCCGCCGCGTCGATCTCCAGCACCGTCCCCACGCCGACCGCCAGCCCCGGGCAGGCGGCGCGGACGCCGCGGATCGCGTCGAGGTGTCCGGGCGTGTCGCACGTGACCTCGAGCGCGGCGACGCCGAGCCGCTCCAGCCGCTGCGCGAGCGCAACCGTCTCGCCGGCCGGCAGGCCGCGCAGGATCGCCAGCAGGCCGCTCGACGCGACCGCGGCCGGGATCGGGACGCGCTCAGGCATTGCCCGGCTCCGCGGCAGCGCTGACCGTCTCGGTGCCGCAGACTCGCGTAGAACAGACCGTCGCCATGCGCTTTCCAACCCTCTCGTGATCGCCCGCCAGCTGTTCACCGTCTAACGGCGGTTTCGTCACGGCGACAGGCTACCGCCGGCTCGTCGCCGGCTACGACGAGCCGGAGCGCGCGACGCGGAACCCGACGTCCTCGATCCGGAACGTCGGGTGGCTGCGCCGCCGCACGCCGGCGCGGCAGCTCCACTCGGGATCGCTCCAGCCTCCGCCGCGCAGCACGCGGTAGTCGCCGTAGACCTCGGCGTCGTAGACGTCCCAGCACCACTCCCAGACGTTGCCGAGCATGTCGTGGAGCCCCCATGCGTTGGGCCGCTTGCCGCCGACGGCGTGGGGCCGATCGGCCGAGTTGTCGCGGAACCAGGCGATCTCGTCGAGCGCGCCATAGCGCGGCCCCGCGGTGCCCGCCCGGCATGCGTGCTCCCACTCGGCCTCGGTCGGCAGGCGGTAGCCGTCCGCCGACGGCTCCCAGCTGACGGCGTCGCCGGCGAGCGCGTACGCCGGCGCCAGCCCCTCGCGCGCCGACAGCGCGTTGCAGAAGCCCGCCGCGTCGAGCCACGAGACGCACTCGACCGGGAGTGCGTCGCCGGGCGCGTCACTCGGCGACGAGCCCGCAACCGCGGCGTACTGCGCTTGCGTGACCGGCGACGCGGCGAGCGAGTACGGCGCGACCTCGACCGTCCAGCGGCGCCTGGTGCGCCGGTCGTGGAGCGTCACCGCACCGGACGCGATCGCGATCATCCGCTCAGGTTCGAAGCCGCCGGCCATCCGGCGCGATCGTACGGCCTCGCGGTTTCGGCGGGCCGTCAGCGGTGAGTTCCACGGCATCCGGCAGTCATAGGGACAGTGAGCGACGAAGGGAGCCCGACCATGACCCGCCAGCTCGACGAGACCGTCGACCTCGACATCTACGGCGCCGGCCCGCTGCCATGGAGCCGCGCGCTCGACGCGCTCCGCAGCGGGTGGCCCAGAATGGAGACCGCTTGCTTCCTCGGGACCGTCCGGCCCGACGGCCGGCCCCACGCGGCCGCCGTCGGCGCCGCGGAGTACGACGGCGACGTCTACTTCACCAGCGGCCCCGGCACGCGCAAGTCGCGCAACCTCGCGGTCAACCCCGCGTGCACGCTGTCGCTGCGGCTCGACGGAATCGACCTCGTGCTCGAAGGCGAGGCGCGCCGTGTGACCGACACGCCGACGCTCGACCGCGTCGCTGCACTCTACCGCGACAGCGGCTGGCCGGCGGAGGTCGACGGCGATGCGCTCACCGCCCCCTACAGCGCGCAGAGTGCCGGACCGCCGCCGTGGCACCTCTACCGCATCACCTTCCACACCGCGTTCGGCGTCGGTCTGCGCGAGCCGCACGGCGCGAGCCGCTGGAGCTTCAGCGACGCCTGAGCGCGCCGCCCAGCTCGGTCACTCCTCGTCGAACTCGTGCTCGTAGCCCTGGCCGGACCGCGGCTTGGCGCCGAAGCCTTGTTGGAGGCCGCCGGTTCTCACGCCCGGCGGCGGTCCGCCGGGCTGCGGGTCGCCGGCGCGGCCGCGCTGCGACGGGCGGTCGGCGTCGCGACTCGGCTGGACGCGCTTGGGCTCGCCTCTCTGCTTCGGGAAGTGCGGCGGCCACGGCGCGTCGCCGAGCCCGCCCTCCTCGTCCCTGCGGGCGAGGTCGAGCAGCTGCTCCAGCGAGCCGGGCTCGTCGTCGATCGAGGCGGCCGGGTCGCCGACCGTGCGCAGCCGCTCGGGGACCGTGTCGAGCCGCAGGTCGCCGGGCTCGACGGCAGGGACCTCGTCCCACTCCAGCGCGCACGAGACGCGCGCGTCGACCGTCGGGCGCACGGAGTAGCACGACGCGACCGTGCGGTCGCGCGCGTTCTGGTTGTAGTCCACGAAGACGCCGTGGCGCTCCTCCTTCCACCACTTGCTCGTCGCGAGGTCCGGTGCGCGCCGCTCGACCTCGCGGGCCAGCGCCAGCGCGGCGCGACGGACCTCGAGGTGGTCCCAGCGCGGCTCGACGCGGACGTTGACGTGGATGCCCTTCGAGCCGGAGGTCTTCGGATAGCCGCGCAGGCCGTACTCGGCGAGCACGTCGCGGACGACCATCGCCGTGCGCCGCACCTCGTCCCAGCCGACGCCCGGGGTCGGGTCGAGGTCGACCCGCAGCTCGTCGGGATGGTCGAGGTCGGCGCGCCGCGCCGGCCACGGGTTGAAGTCGATCACGCCGAGGTTGGCCGCCCACACGAGATGCGCGGCGTCGTTGGCGACCAGCTCCTCGGCGGTGCGGCCGGAGGGGAACGAGACGGTCGCCGTCTCCAGCCACTCGGGCACTCTCTGCGGCACGCGCTTCTGCCAGATCGGGTCCTCGGTGATCCCGTTCACGAAGCGCTTCATCACGGTCGGGCGCTCGCGCAGGTGCACGAGCGCGGCGTCGGCGACCGCCATGTAGTACTGCGCGAGGTCGAGCTTGGTCCACCCCGGCTTCGGAAAGTAGACCTTGGCGGGGTTCGAGAGCCGCACCTCGCGCCCGGCGACTTCGAGGATCGTGTGTTCGCTTCTCGCCACTGCGCCGGAAGCCTAGCGACGCTGGCGGGCGCGGCGGATCGTCCGCTCGCATTCCATCGGCTCGGTGAGCCGTTGGTCGACGAGCTGCTGAAGCCCCTCCAGGAACGCCTCGGCCGTCCGTCTGGGGAGCGTCGCGAGCACCTCGCTCTGGACCCGGTGGACGGTCGCGCGGCCCTCGGCGATCTTCTCGTGACCGAGCGGCGTCACGACGACGATGCGCGCGCGGCGGTCGTGCTCGCAGGGCCGGCGCTCGGCGAGGCCGGCGGCTTCGAGCGCGTCGATCGTCTGCACCATCGTCGTCTTGTCGACGCCGACGAGGTCGACCAGGTCGGACTGCGAACGCCGGCCGTCGGCGGCCGCTTCGAGCACGTGGTAGGCGCGCGGTGTCACGCCGAGCGGGATGAACGCCCGGCCGATCTCGACGTTGAGCGAGAACGACGCCTTCGCCAACAGCCACCCGAGGTCGGCGGCGAGGCACCGCTGACCGTCTGTCTCGGCCGTCGCCGCGTCCGCCGGCTCGGGCCTGTCCGTGATGCTCATCGTGGCTCCAGACTACTCGTCGCGCACACCGCGTCGCGCGTCAGACGCACCACGCAAACATTTCAGTAACAATATTTGCACAGAGAAAACATTCGGTAGTAGACGATTTGCTAAGGTCGGGAAATGGCCGACACCGCTCCCCCCTCCACCAGCTCCGCTCCAGCCAGACGCGACTCCCGCTGGATCGCGCTCTACATCCTCTGCACGGGGATGCTGATGATCGTGCTCGACTCGTCGATCGTGAACGTCGCGCTGCCGAGCATCCAGGACGACCTCGGCTTCTCCACCTCGAACCTGGCGTGGGTCGTCAACGCCTACCTGCTGACGTTCGGCGGCCTGCTGCTGCTCGCCGGCCGGCTCGGCGACCTGCTCGGTCGTCGTCGCATCTTCCTCGCCGGGCTCGTCGTCTTCACCATCGCCTCCGCGTTGTGCGGCCTCGCGACGAGCGAGGGCGTGCTGATCGCCGCGCGGATGCTGCAGGGCATCGGCGGCGCGCTGACCGCGGCCGTGATCCTCGGGATGATCGTGACGATGTTCCCGGAGCCGCGCGAGCAGGCGAAGGCGCTCGGCGTCTTCGCGTTCGTCGCCTCCGGCGGCGCGTCGCTCGGGCTGCTGCTCGGCGGCGTGCTGACCGACGCGCTGTCGTGGCACTGGATCTTCCTCGTCAACGTGCCGATCGGCGTCGTCACGTTCCTGCTCGCGCAGCGGTTCGTCGCCGACGAGCCGGGGCTCGGCCTGAGCAGAGGCGCCGACGTGCTCGGCGCGACGCTGATCACGAGCGGCCTGATGGTCGGCGTGTACGCGATCGTCAAGGTCTCCGACGAGGGCTGGGGCTCGCTCCACACGCTCGGCCTCGGCGCGGTCTCGATCGCGCTGCTGTCGCTGTTCGTGCTGCGCCAGGCGCGCGCCGCGAACCCGCTGATGCGGCTCGGGATCTTCCGTTCGCGCAACCTCTCGGCGACGAACGCGGTGCAGATCCTGATCATGGGCGGACTGTTCGCCGTCTTCTTCCTCGGCACGCTCTACCTCGAGCGCGTGCTCGGCTTCAAGCCGATCGAGATCGGCCTCGCGTTCCTGCCGGTGTCGCTCGGGATCGGCCTGCTGTCGCTCGGCTTCGCCGAACGGCTCAGCGTACGCTTCGGGCCGAAGAACACGCTGCTCGCCGGGCTGACGCTCGCGGCCCTCGGCCTGCTGCTGTTCACGCAGGTGCCGACCGACGGCTCCTACGTCTCCGACGTGCTGCCGTCGATGGTCCTGATCGGCGTCGGCATGGGCACGGCGTTCCCGGCGATGATGGCGCTCGCGATGTCCGGCGTCGCGCCGCAGGACGCGGGCCTCGCCTCGGGCCTCGTCAACACGACCCAGCAGATCGGCGCCGCGCTCGGACTGTCGCTGCTGGCGACCTTCTCGACGACGCGCAGCGACACGCTGCTCGACAAGGGCGAGCCGATCGGCGACGCGCTCACGGGCGGCTACACGCTCGCGTTCGGGATCGCGACCGGCCTGCTCGTCGCCGCGGTCGCGATCGTCGCGCTCGTGATCCAGAAGCCGGCGGCACGCGAGCCGGTCCACGTCGAGCAGGACGAGCAGGCGCTCGCCTACGCGGAGGCGTAGGCGCAGGTCGCATCCGGCGCGCGACGCGCCGGACGCTCGGCAGCACGGAAAGCCCCGCTGATGCGGGGCTTTCGTCGTTCTCCCCCTGCGCCGCTCTTGCCCCGGCCGCATGTGCTTCCTAGGATCGGTCCGCCGGCTCCCGGGGGAAGGAGGTCGCGACCAGTCGTGCCCGCGTGCGTCGAGGCGCGCGCGGCTCCTTGTCAGCAGCACCGAGCCGCTCGCGTCGGCGGGCGGTGGAGGGAACTCGAGATGTCTCAGAGAAACCGGCTCGCCGTGATGGCGAGCCTTGCGATGCTCGTGCTCGCGTGCGGCGCAGCGTCGGCCGCGGGACATGCCGCGATAGGCATGGGCCCGACCGACGACCCGCCGCGCGAGATAGAGATCAGAAGCGACAGATCAGGGGTCAGATTCAGTGCCTTCCTCTTCAACGGCACCTGTCAGCTGTCGCTGCACTTCTTCGTCTACCCGCGGGTCGACAAGAGACCGCTAGCGGCGCTCGGTGCGATCACCAGAGGAAGACTGACCGACTGCGCGCCGGCGGGCGTGACGGCGGTGGTCCTACCGACGTCCCCACGACTCAACTACCAGTCGTTCCTAGGCAGACTACCCGACATAACGGGACTGCTAGTGATCGTCCTATTCCTCGCGTTCGAATTCACCGCCCCTGGCATCGGGAGATGCCTATACCAGGGCAATCTGCCGGCGCTAATCGACCTCGTCGGCAACCCCCAGCTGTTCACGTTGCTACCTGCGCCGAACGCCTTCGCCAAGACGCCGGGCAGCGACATACTCTGCCCGGCGACCGGAACGTTGAGCGCGGCGGGCCCGCTGATCATCACCGACCCGCTCTCGACGAGACTAATCGACCCGTGAGCTGACGGATGCGGGGCGCCAGCCGCTCACGCGGGCGCCTTCGCTCCCGTCAGACCCTCGACCGTCAGCTCCGATTCGATCGCGTCGCGGACGGCCGCGATCGCACCCGCGCGGGCGCGCTGCTTCGTCGCGGCGTGGGCCGCGGGGTTGAGGCCGGCGAGCGTCTCGGCGGCCTCGCGGCCGGCGGCGGCCAGGTCGGCAGAAGCGACGACGCGGTCGAGGAACCCCGCGGCGACCGCCTCCTGCGGGGTGTGCATCACGGCGGTGACGACGGCGCGATCGAAGGCGGCGGGGGTCAACCGCTGGCGGGCCAGCTCGATCGCGAACCACGGCATCGTCAGGCCGATCTGAACCTCGTTGAGGCCGATCTTGAAGGGGCCGTCGGCGCCGACGCGGGCGTCGGCCGCGAGCAGCAGGAACGCGCCGGCGGCGACCGCATGACCGTTGCAGGCGATCGCGACCGGGGTCGGGAACGCGAGGATCCGCTCCGCGAGCGTCGCGCCCAGCCGCAGCATCTCCACCACGGCGGCCGGGTCGCCGGAGGCGAAGACGGTCAGGTCGAAGCCGCCCGAGAAGCGGCCCTCGCGGCCGGTCATCAGCACGACGGCCTCGTCGCGTTCGGCCTGGTCGAGCGCGTCGTGGAGGGTTCGCAGCATCGCGATCGAGAGCGCGTTGGCCTTCCCGTCGTCGAGCGTCACCGTCGCGATCCGTCCGTCGAGCGCGTACGTCGCCAGTTCCGTCATCTGCGGCCTCCATGGTCGATGCGTCGGGCGCGACAGCTTATCGGAACATTGTTCCGAAACAGTGTTCCGGAACGTCGGTAGGCTTCGCGCGATGCCCCGCCCCAAGCAACGGACGCCGGAGCTGGGCCAGCGCGTGCTGGCGGCGGCGGTCGACCTGCTCGCCGCCGAGGGCGTCGCCGGCGTCACCGCACGAGAGGTCGCGCGTGCGGCGCAGACCTCGACCCCGGCCGTCTACGAGCTGTTCGGCGACAAGGGCGGCCTCGTGCGCGCCGTCTTCTTCGAGGGCTTCCGCCGGCTGCACGAGCTGCTCGCCGCGGTGCCCGAGACCGACGACCCGCGTGCCGACGCGCTCGCGACAGTCGCCGCCTACCGCGCCTTCGTCGTCGCCAACCCCGCCCTCGCCGACGTGATGCTGTCGAGACCGTTCACCGACTTCGCACCCGGCCCGCAGGAGCTGCGGGCGAGCGGCTCGGTCCGCGAGCTGATCGTCGCGCGTGTCCGCCGCGGCGTCGAGGCCGGCGCCTTCGCCGCCGACCCCGTCGACCTCGCGCACGCGCTCGTCGCGCTCGTCCAAGGCCTCGCCGCCGCCGAGAACGGCCGCCGCCTCGGCACGACGCCGGACTCCGTCGACCGCCGCTGGGCGTTCGCCGTCGGCGCTCTGCTCGACGGCGTCGCCGGGCCGCGCGCTCAGCCGACGACGAGCAGCGCGTTGCCGTCGGGGTCGCGCAGGTAGAACATCGGCGGCCACGGCTCGGTCAGCGAGACGCCGCCGAGTCTGATCTCCGCCGGCGAGCCGGCGCGGGCGACCGCGGGGTCGACGTCGTGGCCTTCGGCGAGCAGCTGGGCGTGGGTCGCGTCGATGTCGCCGGTCGTCACGACGATCCCGGTCTGGGTGCCGGCGGCCTCGGGGCGCCCGGGGACGAGCGCGACGCCGGTCTTGCCGTCCGGCGGCACCATCTCGATCCAGCGCTGGCCGTCGCCGAAGTCGGCGTCGGCCTGGGTGGTGAACCCGAGCGCCTTGTAGAACGCGACCGAGCGGTCCTGGTCGCTGGACGGGACCATCACGAGGTGGATCTGGCCGATGCGGTGGGTGGTGGTGCTCACAGCAGTGCCTCCTTCGATCGTGGCGTCCCACCTGTGACTGTCCGCGCGCGGACAAGTCATCGCTCGCGGTGCAGCTTTCCTCCACGAACCTGCGCGCTGACGACGTCAGATCGGCCGAGCTCGACAGAAACGTCAGACTCGCGCGAATGGGAGGCAGTTCATTCCGCGGCTTCGTCCCGTGGATCATCTTCTGGGTCGTCGCGAGTCCGAGCAGCTGGGAGTACGCGTCCGGCGGTGCGTTGATCGCCGCGCTGATCCTGCTGATCCCGTCGTCCGATCGCGGCAGCGTCAAGCTGCTCGACGTCGTCTCGATCGCGTTCTTCGGCGCGCTCACGATCGCCGGACTGGCGTTGGATCGCGACCAGCTCGACTGGCTCGAGGACTACGCGCAGGCGATCTCCAGCGGCGTGCTCGCGATCGTCGTGCTCGGCTCGCTCGCGTTCATCCCGTTCACCGAGCAGTACGCGCGCGAGCAGGCGCCGAAGGAGGTCTGGGAGACGCCGCTCTTCAAGCAGGTCAACCGCGTGCTGACGCTCGTCTGGGGTGCCGTGTTCGCACTCGCGGCGATCCTCGGCGTGATCGCGCAGCAGGTCGACGGCGGGACCGACTGGCTCAACTGGATCATCCCGATCGCGCTGATCGTCGGTGCGTTCAAGTTCACCGCCTGGTACCCCGACCATGCGCGGGCGGCCGCCGGCGCGCCGGCGCGCCCGGGCACGTCCCCGACAGTGAGGAGCTGATCGTGACGACCGGCAACGCCGCGCTGCGACGGCGCGACACCGCGGGATGGACGGTGATCGAGAACGACCCGCAGCAGCCCCGGCGGCGGGTGCTGATGCTGCCGGGCCTGTTCTGCACGTCGGAGTTCTTCACCGGCGTGCTCACCGACGAGGCGCTCGCGACGGCGGGCGTGACGGCGCTGGCGGCAGATCCGCCCGGCTTCGCGGGGCTGCCGGTCCCGGGCGGGTTCGACTTCTCGATCGCGAGCTATGCGGCGCTGGTCGAGGAGTTCGCCGCCGCCGAGTCGATCGACCTGATCGCCGGTCACTCGTTCGGCGCCAACGTCGGCATCGAGATCGCCGCGCGCGGTCGCTTCCGAGGCAAGCTGCTGCTGCTGTCCCCCTCGCTCTCACGGGAGGACGAGGAGGAGGATCTGCGCTCGCTCGACGAGGCGAGCCACACGCCGATCGTCGGCACGCTCGTCTGGCTCGGCATCAACCCGACGCTCAAGCACGGGATGAGAGGCCGCCTGCCCGAGGACCGCTTCGACGAGCTGTTCGGCGAGATGAAGCGCAACCCGCGCGCCGCCAACCGCGCGCAGGTCGTCGGCTTCTTCGAGCACCTCGCCGCGCACGGCGGCGAGGTCGCGAGCCGGCTCGCGACCGCCTCCACACCCGTCTGGCTCGGGCGCGGCGACCGCGACGAGGTCGGCATCACCGACGCGGAGCTGGCGATTGTCGACGCCGCGCCGCACGTGACGCTCAAGACGATCCCCGGCGCCGCCCACTTCTCGATCACCGACACCCCGCACGAGGTCGCGCAGCTCGTGCTCGACCTGCTGGCCTACGAGGAGAGCTGAGCGGTCGGCCGGTAGCAGAGGCGCACGACGCCCGACGGGAAGGTCGTCGTCGCGACGAGCTCCAAGCGGACGGCGCCGACGTCGTCGAAGATCCGCGGCCCGGCCGCCGACAGGTAGGGGCTGACCGTGAACCAGATCTCGTCGACGAGGCCGCGGGCGATGAGGTCGCGAGCCAGCTCGCCGGCACCGGAGACGATCAGGTTGCCGTCGTGCTCGTCCTTGAGGCTGCCGACGCTGTCGGAGAGGTCGCCCTCCAGCAGCGTGGCGTTCCACTCCAACGGTCCGCTCAGCGTCCGCGACGCGACGTACTTCGGCATGCTGTTCATGCGCTCGGCGTAAGCCTCGAACCCGGGCAGATCGGCCATCCGCGGCCAGACCGCGGCGAGCCCCTCGTAGGTCTTGCGGCCCAGCACCATCGCGTCGGCCGCCTGCCACTTCTCCAGCGAGGCCTGCTGGCTGTCGGGGTCGAGGACGAGCCACCCGTCCGGCGCGGGCGCCGGCGCTTCGAAGGCGCCGTTGACGGTGATGGCGGCGTTGATGATCAGTCGTCCCACGAGAAGCTCCTGTCGTTCCGGTCGCGGAGATGCGCTTGCCGTCTCTCCAACGACGCAGCGGCGGAAACTCATCGGTCGCGCCCGAATGCGCGGCGTGGCCGAGCCGGTTGCGTCAGGCCGGCGCGGGCGCGGGGCGGTCGAGCGCGTGGGTGGCGAGCGTGACCGCCGTCGCAAGCGCGAGCGGGAGCCACAGCGCGGCCTCCAGCAGCAGTGCGCCGACGACCGCGCCGAGCAGCAGCGCGAGCAGCGCGGCGGCACGCTGCGCGAGGTCGGCGCCGCTCGCGAGGCCGGCGCCCGCGGCTGCCGCACCGCCGATCGCGGTCAGGTTGAGCACCGTCGTCGCGACGTTCGCACCGCCGCGCCCGCGCACGATCGTCGTGCGCAGCCCCATCGCGGCGGCCAGCGCCGCGATCGTCAGCAACGCGGCCGTGTCCCCCGCCCGCGGATCGGACGCGGCCGCGACGGCGGTCGCGAGCGCCAGCAGTCCGATCTCGGCCGCGACCGCAGCCGCCACGCCGCGCGGGACGCTCGCCGTCGCGCTGGCCCGCAGCAGCAGCGCCGCCGCGACGCCGCCGGCGACGAAGGCGCAGAGCGCGGTCAACGGAGCGGCGACTGGGGCGCCGTCCGCGCCCGCGACACCGAATCCGAGGAACGCGACGTTGCCCGTCTGCATCGCGCAGAACGCCTGGCCGAGGCCGAGGAAGGCGACCGCGTCGACCATCCCCGTCGCGCAGGTCAGCGCCAGCAGCCGCCGCGCCCGCTCGTCCACGCCCAGTCCC
The DNA here is from genome assembly GCF_000025265.1 of Conexibacter woesei DSM 14684. Lineage (GTDB taxonomy): Bacteria > Actinomycetota > Thermoleophilia > Solirubrobacterales > Solirubrobacteraceae > Conexibacter > Conexibacter woesei. The sequence continues at coordinate 4,077,675 of NC_013739.1, forward strand.
CGCACGGGGCGGATCCTGGCGCAGGCGGCGGACGGGAGGCTCGGACTGGTCAGCCCGCGCCGGCGGCGACGTCCGCCCACAGCGCAGCCAGCCGCGCCTGCGCCGCTGGGTCGACGTCGCGGATCGTGATCGCGCGCCGCAGCGTCGCCGGCGACGGGAACAGCACCGGGTCGTCGCGCAGCTCCGCCGGCAGCAGCCGCCGGGCGGCGTCGTTCGGCGTCGCGTAGCTGTGCTGCTCGACGGTGATCCGGGCGAGCTCGGGATCGAGCAGCGCGGCGATCGCGGCGCGCGCGAGCGCCGGCCGCGGGCAGCTGGCGGCGATCGCGACGGTCGTCACCCACACGACTGCGCCCTCGCCGGGGAGCGAGTAGGCGAGCCGCGGATCGGCCCGGACCGCGGCGGCGGCCGGGCCGCTCCAGGCGTGGTGAGCGGCGACGAGCCCGTCGCGCACCGGCGAGACGAAATCGCCGGAGTCGACCCGCGCGACGGCCCGCCCGCCCCGTCGCAGCAGCTCCCCCGCCGCCGCCAGCGCGCGCTCGTCGGTCGCGTCGAAGCGCTCGCCGGCCGCGAGCAGCGCGGCGCCGATCACCTCGCGCGGCTCGTCGAGCAGCCCGACGACGACGCCGGGCGGCGGGTCGAGCAGCGCCCGCCACGAGCCGGCGTCCGGCAGCCGCTCGCGGTCGTGGAGGACGCCCGTCGTGCCGAAGGCGAGCGGGACCGACCAGCGCTCGGCGGGATCCCACGCCGGGCGCCGCGCCCACGGCGCGAGCGCGTCGCGGCCGGGCAGCAGCGCGGCGTCGAGCGGCGCCAGCAGCCCGCGTGCCGCGAGCCGCTCGACCATGAAGTCCGACGGCGTCACGAGGTCCCAGCGCTCGCCTGCCAGCAGCCGCTCCTCGAGCTGCTCGTTGGTGCAGATCGTCTCGCAGTCGAGCGCGACGCCGAGCCGCGCCGCGACCCGCTCGAGCGCCTCCGGCGCCGGCATGCCGGGCCAGACGAGCATCCGCAACGGCGCTCCGCCGGCGGCTCCGGTCACGCGACCGCGGTGCGCGTCAGCGTGCGCAGGCCGGTCGCGGTGACGATGTACTGGTCCTCCTCCTTGAGCCCGACGACCTCGCCGCTCGGCAGCTCGACCGAGGTGGAGGGCTCGATGCAGATCGCCATCCCCTCCTCGAGCACGTCGTCGTGGTCCATCAGCTCCTCGCGGTAGAGGCTCGGGATCTCGACCATCCGCAACCCGATGCCGTGGCCCATCGCGTACGCGGTCGGCGGCAAGCCGTGGCCGCGCAGCGCGTCGTTGACGACCCGCGCGACCTCCGACCCCTTCACGCCGGGGCGCGCGAACGCCTCGCCGGCCGCCTTCGCGTCGAGCAGCTTGCGGTGGGCGTCGGCGACGACCGGGTCCGGCTCGCCGGCGAAGGCGGTGCGGCAGAAGTCGGCGGTGTAGCCGCCGCGGCCGATCACGCCGTAGTCGACGAAGAAGACCTCGCCGCCCCAGATGCGCCGTCCGGTCGGCAGCCACGCCGCCTCCTTCGGCGTCGCCTGGGCGACGATCACGCTGTGCGAGATCCACTCGACCATGTGCTTGTGGGCGGTCTCGTCGGCGAGCGTGACGACCTCGTGGTCCGTCATCCCTTCGACGAACCCACCCATCGCCGCGGAGGCGCACAGCGACAGCACCTCGCAGCCCGCCTCCAGCAGCCGCACCTCGTCGGGCAGCTTGATCCGGCGCGCCCACAGCAGCTCGCGCAGGACCGGTACCAGCTCGACCTGCGGACAGGCGGCGCGCAGCGCCGCGGCGACCTCGAACGGCAGCACGTCGACGCCGAGCCGTCTGGCGCCGACGCGCTCCAGCTCCCGCGCGAGCACGCGGGCGTACGTCGCCGGATGCGCCCACAGCGACTGCCACGACGGCGTCGGGACGCGCCGCGTGATCCACGGCAGGCCGTGCATCGGCTCGTCGATCGCCTCGCCGACGTCGCAGGCGAGCAGCGTCGTCTCGCCGTCGGCCGCGACGAGCGCCGCGTAGTAGTCGTAGTTGGAGTCGTACGTCAGCGTCGCGCGGAAGTCGGTCGCCTGCCGGATCGTGTCGAAGCTCGACAGCAGCAGGTGGTCGACCGCCTGCTCGCGCATCAGCTCGGAGACGCGCTCCATGCGCGCGTCGCGCAGCGCGGCGAAGTCGACCTCGGGCCAGCGGTACATCACAGCTCCTTCGGGTTCGTCGCCGTCGTGTCGGCGGTCGGCTCGCCGAGGTGCATGCGGCCGCGGACGGTCGCGTAGACGAGCGCGCCGAGCACGCCGAGGACGGCCGTCACGATCACCACCGACCACTGCAGCCACCAGTCCGGCCCGGAGAGGACCTCGCGCGGCCACGAGATGTTGACCATCTCGAAGACCGCCCACGTCATCGCCGCGATCAGCACCGGCAGCGACCAGCGGCCGAGCGAGAACGGCCCCGACTTCCAGCCGCCGCGCCAGCGCACGATCGCGGCGGCGACGAGCGCCAGCGCGAAGGTCAGGTACCAGCCGCCGATCACGTAGCCGACGAGCACGTTGTAGACGTTGGAGCCGGTCAGCAGGAAGATCGGCAGCGGCAGCACGGCGGTGACGGCGAGCGCGTTGAGCGGGATCGCCTCGCGCTGGGAGAGCTTCGACAGCCAGCCGGAGGCGGGCAGCGCTCTGTCGCGGGCGAACGCCCAGATGACGCGCGAGATGCCCGTCTGCAGGCCGAGCACGCAGGCGCTGAAGCCGAGCGCGAACATGCCGTTGACGAGGCGCGTGGCGGTCTCGCCGAGGTGGACCGTCAGCGCGGTGGTGATCGGGTCGGCGTCCGCGCCGGTGAGGACGGCGCCGACGTCGGGCACGGCGAGCAGCAGCGACAGCGAGCCGAAGAGGCCGATCGCGGCGATCGCCATCAGCGAGTAGCGCAGCGCCTTCGGGACGTTGCGCCCGGCGTCCTTGACCTCCTCGCCGATCGCGCCGGAGGACTCGAAGCCGACGAATGACCAGCCGGCGAGGCCGATCGCGAGCAGGACGGTCGAGGCGCTCCAGCCGCCCGCGCCGAGGCCGTTCTCGAAGATCGCGCTGATCGGGTTGACGTGGTGGAAGGCCAGCAGCCAGACGCCGAGGCCGATCGAGGCGATCACCTCGACCGTGATCGACACCGCGATCATCAGCCGCAGCAGTCTGCGCGTCAGCATGTTGCACGCCGTCGCGATCGCCAGCACGATCACGCAGCCGAGGATCAGCGACGACTTCGCGCTGACGTCGATCGCGAGCGCCGCGCCCCAGAACTGGGTCGCGCCGACGGCGACGGTGACGAGTGCGATCAGCACCGTCCAGACGTACGCCCAGCCGGTGAACCAGCCGTAGGCGGGGCCCATCAGGCGGCCGGCCCAGGCGTAGAGGCTGCCCTGATAGGGGTAGCGCGAGGCGACCTCGCCGAGCGCGTAGGCGACGAGCAGCTGCCCGGCGGCCGCGACCGGCAGGGCGAGCCAGAAGCCCGGCCCCACGAGCGCGAGCGCGATCGCGAACACGCCGTAGATGCAGACGATCGGCGACATGTACGCGAACGCCAGCGAGAACGCCGAGCGCAGCGTGAAGTCCCGCTTGAGCGCCTGGCCGCCGGTGGGGCCCTCGGGTGGCGGCGCGCCGCGGCCGCTCGCTCGCAGCGGCGTTGAGGCTTCCATCGTCATTCGGGAGTTCTCCTTCACAGCGCGGAATGGTCCCAGTCGCAGGTCGCTCCGCAGCGCCTCGTTGACACACGCCTGACCGGTTTGGCGTCTCCTCCGCGCAGAGGTTGACAAATCGGTCAACCAAGGACAATGGCGAGAATGGAGCGCGCCTGCCTGACCGGTTTGCCAGATGGGCGCAAGCGTGTCGCGCCGCCGGGGTGGACGAGGTCGTCCTGGATCGGTGTCGCTATGCGACCAGAACCCAGGACGACCTCCGCTCCAGCCGCGCGGCGAGCTAGCGACGGCGGGTCGAGGCGCGTATGCGGAGCGTCGAGGGGACCCGGACCGAGCGCGGTTCCGGCGCGCGGCCGTCGAGACGGTCGATCAGCAACCGCACCGCCGCGGCGCCGATCTCGGCCGAGGCGAGGTCGGTCGCGGTGATCGAGGTGTGCGGCTGGGCGAGGATCGACCCGTCGGAGACCGCGACGATCATCAGGTCCTCCGGCACGCGCAGGCCGATCGTCTCGGCCGCCAGCTTGACCCCGATCGCCAGCCCCTCCAGCGTCGTCACGATCGCGTCAGGCCGCTCCCTCGCCGCGAGCATCCGCTGAGCGGCGCGGAAGCCGGCCTCGGTGTGGTTGCCGGCCGCCTCCTCGACGAGCGACGCCCTCCCCCGCGCCGCCTGCCAGCGGTGGTACGCGGCGTGCTCGTCGATCGAGTACGAGTGCCGCGGCGGCTCGGAGACGAAGCCGACGCGGCGGGCGCCGGCCTGCTCGAGGTGGTCGAGCGCCTCGGTCATCACCGCCTCCAGGTCGGAGTCGACCCACCACGTCTCGTCCGCGCGGTCGACATCGCGGCCGAGCGTGACGACCGGCGTCCCCCGCGCCTCCAGCGCGCGCAGGAACGGGTCGGAGGGCAGCGGGTCGGTCACGAGCGCGCCGTCGAGCCGCAGGTCGTCCCACAGGTCGGAGGCAGCGCCGGTCGGGCCGAGCACGAGCGCATAGCCGGCGCGCAGCGCCGCCTCGGAGGCAGCCGGCGCGAGCGCGAGGAAGTAGTCGACGTCGAGCAGCCCGAGCGGGATCGGGTCCGACGGCGAGGAGGTCAGCGCGAGCAGCCCCGCGCGCCGCTGCGTCAGGTGCAGGGCGTTGACGTTCGGGCGGTAGCCCAGCTCCTCGGCGAGCGTGAGGATGCGGTCGCGCGTCTCCGGCGCCATCCGCCCCTTGCCGTTGAGCGCGTGCGAGACGGTCGTGCGCGACACACCCGCCGCACGCGCGAGATCGCGAATGCCAGGCCGACCGGAAGTGTCCATCTGACGCCGCAACGTAGCAGGCGCAGAGGCGGCTCGCTGCCGACTGGCGAATCGGTTTGGCACTACCCTGGCGGGCATGACGACGGACCGGCTTCAGAGCGGCGCGCACGGCGCGGTCGACGCGCGCGGTGTCGGCGGTGCCGGCGGCGCCCGCGACGTGACGATGGCGATCGTCGGCGCCGACGTGCTCACGCTCGATCCCGCGCGCCCGCGCGCGAGCGCGGTCGCGGTCGCCGCCGACGGGACGATCGCCGCGGTCGGCGACGACGCCGAGATCCGCGCCCGCTGCGGCGCCCGCACCGAGCTGGTCGACGGCGCCGGCCTCACCGTCACGCCGGGCCTCGTCGACGGCCACGTCCACCCGGTCTGGGGCGCGAAGCTCGCGCGCGGCGTCGAGCTGCGCGACGTCCACGACGTCGCCGGCCTGCGCGACGCACTCCTGGCCGAGCGTGCCCGCCTCGGCCCGCAGGCGCTGGTGCGCGGCTGGGCGCTCGACTACGCCGTCCTGCACGGCGTCGCGTTCCCGGGCGAGCTGCTGGCGGAGCTGGCCGGCGGCCCCGCGCTCGTCTCCTACTTCGACCTCCACACGCACGTCGCGACGCCGTCCGCGATCGCAGCCGCCGGCGTGACCGCGCCGATCGCGCTCGACGGCAACTCGGCGGTCGCCTTCGCCGACGGCCGCCCGACCGGAGAGCTGATCGAGCTGCCCGCCTACTGGCGGATCTCCGACGCACTCGACCCGCTCGGACCGGACGAGCTGCGTGCCAACGTCCGCGCCCACCTGCGCCGCTTCAACGCGCTCGGGCTGACCGGCGGACACGCGATGGACGGCGACCTCGCCGCGTATGCGCTGCTCGACGAGCTGGAGGCGGCCGGCGACCTGACGCTGCGGCTCGTGGTCCCGCTGCTGCTGCTGCCGGAGACCGGCGACGACGGGGTCGAGGAGCTGCTGCGCCACCGCGACGACCGCGGGACCCTCTGGCGCGGTGGCGTCGCGAAGTTCTTCGCCGACGGCGTGATCGAGACCGGCACCGCCTGGCTGGAGCAGCCGGACTCACGCGGCGGCGGCGGCGACTGCTACTGGCCCGACCCGCGCCGGCTGCACGACCTGATCGTCCGCTTCGCGCGCGCCGGCTTCCAGTGCGCGACCCACGCGATCGGTGACCGCGCCGTCCGCATGACGCTCGACGCCTACGCGGCCGCCGCGGCGGCCGGCGCCCCCGCCCTCCCCGGCGGCGCCCTCCATCGCATCGAGCACCTGGAGGTGCTGCCCGACGCGCTGCTGCGGCGCTGCGCCGGGGAGCGCGTCGTCGCCTCGATGCAGCCGCTCCACGGCCAGTGGCGCCCGGGCGACCGCTCCGACGAGTGGACGCTGCGGCTCGGCGCCCAGCGCAGCGCGCGCGCCTGGCGGATCCGCGACGTCGTCGACGCCGGCGTACCGTGGACGCTCGGCTCCGACTGGCCCGTCGCCCAGGTCGATCCGCTGCTCGGCGTCGGCTACGCCCGCGCCCGCCGCCTGCCCGGCCACCCGCAGATGCCGGTGCTCGATCCCGAGCAGGCGCTCAGCCCGCTCGAGGCGCTCGCCGGCTACACCACGCGCCCGGCGGCGACCGTCGGCGAGGCGGCGCGGGGCGGCCGGGTCGCGCCCGGCATGCGCGCCGACCTGACCGTCCTCGACGGCGACCCGACGACGGTCGAGCCCGACGCGCTCGCCGAGCTGGGCGTCGCGCTGACGGTCGTCGGCGGCCGCGTCGTGCACCGGCGCGGCTGAGCAGCTCCTCGACTCGCCGCGCTCCTCAGACGCCGCGCGATCGCCCGCTCATCGCCTCGCGCACCTGCTCGGGCGTCATCGGCGGCCGCGGCAACGGGTGCGCCGCCTCGGTGCGGAGCCCGTCGAGCATCAGCGCGAGGTGGCGCCGCCACATCTCAGGCGCGACCTGCGAGGTCGCTTCGACCGTCCGCGACACCCCCCACACGAGGAACGCGAGGTCCTCGACGGTCAGGTCCGGGCGCAGTGCGCCGGCACGCTGCGCCCGCTCGACGATCTGCGCCATCAGCGCCGCGGTCCGCTCGCGCGCGGCTTCCGTGGACGCGGCACCGGGGACGCGCCGCGACGCGACGTCGTTGTAGCCGAGGTCGGCCGCCTGCAGCTCGCAGCCGCGCTCGACGAAGCTGGCGAAGCCGCGCCACGGATCGTCGTCCCGGAGCGCATCGCGCGCGAGCTGCTCGACGGTCGCGTCGCGGTCCCAGAAGACGGCGTCGACGAGCGCCTCGCGGTTCGGGAAGCGGTTGTAGAGCGTGCCGATGCTGACGCCTGCGCGCGTGGCGATCTCCTCGAGCGGGACGCCGATCCCGCGCTCAGCGAACAGCGCGCGCGCCTCCGCGATCAGCCGCTCGCGGTTGCGCTCCGCATCGCGTCGGAGAGGAGGCATGCGGCGGACCTTAGCTCAACCTGAGGCCACTCTCAGGTTGTGGTAGCGTCACATTCCGTAAGTTGAGGTCATGCTCAACTTACGGAGCGAGCACGCCTACGACGGAAGAGAGCGACAAGATGACGAGGACGATCGTGATCGCCGGAGGCACCACCGGAATGGGTCGCGCGATCGCACTCGACCGGCTGCGCCGCGGCGACCGCGTCGTCGCGATCGGCCGCAGCGAGACGAACGCGCGCGAGCTGGCCGAGGCAGCCGCCGAGGAGGACCGTCGTCGCCTCACATTTCTGCGCGCGGACCTCAGCACGCTCGCGGAGAACGACCGCGTCGCAGCCGAGATCGCCAGCTCACACGGCGCGATCGACGCCCTCGTCCTGTGCGCGAATCGCCACAATCGCGCGCGCACCACGACGGCCGACGGGCTGGAGGCGACGTTCGCGCTCTACTACCTGAGCCGCTTCCTGCTCGGCGAGGCGCTCCGCGAGCAGCTCGCCGACGGCGGCGGGGTCGTCGTCAACGTCGCCGCACCGGGGATCAAGGCCGGCTCGGTGCGCTGGGACGACCTCCAGTTCGAGCGCGGGTACCGAGGATTGAAGGCGCAGCTGCAGGCGGGCCGCCTCAACGACCTGCTCGGCGTCGGGTTCGCCGCCGCGCACGGCGCGGACAGCCCGATCCGCTACGTGCTCTTCCATCCGGGCTTCACGCGCTCCGGCACCGCGAGCCTCAGCCCGCCGGCGCGCACGCTCATCCGCCTGCTGGGCGCCGTCGCCGCGCTGTCCCCCGCGCGTGCCGTCGAGCCGATCCTGCCGCTGCTCGACGACCCGCCGCATGCCCCGCTGACCGCGATCGACCGCGGGAGACCGGTATCGCTGGACCTGCCCACGTTCGACCCCGGCGACGCCCGCCGCCTGCGGGCGCTGACCGAGGAGCTCGTCAGCCGGCTGCGGCAGCGGGGTTGCTATTCGATCGCCACGCCGACCGAGGCGGTAAACCAGGCGACGTAGTCCGCCCATCTTGCGAGCATCGCCGTGAACTCAGCGTCATCGGTCTCTGCGGACCGGCGCTGATATTCGGCGGCATCCTCGACGCGGATGACCTCGACGTACTGGGCGGGGACAGGGCCAGCTCCTTCCGTCGCGTCATTCAACCTCGTAACCGTGTAACTCAGGACGCCGGGCTGGCGGCGCGTGAGCGGATAATCGACTTCGCGCACCCAACGCTCGTACTCCGCGACGTCGACGTCAGCCCCGAGCGTGAGCAGTATCACGATCTCCTGTGCCATACGTCCTCCGTGGTATCAGGCCGCAGGCCGCCGCCTTCACGAGCATGACGGCTCCGTGGGTCCAGCGCGCCGCGCCGCGACCTCCGCGGCGAGACCTCCGCGGTCCGCGCACACCTGGCGTGCACAGAACCGCGGAGGTCTGCGACGGGCGCTACGCGCCACCAGCCGCGATCAGCACCCGTTCACATCGGTCGCAGCGGCGACGTAGGTGATCGCGTCGCGGTACGCCTGCTTGCCCGCGGTCGTCATGTGCGGATCGTTCGGTCCCAGGAACCACTCCGGGTGCGCGGCCGAGTGGGCGTCCCAGTCGAACCACACGAAGCGGTGTCCGGCGGGCTTGCTGCCGAATCTCGTCCAGACGTAGAACGCCATCTCGCCTCGGACGTACTGCGCCATCGTCGGCGAGGCGTTGTGCCGCGAGGGGCCGATGACTATCACGCATCTCTGCGTCTCCTGCCACGCGCGCTCCATCGCCCACGCTATCTGGTCGGTGACCTCTCTTCTGGTGACCGCGCCGGTGCCGAGCTTGGCGGCGTCGTTGGTGCCGAGCGCGAGCACCGAGTGCTTCGGGTCGTGCTCGCCGATCCAGCCGCCCGTCTCCTTGCCGTCGAGCCCGTTGTTCCAGTGGAAGAACGAGCTTCCACCGACGCCGAACGTGTGCCCCCAGAACATCTGCGTCGACGTCAGCTGGTTGGCGAGATCACTTCTGAGCCCTTGGATCAGGCTGTCGCCGATCACGGTGACGCTCGGTCTCCAGTTGAAGATCCCGTCCGCCTTCCAGGCGCCGAATGCCGGGCAGCCCCAGACCGGGCTCGGATTGCCCGGGCACGTGTACGCCGCCGCCGGCGCCGCCGCGAACGCCGCCGTCGCGCCCACCGCCGCGACGGTCGCAAGCGCCCAACCGAGCAACCGGAGCCGTATCGACCTCGTTGACCTGCGCATGCCTCTCCCCCTGTTCGGATGTCCCAGCCTCATGAACCGCCGGGTCCGAGCTATCTACCAGTTTCAGAGATAACAGACAAGCGACCGCCCGCTGATACAGACCGCGTCCTGTCGCTCGTCACGTTTCGAGGCCGCCTGCGGCGGCTAGCAGCGCGTGATCGCCGCGACGCGGAAGCCGTCGGCCCACGGCCGCGCCGGGCCGTAGTAGGAGCCCTGCATCCACAAACGGTCGCCGGGGCGAGCGCCGCGCAGCGTCATCTGGATGTACTGGCCGCGCCAGTCGGTGTCGGTGCGGCTCGCGACGACCGCGCCGCCGCCGCGGGCGAGCGCCGCGTAGACGCCGATTCCGTGCCGGCGTGCATCGTCGCTGCCGTTGATGAACGTCGCCGTGCGAATCCGCAACTGACCGCCGCGTTCGACGACCGTGCAGGCGTAGTGGCGGAAGGCGTCCTTGCGCAGGAAGGTCCAGTCGCCGGCCGGCGGACGGCCCGCGGCGGGCTGGGCGAGGACGGCGAGGACGGCGGCGCTGAGCAGGAGCGCGAGCAGACGGCGATTCATGGGCGACGATGCTAGCGCTGCGCGCCGCCAGGGCTGCACCGTCGAGCACCGTGATGCCGGTTCCGTAGTTTCGCCGATGCGGGCCGGGTGGGCACTGCGGAAGCTGTTCGAATGCGTTGGTTCATCTGTGCACTGGCCGCCGCCTGCGTGAGCGCGGCGCTGCTTCTCCCGGTTCCCGCTTCCGCCGTCGTCCAGGGCTATGCGGAGCCCACCTACACGAAGACGTCGGGCAACGACGCGTTCTGGTGGCGCTGGACGGCGACCACCGGCGGTGACGCCAACGGCAACGTGAACTACACGTGGTACCTCTGTTTCCGCACGTACGCCAACGGCGTGCTCGTCGAGGACAGCAACGGCACGAGCGGCCCGGGCACGCAGAACTGCACCGGCAGCCTGCGGTCGGGCCCTTCACCGTCGCAGGCCGATTACGCCGCGATGCCGTTCCAGACCAACACGGTCCTGCAGGACGGAACGCGCTACGACATGTGCGCGAGCGGCTTCTACCTGCAGCCCTTCATCTGGAAGTGGGACAGCACGTCGGCGTGCCCGTGGACGATCGTGGACCGCAACAGACCCCAGCTCTCCGTCACGGTCGGCGGCGCGGCACAGTACACCCGGAACCCGGCGCTCCCGCTGCGCATCGACTACGCCGATGCGACCAGTCCGCCGTGGGCGGGCGCCGGCGGGGTCGCGTCGAACTGGACGTGCATCAACCGCGGAGCGGCCTGCTCGCCGAGCGGCGCACCGAACGCGGCATGCAGCACGCCCGCTGACCCGGCGAGCCGCACCACCTTCTTCTCGTGCACGGCTGACGTCAGCGCCCAGCTCGACGGTGACTGGTACGTCTGCGCGTTCGCTGCTGACGGCGCGGTCCCCGACAACCCGAGCGGCGTCAACCAGTTCGCACAGGCGACGTCGAACAACGCGAACCTCTCCGGCACCACGTGCGGGCACATCGTGCTCGACCGCGTCGCACCGTCGGTGACGGCGGCCGCCGACGCGACGACGGTCACGGTCGGCCAGATCGTCCACTTCTCCGCCACGACGAGCGACGCGTCCGGGGTGCCCGGCCAGGTCGAGTGGGATTTCGGCGACAACACCGCGCGCGGCAGCGGCACGAGCGCGTCGCACACCTACACGCAGGCCGGGACCTACCAGGCGAAGGCGAGCACGGCCGACGGAGCCGGCAACGCCGGCGCGGGGACCGTCACGATCACGGTCCAGCCCGCGCCCGGCGGAGGGTCGGGCGGGCCGGGGACGCCCCCCGGCGCGCCGACTACCCCGGGCACGCCGAGAACCCCGGGCGCGCCGACGACGCCCGGCACGCCCAGCGCTCCCACCAACCCCGCCCCGGGTCCCGGCACGGTCACGCAGGCACCGTCCCCTGGCGCGATCAGCGAGCAGAGCGGCGGCGGGGGCACGCAGCGCACGAGTGTCGCCGGGCTCAGCGTCACCGCCCCCAGACGCTTCAAGCTCACCCCGTCGCGCCGCAAGCTGCCGCTCGCCTTCACGGTCGCGACGCCCGGCGCCGTCGACATCGCGCTCGTGCGGGCCGGCGCCGTCGTCGCCCGCGGCGGGACGAGCGCCCACCAGGCAGGCACGTTCGGCTTCTCCCTGAAGCTCCCCACGAGAGCCAAGGCCGGGACCTACACGCTCAAGATCGTCTTCCGGCCGACCGGCAAGACCGCGCGAACGAAGACGCTGCGCATCACCGTCGTCAGGCCAAAGACCAAGAAGAAGCCGGCGATGGCGCGAACCGCGGCACGTCTGCTCCAGGGCGTCCCGCTCGCACGCTGAGGTTCGCCGACGCACGCGATCGGCGCAACTTCGACTACATCGAGCCGTTCCGAGTCGCATGATGCGCACGGTCGTCCTCGCCGGGGTTGTGCTGATGCTGTCGCCGGTCGTCGCGGGCGCGGCGCAGGTCGGGACGACAGCGCCGTTCTGTCCGAGTCCGAGAGGTTGCGTCGATCTCGGGAGCGTGAGCGTGGTCGCCGCGCCCGGCGAGCGCAACGTCGTCACCGTCACGCGGGAGCTCGGCGGGATCGTCGTCGTGCATGACGACGGGGCGCCGCTGGTGAGCGCCGGCGACTGCTCCCAGGTCGACTCGCACACGGTTCGCTGCCCGTACCCGAGCGTCGGCATCCTGCTCGGAGACGGCGACGACAGCGCACTGCTCGCGACGAACGCCGCAGTGGACGGCGGCCCCGGCGATGACCGTCTGCGCGCTGAGCGCGAGGCGGGATACGTTTCCTTCATAGGCGGCGAAGGCAACGACGTGCTCGACGCGACCGACCCCAACGCCTCGACCCTGGACGGCGGTCCCGGCGACGACGTCTTGAGCGGCTCGGGCGGGGAGGACGGGCTGATCGGCGGCGCCGGGGACGACCAGTTGTCCGCCGCCCGCGGCAACGACTTCCTGACGCCCGGGCCCGGCGCCGACGACGTCGACGGGGGCGCGGGCCGTGACCTCTTCTCGCACGCCGACCGCGGGACCACGCCGTTGACGTTCGCGCTCACGGACGGGCGCACCGGAGAGGATCCGCGCGCGGTCGGGATCGAGGACGTCATCGGCGGTGACGGAGCCGACCGCATCACCGGCGACGACCGCCCCAACCTGATCCTCGGCAGCGGGGGGAACGACGACCTCGCCGCGCGTGGCGGCGACGACGAGGTCGACGGAGACGGCGGCGCCGACACACTCGACGGCGGTCCCGGAGCGGACCACGTCTATGGTCGCCGCGCTGCATGGCGCGGACCGCTCGACAGCAGCGAACGTGACGGCGCCGACCGGCTGCGCGGCGGCCCGGGGCGCGACGGCCTCGACGGCGGACCGGGCGCCGACCGCCTCACCTGCGACGGCGGCTTCGACCACGTCGCCGCCGGCGACGGAGATCGGCTCCCCACACCGGCCGGCAGTACCCGATCACGCGGCAGCGACTGCGAACGGCTGAACTTCCGCACGAGCCGGTCACGGACGTTCTTCTGCCTCCTGCCCGCGAGCCTGCGCCCTGTCGGAGCGCAGCTGTGGCTGACGAACCCCTGTCGGGGCGGCGCCTGGCACACACGCGCCGTCATGCTGCGCGGCGCCGACCGGACGCTGCTCGCCCGCGGCGTCGCCCACCACGGCGCGCTCAACATCCGCCTGCAACCGACCCGACGTGGCAGGCGCGTGCTGCGGACCGGCACCACGCGCGAGATCCTCCTCTCCGTACAGACTGACCTGCCGCGAAACCGACAGCACAGGTCGGTGCGCATCGCGATCCGCGTCGGCTGACCGTCGGCGCGCGAGCCTCAGTTCAGCTGCGCGTCACGATCGTGTAGGCCTTTCGCGTCGTCTCGTGGACGGTCCAGGTGCCACGCCAACCGCATGGGATCACGACGACCGAGCCGGCCCGCAGCTCCGTCGCCTCGCCGTCGGACGAGCGCAGCGTCGAGCGGCCCGAGAGGATGTGGCAGATCTCGTCGTAGTCGGCGGCGTCCTTGGAGAAGGCGCCGGGCGTGCACTCCCAGATGCCGACGTCGAGCCCGGCGGCGTCGTCGCCGTGGAGCACGGCGAGCGCCTCACGCGGCGCGCCGGCGATCGTGGTCGGTTTCACGCCGCGATCCTCGAGCTGCACGCTCATCGGAGCGTGGAGGACGGGCACGGTGGGGATCGGCATGGTGAATCTCCTTGATCTGCTCATCTGCCGGCGAGTCGCGTCGCGATCGACGCGAGCCGGCTCGTACGTGTCGATCCGCCCAGCTCGCGACGGTCGGCGGCGCGGTAGAGGCTGTAGACGAGGTGCGCGCCGAGGAAGCGCAGCGGCTCGGGCTCCCAGCGGCGCGATCTGTGACCGACCCACGGCAGCGCCGTCAGCTCGCTCTCCTGCCCGAGGACCAGGTCGCGGAGCGTGCGGCCGGCGAGGTTCGCCGTCGCGACGCCGCTGCCGACATAGCCGCCGGCCATCCCGATCCCGGTCGCGCGGTCGAGCCGGACCGCCGGCGTCCAGTCGCGCGGGACGCCGAGCACGCCGCACCACGCGTGGTCGATCGCGGCCGACGCCGTTGCCGGGAAGAACGCGTGCAGGAGGGCGGTCAGCTGGTCGATCGTCGCCTGCTGCGTCCGCCCCGCGACGTCGGTGCGCGAGCCGAAGCGATACGGGACGCCGCGACCGCCGAACGCGATCCGCCCGTCCGCCGTCCGCTGCGCGTACATATACGCGTGCGCGTTGTCGCCGAGCAGCTCGCAGCCGCTCCAGCCGATCTGCTCCCAGACGTCGTCCGGCAGCGGCTCGGTCGCGACGATCGCCGAGTTCAGCGGAACCCAGTCGCGGCGATGGCCGCGCAGCGACGCCGTGAAGCCCTCCAGGCAGATCAGCACGTGCGGCGCGGTGACCGTGCCGCGGTCGCTGCAGGCCCGGCCAGGCCGGACTTCGGTGACGGCCGTGCCCTCGTAGATCGGCACGCCGAGCCGCTCGACGGCGGCGGCGAGCCCGCGCACGAGCCTCGCCGGCTGCACGCGCGCGGCGTGCGGGTTCGCGAGCGCGCCGTCCGCGCCCGCGACGCGCAGCCGCCGCTCGGTCTCGGCGGCGTCGAGCTCCACCACGTCGGCGTCGAGCCCGAGCGCGCGGTTCGCCTCGTGCGCACGGCGCAGCCGGTCGAGCTGCGCGGCACCGCGCGCGACGTGCAGGATCCCGCTCTTGACGACGTCCGCCTCGATCCGCTCCTGCCGGCAGACGGCAATCACCTCGTCGACCGACTCCTCCGCCGTGCGTTGGAGCGCACGGACCGTCTCGAGCCCGTGGTCGCGCGCGATCTGCGCACGCGAGGCGGAGAACTCCGACGACAGCCAGCCGCCGTTGCGACCGGAGGCGCCGAAGCCGGCGAACTCCCGCTCCAGCACGACGACGTCCAGCTCCGGGCGCGCCCGCTTGAGGTAGTACGCCGCCCACAGGCCGGTGAAGCCGCCGCCGACGACGCAGACGTCCGCCGAGCGGTCGCCGGGCAGCGGCGGACGGCGCCCGGGGACCTCGGTCGTGGCGAACCAGTGCGAGACGCCGCCGTTGCGGCGGGCGGTTGAGCGCCTCATCACTCGTCCCAGAAGGTGTCCGGGCGCGTGAGGCCGGCCGGCACGTCGTACACGTAGACGACCTCGACCGGCTCGTCGCCGACGGTCGCGAAGCCGTGCGTCATGCCGCGCGGGATGTAGACCGCTGCTCCCGGCCCCGCCTCGAACTCCTCCTCCCCCAGCGTCACGCGTGCGCGGCCAGAGGTGAAGTAATACAGCTCCGCACGCGCCCGGTGGTGATGGCGCAGGTGGACGCCGCCGGGCGCCAGCGTGCACAACCCCATCTCGAACTCGCCCGAGCCGGTCGTCTCCGGCGAGACGAGGTAGCACCAGCGGAGCGTGTCGCGCGGCCACGCCGCCGAGTCGAACCGCTCGAAGGTCGTCCACTCGGCCGTCTCCGCGTGCGTGCGCAGCGCGGACATCAGACGACGTGCACCGTCGGCGGCGCGGGGTTCACACGCTCGACGCCGGCCTCGGTGACGGTGTAGTTGGCGCCGAGCGAGAAGCCGAAGCGCGGATCCGCCGCGGACATGCTGACGTGCAGGCAGAAGACCATCCCGACGTCGAAGGTCCCCTCCGAGCTGAGCGTGATGTCGAGCGGCTCCAGCCACGTCGGCGGGTAGGCGATGCCGACGCCGTAGCCCCAGCGGCCCATGTTCGCCTCCGCGATCCCGTCGCGATCCATCACCGCCGTGCCGGCCGCGCAGGCGGCGCGCAGCGGCGCGCCGGGGCGGATCTCGCCGAGCGCCGCGTCGAGCGCCTCGCTGCACTGGTCCCAGCGCTGCCGGTACAGCGGCGGCGGCTCGCCGACATGGAACGCCTGGTACGTCGTCACGTGGTAGCGCCGCAGGACGGCGGCGAACGAGCACTTGACGGGTTCGCCCGCTCCGATCACGCGCGCCGACGGGGACGCGTGCGAGCAGGCGGTCTTCGGCCCGCTCGCCATCCACGTCGGCATGCCCGGGTACTCGCTCCCGCGCGTGCGCAGCGCGTACTCGATCTCGGCCGCGAACTCGATCTCGGTGATGCCGGGGCGCAGGCTCGCCTTCGCGACGTCGAGCGCGTCGCCGGAGATCGCGGCGGCGGCGCGTACGTACGCCAGCTCGGCCGGCGTCTTGCGCACGCGCAGCGCGGCGACCAGTGCCGAGCCGTCGCAGACGCCGGCGCCGAGCGCACGCTCGAGCCGGGCGGCGTAGGCGACGCTGAGCGCCGCCGTGCCGTACTCCAGCGCGACGGTCGCCTCAGCGCCCGCCTCGGCGCGCACGACGCCGGCGACGATCGCCGCCGGGTCGTCGCGCTCGTAGCGGTACGCCTCCAGCTCGCTCAACCAGACCTGGCCGTCGGCGATCGGCGCGTCGATGTCGCGGATCACGAGCGTCGGCTCCCCGCCGCTCAGCGTGACCACCAGCGCCTGCTCGCTCCAGGCCGTGTTGGCGTCGTAGCCCGACAGGTAGAACAGGCTCTCGGGCGCGACGCAGACGAGCGCGTCGACCCTCTGCTCGGCCATCGCGGCCCGCAGCCGCCGCAGCCGCTGCTCGTACTCTTCGCGCGGGAACGCCCGCTCCGTCTGCTCCTGCACCGTCACAGCCTGCACGTCGTCGCTCCTTGATCGGGCTCAGGACCCGCTGATGAGGGTCCGCCAGCGTCTGGTCAGCTCGTCGCGGTTGTCGACCCACCACTCGCCGTCGCCGCGGATCGCGGTCGCGACGTTGTCCGGGTTGAGCACCGAGAACTCGAGGTCCTCCGGCGAGATGAAGTCAGCCGCCTTGGCGTTCGAGACGCCGTAGCCCGTGCGGGCGGCCCATCTCGCCTGTGCCTCGGGATCGGTGCCGTAGAACCTCAGGTAGTCGAGCGCGGTCTCGACGTTCGGCGCGCCCTTGGGCACCGCGCTGTACGCCTCGGCAAGCAGCACGCCGTCCCAGCTGAATCTCGCGCTCGGGTCCTGCTCGGACAGCTCCTTGGCCGGCCGGTTCCAGATCTGCCCCATGTCGACCTCGCCGTCGCGCAGCGCCTGGATCGTCTGGTCGCCGGACGTCCACCACACGCGCACGGCCGGCACGATCTCCTCCAGCTTGGCGAACGCGCGCTCGACGTTCGCGTCGGTCATCGGCCACATCTGATCCTGCGTGAGGCCGTCCGCGGCGAGCGCGAACTGGATGCCGTAGTACGGGTCGTCGTACATCATGCGCGATCCGGGGAAGCGCTCGGTGTCGAAGAACTCGGCCGGCGTCTGCGGGCACGCCTTCGCGTGCTCGGGCATGCACGCGAGCAGCGTGCCGATCGTCGACTGCAGGACGCCGTGGTCGGTCACGCCGCCGGGCACCGAGACTCTCTCCAGCTCCGCCTTCAGGTCCGCCGGCAGTCTCTCCAGCAGCCCCTGCTTGACGAGGTAGGCCGTGTTCGCCTCGCCGAGCGAGTCGATCACGTCCCAGGTGACCTTGCCTGCCTTGTTCTGGGCCTCCAGCTGAGCGACGTGCTGGGAGGACGCCTCGACCATCTGCACCTTCACGCCCGCCTGCGCGGCGAACGGATCTGCCAGGTCCTCCTTGGTGGCGGCGGAGAAGTCCCCGCCCCAGCTGGCGATCACGAGACTGCCGCCGTCCGAGTCGCCCTCGGAGGCGCTGCTCCCAGGCGAGCCGGGGTCACTTCCGCAGGCGCCCAGCGCGAGCGCCGGGACGGCCATCGCGGCCAGCAGGCCGCGGCGCAGCAACGACGATGACTTCATGGACGATCCTCTCTCGGGGCTTCCCTCCACACCCCTCAAGTCTCTGTCCGCAGGACGCTCGCGGGAGCCCCGCCGAGCGTCACAACCTGCGGCGAGGGGCTGTGACGCAACGTCACGGAAGCGTCAGCTGTCGAAGCCGATCCCGAGACGGTCGAGCGTCCGGAGGACCGGGCCGCGGCGCCCGCCGGCGCCGTCGGCCCGCTCCAGCTCCCGCTGCATCAGGCGCACCGCCGCCGCGCGCAGCGGCTCGGGCGGGAACGGCAGCGCCGGCGCGTTGACGATCCGCAGCCGCAGCAGCTCGGAGTCGGGCGCCAGCAGCATGTCGGCCGCCACCTGTGCCGCCCAGCGCGTCGCGCCGACGCCGTGCCCGGTGTAGCCGAGCACCGACACGCCGCGCCCGCCGAGCAGCGTGCCGAAGACGACCGTGAAGCGCATCGTGCTGTCGATCGCACCGCCCCAGCGGTGTGGGAAGCGCAGCCCGGCCAGCTGCGGGAACGTCGCCGCGAACTGCTGCTCCAGGACGGCGAACGTCTGCGGCCGCTGGTCGAGCGCCGGCCCGACGCGGCTGCCGAAGTGGTAGACGGCGTCGAACCCGCCCCACAGGATGCGGTCGTCCGGCGTCAGGCGGAAGTAGTGGAAGCGGTTGCTGGAGTCGACCAGGCCCTGGCGCCGCCGCCAGCCGATCGCCTCGCGCTGCGCCGGCGTGAGCGGCTCGGACACCATCAGGTAGTCGTAGACCGGCACGAAGCGTGGGCGCAGCCCGCGCAGCCAACGCGAGTACGCCGACGTGGCGACGATCAGGCGCTGCGCGCGGACGCAGCCGCCGCCGGCGGCGACCACGCGCACGCCGAAGCCGTCGCGCGCGACGCGACGCACGCGCGAGCGCTCGAAGATCCGCACGCCGCGCTCGTGCGCGACCCGTGCCAGGCCCCAGCACAGCTTGGCCGGGTCGAGCAGCACCGTGCGCGTGCCCGGCAGCTCGAGCGCACCGTGCCAGACGGGCGAGTGCACCTCGGCCTGCGCCTCGTCGCGGTCGAGCAGCCGCACCGGGACGTCGTACGCACGCATCGTCTCGGCCGCGGCGGCCAGCTCGGCGACGTGGTGCGGCTGGTCGGCGACCTTCAGCAGGCCGGTCGCCTCCAGGTCGCAGTCGATCCCGTTGCGGTCGAGGAACACGATCATGTCGCGCAGGTTCTCGACGCCCATCCGGTCCAGCTCGCGGATCTCGTCCGGGAAGTGGCGCAGCCCGTTGAGGAAGCCGTGCGTGAAGTCCGCCGAGCAGAAGCCGCCGTTGCGACCGGAGGCGCCGAAGCCCACCTCCTCCTGCTCGACGACGGCCACGCGCATGCCCGGGTGAGCCTCGGTCAGATGGAGCGCCGCCCACAGCCCGGTCAGCCCGGCGCCGACGATCGCCACGTCGGCGTCGACCGTGCCGGACAGCGTCTCAGCATCGAACGGCCGCTGCAGCGGCGCGGCCCAGAAGCTCGGCGCGCTCATCCGCCGTCGTCAGGCACGAGCGTCGCGTCACCGCAGGCGACCCGCAGAGTCAGCGAACCGCCGACCTCCAGGTCCGCGCACTCGCGCGGCGGGAGGCGCGCGATCACCCCGCCCTCCCCCGGCACGTCGAGCTTCACGCGCACGACGTCCGAGAGCAGGCTGAGGTCGGTCACGGTGCCGGCCACGTCGAGCGCCGGGCCGTCGGCGCCGCGGCGCAGGTCGTTCGGGACGACCGCGAGGCGCATCGGCCCTCCGAGCGCGCCGCCGACCGGCAGGCGCAGCCGCTGGCCGAGGCAGGTCGCGCTCGCATAGCCGTCGCCGTCGGCCTGCACGTCAGCGGCCGCGAGCAGGTTCGCGCCGGAGAAGAACGACGCCACGAACGCCGACGTCGGCCGTGCCAGCAGGTCGCGCGGCGCGCCGAACGCGAGCACCCTGCCGTCGCGCACGATCGCGATCCGGTCCGAGAGCGCGAGCGCCTCTTCCTGGTCGTGCGTGACGTACACGATCGTCGGTTCCAGCTCGCGGTGGATGCGCCGGAACTCGGTCTCCATGTCCTGCCGCAGGCGCCGGTCGAGCGCGCCGAGCGGCTCGTCCATCAGCAGCACGCTCGGCCCGAAGGCGAGCGCGCGCGCAAGCGCGACGCGCTGCTGCTGGCCGCCCGACAGCTGCCGTGCGTAGCGCTCGCCGTAGCCCTCCAGGCGCACGACGCGCAGCATCTCCTCGACGCGCTCGTCGCGGCGGCGACGCTCCCAGCGCCGCATCCGCAGCCCGTAGGCGACGTTGCCGGCGACCGTCAGATGCGGGAACAGGGCGTACTGCTGGAAGACCATGCCGATGCCGCGATCGGCCGGCCGCAGGCGCGACACGTCGCGCCCGTCGATCGAGATCGAGCCGGAGCTCGGCAGCTCGAATCCGGCCAGCAGGCGCAGCATCGTGGTCTTGCCGGAGCCGCTCGGCCCCAGGAAGGTGACGAACTCGCCTCTCCTGATCGCGAGGTCGACGCCGTCGACGGCGGTCACGCCGCCGAACCGCTTCGTGAGCGCACGGAATTCGAGCATCTACTTGCCTCGCGGGTTGAGTCGTACGGTGAGCAGCGCGATCAGCGCCGAGACGATGAAGGTCAGCGCGGCGATCGCGGTGATGACGGCGTCGACGCCGTAGCGCACCGAGTCGAAGATCGCCTTCGGCACGGTCACGAGGCCGGGGCCGCCGAGGAACGTGATCAGCACCGCCTCGTCGAAGCTCGTGATGAACGCGAACAGCAGCGCGGCGGCGACCGCCGGCGCCAGCAGCCGGAGCGTGATCCCGGTGGACGCGCGCAGGCGCGAGGCGCCCAGCGTCATCGCGATCAGCTCCAGCTCCGGCGGGATCCGCGCGATCGCCGTCGTCAGCACCACGATGACCAGCGGCACCGCCAGCACGGTGTGGGCGATGACGATCCCGAGGTAGGTGGCGGTCAGCCCGAGCTGGGCGAACACGCCGAACAGGCCGACGCCGAACGCCGAGATCGGGATCAGCAGGCTGCTGAGCGACAGGAAGCGCAGCAGGTCGCCGCCCGGCAGCCGCGTGCGGTACATCGCGAACGTCGCGGGCAGGCCGATCGCGACCGCCAGCAGCGCGCTCGGGACCGCGATCTTGACCGACATCCAGATCGCGTCGAGCCATTCCTGGCTGGAGAACAGCGTGCTGTACTGCCGCAGTCCCCACTCCCGCGGCGGAAAGCGGACGAACGACTCGTCGGAGAACGACAGCACGAACACCAGCAGCGCCGGTGCGAGCAGGAACACGGCGGTGACCGCCAGCAGCACGCGCACGAGCGCGGTCACCGCCGGGTCGAGCGGGAGGCGGCGCATGTTCACGCCACCGCCCGCGTCAGCCGCTCGCGGCCGACGAGCCGAATCGCCACGGCGAGCGTGATCAGCGCGACCACGATCAGCACGACCGCCGACGCAGCCGCGCCCGGATAGTCGAACGCCGTGAAGATCTGCTGGTTGACGAGCGTCGCCATGAAGGCCGAGCGCGGCCCGCCGAGCAGCACCGGCGTGATGTAGAAGCCGAGCGTGATCACGAACACGATCGACGCGGTCGCGACCAGCCCCGGCACTGCGAGCGGGAAGAGAACGCTCGTCGCCGCGCGGGTGCGCGAGGCGCCGAGCGTCTGCGCCGCCTTGCCCATGTCCGGGTCGATCGTGAGGAAGCTGACGAACAGCGGCAGGACCGCGTACGGCAGCATCGAGTAGAGCATCCCGACGACGACCGCGCCGTTGGTGTAGAGCATGTCGAGCGGCTGCGCGAGGAACGGATCGAGCAGCGTGTTGACGATGCCGCGGCGCCCGAGCAGGATCGTGAACGCGTAGGTCTTGACGATCGTGCTCATCCAGAACGGGACGAGCGCCGACAGCCACAGCGCGGCGCGCAGCCACGGCGAGCGCACGGTGCGCAGCGCCCACGCGTAGAAGCCTCCGAGCACGACCGCGAGCACCGTCACGACCAGGCTCAGGCCGAGCGTGGTCAGCAGGATCTTGCGCGCCGAGGGGTCGGTGAAGAACACGCGGTAGTTGTCGAGCACCGCGCCGCCCTCGACCGAGTCGATCGCCACCTGCATGACCGGCCATGCGACGAACAGCAGCAGCATCAGGATCAGCGGGCCGGTGAGCGCGAGTCCGCTCCACGCCCCCATCTCGGGTGTCCAGCGCCGCTCCCGCCGCCGCGGCGCGGCCTCGGTCACAGCGTCTGCTCCTCGTCGCGCGGATCGCGGCCGCGCTCGTACGCGATCGCGCCGCCGACGATCGTCAGGTCCGCGCGCACGTCGCGCAGCTGCTCGACCGGCGACTGCTCCGGGTCGCGGTCGAGCACGACGACGTCGCCGAGCTTGCCGACCTCGAGCGAGCCGCGCGAGCGCTCCTTGAACGCCGCGTGCGCGGCGTAGCGCGTGTAGGTCGTGAGCGCCTCGCGGACGCTGACGGCCTCGCTCGGGCAGATCGACTCGCCGCGCACGTTGCGCCGCGCGACCATGTGGTAGACGCCGTGGAACGGGTTGATCGCGAACGGCTGCGTGCCGGCGCTGTCGGAGTTGCCGGGCGGCATGAAGCCGCGGTCGATCAACGTCCGGTAGGCGTAGCGGAGCGCGCCGGGAGGCAGCGCGTCGTCGGGTGCGGTGCCGTGCATGAACGCGGCCGTCGGCACCGGGATCGCGCCCGCCGCCTGGATCCGGTCGAGCTGCGTCGGATCGGTGACGAGGTTGGCGACGTGCTCGATCCGCGGCCGCAGCCCCGCGTGGACGCGGTTGGCCGCGTGGATCGCGTCGATCGCCATCTCCTGCGCGACGTCGCCGATCGCGTGGATCCACACCTGCATGCCGGCGGCGGAGATCTGCATCACCTCGCGTGCCAGCTGCTGGTACGTGCGCGTGAAGAGGCCCCAGCCGCCGGGGCGCTCGCTCAGCAGGCGCGAGTGGGCGGCCGCCTCCTCGTCGCCGTCGGCGAAGATCTTGACCGCGCCGAGCGCCAGCCAGTCGTCGCCGAAGCCGGTCTGCAGACCGCTGCGCAGCAGCTCGTCGAGCTCGATCACCGGCTGGTGGCCGGGCGGGATCGTCATGTTGAGCGTCATCCGCAGCGGCAGCTCGCCGTTGCGCTGCAGCTCCTGGTAGCTGCGCACGGCGTCGGCGCTGGCCGGCAGCTCGTAGACGGTGGTGATGCCGTTGGCGAGGAACTGCTCGCGCAGCGAGCGCTGCAGTGCGTCGCGCAGTGTCGGCTGCGGCGTCGGCGGGATCGCCAGCAGGTCGAAGCCCTCCTCCAGGAAGCCGGTCGGGTCGCCGTCGGCGTCGCGTTCGACGCGGCTGCCGGCCGGCGGCTGGTAGGCCCGGTCGATCCCGCTCGCCCCGAGCGCGGCCGAGTTGGCGTTGAGCATGTGCATGCTCCAGCGGATCGCGACCGGGTGGTGCGGCGCGATCCGGTCCAGCTCGGCGCGATCGGGGAGGTCCTGCCGGTAGGTGCCCTGCAGCACGATCCAGCTGCCGGGCGCGCGCGCCGCGACCAGGCGCCGCACCTCAGCCGCGATCGCGGCGCGATCGAGGTGGCGCACGTCGGACCAGATGTAGCGTGCGCGGGCGCCCAGCTCGACGTGCGTGTGCGCGTCGATCAGGCCCGGCATCGCGGTTCGGCCCTGGAGGTCGACGACCTCGGCCCCGGCAGGCGCGAACGGCCTGACGTCGGCCTCGCTGCCGATGGCGACGATGCGGCCGCCGGCGATCGCGATCGCGTCGGCGACGGTGCCGACGTCGTCGTACGTGACGATGCGTCCGTTGTGCAGGACGAGGTCTGCGCGTGTCATGCCGGGATGCTCGCCCGGCCCCCCACCCCGCGCAAGCGGGGCAAGCGTCACATCTGCACGTCAGGGGGCGTGACACTTCGCCCGGTCTGCGCGACCTCCAGCTCCGACCGGATCGGTATGTAGCGCGTGGCGCGCAGCGCGAGCTGCACGCCGAGGCGCGTGTCGGGGTGCTGCAGGCTCGCGCCGAGCAGCTCCTCTATGCGGGCGAGCCGGTGGTAGAGCGACTGGCGCTCGACGTGGATCGCACGGGCGGTCTCGGCCTTGCGGCCGTCGTGCTCGCAGTACGCGATCAGCGTCTCCAGCAGCTGCGTGCCGTGACGGCGGTCCCATTGCAGGATCGGGTGCAGCTGCGCGTGCACGAACGCCCGCAGCTGCATGCTGTCGCGCAGCGACCACAGCGTGCGGCCGAGGTCCGGGCGCGACGCGTCGTGCCAGCGCTGGGCGGGGGCGCGAGCCGCGGCCGGCAGCGCGTCAGCCGCGTCCAGCAGCTGACGGCGGACCTGCGTCCACGACCGCGCGACGCCGCCGACGCAGACGATCGGCGCGCGCTCGTCGCGCGCGCAGCGGCCGACGATCTCGTGGATCACCGCAGCGACGCGATCGGCGATCGCGGTGCGCGTGTCGGGGTCGTTGCCGAGGCTGAGCACGAGCAGGATCACCGGCTGCTCCACGCGCAGGCCGACGATCGCGCGGATGTGGCGTTCGCGCAGCTCCTGGTCGAGGTCGCGCCACAGCAGCGTCAGCGTGTCGTCGTCGACCTCGCCGACCGACAAGCGCGAGTGCTGGTAGCGCATCACCGCGATCGGCAGCAGGAAGCGCTGGTCGTCGCGACCGAAGCCGAGATCGGCGGCGTGCGCCGAGGCGGAGGCCTCGTCGATGCGGTCCTGCTGCAGGCCGGTCAGCAGGTTGCCGCGGTGGCGCGCGGTCAGCAGGTCGTCCTGGCGGCTGCGCAGCAGCGCGAGCGCGATCAGCGAGCCGGCCTGCTCGACCGCGATCCGATCGGCGTCGCCGAGCGGCGAGTCGATCCCGATCGCCAACAGGCGTCCCCAGGCCGCGTCGCCGTCGATCGGCACCGGCTGCGCGACCACCGGCGGCGCGTCCGGCAGGTCGCGCCGCACCGCCTCGTAGGCGGCGAGCACGGCGTCGGAGCCCGCACGGTGAGTGCTCGAATAGACGATCCCGTTGCCGCACCGCTCCAGCAGCACCGGGTTGTCGACGAGCGCCGAGACCGCGTCGAGGATCTCGGACGGGCCGGCGCCATCCAGCGCCAGCTGCGTCAGCTGCTGCTGCAGCTCGCGGCCGTGGCGCAGCGTCTGGTGCTCACGGTTGACCAGCTCGCGATGGATCGCCTCGGTGATCTCGACGAACAGCGCCGGGCGGTGCAGCGCGATCAAGGGCAGCCTCGCGCGCTCGGCCGCGGCGACGAGCTCCGCCGGCAGCTCCGGCACGCTCGTCCCCAGCTCGACCATGAGCCCCGCGACGTCGCGCTCGGCCAGCGCCTCTATGAACGCGAGCCGTTGCGCGCGTCTGGTGCCGAGGCCCATGCCAGTCGTCAGCAGCAGCTCGCCGCCCTTGAGCACCGAGGCGATCTCGGCGATCTCGGCCACGTGCGCCCAGCGCACGGGACGCTCGAGCGCTGCCTGCCCGGCAAGCACCTCGGGCACCGCTCGCCTCACCTCCGGCAGCTGAAGGACCCAGCTGACGCTCACATCGGTCTCCATCGAGCGGGCAGCCTAACCACGCACCGCGAACGCCGGACTGAGGTTGTTACGTTTCGACCGAAGTCGGCGCGCGAGCCGTGACAGGTCGCCCTCTCGTCGTAACGCGGTTCAGCGAACAAGATCGATGCCATGAGCATCGAGCCGCCGCACGGCATCCCGGCGTTCGTCTCCCGCGTGGCGACCAGCGTGCGGGACGCGTCCTGGATGACCTACGAGACGTTCGACAGCGAGATCTGGCCGCGCGACGCGATCGAGTGGTGTTATCTCGTGTCCCCCGAGGTCACCGGCTCGCACGAGTTCGAGATGGGCCTCTGCCGTCTGCACGCCGGCGGCGTCCACCTGCGCCACCACCACCCGGCGCGCGCGGAGATGCACTTCGTCGTCTCCGGCACCGCCGCGGTCACGATCGGCGACCAGCACTTCCGCGCCAATCCGCAGGACGCCTTCTACATCCCGCGCGGCGTCACCCACGGCTTCACCAACGACAGCGACGAGGTCTTCGAGCTGCTGTTCTGCTACGACCTCCCGCCGAATCTCACGCGCCCGGACACCGTCTGGGACGAGTGACGCCGCGCGTCCAGCTCAGCGTGCGCACCCACCGGCGGACCGATCTGCGCCTACGAGCCGGTGCGCGACTGAGCCGCGCCCTCGCGCGGCTGGATCGGGCCGCTGACGCTGCGCAGCGGCGCCGCGGTACGGCCGGCGCGGGAGGCGACGATCTCGGCGAGGATCGACACCGCCGTCTCGTCCGGCGTGCGGCCGCCGATGTCGAGGCCGCAGGGCGCGTGGATGCGGGCGATCTGGTCGCCGGGCACGCCGGCGGCGGTCAGGCGCTCGTTGCGCTCGGCGGTCGTGCGGCGGCTGCCGAGCGCGCCGACGTAGCCGGCGCCGGTCGCGAGCGCGCCGCGCAGCGCGGGGACGTCGAGGCGCGGGTCGTGCGTGAAGACGAGCACCGCGTCGCGCGGACCGAGCACGCGCCCGGCGAATGCGTCGCCGGGCCAGCCGACGTGGACGGCGGCGGCGCGCGAGAAGCGCGGCGCGCTCACGAACGCCATGCGCGGGTCGCTGATCGTGACCGAGTAGCCCAGCTCCTTCGCCAGCGGTGCCAGCGCGGCCGAGAAGTCGATCGCGCCGAAGATCAGCATCTGCGGCGGCGACGCGAACGAGCGCACATGCACGCGCAGCTCGACGCCGAGCGTCGCGCCGTCGGCGCCGTAACTGCGGATCGCGGTCACACCCTGGTCGAGCAGGCCCGCCGCGTCGCGCGCGACGGAGTGGTCGAGCAGCCGCGCCGCGCCGAGCGATCCGACGACGTCGCCGTCCACGATCGCCATCACCGTCCCGGCCTGCGGGCCGTCGAGCAGCGTCGCGAGCGCCGCCGGCCGCCCCGAGCGCACCGCCGCCAGCGCAGCGGCCACCGCCTCGGCGCCGCCCGCATCACCAGCGCCCGCCCCGCCAGCGCCCGCCGTGCCGAGCGCGTGCACGAAGACGTAGACGGTCCCGCCGCACGTCAGTCCCGCGGTGCCGGCCAGCTCGTCGGAGATGCCGTAGCGGTGGACCCGCGGCGGCCCGCCGGCGAGCACGGCCTGCGCCTCGTGCGCGACCGCGCTCTCAACGCAGCCGCCGGTGATCGAGCCCTCGATCGCGCCGTCGTCGGCGACGAACATCGACGCGCCCGCCGGCAGCGGCGCCGAGTCGTCGACCGCAACGAGGACCGCGCGCGCGACGCGGCGGCCCTCGCGCAGCCAGGCGCCGACGACGCCCGCCTGATCGCTGACGACGCTCAGCGCGCCGCCCCCTTCGCCCCGGCCCCGCCCTCCGCGGCGCGCAGCACCTCGCGCACCTGGCGGTCGACGATCGGGACGAGCACGCGCTGGCCGACCGACCGCAGCACGCCGGTGACATGGCAGTCGAGGCTCCACGACACGCGCGTCCCACCGTCGCCGCCCGCACCCGCATCACCGAGCACGAGCACGACGTCGAACGCGAGGCGCTGCTCGTCGGTCCTCCCCTCGACGCGGTAGCGCAGCTCGCCGTCGGCCGCCGGGCGCCGCTCCCAGACCGTCCGCACGGGGATCTCGCCGAGCGCCAGCGCCGGCCGGATCGTGACGGCGAACGAGCCCTCCACCGGCCCGTCGGTCCAGCCGAACGCGTCGACGTTGGGCAGCAGCGCGCTGAGCCGCCCGGGGTCCTCCAGCAGCGCCCGCAGCGCGGCGGGCGCCACGGCGAGCGTCGTCGAGCCGGCGACGTTCACCGCGCCACCACGGCGATCCCGCGCGCGTCGGCCGGGACCTGCTCGTGCAGCAGCCGCCAGACGCGCTCGGTCGGGTTGTGCGAGTCGGTCACGACCGCGCCGGTGCCGCGCAGCGCGTCCTGCAGCGCGCTGCAGACGGCGTGCAGCGGCGCGCCGCCGCCCTCGCCCATTCCCTTCGAGCCGGTCGGCGTGAACGGCGACGGGCATGGCAGGTTGTCGGTCTTGAACATCGGCGTGTCCGGGCACGACACGACGTGGTAGTCCCAGAACGTGCCGTTCAGCAGCTGCCCGTCCTCGTCGTACTCGAGCGTCTCCTGCAGCGCCGCCGCGATCCCGTGCGCGGCCGCGCCGTGCACCTGGCCCTCGACGACCTGCGGGTTGATCACCGTGCCGCACTCGTCGACGGCGGCGTAGTCGAGGATCCGCGTCGCGCCCGTCTCCTCCTCCACCTCGACGACGCAGACGTGGATCTGGCTCGCATACGTCAGCGTCAGCGAGCCGCTCTTCGACTTCCAGTCGGGCACGCCGAACGGGGCGCGGTAGACGTGGCGGTGGTTGAGCGTCACGAGGTCGGCAACCTCGGGCGGGAGCGCGCCCTGGTTGGCGTAGACGTAGTTGGCGATCTCGGCGAACGTCAGCGCGCGGTCCTCGTCGCCCTCGACCGAGACCGTCCCGCCGACCAGCAGCAGCTCGTCCGGCGAGGACTCCAGCACGGCCGCGGCGACCGTCAGCAGGTCGTCGCGCACGCGCTCGGCGGCGCCGAGCGCGGCGCCGATGCCGGTCACCGCGAACTGCGACGCGTACGTGCCGGAGAAGGCGACGTAGGCGTTGCGGGCGGAGTCCGCGCCGGGCCGCACGAGCACCTCGTCGGGCGCGATCCCGAGCACGTCGGCGACGACCTGCGCGGTCGTCGTCTCGTGGCTCTGGCCCTGCGGCACGGTGCCGAGCGCGACCGACACCTCGCCCTGCAGGTCGACCTTGCAGATCGCCGCCTCGCCGTTGCCGGAGAACGGCAGGTTCTTGTTGACGATCCGCGCCTGACCGAAGTTCGACGTGCCGGAGTCGAGCGTCGAGCCGATCCCGATCCCGATCCGCTTGCCGCTGCCCTCGGCGGCCGCCTGCGCGGCGCGCCATCTCGGCGCGTCGACCAGCTCCAGCGCGCGGTCGAGCATCGCGTGGTAGTCGCCGGAGTCGTAGACGCAGCCGTTCGGCGTCGTGTACGGGAAGTCCTCGCGGCGGACGTAGTTGCGCTTGCGCAGCTCGACCGGGTCGAAGCCCAGCTCGGCGGCGACAAGGTCGACGATCCGCTCGACCAGCCACAGGTGCTGGAGCCGCGAGTAGCCGCGGTTGGGACCGACCGGCGTCTTGTTCGTGACGACCGAGCGGTAGTCGACCTGCAGGTGCTTGAAGCGGTAGCAGCCCGGCAGGACCTGCGAGAAGATCACGCCGCCGAGCGGCTCGTAGCGCATGAACGCGCCGACGTCGTCGAACGCCTTCGCGCTGAAGCCGAGGATCTCGCCGTCGGCCATCACCGGGACCTCGATGTCGAGGAACGTGCGCTCGTTGCCGTGACAGGAGCCGACGAGGTGCTCGTGGCGGTACTCGGTCCACTTCGCCGGGCGCCCGGCCTTGCGCGACAGCAGCGCCAGCGCGGTCAGGTACGTGTACGACGTCAGCTTGAGGCCGAACGCGCCGCCGATGTCCTGCGAGGAGAAGTGCAGCTGGTCCGAGCGCACGCCGAGCGCGGGCGCCATGAACAGCGCGGCGAATTGCGGCATCTGGTTGTTCGACTCGATCTTGATCGTGCCGGTGCCGGGATCCCAGTGGACGACGGCGGCGTTGCACTCCAGCGGTGTCGAGGAGAAGCGGTGGAAGTGCAGCCGTGGGATCCGCACGACGTGGTCGGCGCGCTCGATCGCCCAGTCGACGTCGCCGAAGTCGTAGGTGCCCTGCCAGCCGACGTTGGAGCCCATCTCGGTGTGGACCAGCGGCTGGTCCTCGCCGGCGGCCTCCACCGCGTCGAGCACGTGCGGGAGCTGCTCGTACTCGACCTCGACGAGCGCGGCGGCGTCGCGCGCCAGCTCACGCGACTCGGCCAGCACCGCGGCGACCGGCTCGCCCTGGTGGCGGGCCTTCCCGACGGCGAGGCAGAAGTCCTTCGCGCGGCCGCCCGGCTCGGGCGCGATCTGGGTGTAGCGATCGGTCAGCTGGCGCACCTCCTCGCCGGTCAGCGTCGCGTAGACGCCGTCGAGCGCGAGCGCCCGCGAGACGTCGATCTCGACGATCCGCGCGTGCGCGTACGGCGAGCGGACGAAGTGGACGTGCCCCATCCGGTGCATCCAGATGTCGTCGGCGAACTCGCCCTGCCCCTTCAGCAGGCGGCCGTCCTCCTTGCGCGGGACCGACTGCCCGACGCTCTTCTCGCGCGCGGCCGGGGAGTGCCACGTCTCGATTCTCGTCGCGCTCATGCGTCCTGCACCGCCCGCACGATGTTGACGTAGCCGGTGCAGCGGCAGATGTTGCCCTTCAGCCCGCGGCGCACCTCGTCCTCGCTCGGCTCCGGGCACTCTCTCAGCAGCGCGGTCGCCGACATCAGCATCCCCGGCGTGCAATAGCCGCACTGGAGCGCGTGGTGGCGGGTGAACGACGCCTGCAGCGCGTTCGGCGGCCCGAGCGGCTCCGACAGCGACTCGACCGTCTCGATCTCGCGGCCGTCGGCCTGCGTGGCGAGCTGCATGCAGCTCTTGATCGCCTTGCCGTCGCAGATCACCGTGCACGCGCCGCAGTTGCCAGAGTCGCAGCCGATGTGCGTCCCCTTCAGCCCGAGCGTCTCGCGCAGGTAGTGGACGAGCAGCTGGCGGCCGAGCACGACCGACTCGATCCGCTCGCCGTTGACGGTCACCTCGATCGGATGCGCGCTGTCGGGCACGTCAAGCCTCCTTCGTCGCGGCGACGACCGCTCTGAGGGCCATCACGCGCGCCATCGCCGTTCGGTACTCCGCGGTCGCGTGGACGTCGCCCGGCGGGTCGAAGTCCTCGCCGGCCAGCTTCGCCGCCTGCGCGATCGCGTCGCGCTCGGCGGGACCGCCGACGAGCGCGCGCTCCATCGCCGGCTGGCGGGCCGGCACGGCGCCGCAGCCGAGCACGACGCGCGCGGCTGCGATCGTCCCATCCTGTACGCGCACGAGCGCGCTCGCGCGGGCGAGCGCCCACGAGTCGATGCCGACCTGGAGCGACTCGTAGCCGACGCCCTCGCCGGGCGCCAGCGGCGGCAGCACGACCTCGGTCAGCAGCTCGCCCGGCTGCACGGCCGTCATGTACGGGGCGAGGAAGAAGTCGTCCGCCGCGACCTCGCGCACGCCGGCGGCGCCGCGCACGACGAGCCGCGCGCCGAGCGCGACGAGCAGCGGCGGGAAGTTCGACGTCGGGTCGGCGAGACAGACGTTGCCACCGAGCGTGCCGCGGGCCCGCACCTGCCGGTCGACGATGCGGGACGTCATCTGTGCCGTGACGGGATGGTGGCGGCGCATCAGCTCGTCCGACGCCAGCTCGTCATAGGTCAGCGCGGCGCCGAGCCGCAGCGTGCCGTCCTGCTCGCGGACGACCTGGCGCAGCTCCTCCAGTCGGGAGACGTCGACGAGCACGTCCGGGTGGACGATCCGCAGCTTGAGCGCGTTGAGCAGCGTCTGCCCGCCGGCCAGCACGCGCGCGTTGCGGTGCGCGGCAAGCCGCTCGACGGCCTCGTCCACGGTGGCGGGCCGCGCGTACTCCAGCTCCGGCAGCAGCATCGCTACTCGCCCTCGACTCGCGCCTGCGCCTCGACGACCTGGCCCGGCAGCGCGATCGCGGTGCTCGCCTCGGCGACGAGCGTGACGCGGTCGCCGGTCTCGACGCCCTCCGGCACGCGCGCGATCACGCGCACGCTGCGCTCGCCGACGTCGACGTGGACGGACGCGAGACGGACCGCCTCCTGGTCGAGCCAGTTGCCCGACGGCAGCTGGCGGCGCTTGAAGACGGGCCGGCGGACGGTGACCTCGGTCACGATGCCGCTGTCGGCGAGGGTGCGCGTCCAGTCGGCCGCGCCGCACTCGGGGCAAAGGATCCGCGGCGGGTACGCGAGGTGGCCGCAGACGCGGCACTTGGGAACGGTGAACGGGGCGCTCATCTCAGCCGTCCCGCCGTTCCAGCACGGCGGCGTTGTGGCACGCGCCGTGCGTGTAGAGGACCATGCCGTAGCCGGTCGCGAGCGCCAGCTCGGCGCCGGGCACCTGGCGCTCGCCGGCCGTCCCGCGCAGCTGGTGGACCGCCTCGGCGAGGCCGTGCATGCCACCGGACGCGCCGGCCTGGCCGGCCGACAGCTGGCCGCCGGAGGTGTTCACGGGCCACATCTCCTCGAGGATCGTCGCGTGCAGGTAGCGCTTGACGTCGTCGTCCGGGATCACCCCGAGATCGGCGAGCTGGACGAGCACCATGACGGGATAGTCGTCGTAGATGTGCGCGCTGTCGAGGTCCTCGGGGCGCACGCCCGCGGCCTCCCACAGCTCGTCGCGGAAGACGGCGAAACCGGAGTGGATGCCGTCGCCCTCCTGCTGGTCGTGGTTGTGCAGCGCGCGGATCGCGCGGACACCGGCGTGCGGCCCCTTCAGCCTCGCCGCGCGCTCGGGCGTCGTGACGACGATCGCGTCACCGCCGGAGACGATCGGGACGCAGTCGAAGCGCGTCAGCGGCGGCGCGATCGGGACCGACTCCATGTACTCCTGCAGCGTCATCGGTCTGCGGTAGACCGCGCGCGGGTTTCTCGCCGCCCACGCGCGCTGCGCGAGCGGGATGCAGCCGAAGTCCTCGCGCTCGAGGCCGTGCAGGCGCCCGTAGCGCTCGGTCAGGAAGGCGAAGAGCGCGTTCGGTCCGTTGAGCGGCAGCGGCGCGAGGTAGTCGCGTGCGACGCGGTTGTAGCGGTCCGTCATCAGATGGAACTCGCGCTTCTCCATCCGGTCGCCGGCCGCCAGCACGATCGTCTCGGCGTCGCCGGCCTCGATCGCGCGGACGGCGTGCTGGAGCATGTTGATCGCGCTCGCGCCGCCGTTGGAGTCCTCCATCACCCAGCGCACGGTCATGCCGAGCTTCCAGGTCAGGTCGATCGCGTGGTCGGGCGCCAGCGAGAACGACGCTATCCCGAGGCCGTCGACCTCGTTCTTGTGGATGCCGGCGTCGGCGAGCGCCGCCACGACCGACTCCGCGATGAACGTCTCCGTGCGCCGCTCGACGCCGGGGTGCCGCTCGTAGACGGCCGAGCCGGCGCCGACGATGACGGGCGCCGCGGCGGTCGTGACTCTCTCTCGTTCCACCATCCGGCCGAACCCTACCACGCCTTTGATCAAATGTCAGACCTCGCGCACGCGGTCATCCGCGCCACCCGCCGGCCGTAGCTTCCATTCCCAATCTGCCAAGGCCGTCATTCACAATCTGTCAGAGTGCAAAATCACAATCTGTCAGTATCGATAATCACAATCTGTCAGACTTCTGGGCATGCTCTCCCGCCACATGCGCTCCCGTGTGCTCGCCGCGCTCGCCGAGAGCCGCGCCGTCGCCGCCCTCGGCGCACGACAGGTCGGCAAGAGCACCCTCGTCGCGGACCTCGCCGCCTCCGACCATCCGGCGGAGGTTCTCACCCTCGACGTGCGCGAGACGCGCGAGGCGGCCGAGCAGGACCCGACCGGATTCGTCGCCGCGCTGCCGGATCGCGTCGCCATCGACGAGGTGCAGCGCGTGCCCGACCTGCTGCTGGCGATCAAGCAGCGACTCGACCACAACCAGGAGCGCGGCCAGTTCCTGCTGACCGGCTCGGCCAACATCCTCTCGATCCCCAAGGTGCGTGACGCGCTCCCCGGTCGTGTCGACTACCTGCGTCTGTGGCCCCTTTCCCAGGGCGAGCTGACCGGCCGCAGAGAGACGTTCATCGATCGGCTGCTCGCCGGTGAACCGCCGCGGATGACCGGCCAGCGGATCGGTCGAGCGAGCTACGCCGCGGCGATCGTCGCCGGCGGCTATCCGGAGGCGCACGAACGCAGCAGGCGCGGCCGCAGCTCGTTCTTCGCCAGCTACACCGACTCGTTGCTCGGGCGCGACCTCGCCGACATCGCGACCGTGCGAAACGTCGACAACGTGAAGCGCCTCCTGCGGCTCATCGCCAGCCGCACCGCAGGGCTCGCCAGCTTCCACGGAATGGCGAGAGACCTCGGGGTCGACACCAACACGGCCCGCTCTCACACCGGCGTGCTGGAGGACCTCTTCCTCGTCAGGAGCCTGCCTGCATGGCACTCCAACCTCGGCAGCCGGCAGATAAAGAGCCCCAAGCTCCACATCGTCGACAGCGGCCTGCTCGCCTGGCTCGCCGGTGTCGACGAACAGCGGCTCGCCGACGACGGGCCGCTCGCCGGAGCCTGCATCGAGAGCTTCGTCGCGATGGAGCTGCTGCGCCAGTCGGAATGGGCCGAGGCCGAGACCACGCTGCACCATTACCGGGACCAGCAGGGCCGCGAGGTCGACGTCGTGATCGAGACGCCGGCCGGTGACGTGGTCGGCGTCGAGGTCAAGGCCGGCGCGAGCGCGCGCCCCGCCGACTTCCGCGGGCTCGCACACATGCGCGACCGGCTCGGCTCGCGCTTCCGGGCCGGCGTCGTGCTGTACGCCGGCGAGCGCTCGCTGCCGTTCGGCGAGCGGCTCACGGCGCAGCCGCTCAGCGCGCTCTGGGACGGGCAACCCGACAGCGCCGGCTGAACACGCGGAGCGCTTCCTCACCTGGCCTGACAGCTTCCGCCGCCGCCCGGTCTGGAGGGCGGGACGTCGAGCGCGGGGTTGCGGTCGAAGAAACCCCACGGCTTCAGCTCGAAGCCGATCCGAGCGACCGGCATCACCGGCCAGTCCTCGGGTCGCGGCACGTGGTGGTGGTTCATCGTGTACCAGAGCACGACGTCCCGGTCGACGAGCGGGCGGTCGGCCTGGACCCACGCGGGCAGCCCCTCCCCGCCCGAGTGCTGGTAGGGGTACTCGCCCGCCGGGTAGCGCTCCGCGGCGGCGTGGCGCGTCACCCACAGGTGGTGCTCGACGAAGCCGGCGCGCCGCAGCAGCGCCGAGCCGGGCGCGGCGAACGGGACCGTGTTGTCGCCCGGCACCAGCTTGTACGCGACCGCCTCGCCGACCGCGTTGCGGACCGCCGGGTTCGTCACGAGCCAGCCGCGCGCTCGCTCGGGAGCGAGCCGGCGGCACGCCTCCAGCTCGGAGGAGAGCGTGCGGTGCACGGTCCGCCAGGCGTTGCCGTGCGGGTTCTCCTCGCCCTCCGGGACCGCCTCCGCCTCGACCTCCACGACGCTGTTGCCCGGCCCGTCGACGTCGATGTCGAGCCGCGCGCAGAAGACGTGCTGGTGGTTGATCCCGCCGAGGTTCGGCGCGATCGGCACGCCGTACTCCGGCCGCTCGCCGTCGCGCAGCGCCTGCGTTGCGACGATCCCCGTCGCCTTCACCTCCGAGGCGATCCGGCCATCCTGGTGCAGGTACCAGAAGAAGCCGTACTCGTAGTTGCCGACGGTGACGAAGCTGGAGATCACCAGCCGCCGGCCGCGCCGCACCTCGACGTGGCCGGTGCGGAAGTCGGTGTGCTTCCACAGCACGCCGTCGTCCTCCTCGTGCAGGCAGATCGCGTTCGGGATCGTGACCGGCTCGCCGCCGGGCGTGACGTACGCGCCGTCGAAGTAGCGGATCGCGCCGAGGCAGTCACAGCCGAGCGTCAGCGCGTTCGTCATCGTGCCGACGTTGAACTCGCCGATGTCGAGCGGCGACATGTAGAAGCGATCGGGGTCGGCGTACGGGACGACCATCTCGGCATAGGAGGCGCGGTGCAGCACCGGCCGCAGCCGGCCGTCGTCCTCGTAGCCGACGTGGTGCAGGACGAGCCCCTCGCGCGGGGTGAAGCCGACGCGCAGCCGCCACTTCTGCCACCGCACCTCGTGCCCCTCGACGGTGAAGCTCGGGCCGTCGGGCTGCGTGATGCGAATCTCGCGCACGTCGTCGCGCAGCGGGCCGACGCGGTCGGCGCGGTACTCGCCATCCTCCGCCGGCAGCGGCACCGGGTCGCGGTCCTCGAAGGCGACCAGCTCGCCGCTGTCGACGTCGACGAGGCCGAAGACGCCCTGCAGCGGGCGGGCGTAGGCGTTGCCGCCGGGGCTCGGGCGCGCGAACGCGAGCAGGCGCGCGAGCCGCCGGCCGCCCTGCTCCTCGGGCAGGCCGTGGTACCCGGCGGCGACGGGGTCGACGTCGACCGTCGACGGGTCCTCGATCCCGCGCCGTCGCAGCGCCGCGACGAACTGCGGCGCGCGGCGCACCGCCGCCTCGACGAACAGGAACTCCTCCGCCGTCAGCTGCGCCTGCACTCCCTCCAGCTCGCGCCAGTCGGTCAGCTCCCCTGCCCGGAGGTCGACGCGGGCCTCGAGCGTGCGGCGCGTCGCGGGATCGCGCAGGACGACCTCGGCGGCGCGCGGCGCGGTCGCCGCGTCGGCGCCCTTCGGCGGCTCGGCCGGCGAGATCGAGACGAAGCGAACGCGGTCGCCGAGCGGGCGCGCGGTGCGCACGATCGCGACCGCGGCGGCGATCTCCTGCGGCCGCAGCGGATCGAGCGGGTGGGTCGCGACGCCGGGAGTGGATGGGGATTCGGATGCGGTCGAGCAGGTCATGCCCTCCAGCAGAGCAGCGAACTATCCATCTGTCAAGTTTTCGCGCTCGACCGTCGATTCGACGCTCCGGCGACGAACTTGACAAGTGGATAGATTGCGCCGTAGCGTCCGTCACATGGCCAGCATCCCGCCCGATCCGCTCGCCGCCCGGCTCGACGCCGTGGCGTCCACCGTCGCGCCCGACGTCGTCGCCTGGCGCCGCCACCTCCACGCCAACCCCGAGCTGTCCTACGAGGAGCACGAGACCGCGCGGTTCATCCGCGAGCGGCTCGGCGCGATCGGCGGGCTGGAGGTCACGCGGCCGACGCCGACGAGCGTGATGGCGGTGCTGCGCGGCGGCAGACCCGGGCCGACGCTGGCGATCCGCTCCGACCACGACGCGCTGCCGATCGAGGAGCAGACCGGCCTTCCGTTCGCCTCGCGCACCCCCGGGGTCATGCACGCCTGCGGCCACGACGGCCACACCGCGATCGCGCTCGGCGCGGCGACCGTGCTCGCGAGCGTCAGCGACGAGCTGCCGGGCGAGATCCGCTTTCTGTTCGAGCACGGCGAGGAGGCGCTGCCGGGCGGCGCCTCGCAGCTCGTCGCGGCCGGCACGATGGACGGCGTCGACCGCGTGATCGGCCTGCACCTGTGGGCGTGGACGCCAGTCGGCACGATCGCGATCCGGCCGGGACGTTGCATGGCCGCGTGCGACGTCTTCCGCATCGTCGTGCACGGGCGGGGCGGGCACATCTCGGCGCCGCAGGAGGCCGTCGACCCGGTCGCGATCGGCGCGCAGATCGTCGCCAACCTCCAGCACGTCGTCGCACGCGAGGTCGACCCGCAGGAGGTCGCGATCGTCGGCGTGACCGGCTTCCGTGCCGGCGGCTCGGTCGGCGTGATCCCGCACACGGCCGAGCTGGAGGGCGGAACGAACGTCTTCTCGCCCGCCGTGCAGGACCTGCTCGAACGTCGCATCGGCGAGATCGCGCACGGCATCTGCGCCGCCCACGGCGCGATGTGCACGTACGAGTACACGCGCGGGTACGGCGCGGTCGTCAACGACGAGGCGACGACGGCGATCGTCGCGCGGACGGCGCGCATGCTGCTCGGCGACGAGGCCGTCGCCGCGGGCGACGTCGTGCTGGCCGGCGAGGACTTCTCCGCATTGCAGGCGCGCGCACCCGGCACGTTCCTGTTCCTCGGCGCGCGCAACGAGGCGCGCGGGATCGTGCACGACCACCACCACCCGCGCTTCGACGTCGACGAGGACGCCTTCCCGATCGGCGTGCGCCTGTTCGCGCACGCTGCCGTCGCGCTGCTGCGGGACGGAGCGGCGTGACGCTCGCGCACGTCGCCGGGGTCCCGCTGGAGGAGCTGGCGTTCGCGGTGCCGCTCGTGTTCGCCGCGCTGCCGGCGCTGCGCGGACGGCTGCGGATAGTCTGGGCGCGATGGCAGACGACGCCGACGACGCGGACCGCACGCCGCGACCGCCGTACGCCGAGGGACGCGACGCGCTGCTCGACGCCGCCGCGCGCGTCGTCGCGCGCGACGGCTTCCGCGGACTGACGTACCGGTCCGTCGCACAGGAGGCGGGCACGACGCACGGCCTCGTCTCCTACCACTTCGGCTCGCGCGACCGGCTGATCCACGAGACCGCGATGAAGGCGCGCGCCGAGGCGATCGAGGGCTCGGCGCTGGAGCCGGCGAGCGACCGCGTCGAGGAGTTCGCCGACCACCTCGCACAGCTCGCCGCCGACGCTCCGGAGGCGCAGGCCTTCCAGTTCGAGCTGGCGCTGGAGGCGCGCCGCCGCGCGGAGCTGGAGCCGGAGGTGCGCGCGCTCTACGCGGAGTACTTCGCCGCCACCGCGCGGGCGCTCGATGCGGTCGGGCTCGCCGACCCCTCCCCCGCGCTCGTGCGGCTCGTCTTCGCCGCGCTCGACGGGCTGATGCTCCAGCAGCTGGTGTTCGGCAGACCGGCCGACACGGAGGCGGCCGTCGCCGAGCTGCAGGCGCTGCTGCGCACGCTCGCCGCGCGCTGACGCATGGCCTAGTCGCTCACTTCGTGGAACGGCGCGAGCACGCGCCGATCAATCGTCAGTCTCAGCACGTCGAAGCGGTTGTAGTGGCCGGCGACGTCGTGGAACAGCCGCCCGTCGACCGTCTCGGACGGGTCGCAGTCGGCGTAGACGATGCCCGGCTCGTCGCGCAGCGAGGCGATCCAGTCACCGTCGGGGCCGATCACCCCGGAGATGCAGTTCCACGCCTCCGGCACGTAGTCGACGCCGAGCCGCTCGCACAGCTCCGGCGTGCCGTGCTCCTGGCTGACGACGTTGAAGAGACGGCCCTCGTAGGCGTGCGCGGCGGCCGGCAGGTAGACGTCGTTGACGTTCTCGTGCGCGCCGCCGAGCGGTGCGCACGAGGGGAAGTTCGCGACGTGCACGCGCTCGCCCTGCGCCAGCAGCGCGTAGCGCGCGAGCGTGTTGACGTTCTCGCCGCAGTTGAGCGTCCCGAGCGGGCCGTGCGGCGTCGGGAAGATGCACAGCGTGGAGCCGTCGCCGCCGGCCCAGATCGCCCGCTCGGTCCATGTCGGGACGAGCTTGCGGTGCTTGCCGAGGTAGCCCTCCGGGCCGAACACGAGGTTGGTGTTGTAGAGCGTCCCGACCCGTCCAGGGTCGCGCTCGGTCACACCGACGACCGCCGTCACGCCGGCCTCGATCGCCGCCCGCTCCAGAGCCGCAACTGTCGGTCCGGGCACCTCGACCGCCTCGTCGTGCAGGCGGCGGTGCCAGCGCGCGCCGTCGCGCAGCGCACGCGTGAAGATCCAGTACGGGAAGCCCGGCACGAACGACTCCGGCAGCGCGACCAGCTGCGCGCCGCCGCGGCCGGCCTCGGCGATCAGCGCGCACGCCTTCTCGGTCGTCGCGGCGCGGTCGAGCCAGACGCTGGACGCCTGCACGGCGGCGGCGCGGAACGGCGGTGCGGCGGTCATGACGGGCTCCTGTCGGCGAGCGAACGGTTGATCGCGAAGCCGCCGTACTCCGCTTCGAGGACGGCGGCCGCGGCAAGTGCGAGGTCCTCGCGGAACGCCGGCGCCGCGACCTGCACGCCGACCGGCATCCCGCCCTCGACGGCGACCGGAACGGAGACGACGGGCAGTCCGGCGACCGCGTTGACGTGGGCGTACTCGAACGCCTCGTAGCGCAGGTAGCGGTCCTGCTCGATCCCGGCCGGCGGCACGCCGTGGAGCGGAGCGGGACCGGCGGCGACGGGGCTCAGGACGACGTCGTAGGCGGCTGCCCGGAAGGCGGCGCGGACGGCCGCCCGGTACGCATGCGCTTCCGCGACGATCGCAAGGTACGCGCCGGCGTCGAGCGGGTCGCCGGCGCCGTCGAGCAGCGCGGCGAACTGCGGGTGGTGGCGGCCGCCTGCCTCCGCCGTCGCCGCGCGCATCCCGGCGCCGCCGTCGGCGCCCGCGAGCGCGAAGAACAGCTCGGTCGCGGAGCGAGGAGCGGCGGAGACCGGTGGGCCGATCCGCTCGACCCGGCAGCCGAGGCGGTCGAAGAACGCGGCGGCAGCGTGGACGGCCGCCTGCGTGCCGCGCGTGGTGGCCGGGACGCACGGGTGGTCGGCGTAGAAGGCGACGCGGAGGGTCGCGGGATCCACCTCGCGCCAGTCGCGCAGCGGGACGTCGACGGCGTACGGGTCGACCCCGTCGGCGCCTGCGATGACGGCGAGCAGGAGGCCGAGGTCCTCGACGTGGCGGGCCATCGGCCCGACGCAGGTGAAGTCGAGCGTTCCGGCGGCGCGGGTCGGCGGCCAGATGCCGGTCTCCGGCGTGCGACCGGTCGTCGGGCGCAGCCCGACCGTGCCGCAGTAGTGCGACGGCACGCGGATCGAGCCGCCGCCGTCGGTGCCGAGCCCGGCGATCGAGGCGTCCGCGCCGAGCAGCGCCGCCTCACCCCCGCTCGACCCGCCCGGCGTGCGCGCGGGGTCGAGCGGGTTGCGCGTCAGCCCGTGGACGAGGTTGTCGGTCTCGAACGAGCTGCACAGCTCCGGCACGTTCGTCTTCAGCAGCGGGATCGCGCCGGCCGCCCGCACCCGCGCGACCGCCGTCGCGTCGCGCGCCGCGGGCGGCGCGCCGGCCCGCGCGAGCGTGCCCGCGCACGTCGGCAGCCCGGCGGCGTCGAGCGCGTCCTTGATCGTCAGCGGCAGTCCCAGCAAGGGCGGCAGCGGCTCGCGCTCGCGCACGCGCCGGGCGCGCTCGGCGTCCGCCGCGTCGGCCGCCGCCAGGGCGGCCGCGTCGTCGCGCGCGACGACCGCGTACACGCGCGCGTCGGCCGTGTCGATCCGGCTCAGGGTCGCCTCGACCAGCTCGCGCGAGCAGATCTCGCGCGCGTGCAGCCGCGCGAGCCAGGCCGTCGCGGACGGCTGGGCGGCAGCGGAGGAACGCGCATCGAGTGGAGCGCCCCCGCCGGCACCAGCCGCCCCCCTCTCCCCAGCCGACCCGCTCACGCCGGCCCCTCGCCAGCGCGAGAGCGGAGCGAGGAAGGCCCGCCGCCAGCGCGAGAGCGGAGCGAATCCGTGCGACCCGTCTCCGCGCCGAACGCGACGATCGCCTGCGCGAGCGCCGGCGCCTCCTCGAACGGCGTGCCGTGGGCGCTGTGCTCGAACACCTGCGCGCGGCCGTCGGGGGCGTTCGCGGCGATCCAGTCGCCGAGCGACGTCGGGTAGTAGGGGTCGTGTACCGCGTAGGCGGCCAGGACCGGCACACGCAGCGCGGCGATCGCCGGGCGCATGTCGAGCTTCGCCTGCTCGCGCACGGCCGAGAGTGCGACCGGCAGCGGGGTCTGGAGCGCGATCCCGTAGAGCCAGTCGACGACGGCGGGATCGCTGTCGGCCAGCACCGACTCGGCCTGGAAGGCGCGCTCGGACGCCGGCCAGCCGGCGGCCAGCTCGGCGAGGTAGCCGTCGAGCTGCTGCTCGCTCATCGCGTGCGGGAAGTCGGGCGCGCGCGTCAGCCGCAGCGGGCCGTTGAGCAGCACGAGGCGGCCGACGCGGCCGCCGCCGCGCTGGAGGTGGCGCAGCGCGACGGTGCAGCCCATCGACCAGCCGACGAGCGTCGCGTCGCGCAGCTCGAAGGCGTCGAGCAGCTCGCCGAGGTCGTCGGCGAACGTGTCGAAGTCGTAGACGCCGGCGGGCTTGTCGGACTCGCCCATCCCGCGCAGGTCGAACGCGACGACGCGCGCGCCGCGCGCCGTCAGCTCGACGACCGTCGGGTCCCACAGGCGGTGCGAGCCCTTCCAGCCGTGCACGAGCACGACGGGCGGACCGGCGGCGGACGGACCACCGGCGGCGTCGGCGAATTCGCCGACGCGCAGCCGCACGCCGTCGCGCAGCGTCAGCCAGCTCATCTGCCGCCCGAGCCGAGACGCCGCAGCCTGACGCCGGCCGCCTCGCGGTCCCAGCTGTCGCCGGTGATCCCCTCCTCGCGCAGGACCGCCTTGCGGACCTTGCCGTTCGTCGTCAGCGGCAGCGCGGCGACGACCCGCAGGTAGCGCGGGATCGCGAAGTACGCCAGCCGCGGCTCGCAGTGGCGCACGAGCGCCTCGAAGTCGGCCGTCGTGCCGTCCTCCAGCACCAGCGCGGCCGCGACCTCGTCCTCGGCCAGCTCGGAGGCGACCGGGAAGACGGCGACCGCGCTGACGCTCGGGTGCGCCAGCAGCACCTGCTCGACCTCGAACGCCGAGATGTTCTCGCCGCGGCGGCGGATCGCGTCCTTCAACCGATCCATGAAGCGCAGCCAGCCGTCCTCGTCGCGCAGCACGCGGTCGCCGGTGTGGAACCACAGGTTCTGCCACGCCTCGACCGTCTTCTCCGGCATCGCGAAGTAGCCGGTCGCGAACGCGTACGGCGGGTCGTGGCGCAGCACCAGCTCGCCCGCGACGCCGTCCGGGACCTCGTCGTCGTGCTCGTCGACGACGCGCGCGTGGAAGCCCGACCGCACGCGCCCCATCCAGCCGGCTCTCTGCTCGCGCCACGAGACGCCGATCGGGGCGTTCGTCTCGGTCGAGCCGTACGCCTCCGCGAGCTGCACGCCGAAGCGCTCTCCAAACGCGTCGAAGATCGCGACCGGCGTCGCCGGGGCGAGCGCGACGCGCACCGCGTGCGCGCGGTCCTCGGCGGACGGCGGCCGCGACACCAGGATGTTCACCATCGCGCCGAGCAGGTAGGTCACCGTCGCCTCGGCCTCGGCGACGCGCGGCCAGAAGCGCGAGGCGGAGAAGCGCGGGCCGAGGTGGTAGGTGGCGCCGGCGACGAGCGCCTGCACGAACGCGTTGAGCGCGTTGGTGTGGAACAGCGGCAGGTTCGTGTAGAGGACGTCGTCCTCGCCGATCTCCAGCATCTCGCCCATCAGCACCCCCCACCAGTAGAACTGCGCCTGGGGGCACTGGACGCCCTTCGAGGGGCCGGTCGTGCCGGACGTGTAGAGGATCGCGGCGGTGTCGCCGGGACCGGCGCCGGCGGCGGGCAGCGGC
The DNA here is from genome assembly GCF_000025265.1 of Conexibacter woesei DSM 14684. Lineage (GTDB taxonomy): Bacteria > Actinomycetota > Thermoleophilia > Solirubrobacterales > Solirubrobacteraceae > Conexibacter > Conexibacter woesei. The sequence continues at coordinate 4,120,695 of NC_013739.1, forward strand.
GCCGCCGCGGCGGGCGGACCGAGCACGGCGTAGCCGGCCGGAACGGCGGCGGGGACGCCGTCGAGCGCCCACACCGCTTCCAGCGCCGGCGGCGGGTCGAGCGGCTCCAGCAGCTCGACGAGCGCCGAGTCGAGCGCGAGCACGCGCGCGCCGGAGTTGACCAGCTGGTGTTCGAGCTGCGCGCCGCGCAGCGCCGTGTTGAGCGGCACCGCGACCGCGCCCAGCCACGCGCAGCCGAGCACGAAGTCGAGCAGCTCGATGCGGTTCTCGCACATCAGCGCGACGCGCTCGCCGCGCGCGATGCCGGCCGCCGCGAGCGTGCCGGCGGCGACCGCCGCCGCGTCGCGCATCTCGGCGAAGCTGCGCTCCAGGCCGTCGAAGCGCAGCAGCGGCTTGTCGCCGTATGTGGCCGCCTGCCGCGCGAGCAGACCCGGAAGGGTCTGCTCGGCGACCGGCAGACCGCGGAGCGGCGACGGGCGCATGCCGTCCACCGCCTGCTCCCAGTCGTGCACGTGGTTCACGATCAGCTGCCGCCCTCGACGAACGGGATCGAGTCGAACGAGTAGTCGCGGTCTCTCGGGTCGACGTAGTCGGCGATGTTGTCCGCCGTCCACATCGTAGATCTGACCGTCCTGCTCGGCAGCGTCTCGCCGGCCTTGCCGAGTGCGTCTCTCATCGCGAGCGCCATCGCCCAGCCGGTCGCGACCGAGTCGGTGTCCCACGTGCCCGTCAGGCGGCCCTCTCGGACGGCCTGGATCCCGTCCGGGTCGCCGTTGGAGCCGAACACCATGATCCCCTCGCCTCTGCCGTCGGAGACTCTCTTGCCGGCATTGAGGACCGCTGAGGAGACGCCGAGCGCGGTCTGGTCGTTGTAGTCCCAGAAGGCGTCGACGTCGCCGTGCTTGGTCAGCAGGTCGTCGGCCAGCTGCGCGGCGGGCGCGGCGGCGTCTCTGACGTTGTCGGCCTGGTCGATGATCTCCAGCCCGGCCGCCTCGGCGGCGTCGCGGAAGCATCTGACGTTGGCGGTGATCGACGGCGCCGGCGGACCGCCCATCACGATGACCTTGCCTCTCGGGCGGCGCTCGGCGATGAACTCTGCCGTCCGCTGCCACGGGCCGTCCGGCTCGCAGGTGTTGACCTCCCACCAGACGGTCGACGTCACGCCCGGACCCTCGGAGTTGATGCCGATCACGGGGATCCCGGCCTCGTTGGCGCGCGTGTAGGCGCCGGCGACGGCGCCCGGGTCGAGCGTCCAGCTCGCGAACGCCGAGATTCTCTCGTTGATCAGCGTGTCGACGTGCGAGACCTGGCGGTCGGGCGACAGGTTCGCGTCGACCACTCTGTACGTCCAGCCCTCCGTGTCGGCCGCTCTCTCCAGCCCGAAGCTGACCTGCTGCTGACCGGGCTGCGAGCCGACCGGCGAGATGTAGGCGATCGACTCGCCGCCGCCGGACCCGCCGCCCGATCCGCCGCTCGTCGTGCTGCCGCCGTCGTCGCTGCTGCCGCATGCGGACAGGGCGACGGCCGCGAAGATCGCGGCACCTGCTGCCGTGAGGCGTCTCATCTGCGTGTTCCCTACTTTCCTCATAGTCGGCACCGCGCGCGTGCGCGCACGGCGTTCTCCTCCGCTACCGGGTCCTGCCTACGACCGTCCCGACCCCCACAGGTCCGGGCGGGCGCCGTCCAGGCGCATGCTCACGGCCTTCGGCGCGCTGTACTCGAGCAGCGTCTCGGCGCACAGCTCCCGGCCGTGCCCGCTCTGCTTGATGCCGCCCAACGGCTGGCCCGGGCCGACCTGGAACCAGGTGTTGACCCAGACCGTCCCCGCCTCCAGCTCATCCGCGAAGCGGTGGGCGCGACCGAGGTCGCGGGTCCACACGCCGGCGGCGAGCCCGAACTCGCTGTCGTTCGCGCGCGCGATCACGTCGCGCTCCTCGCGCCACGTCTGTGCGACGACGACCGGTCCGAAGATCTCCTCGCGCGCGGCCGTCGTCGACCCGTCCGGGTCGTCGACGAGCGCCGGCTCGACGTAGTAGCCGTCCGAGAGCGCGCCCGGCAGCTCGCGCCGCGAGCCGCCGGCCAGCACGCGGGCGCCCTCCGCGCGCGCCTGCTCGACGTAGCCGAGCACGCGGTCGCGGTGCGCGGCGGAGACGAGCGGGCCGACCTGCGTGCCGGCGTCGAGCGCGTCGCCGATCCGCACGCCGGCGATCGCCGCGCGCATCCGTTCGAGGAATTCGGGGCGCACGTCCTCGTGCACGAACAGCCGCGACGCCGCGAAGCAGACCTCGCCGTTCTGGCTGAGGATCCCGCTCAGCGCGTCGTGGACGGCGGCGTCGAGATCGGCGTCCGGGCAGATCACGAACGCGCTCTTGCCGCCCAGCTCGAGGATCGTCGGCGTCAGCGTCTCGGCGGTCGCGCGGACGATGTGGCGCGCGGTCGGGACGCCGCCGGTGAACGAGATCTTCGCGATCCCAGGATGCGCGACGAGCGCCGCGCCGGCCCCGGGGCCGCTGCCCGTCAGCACGTTGAGGACGCCGGGCGGGAGCAGGCCGGCGGTGCGGCGCGCCAGCTCGACGACGCTCGGCGCCGCGAACTCCGACGGCTTCAGCACGACCGTGTTGCCGGTCGCCAGCGCAGGACCCAGTTTCAGCGCGGCGGAGATCAACGGCGAGTTCCACGGGATCAGCGCCGCGATCACGCCGAGCGGCTCGCGCACGGTGAAGACGTGGCTGAGCGGGTCGCCGGTCGGGATCGTCTCGCCGTGCAGGCCGCGCACGAGGCCGGCGTAGTAGCGCAGCACGGCGGCGGAGAAAGGGACGTCGGCGGCGAGCGCCTCGCGGATCGGGCGGCCGTTCTCGGTCGCCAGCAGCGCCGGCCAGTCGGGCGTCGCCTCGATCGCGTCGGCGAGCGCCAGCAGCACCTGCTGGCGCGTCGCAGGCGACGAGCGCCGCCAGCCGGAGAAGGCGCCGGAGGCCGCCCGCACGGCGAGGTCGGCCTGCGCGGCCGACGCCTCCGCGACGGTCGCCCACTGCGCGCCGGTCGACGGGTTCAGCGCGGCGAAGTCGCCGTCGCCCGGCAGCTCCTCTCCGCCGATGAAGAGACCGTATGGCGCCTCCGGCGCGTACGGCGCGACGGCGCTCACGCGTCCGCCTCCAGCATCCGCACGGCGGTCCGCTCGGCGAGCGCCATGATCGTGATCATCGGGTTGACGCCGGGCGCGGTCGGCAGCGCGGCTGCGTCGCCGATCCAGACGCCGCGGACGTCGTGCAGCTCCCCGCTGCCGTCGGCGACCGACGTCGTCGGGTCGGCGCCCATCCGGCACGAGCCCATCTGGTGCGCGGAGAAGGCGGTGAAGTCCTCCGCCGGGGTCGCGCGCAGCGCGTCGAGGAAGGCGCCGAAGTCCTCGCCCTCGCGCCAGCGCCGCTCGTGCCAGTGGAACGTGAAGACCTCGCGCGCACCGGCCGCGCGGTGGATCCGCGCCAGCTCGACGTGCGCGCGCACCGCGACGGCGTGGTCGACCGCGTCCGCCAGCGACCAGCGCACGAGCGCCTCGCCGTCGCCGTCGAGCACGACGCGGCCGCTGCCGTGGTCGTGCGAGACGCCGTGCCAGGCGGCGACGCGGCCGAGCTTCAGCACCTGCTCGCGGTGAGCGGCGCCGTCGCGGAACGGCGACTGGCCGGCCCAGAAGCCGGGGCTGAGGCCGAGCGTCTCGCAGAGGAACCCGACGCCGCGCTCGACGTGCGTGAAGTCGAACGACGCCGCCGACTGGATCTGCCCGCTCCAGCCGCGGATCGGCTGCTCGTAGACGCCGCCGACCATCCATGCGGGATGGACGCGCAGGTGCTCGCCGGCGGCCGGGCCGCCGATGCCCGAGCGCAGCAGCAGCGCGGGCGACTCGATCCCGCCGGCCGCGACGACGACGGCCGGGGCGTCGACGCGCAGGCGCGTGACACCGCCGTCGTCGCTGCGCACGACCGCCTCGACACCGGTCGCGCGGCCGTCCTGCGCGAGCACGCGCTCGACGCGGCAGCCGACGACGAAGCGCGCGCCGGCCTCCGCCGCATCGCGCAGGTAGTTCTTCTGCGTCGAGCGCTTGCAGCCCTGCTGGCAGCCGCTGTTGCAATAGCCGCAGAACCTCGCGTCGTCGTCGCGCGAGGCGTTGCGCGGCAGCGGCTCGTGGCCGTGGTCCAGCTCGCTGAGGCCGGCGATCATCCGCTGCGAGCTGAGGTTGTGGACGGTCGCCTCGGTGTTGACCTCCAGCGCGTCCCAGACGCGCTGCTGCCAGCCGTCCCAGTCGTCGCCGTCGAGCCCGTCGAGCCCCAGCTCGGTCCAGCTCTCGCGGATCTCGCGCGGCGTTCTGAGGCAGACCATCGAGTTGATCACCGTTCCGCCGCCGAGCGCCGATCCGGCCAGCAGGCCCAGCTCGCCGTGCTCGGACCAGACCAGCCCGCCGCCGAGGTACATCTCCCCCGCGACCGATTCGAGCTGCTGGAAGTCCGCCTCGTTGCGGTACGGACCGGCCTCCAGCACGAGCACCGACCTGCCGGCCTGCGCGAGCCGCGCGGCGATCACGGAGCCGCCGGCGCCCGAGCCGACGATCACGACGTCGGCGGTCAGCGTCGCCTCCGCCCCGCGGACCTCGGTCAGCGGCAGCGTCTTGGGCGCCTGCTGCGGCGTCGGCGGCGCGCTGATCGGGCCGTCGAAGCCGATCGCGTCCCAGACCGCGTTGCGGCCGTCCTCGCCGAGCAGGCCGAACAGCAGGCCGAACGTCATCGTCTTGAGCTGCTTGACGGCGAAGCGGCCGTCGGGGACGCGGTCGCCCAGCTCCCGCAGGCGCGCGGTGCGCCGCTCCAGCGACGCGTCCGCGAACCGCTCCTGCACCAGCTCGTCGAGCAGCGCGAGCAGGTTCGCGCGCGGCGCCGCCGGCAGCCCGGGGATCGCGGCGGCGACGTGCGCGGGGATCCCGCGCTCGCGCGCGCCGAGGCGCAGCAGGTCGCCGGCCGGGCCGGGCTCGCTCGTCGCGATCGCCGGCAGGAGCGTGTCGCAGGCGGCGTCGAGCGCCTCCAGGCGCTCCGCGGTCAGCGGGCCGCCGGTCACCGCCGTCGTGCTCATCTCTCTCCCCACAGCTGCGGTCGCGCGCTGCCCAGGTCGACGTTGACGACCTTCGGCGCGCTGTACTCGTGCAACGTCTCGGCGCTCAGCTCGCGGCCGAAGCCGCTGTCCTTGACGCCGCCCATCGGCACGCCGACGGGCAGGTCGAACCACGTGTTGACCCAGACGATCCCGGCCTCCAGCTCGCGCGCCATGCGGTGGGCGCGGGCGAGGTCGCGCGTCCACACGCCGGCCGCGAGCCCGTAGCGCGTCGCGTTCGCGCGGGCGAGCGCCTCGGCGTCGTCGTCGAAGCGCTCCAACACCGTCACCGGTCCGAAGAACTCCTCGCGCGAGGCGCTCGTGGAGCCGGCCGGGTCGGCCAGCAGCGTCGGCGCGAGGAAGAAGCCGCCGTCGAGCGGCGCGTCCAGCGCGGGCACGTCGCCGCCGACGACGACGGCCGCGCCCTCCTCCCGCGCCGCTGCGATCGCGGCCGCGACGCGATCGCGCTGCGGCGCGGAGACGAGCGGGCCGAACTGCGTCGCCGGATCGAGCGCGTCGCCGATCCGGATCGAGCGCGCGAGCGCGGCGAAGCGCTCGGCGAACTCGTCGTGGACGTCGCGGTGGACGAGCAGCCGCGAGGCGGCGACGCAGACCTCGCCGTTCGCCATGTAGATGCCGGTGACCGCGTCGGCGACGGCGGCGTCGAGGTCGGCGTCGGCGCAGACGACCATCGCGCCCTTGCCGCCCAGCTCCATGATCGCCGGCGTCAGCGCGGCGCCCGCCGCGGCCATGATCTTGCGCGCGGTCGGCGTGCCGCCGGTGAAGGTGACCTTCGCGACGTCCGCGTGCGCGACGAGCGCGGCGCCGACGCTCGGGCCATAGCCCGTCACGACGTTGACGACGCCGGGCGGCAGGATCCCCTGCGCGAGGCGGGCGAACTCCAGCACCGACGCCGAGGCGAACTCGGACGGCTTCAGCACGACGGTGTTGCCGGCCGCCAGCGCCGGGCCGAGCTTGTTCGCGAGCGTGATCAGCGGCGAGTTCCAGGGGATCAGCGCGGCGATCACGCCGAGCGGCTCGCGCACCGTGTAGACGAGGCTGTCGGGCTTCTCGAGCGGGATCTGGTCGCCGCGCAGGTCGCGCAGGACGCCGGAGAAGTAGCGCAGGATCGCGGCGCAGGTCGGCACGTCGGCGGCCGACGCCTCGCGGATCGGGCGGCCGTTCTCGGTCGCCAGCAGCCGCGCCCAGCGCTCCGGCTCGGCCTCGACCGCGTCCGCCAGGCGCCACAGCAGCGTCTGCCGCGTCGCGGGCGTGACGCGGCGCCAGCTCGCGAACGCACCGCGCGCGGCCGCGACCGCACGGTCGACGTCGCCGCTCGACGCCTGCGGTACCTCCGCCCAGGCGGTGCCGACGCTCGGGTCGATCGCCTCGAACACGTCGCCGGCCGCGACCTCCTCGCCGCCGATGTGGAGGCCGTAGGGGCCGCTGGGGACGAACGCCTCGCGCATCGTCGCGGCGCTCATGCGAGCGGTCCCGCGGCCGGCGCCGGCGCAGCCGGCGGGCTCTCGGGCGGCGGCCCGCCGCGCCGCAGCCGCGGCAGGCGGCCGCGTCTGCGCAGCACCTCCAGGCCGACGGCGCCGATCAGGATCAGGCCGCTGACCATCCCCTGCCAGAAGGTGTTGACACCGGACAGCGTCAGGCCGTTCTGCACGACGCCGAGGAAGAGGACGCCGATCATCGTGCCGAAGACGCCGCCCTCGCCGCCGGTGTAGGCGGTGCCGCCGATCAGCACGGCGGTGATGACGGTCAGCAGCAGCGTCGGGTCGGATTCGGGCGAGGCGCCGGTGAGGCGGCCGACCTGCACGATCGAGGCGATCCCGGCCGTCAGGCCGGCGATGCCGTAGACGGCGAGCAGGATCGCGCCGACGTTGATGCCGTTCAGGCGCGCGGCCTCGGGGTTGGAGCCGACGGCGAACAGCGCGCGGCCGAAGCGCGTGTAGCGCAGCACGCCGCCGGCGATCAGCAGCAACGCGACGTCGAACAGCAGCAGCAGCGGGACGCCCGCGATCTCGTCGTTGACGAACGTTCTGATCGGGCTGAAGCCGGACAGGCCGAAGACCGAGATCGTCGCGCCGTCGTTGACGACGAGCGCGAAGCTCTGGTAGATCGACAGGCCGCCGAGCGTGACGACGAGGAAGGAGATCTTCAGCCAGCTGATCGTCGCGCCCATCAGCAGGCCGAGGCCGAGGCCGAACAGCAGCGTCACGACGATCGCGGGGACGGTCGCCCAGCCGGCTCTCAGCGTCAGGCCGAGGATCATCGCGCTGGCGGCCGTGGCGGACGCGACCGACAGGTCGATGCCGGCGGAGATGATCACGAACGTCGCGCCGAGCGCGAGCACGAACATGACGCTGTTCGCCTTGACGATGTTCATCAGGTTGTCCCACGTGCCGAACACCGGCTCGGTGATCGCGAGGTAGACGCAGACCACCAGCAGGGCGGCGAGCACGCCGCTGTAGCGGCCGGGCGAGATGCGCCGCAGCCAGGCCGCGCCGCCTGCGCGCGCGGCTGGGGCGGCGACGGCCGCCGGGCGCGCGTCGGTGGTGGGCTGGTCGGTGCTCATCGCGGTCTCTCCGTTCTCGACGGTCATGCGGCCTGCTGCTCCAGTGGTGCGCCGGAGACCGCGACGTGCGCGATCACCTCCTCCTCCAGCCCCTCCGCGTCGAACTCGGCGCGGACCTCGCCGCCGAAGAAGACGAGGATGCGGTCGGCGATGCCGAGCAGCTCGGGCAGCTCGGAGGAGACGACGAGCACGCCTGCTCCGGCGTCGGTCGCCTCCTGCATCAGCCGGTAGACCTCCGTCTTGGCGCCGACGTCGATGCCGCGCGTCGGCTCGCCGAGCACGAGCACGTCGAGGCCGAGCGCGAAGACGCGGCCGAGCACGACCTTCTGCTGGTTGCCGCCCGACAGGGTCGTGATCAGCTGCTGCGCGGACGTCGTCACGACGCCGTAGCGCTCGATCGCGTCGCGCACGCGTCTGCGCTCGCCGCGCACGTCGAGCACGCCGCGGCGCGACAGGTCGCCCCACGCGATCGAGAAGTTCTCCGCGACCGAGCGCGTCGGCAGCAGCGCGGCGCGCTTGCGGTCGTCGGGGACGAAGCCGATCCCGCCCGCGAGCGCCGAGCGCGGATCGCGCACGGACACCTCGCGGCCGGCGACGCGGACGCTCCCGCTGGACGGGATCGCGCCGCCGAGCGCCTGCGCCAGCTCGCCCTTGCCGGAGCCGACGAGGCCGGCGACGCCGAGGATCTCGCCGCGCCGCAGTTGGAACGAGGTCGGTCTCAGCTTGCCGTCGGGGGTCGCGACGCCGTCCAGCTCCAGCACGACATCGCCGCGGGCGATCCGGCGCTTGCCGTAGTAGTCGCCCAGCTCGCGGCCGACCATCAGCCGCACGAGCTGCGGCTCGGGCGTCGCCGGCAGCGGCACGCTGTCGACGAGCCTGCCGTCGCGCAGCACGGTCGCGACCGAGGCGACGGCGTACAGCTCGGGCATGCGGTGGGAGATCGTCAGCACGGCGACGCCCTCGTCGCGGCGCTGCCTGACCAGCTCCAGCAGCCGCGCGGTGGCCGACTCCGACAGCGAGCTGGTCGCCTCGTCGAGGATCAGCAGCCGTGCGTCGGACGACATCGCGCGGGCGATCTCGACCTCCTGCTGCAGCTCGACGCTCAGCTCGCCGACGAGCCGGCGGGTGTCGACGTGCACCTCCAGGCGGTCGAGCACGGCGCGCGCGTGGCGGTGCACGGCGCGCCAGTCGACGAGGCCGAGGCGGGTGCGCGGCAGGCGGCCGAGGTAGACGTTCTCGGCGACCGACAGCGTCGGCGCGAGCGTCAGCTCCTGGCTGATCAGCACGACGCCGCGGCGCAGCGCCGCCGCCGGGCTGGCGATCGTGCACTGGACGCCGTCCAGCTCGATCGTGCCGGCGTCCGGCTGCGCGACGCCCGCGACGATCTTCGCCAGCGTCGACTTGCCGGAGCCGTTCTCGCCGGTCAGCGCGTGCACCTCGCCGCGCGCGATCGTCAGGTCGACGCCCGCGAGCGCCTGGACGCCCGGGAACGACTTGTCGATCCCGCGCAGGCGCACGAGCGGCGCGTCGCCGTCGCGTTCGCCGTCGCTCATCGTGCTCCTCCGCTGCGCTCGCTGGGGCGCACCACGTTCAACTGCACTGCCGCCACTCCTTGGGGGAATCGGTCCTGTGCTCCTCGCCGCGCAAGCTCCCATATCTTTGATCAAAAGTCAATGGATGTGCGATGATCCCCTCCGTCGCTTGGACCGCGGAGAGAGGAAGGCGTCATGCCGGACCAGCCGTACCACCAGGGATCGCGTGCGTTGCAGGACCGCTTCGACACGCGGCGCCTCGCCGATCGCGGCGCGGAGCTGATGTTCGTCGACGAGCCGCGCATCGGCCCGCGCGAGCGCGCCTTCATCGAGCGGATGGACATGGTCTTCGTCGGCACGGCCGACGCGGACGGCGTGCCCCACTGCTCGTACAAGGGCGGCGAGCCCGGCTTCGTGCGGGTGCTCGACGAGCGCACGCTCGTGCTGCCCAACTACGACGGCAACGGCTTCTACGACTCGTGGGGCAACGTCGCCGTCAACCCGCAGATCGACCTGCTCTTCATCGACTTCGCTGCCGCGTCGCCATGGCGCCTGCGCGTGAAGGGGACCGCCGCGATCGAGTTCGACGGCGAGCTGCTCGCCGGCTACCACGAGGCGCAGTTCGTCGTGCGCATCACGCCGACGCGGATCTACCGCGTCTGCCCCCGCTACGTCCACCAGATGACGCTCGTCAGACGGTCGCGCTTCGTGCCGGCCGTCGAGCGCCCGACGCCCGTCGCGCAGTGGAAGCTCGACGGTGCGGAGGTGCCGCCTGACGTGCTCGCGCGCGAGGACCCCTCGCGCGCCGAGTCCGAGCGCCTGCGCGGCGGCGGCGCGCCGCAGCCGCCGACGCACGGGCCGTTCCCCGACTGACCGCGCCGCCTCCCGTTTCCGCCCCGATCCCGATCACAGCCCCAAGGAGCAGTGCATGCCCCGCATCGCAACCGTGCAGCTCGAGCCGTCCTACATGGACCCGGCCGCCGGCCTGGAGCGCATCCGCAGGTTCACCGCGGACGCCGCGGCCGACGGCGCCGAGCTCGTCGTCTTCCCCGAGCTGCTGGTGCCCGGCTACCCACGCTACGTGCCCGACCCCTTCCCGCACACCGAGGAGGGGCGCCAGGCGTGGTCGGACATCCAGCGCTACCACCGCGCCTACCTGGAGCACTCGCAGCAGCTCCCCGGGCCGTTCACCCAGCAGCTCGGCGAGATCGCGCGCACGCACGGCTGCGCGCTGATCGTCGGTGTCTCCGAGCTGCACCCGACGCGCCGCGCCTGCATCTACAACAGCGCTGTCGCGATCGACCGCGACGGCACGTACCGCGGCAAGCGCCGCAAGCTCGTCGCGGTGATGCACGAGCGGCTCTACTTCACGCGCGGCGGGCGCGAGGACCTGCGCACGTTCGAGCTGGGCGGGGCCAACGTCGGCATCGCGATCTGCTTCGAGAACCACCACCCGCAGATCCGCCGCGCGCTCGGCGAGCTGGGCGAGGAGATCCACTGCGCGCTGTGGACCGGCCCGACGCCGCGCGCGGTCGCCGCCGACGGCGGCCGCCACGAGCAGCACCGCGAGATCGCGGTCGCGCACGCGCTCGACACCGGCGCCTTCGTCGTCACCTCCAGCCAGGTGACCGACCGCGAGCCCGACGGCGGGCAGTACGGCTCCAACTGGGCGCACAGCGGCGGCAGCTACATCGTCGACCCGCTCGGGCGCACGCTTGCGTCGGTGCCCGACTGGGAGGAGGGGATCGCGATCGCCGACTGCGACCTCGCGCAGATCGACGTCGGCCGCCTCGTCTGGAACCCGTTCGGCGACGACCTGCGCGACGACCTCTTCGCGAGCCCGTTCGACGCGGCGCCGCTCGACGCGGACGGCTGACCGCGGACCGGCCGCCGTGGCCGCGCTACGACGAGCTGCGCGGGAGCAGCTCGTCGAGCGACGGCAGGTGCACGCGCGTCGCGGCGGGATCGCCGTCGAGGCCGGCGGCGACCAGCTCGACCGACGAGCGCAGGTGCGAGGCGAGCAGCGCGACCGCCGCCTCGGCGTCGCCCTCCTCGAGCGCCGCGAGCATCTGCACGTGCTCCTCGGCGCGTCTCGCGACGTGCGCGGGGTGGCGCATCGACTCGACGCGGTAGCGCTCGCTGTTGCGCCACGCTGGGCCGATCGAGCGCACCAGCCAATCCGACCCGCAGGCGCGGTACATCGTGAAGTGGAAGCGCTCGTGTGCGTTGCGCGCGCCGACCTGGTCGCCGCGTCTGCGCGCCGCGACGTGCTCGTCGAGCGCCTCGCGCGCGACGGCGCCGTCCTCCGCGCTGAAGCGGCCGGCGGCGGTCCGCATCGCCAGGCACTCGAGGTTGAGGCGCGTGAAGTACGTGTCGTGCAGGTCCTCGAGCGTCAGCGGCCGGACCCACGCGCCTTTGTGCGCGACGATCTCGACGAGCCCGAGGCCCTCCAGCCGCCGCAGCGCCTCGCGCACGGGCATGATCGACATCCCGAGCTGCTCGGCCAGCTCCTGCAGCCGCAACGGCGAGCCGGGCGGGATCTTCCCGTCCATGATCGCCTCGAAGACGGCCTCCTCGGCCTGGTCGCCGGCCGTCTGACGCGCCGGCCGCGCGATCGCAGGGGCGTCCGCGGCGGCCGCTGCCGCCCGTCCCGTGCCGTTGCCGTCCGTCGCCCGCCGTGCGCGCCTGCTCATGTCAGTTCCACCGCCACCACGTTGTTGCGAAGCTCCCCAAGGCCTTCCACCTTCGTCACGATCACGTCCCCGTCGTCGAGAAAGACCTGCGGCTCCCGCGCGTTCCCGATTCCGCTCGGCGTCCCAGTCAGCACGATATCCCCTGCCCGCAGCGTCATGCCCCGGCTCAGCTCGGCGATCAGCCGCTCGAAGCGGAACGCGACCTGCGCGGTCGACGCATTCTGCATGGTCTCGCCGTTCAGCTCGCAGACGATCCGCAGATCGTGCGGGTCGGGCACGTCGTCGGCGGTCGTGATCCACGGCCCGAGCGGCATCGTCCCGTCGATCGACTTGCCCTTCAGCCACTGGCCGCCGTGCTCGCGCTGGAGGTCGCGCTGCGACACGTCGTTGGCGACGCAGAAGCCGAAGACGTGCTCCCACGCCCGCTCCTCCGGGATCGAACGGCCGTCCCTGCCGATCACGAGCACGACCTCGGCCTCGTAGTCCCACTTCTGCGACAGGCGCGCGTCGAAGGCGACGTCGTCGGCCGGGCCGATCACCGTGTCCGGCCCCTTCGTGAAGAAGGTCGGGTGTCTCGGTCTGTCGGCCGGGTCCTGCCCCTCGCGCTTGCCGCTCGACTCCGCGAAGTGGTCCCAGTAGTTCCAGCCGGTGCACAGCACGTCGCGGTTGAAGCGCGTCAGCGGCGCCAGCAGGCGCACGTCCGCGAGCGGGACGCCCGCGCCGTCGGTGCTCACGGCGGCGCCGCGCACGACGTCGTCGACGCTCACGCCGCTGGCGAGCGGCACGAAGCGGTCCTCCTCCACCACGCCGGCGCGCGGCGCGCCGTCGAGGAGCGCGCGGGCGAGCCTCACGCCGCCTCCCCCACGACCGCGATCGCGTTGATCTCGATCAGGTAGTCCTTGTTGACGAACTTCGACACCTCGACCAGCGTCGAGGCCGGCGCGACGCCGGTGAAGTACTGGCGGCGGACGGCGTGGATCGCCTCGAAGTCCTCCATGTTGCGGACGTAGACGTCGACCCGCACGATGTCGTCGAGCGTGCCGCCGGCGGTCTCGACCGCGGCCTGCAGGTTCTGGCAGACCTGGTGCGTCTGCGCGGAGACGTCGCCGACGCCGGTGACGCCGCCGTCGCGGTTGCGCGCGGTCATCCCCGAGACGAACACGAGCCGGCCCGTCGCCGCGGCGACGGTCGCGTGCGCGAAGTGGCCGTTCGGCACCGCGAGCTTGTCGGAGACCAGTTCCTGCTTGGGCATCAGCGTGCGTCCTCGGGATCGGTGTACCAATCGGGCTGCGTCGGGTAGTGCGGGCCGTCGTAGAACTCGAGCAGCACCGAGTCCTCCTCCGCCAGCGTCGGCCCGTGCATGCTGCCCTTCGGATTCCAGTAGAACGACCCGGGCGCCAACGTGATCCCGGTCGCCGTGTACGAGTAGCGGCCCGACAGGCAGTACATGAACTGGTTCGACGCGTGCGCGTGCCGCGACGGCACGCCGCTGCCTCTCAGGAAGCGCACGAGCGCGATCGAGGCGCCGCTGTCGTCGTCGCGCCACAGCATCTTCTGCGCCAGCCCCGGCAGCGACTTGTCCGACCAGTCGAGCGCGCCGGGGTCGAGCAGGATCTCGCGGAAGCGCGCGAGCCCGTCGGCGCCCGGCTCCGTCGCGCGCGCGCCGTCGCCCGCGGCGCCGGAGCAGCGCGCCGGCTCGGACAGGTTCGCGGGCTCGGTCATCCGAGCACCTTCAGCTCGATCAGGCGGCTGCGGTAGCGCGTCTCGCCCTCGTTCGTCAGCTTGTGCGGCTTGCCCGCCTCGCGGTAGACGACGCGCCCGACCGTCTCGTGCATCACCCGCGGCTCGCTGCCGTCGAGGAACTCCATCACGTTGTTCGCCTCCTCGATCGCGATCACGAGGTACGGGTGATGGTGCAGATGCCAGGTCTGGACGCCGCCGGGGTCCAGCAGGACCTCCCACACGCGGACGTGCTCGTTCTCGAAGACGATCTGCGTGCCGACGTCGCCGAGCACGACGTCGCTCCCCGCCGGATCCGTCACGACGTCGCCGTTTGCCATTCCTGCTCTCTCCTCTGCTCGCTTCCAGTGATGCGGTCGTAGAGCTGCCCGGCGACGTCGTCGCCGGCCGTCGGGTCGAACGGCACGATCGCCGCGACGTGCGCGTCGGGGCGCAGCAGCAGGAGCGTGTCGTCGGGGACGCCCAGGCGGCGCTTGACGCGCTCGGCCGGGTCGAACATCGCGCGCTCGCGCAGGCCCGAGTCGTGCGGCGCGTCCCAGCGGCTGACGACGAGCCGGCGCAGTCCCGGGCGCTCGTCGCCGGCGATCCGCGGCCGGCGCCGGACGTCGGTGAAGTGGAGCGCGAGGAAGCTGTCGGCGGCGAGGTCGTGCAGGTGCGCCAGCCCGCCGTCGCCGAACAGCGGCAGGTCGGGCGCGCGGTCGCCGGCGCGCACCGCGGTCGGCGCCGACCCTCTCTTGACCATCGACCAGTCGCCGCTGCCGTCAACGTCGAGGCTGACGCCGAGCAGCGCGCGCGTGAAGGCGTTGCCCCAGTTGCCGTCGCCCATCGCCTCGACGTCGCCGGCGCGGCCGTCCATGTAGGCGCGCGCGGCCTCCGCCATCTCGCCGGAGCCCTGGATCGCGACCGGCCCCTGCTCCTGCTCGTAGGCGTCCAGCAGCGACGGCTGCGCCCAGCCGCGCAGCACCCATGCCAGCCGCCACGGCAGGTTGGACGCGTCGAGCACGCCGGTGTTGAGGCCGAGCGCCCACATCGGGGTGATCAGGTGCGCGGCGTCGCCCATCAGGAAGACGCGCCCGTCGCGCCAGCGGTCGGCGACGCGATGGTGGACGGTGTAGACGTTGGAGCCGATCACCTCCAGCTCGCCGACCTCGCCGATGAAGCGACGCGCCTTGTCGGCCAGCTCCTCGCGACCCGGCTCGGGTCTGCCCGGCGCGAGCGGGTAGAGGAAGCGCCAGCAGTGCGGCTGGCGCACGAGGATCATCCACTCCTGCGGGTCGCCGAAGTAGGCGAGGTAGGGGTAGTCGCGCGGGTTGTCGACGTCGAGGTCGACCTTCAGGTCGACGAGGCAGTAGCGCTCGGCGAGCGTCGTGCCCTGCACCGCGATCCCGAGCTGCTCGCGGACCTGCGAGCGGCCGCCGTCGCACGCCAGCACGTAGCGCGCCTTCAGGGTCCGCTCGCCGCCGGGCGTCTGCGCGATCAGCTCGACGTGGTCGTCGCGCTCGGCGAAGCGCGTCAGCCGGTGCGACATTTGCAGCGCGCCGGGCGCGAGCCGCTCCAGCGCGTCCTTCAGCACCGGCTCCAGCTCGTGCTGCGGAATGTTGACGACGAACGGGAAGCGCGTGTCCTCGGTCAGCGCGCCCGTCAGCACGCTCGCGCGGGCGGTGTTCGTCGCGCGGTCGAGGTCGCCGATCTCGTCGATTCGCAGCGAGGCGCGCAGCACGTCGTCGAGCGCGCCGTAGCGGTGCAGCACTTCCAGCGTGCGCGTCAGGACGGTGCCGGCCTTCGTGTCGAGCGAGAGGCGGTCGTCCTCCTCCAGCACGATCGTCTCGACGCCGTAGCGGGCGAGGCCGAGTGCGGTCACGAGACCGACCGGGCCGGCGCCGATCACGGCGACGGGCAGCTGCTCGCTCATGCGCTCTCCTCCTCTTCGCGACCGAACGCGCGGTCGCGCGTGAGCGTCGAGCCGGTCATCGTCGCCGCGTCGGACAGCAGGAACAGCAGCGGCCCGACGACGTCCTCGGGCGTGCCGATGCCGGTCGTGCGCTGCCAGTGCTCGCGCTCGCCGCCGCTCGGGTTGGCGGCCTGAAATTGCGGCGTGTCGATCACGCCCGGGAAGACGGTGTTGACGCGCACGCGGGCGTCGGCGACCTCGGCCGCGAGCGACTTCGCGAACGCGACGAGCGCGCCCTTGCTGGCGGCGTAGGCGGACGCCTGCGCGCGGCCCATGTGCGCGAGCCCGGAGGCGAAGACGAGGATCGTGCCGCGGCGGGCGGCGGTCATCTGCGGCAGGACCGCCTGGCAGCACCAGACGACGCCGTCGAGGTTGACCGCCAGCGTGCGGCGCCACTGCGCGGGGTCCATCGCCGCGACGTCGGCGCGCGGCTGGACCGCGGCGCCGGCGACGAGCGCGTCGAGGCGGCCGTGCCGCGCGATCACACCCGCGATCGCGGCGTGGACGGCGTCGCGGTCGGCGACGTCGACCTGCTGCGGCTCGACGCGCGCGACGCCGTCGAGCGCGGCGGACGGGGCGACGTCGAAGACGACGGCGGTGCCGCCCGCGGCGGCGAAGCCGCGCGCGAGCGCCGCGCCGATGCCGTTCGCGCCGCCGGTCACGACGAGCACCTCGCCGCTCGCGTCGAAGCTCACCCTCATCGGACCGCCGCCGCGTGGACGGGCGGCTCGCCCAGCTCGACGCCGACGCTCGCTGCCGTCTCGCGCAGGCGCGCGAGCACCGTCGCGTCGAGCGCGACCCCCTGCTCGCGGGCGGCGGCGTGACGCTCCGCCTCGAGCTGGCCGGGCACGAGCAGCCGCTCGACCCCTGGTGCCGTCGGCGGGCTGGTGACCTGCGCGGACAGCTCCGCGACGCGCGCGGAGAACGTGTCGAGGTCGCCGGCGAAGCGCGCGACGTCGAGCGCGAGGAAGAAGTGGGCGCAGTCGTTCGGCACGCCGGTGTCGGCGTAGAGGCCGTTGACCGACCGCCCGAACGCGCCGCCCGACAGCACGCCGGTCAGCACGTCGACGATCAGCGCGAGCCCGTAGCCCTTGTGCCCGGCGGCCGGCAGCAACAGGCCGGCGATCGCGGCGACCGGGTCGGTCGTCGGCGCGCCGTCGGCGTCGGTCGCCCAGGTGGCGGGGATCGCACGTCCCTCCTGCGCGGCGAGGCGGATCTTGCCGAGCGCGGCCTCCGACAGCGCCATGTCGAGCACGAGCGGCTCGCCGCCGGCGCGCGGGACGCCGACCGCGAGCGGGTTGTTGCCGACGACGGCGTGCGCGCCGCCGGGAGCCGGCATCAGCGGTCGCGTGTTGGCGGCGGCGACGCCGACCATCCCGGCGTCCGCGGCGGCCTGCACGTAGCGGAAGGCGCCGCCGAAGTGGAACGCGTGGCGGACGGCGACGGCGCCGAGCCCGTGGGCGCGCGCCTTCTCGATCGCGAGCGCCATCGCGGTGTCGGCGCTGATCACGCCGAGCGCGTGGCCGGCGTCGAGCACGGCGACGGCGCCGAGGTCGGCGACGGTCGCCGGCTCCGTCGCGGTCGCGACCGAGCCCTTGACGATCCGCTCGACGTACATCGGCACGAGCAGCGAGCCGTGCGACGGGATCCCGCGCATGTCAGCGTCGACGAGCGCGGTCGCGACGGTGCGTGCGGCGGCGGCCGGGAGGCCGGCGCCGGAGAAGACGGCCGCGAGGCGCTCGACGAGCCACGAGGGAGAGGTGTGGGTGGGTCCGGACATGGGATCTCGCACGGTCGGAAGGACGTGCTGCAGCGGCGGTTGCGACGCCTCTCCAGCTCGCGTTCGAAGTACCTTGCGTGCAAGCTTATCGTTTATCAAACTTGTGCGCGACCTCTTCTTCGCGACCGGTCAGCGCACCCACTTCGAACCCTCTGGAGCACTCCCGATGCCAGGAATCGACGTCCACACCCACCTCGCCCCCGTGCTCGCGGAGGGAGCCGTGCGCGGCGTCGAGACGACCGCCGACGGCCGTCTGACGGTCGACGGCCACACCGTCGGCCCCGGCGACCTGTACCGCCCCGAGCGGCTCGTCGCCCACCTCGCCGCGATCGACCTCGACGCGGCCGCCGTCTCGATCCCGCCGCCGTTCTTCCGCCAGGGGCTCGGTCCCGGCGCGACCGAGAGCTGGGTCCGCGCGGCCAACGACGGGCTGCTCGCGGCGGTGCGCGAGCAGCCCGCGCTGCTGCCGCTCGCCTACCTCCCGCTCGACCGTCCGCAGCTCGCGCTGGAGGAGTACGCGCGCGTACGCGGCGAGCAGCGCTGGGCCGGCCTCGCGGCGAGCGCCGGCGGCCGCTCGGTCTCGCTCGCCGACCCGGCGCTCGCGCCGCTGTGGCGCGCGCTCGACGACGACGCGCGCCTGCTGCTGCTGCACCCCGGCAGCTCGCCGGACGCGCGGATGGACGAGTTCTACCTCGGCAACCTGCTCGGCAACCCGGTCGAGACGGCGGTCGCCGCCGCGCAGCTCGTCTTCGGCGACGTGCTCCCCACCCACCCCCGCATGCGCGTCCTGCTCGTCCACTGCGGCGGCTGCGCCGGCGGGCTCGTCGGCCGCTGGGAGCGCGGCGTCGCGACCGCCCGGCCGGGGCTGCGCCCGCTCAGCGAGCCGCCCCGCACCGCGGTCCGCCGCCTCCACGTCGACTGCCTCGCGCACGACCCGGCGGTCGTCTCGCATGCGGTGGAGGTGTTCGGCCCGGACAAGCTGCTGCTCGGCAGCGACTGGCCGTTCCCGATGGGGATCGAGGACCCCGCCGAGCTGATCGCCCACCTCGACGACGACCTGCGCCACCGCATCGCGGTCGACAACGCCCGCGCCGCGCTCGGTCTCAGGCTCGGCTAGGAGCGTGGCGCGTGCCGCACCGCGTCAGCTGGCGCTGACCGGCGCCGAAACCGCGAAGGTCGACTCGGCATAGGGATCGGGCGCGACGATGCGGTGCCTGCCGTGCTGAACCTGCAGGACGAGGTGCGCCTGCCCGATCGAGGGATCGGGCGTCGCGTCGGGGTAGGTCAGCCCGGTCTGCCCCGGAGCGCCCAGCCAGTACGCGCCGTTGACGCCGCGGTGGACGACGCGGCGCAGGGCCTGGCAGACCTCGGAGTAGCCCTTCGGATGCCCGACCCCGTCCCAGGCGAGCGCGAGCACGTGGACGATGTCGTAGTGGACGCCAGCCTGCGAGCGCCCGGGCGACCGGCCGTACGTCGCCCGGAAGCGGCGCTCGAACTCCAGGCCGAACGCGTCGCCGTATTGGCCGGTGACCGTCGCCCACAGCACGCCTTCCGCGAGCGAACCGGCGCGCTCCAGGAACCCCGGCATCGAGGGCGTGTAGATGGCGTAGACGAGCGGCGTCAGCGCTCGCGCGCGCAGACCGCGCAGGACGTCGATCAGCAGCTGGTCGTCCCTGAACGTCGGCAGCAGGACGACCGCAGGCTCGATCGCCTCGATGCGGTCGACGACGTCGGCCGCGTCCGCCGACGGATCGGGATCGCGTTCGACGCGCTGCAGTCGCCAGCCGCCGCGCTCGGCCGCCTCCAGCGACTCGTCGCTCATCACGACCATCGGCGCGATCGGCTCCACGATCGCTATCCGCCGGTTGGGCGGTGTCCACAGGCGACGCTCGCGGATCTCGTCGATGAAGCGGACGAAGCCGTCGCCGTAGGAGAGCTCGGAACCGCAGACCTGGAAGACCGAGCCCATCTCGGTCGGGTTCGCGCGAACGACCGCCTCCGCCAGCGCCGACGTCGACGCGTGCAACACCGGGAACTCGAAGCTCGCGGCGTGCGCGACCAGATCGGGGATCACCGCCCGGTTGCCGATGTAGCCGAACGTGATCGCGTCGACGTCGGCCCTGCTGAGCTCGTCGAACGCAGCGGCCATGCTGGCGTGCGAGTCGACGTCCGCGCGGACGACCACCTGCTGGATCCGGCGCCCGGCGACCTGCCGGCGGTTGAGCTCGTTGATCGCGAGCGCCGCGCCCTTCTGCATGTCGTCGCCGTCGCCGGTCGCGTTGTCCTCGGGCACGACGAGGCCGAGCAGGATCGGCGCGCGCGTCGGGCGGCGCCGCGCCGACGGCCGCCTCCCTGCGCTGCCCGGCGCGAGCCCGCGCGCGACCGCCAGGTCGAGCTTGCCGACCGACAGCCCCATCAGGGTGCCAGTGGTCGCCGGCAGCGGCATCCAGAGCAGGCCGCGCTCGACCGCGACCGCGGCCGCCCCGCTGCGCGAGCTCTGGTCGAGCTTCTCCAGCAGGCGCGCGACGTGCGCGCCGATCGTGCGCGGCGCCGTGCCGAGCTGCGCGGCGATCTCTCCGTTGCTCGAGCCGCCGGCGAGCAGCGTTAGCACGTGCAGCTCGCGTCGCGTCAGGCCGAACTCGTTGCGCGCCGGGGCCGCCGTCAGCTCGCGTCCCCATTCGTCACCGGACGGCACGCGCACGGGCTCGATCCAGACCTGCAGGAGACCGAGCCGCGGCGACTCCCACAGGAACGAGACGTCGTCGAGCTCCAGTTCGAGCGCAGCGTGCGCATAGGTGACGAGCGTCGGCGCCTCTTCGAGCAGGCCGCTGGCGTCCTGGCGCAGCGGCTCCCGATCCGGTCGTGCGAGCACCCACGCGACAGCCTCGTCGACCGTAGGTGCGTCGGCACTCCACCGCATCGCCGCATCGTAGCCGGCGAGCCGCGGTGCGCGCCGGCGCTCAGCGAGCGCCCTGCGGCGGCGGCGCCGACGCGCGCCAGGTCGTCGCGGCCTCGTGATAGGTGCAGAAGCGTGCGCCGAGCTCCTTGCCGCGCGCGATCACGTCCTCCAAGACCTTGATGCGCGCCCCGCGGCCGATCGACTGCGGATGCAGCGTCAGCGGGAAGACGCCGCCCGGCACGCGCTCGACCATGAACTCGAGGTCGGCCAGCCACATGCGCCGGACCTTGTCGGGCTCGTTCATGCCGGCCATCACGACCGGCGGGGTGACGACCAGCTCGAACTGCGGGAAGTCGTCCAACGACCAGGAGCAGGGCACCTCGACCAGCTCGATCTCGCGACCGAACTCGAACGCCCTGTCCATGTGCAGCACATCGCCCGTCCGCGCCCAGTAGGGCGTGAAGTCGTCGGCCATCATGCTCGAGTCGTAGACGAATCCGTACTCGAGCAGCAGGCGCGTCGAGTTGGCCGAGAGGTCGAACGCCGGCGAGCGGTAGCCCGTCGGCCTGTGGCCGAGGTTCCGGTCCATCGCCTCGAGGCCCTTCTCGATGACCGCGCGCTCGGCCGGCTCGTCGAGCGCGACCGGGCTCTCGTGCATGTAGCCGTGGTGACCGAGCTCATGTCCATCCGCGAGGATCCGCCGGCAGACCTCGGGCCATGTGTCGATCGTGTGCCCGGGCGTGAAGAACGTCGCGCTGACGCCCTCGCGCTCGAGCAGTTCGAGGATGCGCGGCATCGCGGTCCTCGGTCCGAACTCGCCGCGCGACAGCGCGGTCGGCGTCGACAGGCCGAACGAGCCCGCCCAGACGCTCTGGGCATCGAAGTCGAAGCCGATGCAGATCTTCGGCTGCTGATCACCGCTCATGACGACACCTCCGGTACGTGAATCGCTGGATGCGCACAACCCCGCCGGAGGCCTTGCACCGTGGCGACGATAGAAGCCGGTCGCGCGGCCGGCAAGTGGTCGTTCGGCAGATGCCCGCATAGGTCATTCGACCGATTGCGCGCCGGCGAACGGACCTGAAGGATGGACCACATGACACGTCTGGCCGCATGCACCTTCGAAACCCGCGTGCTCGACACGTTCGACGATTTCGCCGGCGACGTGCGCACCGCACTCGACCGTGCGGCGGGCGCGGACCTCGTCGTGCTGCCCGAGCTTTTGACGCTCGGGCTGGTCAGTCTCACCCCGGGCTGGGAGTCGGCGACCGCGGGCAGGGAGCTGGCGCGCACGACCGAGTTCACCGACGAGTATCTCGCGCTGTTCGAGCAGGAAGCGCGGGTGCGCGGTCAGCACATCGTCGCCGGCTCGCACCTGCGGCGCGAGCACGACAGGCTGATCAACGTCGCGCATGTCTTCGGCCCGGACGGGCTGATCGCCACCCATGCCAAGACGCACCTGTTCGCCGCCGAGGCGGACGCGGGCATC
The DNA here is from genome assembly GCF_000025265.1 of Conexibacter woesei DSM 14684. GTDB lineage: Bacteria > Actinomycetota > Thermoleophilia > Solirubrobacterales > Solirubrobacteraceae > Conexibacter > Conexibacter woesei. Next base: position 4,142,493 of record NC_013739.1, read on the forward strand.
GACGAGGCGGACGAGCTCGGGATCGTCGAGCTGCCGTTCGGCAAGGTGGGCTTGGCGATCTGCTACGAGGTGCAGATTCCCGAGCTCGTCACCGCGCTCGTCGAGCGCGGCGCCGACATCATCGCGTGCCCGTCCTACACGGCCACCGAGGCGGGCTTCTGGCGTGTGCGCACGTGCGTCGCGGCGCGCTGCGTCGAGAACCAGGTCTTCGCGCTGCACGCCGGCACGTACGGCACCTCCTTCGGACCCGTCCCGAGCGCCTGGGCACGCGCGAGCGTCCTCGGCCCGTGCCACGCCCCATGGCCAGCCAACGGCGTGATCGCCGAGACGCCCGCCAACGAGGCGGCGGCCGCCATCGCCGACGTCTCGCTCGAGGCGCTCCACGACAACCGCGACACCGGCGACGTGCGGCCGTACAACGACCGCCGGCGCCGGCGCGAGCTGTACGCCTCGTGGCGGCACCACGCCTCGGGACCCACCGAGGCCGAGTTCTTGCGCAGCATCGGCACGCCCGAGCGACTCATCGGCCCGACCAGATGACCCGCCGGGTTCGACCACCGAGCACTCCAGAACGACACAACCCGCCTCGGCGGGCGGGTTGTGCGCGGGGAGTCATCCCGGACCGGCTGATAACCGCTTCTGAGGTATCCGGCGGCGCGGCTTGGCGGCGCCAAGCCCGCCGTCGGTGATGGGGCGGCCGCTCAGCGGCGGCCTCTCGCGTTCTTCTTCTGGGGCTTCTTCAGCTTCGATCTGGCCTTCGTGACCGCGCGCGCGGCGGTCGCTCTCTGCGTGTCGGCGTCGCCTGCGTAGGAGACGGTGACCTTCGCTCGGCCGGTCGCGCGCGCGAGTCTGCCGGTCAGTCGCAGGGTCGCGCTCCAGCGGCCTCTCACGATCGTGGCGGTCTTTCTCGCCGTGAGTGTTCTGCGGCCGATCCTCTGGCTGTAGACGATCGTGACCGTGCCGCCCGCGCTGCGGGCGATGCTGCCGCCGACGACCACGCGCGCGCCTCTCCGATTCGCTCTGGCGACCTTCAACGCGGCGGCTCTTCTCGGCGCCGGAGGGGCGACGCGCGGCGTGATCGTCAGCTTCCGCGTGACGACCGTCTGGTTGTCGGCGCCGTCCGTCACCGTCAGCGTGACGGCGTAGGTGCCCGGCTCGGCGTAGCGATGGCTCACCGACGCTCGCTGCGAGCCGCTGTCGTCGCCGAAGTCCCAGGACATCCGGATCCCTGCCGGGTCGGACGCGGTCGCGCTGAACGCGACCGGCGTGCCGGCGACGGCCGACGCCGGCACGTTCGCGCTGACGACCGGCGCACGCGCGTCGAGCACGCGCGTCTCGAACCCGCTGCCCGGCAGCGACTGGAAGCTCGACGGGACGCCGATGATGGCGGCGCCGGCGTCGGTGATGGCGGGCATCAGCGGCGAGCTGAGCATGCCCCCGGACGCCCCGAGCACCGTCTGCGCCCTCACGTCCAGGTTCGGCCCGAGCGAGCCGTCGGGCGCCACGATGCGGGCGAACGCCGGTGCCGCGATGGCGACGCCTCTTCTCGTCTGCGCCCATGTGGCGAGCACCGTGCCGTTCGGGGCCGAGGCGAGCGCGGGCAGGTACGCGGCGCCGCCGGCAGGCGGCTCGGCGAGCGGCTGCGGGGAGCCGGTCGTCGCCCCCTGCTGGAACCGCAGGTAGTCGAATCTGATCGAGGTGAAGTCGGTCGCGTCCGCGACGGTGCGGGCGACCGAGACGGTGCCGTCGGGACCGAGCGCCAGCGCCGGCGGCAACGCGATCGTCGGCACGAGACTTCTGGGGTCGGGCGCGGGCGCCGACGAGCCGCCCTGGAAGGTGCCGGCGAGCAGGGGTCCTGCCGCCGGCAGGCGCACGCCGACGACGCCGCCCGTTCTGCTGTCGGTCGCGGCGGCGACAGCGCCGGCCGTTCCGGCGACGACCGCAGGACCTGCGGTTCTCTCGCCGATCGACTGCGGGCCGTCGAGCGTCCCGTCGGCCGCGAGACGCGCGACCTGCGCGTCCTCGGTCTGGTCGCGCCAGGTGACCCAGGCGACGCCGCTCGGAGCGACGGCGACCTGCGGCATGCTCATCGGAGCGGTCAGCGCCGCGACGAGCGTCGCTCTGACCGCTGCGCCGGGAGCGACGCGCGCCGCGAACACGGCGGGAGCCCCGCCTCTGCCGGGGTTCGGCCCTTCCCAGACGAGGGTCGCCGTGCCGTTGCCGTCGACGCCGAGCGAGAGCGGCGCCGAGCCCACCAGACCGTCCGCCAGCGCGTCGCCGACCGCCACGACCGGCCCCGGCTCGCCGGAGGCGCCGACGAACGCGAGCTTGACCTGCGGAGCGCCTCTCTCCGGGGTGTAGGTCCATGCGACCGCGGTGACGCCGCCCGCACCGGTCGCGACGATCGGAACGTCGATCGGGACGCCGGACGGCACGTATCTCTCCACGATCGCCCCGACGTCGAAGACCGCGCCGGTCGTCCCGTCGATCGCTGCCCGCTGCACCTTCACGAGCGGAGCGGGCGGCTGCGTGGGGTCTCTCGGGTTGGGCGGCGTCTCGAGCCACACCAGCGTCGACGAGCCGTCCGGCGCCCCGGCGAGGTCGGGCGCAACGGTCCACGGCCCAGGAGAGAACACCGGACCCTCGACCCATCCGACTGCGTGCGCCGCCGTAGGCGCTGACAGCAATGTCGCCGACGCGAGCGCGGCGGCCGCGAGCCGGCGGCGGCGACGCGGCCTCGGGGGACTGGACGAGCGAACTGACATGCGCATTCCTTGGGTCGAACGGCTGGAAGCAGGGCGCGCCGCGCACGGGCGCGCCGCGCTCTGAATCTCGGCAATCCCGTGGATCGACTTGAGCGGTGCGCCCGATTCGCTCCAGGCCCTCCGCGTGCGCCGCGCTGCCGGCACGATCCCCTCGCGGGACCGTACAAGAACGCGGTCCGCCGGCACTCGCTCTTCCTCCCGGACAACAGAAAAGCCCCGCTTTCGCAGGGCTTTCTTGCAGTACACCCACCGGGTCGTAAGTCAAACCCGGAGGTGACGATCCTGGGCGAGCCGATCTCGCTGTCGGCCGGGTCGCAGAGTAGGTTCGTCGCGTGAGCGAGAACAACGACCCGCACCTCGCTGAGCTGCGCGCAGCGCTCGCCGATGCAGCGAAGATCGACGACCTCGCGGAGCGCACGCTCGAAGTCGTCGCGGTCGTTGACGAGGTCGCGTCGCCGCTCGGGATCCATCCGGTCGTCGTGGGTGGGATGGCGGTCTACTTCTGGACTGAGAACGAGGCGTTCGTGACCTACGACATCGATGTCGTGATGGCGGTCACCGATCGGCTCCGAGCGACGCTCGCCGACCTCGGGTTCGAGATGAGCCGCGATCGACGGCACTGGCGACTTGCCGGTTCAGAGGTCTTCTTGGAAGCTCCAAGCGCAGACCTCGACACTGACGCCGTCGTCACCGAGGTCACGCTTCCGTCGGGACGGACCGCGCGCCTTCTCTCCCACATCGACATCCTCCTCGATCGCCTCGCCGAGTTCCAAGCCACCGGCCACCTGATCGTCGCCCAGCAGATCCTCGTCCTGCTCAATCACCTCACAGAGGAGGAGGCGTCCGAGCTGCGCTTGCGTGCAGCCAGTCGTCGGGTCGTCCACGCCCTCGACGCGATGTCCCGACTCGCCGATGAGATCGCCGCCGGACGCAAGCCGCCAGAGAGCGACGAGCTGCATGAGATCGCTCGCGCCGCGCAGCGTGCCGAATACACTCAGAAGCAGCCATGAAGACCCAGCCGATGACCTTCGAGCAATGGCGCCGCGAGGCACCCACCCGTCGCGCCAAGAGCGCGCAGGTCGTCGCACGCCTCGGCCCGATCAGACGCGACAAGCCCCGCGATCCCACCGAGGCCGCGTTCCTCCGCAGCGTCGGCACGCCCGAGCGGCTTATCGGGCCGACGAGATAGCAGCCCGGACCGTCGCCAGAACGACGAAGACCCCGCTTTCGCGAGGCCTTCGTGAGCAGTACTTCCAACGAGCCTGTTTCTGTGCTCTCCGGGATCGCTGCGATCTGAGGCTCCGATCAGGCCGACGAGGAACCGCATGACGCCGTTGACGAGATCTTCGTCCTCGGTCCAGTAGCCGAACTCCAGACTTCTGCGGGATCCGTAGGTGAAGTTCGCCGACGACACCCGCAAACGTCTGGGGGGAGACAGCCAGACGTAGTCATCCACGTCCCCGGAGGGATGCTCATCCGTCCAACAGACGTTCCCGAGCAAAGCGAGCTTCGCATGAGCGATCGGAGGGCGGTCGCGTCCGCTCTTCCGAAAGCCGATCGTACGGAACGTCGGGATCGCCAACCCGTCCTCATCGACCGGGTCGTCAGGTCCGATGAGACGCGGCTGCACACCGATCTTCGACGCCATGTGGCTCAGGCCGGACAGAGCGCGAAGCTCGATGCCGTTTGTCCGCTCGTTGATGGTGCGCAGCCGCGATGCCGCAGCAAGACCATCCGGCGATCGGCTACGCTTTCCACGGGGAAAACACTAAAAGGGGGAGTAATGCGAAAGGCAATGCTGGCAGCTGCCGTCGCAGCGGCGGTCGTGTGCGCGGGAAGCGCGAGCGCGAGCGCGAGAGAACCGATCCTGTTCGTGCACGGGTGGAACAGCAGCGGCTCGATCTGGAGCACGATGATCGGCAGATTCCAGGCGGACGGCTGGACCGCGGCCGAATTGAACAACTGGTCGTACAACACGGCACAGTCGAACGCGACGACGGCGAGAGAGCTGTCGGCGAGAGTCGACGGGATCCTCAGAGCAACGGGCGCCGCGAAGGTCGACGTGATCACCCACTCGATGGGCGGGCTCTCGTCGCGCTACTACCTGAAGAACCTCGGCGGGACCGCGAAGGTCGACGACTGGGTCTCGCTCGGCGGACCGAACCACGGCACGACGACCGCAAACCTCTGCTTCTGGAACACCTCGTGCATCGAGATGCGGCCGGGGTCGACCTTCCTGACCGCCCTCAACAGCGGTGACGAGACTCCGGGGGCCGTGACCTACGGAACGTGGTGGTCGGCGTGCGACTCGGTCATCGACCCGGACTCGAGCGTCTCGCTCGCCGGAGCGACGAACACGCAGACCGCGTGCATCGGCCACTCCGACCTCTACACCGACGCGACCGTCTACACGCAGGTGCGCAGCTTCGTCAGATAGCCCGCCGCCTCACGGCAGCGGATGCGCATCGGCATCACTGCGGATCTGCCCTCCTCCACGGAGGACAGATCCGCGCTGCTCGTGCACGGGCGGGTCGAATCGGGTCGTCCGCCTGGCGTGCGAATGCAATGCGGGAGCCACTCGGGGCTGCTCGATCCGCGCGGCTCGATCCGAGGTCTCCAAGCGCCTCGCGGAGGCCGGCGGCTCCGCCGGTGTGCAAGGAATGTGCAAGAACGAGGGCAGCCGGCACTCGCTCTTCCTCCCGGACAACAGAAAAGCCCCGCTTTCGCAGGGCTTTCTGAAGGTACCGCTACGGGGATTCGAACCCCGGTTTCCGCCGTGAGAGGGCGGCGTCCTAGTCCCCTAGACGATAGCGGCAGGGGGTGGTGAGAGTAGCAAAGGGCCCGGGTGGCGCGTCCCGCGGCGTCGGCGGCATCACCCACAACGCGCGCGCGAGGCGAGAACGTGTATCTTCGATGCGTTCCGTGCGGCTGTGGCGGAACTGGTAGACGCGCGGCGTTCAGGTCGCCGTGAGGGAAACCTCGTGGAGGTTCGAGTCCTCTCAGCCGCACTCTCGAAGGCCCGCTCCGGCGGGCCTTCGGCGTTCTCGCGTCCGGCGCCCCGGCGTAGTCGGGCCCGGCGCGTCGGGTTAACCCCAGGCCGGAACGCCCGCGAGCGCCATGGCGGATCCGCCGCCGACGCCCGATCCTGAAGGCATGTTGCACGATCCGGCACTGAGGAACTCTCCATGACAGACTCGACGCACGATGCACCGACGCTGTTCGACCCGCCGACGATGACGATGCGTCCGCTCGGCACGCAGTGGGTGCGCGACTTCGTCTTCCACAGCGCCGGCCTCGTGCTGAGCGTCGTCGGCTTCGTGCTGTGGGTCACCGCCGTCACCGTGAGCCTTTCGCTCGCGATCTTCGTGATCGGCTTCCTCGCCGCGCTCGGCTCCTTCTACCTCTTCCGCTGGTTCGCGCGGATAGAGCGCCGCCGTGCTGCGCTGATCCTCGACGAGCCGATCCCCGAGCAATATCGCGACGCGCCCCGCGGCAGCGGATGGTTCGACCGGCTCAAGTTCATGGCGAAGGATCCGGGCACCTGGAAGGACTTCGCCTGGACGTTCCTCTGCGGCACGCTCGGCTTCGGCATCTCGGTCCTCGCGCTGTCGCTGTGGGGCGCCGTCCTGTCGCTGATCACCCAGCCGCTCTGGTACTGGGCGCTGCCCGAGCCGTCCGACTGGGGCCTCTACGAGGTCACCAGCCTCCCGCTCGCACTGATGACGACGGTGTTCGGCATCCTGCTGATCCCGGTCGCCGGCTGGATCGGCCGTGGCCTCACTGTCGCCGAGCTGGCGATGATGCGGCCGCTGCTGCGGCCGAGCCGCAACGAGGCGCTCGAGGAGCGCGTCGAGGTGCTGACGACGACGCGCGCCGGTGCCGTCAGCGCGCAGGCCGCCGAGCTGCAGCGGATCGAGCGCGACCTCCACGACGGCGCGCAGGCGCGGCTCGTCGCGCTCGCGCTGAACCTCGGGATGGCGGAGGACAAGTTCGACAGCGACCCCGACCAGGCGCGCGAGCTGCTGGCGGAGGCACGCGGCGAGGCGAAGACCGCGCTGACCGAGCTGCGCGACCTCGCCCGCGGGATCCACCCGCCGATCCTCACCGATCGCGGTCTGGAGGCGGCCGTCACCGCGCTCGCCGCCCGCAGCCCGCTGTCGGTCACGATCGACGCCGAGGTCCCGGAGCGGCTGCCGCCGGCGGTCGAGGCCGCCGCCTACTTCGTCGTCGCCGAGGCGCTGGCGAACGCGACCAAGCACAGCCGCGCCCTGCGCGTGCTCGTGCGGCTGTGGGTCGAGCACGACCGGCTGGTCGTCGAGGTCGCCGACGACGGCGTCGGCGGCGCCGACGACGGCGGCACCGGACTGCTCGGGCTGCGCCGCCGCGTCGAGGCGCTCGACGGCGAGCTGCACGTCGTCAGCCCGCGCTCCGGCGGCACGACGCTGCACGCCGAGGTACCGTGCCAGACGTGAACACGTCTGGACGGGAACGCGCCGCGTGCGCGTCGTAATCGCGGAGGACCTCGCGCTGCTGCGCGACGGGATGATCCGGCTGCTGCGCGACAGCGGCCACGAAGTCGTCGCGGCGGTCGAGGACGGCGAGGCGCTCGTGCGTGCCGTCAGCGGGCACAAGCCGGACATCGCGGTCTGCGACGTCCGGCTGCCGCCGTCGTTCCGGGACGAGGGCGTGCGCGCCGCGCTGGAGGCGCGCAAGCGCGTCCCCGGCACCGCGATCCTGATCGTCTCCCAGTACGTCGAGGAGACGTACGCGACCGAGCTGCTGGCCGACGGCCAGGGCGGCGTCGGCTACCTGCTGAAGGACCGCATCGCCGACGTGCGCGAGTTCGTCGACGCGGTCGAGCGGGTCGCCGCCGGCGGCACCGCGATGGACCCCGAGGTCGTCGCGCAGCTCGTCACGCGCCGCGGCGACGACGGGCCGCTCGACGACCTCACGCCGCGCGAGCGGGAGGTCCTGAAGCTGATGGCCGAGGGCCGCTCCAACGGCGCGATCGCCGCGTCGCTCGTCGTCACCGAAGGCGCGGTCGAGAAGCACATCTCGAACATCTTCGGAAAGCTCTCGCTGCCGGTCTCCGACACCGACCACCGGCGCGTCCTCGCGGTGCTCGCCTACCTTCAGGGCTGACGGCGCGCCGCGCGCCGCTCGACGGCCTCCGTCAGCACCGCCTCCCAGCGGTCGACGGCGCTGCCGATCGTCTGCGTCTTGGCCCACGCGCGCGCCTTGCGGCCGAGCCGCCCGCGTGCGAAGCGATGGCGGACGAGGTCGTCGAGCGCGTCGAACCAGCCGTCATCGGGCACGAGCCGGCCGCCCTGCGCCTCCCCCATCCCCGCGTACGGCCCTATCGGCGACGCGAGCCACGGCGTCCCGGCCGCGCCGTACTCCTTCAGCTTCACGTTCGAGCGCGTGCGGTTGAACGGGATGTCCGCGAGCGGCGCGATGCCGACGTCCCATCCGCCGATGTGCTCCGACAGCCGCTCGAACGGGACCTCGGCGCTGTGGCGGTAGCGGTCGGCGGGCAGCCCGAGGTCGAGTCCGAGGCTCTCGACCCGCACCTGCGGATGGGCGTCGAGCAGGCGGCGCAGCGTCTCGACGACCGGGATCCGCGGCAGCTCGGAGCCGTGCTCGAGGCCGGCCGTCCAGCCGATCACGACACCGTCGTGGCCGCGCCGGCGCGCGCCGGGCGCCTTCGGCGACAGGTGGTTGTCGATCACCGCGGTGCGCTCGACCCCGGCGCTGCGGTAGCGCTCCGCAAGCGGCGCGGTGGAGGTCGTGACGACGTCCGCCTCGCGCGCGGTTCTGACCGTCGAGGCGAAGATCCGCTGCGCGTGGAGCCCGCCCGCGGATCTGTAGTACGGGCTCTCTCTCGGCAGCGTGCTGAGGTCGTCGTCGGTGTCCCAGACGAACGCGGCGCCGCGTTGCACCGCGGTCAGGACGCCCTTCAGCTCATGCGGCTCCAGGACGCGGTAGGCGAGCACGACGTCGCAGCCGCGCAGCAGCTCCGGACGCGAGCGCGCCTCGGATCTCGACAGGCCCTCGGTCGCGTGGACGACCTCGTGCCCGCGCGCGCTCAGCGCCTCCAGCGGGATCAGGTGCCGGTAGTGCGCGTTGACCTTCCATTCGCAGATCGCCCCGATGCGCATGCTCTGCGCAGCATGCCTGAGCGCGCCGCCGCGCGTGACGGTTCCAGTGCTACGCGAGCAGCCGCGCGGCGATCAGCTCCAGCGCCGCATCGTCCTCGAACAGGTTGTGCTGGAGCATCGCGTGCACGACGCCGGCGTCGCGGTACTCGTCGAGCCGTGCGGCGATCTCGTCCGGCGTGCCGACGAGCCACGTCTGCGACAGCTCCGCGAGGGCCGCCTCGACGTCGGCGTCCTCGCGGCCGGTCGCGACGAGGATCCGCTGCGCGCGTGCCAGCAGCTCGTCACGGTCACGGCCGACGACGAAGCCGGTCATCAGCGACAGCGTCAGCGACGCCGGGTCGCGGCCGGCCGCCACGCACGCATCGTCGAGCGCGGCGCGGATCTCGCGGCAGCTCGCCGGCGAGGCGTAGACGGTGTTGTAGTCGTCCGCCCAGCGCGCGGCGAGCGCCATGCCGCGCGGTCTGCCCTTGCCGCCGATCCGCAGCAGCGGGCGCGGGTCCTGCAACGGCCGGAAGCGTGCCTCCAGCTGCTCGATCGCGTAGTGCGCGCCGTGGAACGAGAACGGCTCGCCGGCCCACGTGCGCGTGACGATCTCCAGCTGCTCCTCGAGCACGTCGAAGCGCTCGCGCGCGGGCCGGAACGGGAAGCCGTAGCGCCGGTGCTCGATCTCCAGCCAGCCGGCGCCGAGCCCCAGCTCGGCGCGGCCTCTGGAGATGTGGTCGGCCGTCACGACCAGCTTCGCCAGCACCGACGGATGACGGAACGACGCCGGCGAGACGATCGTGCCGAGGCGGATCCGTCTCGTGACCGCGGCCAGCGCGCAGATCGTCCCCCACGCGTCGAGCGAGCCGCGCTCGCTGCGGCCGGCGACCGAGAGGTAGTGGTCGGAGCGGAACAGCCCCATGTAGCCAAGCCGCTCCACCGTCTCGGCGAGCGCTGTCCAGTGCGGCCAGGTGACGTCCTCCTGGCCTTCGATCATGACCGAGAGCAGCATCCCCGCAACCTACCCGCTCGCGCGATTCGCGTTTCGATCCGCGCGCGAGCGGCGACGAACCGAGAGCGGACATCCCTTGCAGGAGGCGATCGCATGAAGCTCGGCTTGTTGCTCGTACGCACGCTCCTCGGCGGCCTGATGATCGGCCACGGGACGCAGAAGCTGTTCGGCTGGTTCGGCGGCCACGGGCCGGACGCCACGGGCCAGTACTTCGAGGGCCTGGGACTCGTGCCGGGCAGACGGAACGCGCTCGCGGCGGGCGCGTCGGAGGCCGGCGGCGGCGCGCTGCTCGCGCTCGGGCTCTGCACGCCGCTGGCCGGCGCCGGGCTGACGGGCGCGATGACGACGGCGATCGCGACCGTGCACGCCCCGAGAGGCCCGTGGGCGAGCAACGGCGGGTGGGAGTACAACGCGGTCGTGATCGCGACGGTCTTCGCCGTCGTCGATGCCGGTCCGGGCGCGCTCTCGCTCGACGCTGTGCGCGGGCGCGAGCGCTGGGGCAGCGGCTGGGCGCTCGCGCAGCTCGGCGCCGGGATGGCCGGCTCGGCGGTCGCGATCGCGCAGGGCCGCCGCAACGCCGCCGCGCGGCAGGCCGCCGCCGAGCCGGCGCCTCCGGCCGACGCGGCCGCGTCAGATGCGCCCGACGCCCCCGACGCGAGATAGTTCGAAGTTCGTCGAACGAAGCTGCTAGCGTCTTGTTCGACAAGTTTCGAACCAAGGAGGGCCCATGACCACGACTGCGATCGCCACAGGCGCAACGACGCGCCACGACCGCGCAGCACTCGGCGTCATCGCCACGTACCTGCACGAGCTGACCGCGCACGGCCAGCCACGTGAGCGCGACGAGGACGCCGAGCGCGACGCGCGCTTCACCACAGAGGACGCGCTCGCCGGCCGGGCCGCGAGCTCCGACCGCTAGACCCGCTCGGCGCGCGGGCGCAGCAGGTCGACCTGCGCGCGGAAGCGGGCCGCCTCGTTCGCGGCGCGCTCGTCGCTCCAGCCGACGTGGCGGACCGCGATCTCGGCCGCGGCGTCGACCGCGTTGAGGCCGACCTCGGAGCCGAAGCCGACCATCGTGCGCCGCTGCAGCACGTCGGCGAGCGTCTCCGCCAGCTCGGTCCGCAGCGAGAACGCGACCTCGGCGCCGATCGCGCCGGTGTCGTGGTCGAACGGCTCGCGCAGGTCCGGGTGGCCGTCGGCGTAGTCGAGCACCTCGGCCGCGCGCGTGCCGTAGATCCGCAGCAGGCGGTCGGCCGTCTCGCGCGGCAGCCCGCTCGTCGCGTGGAAGCGGGCGCGGAACTCGTCGAACGGGTACGCCGTGCCGCCGGGCAGCGGAATCTGGTGCGTGCGGCACTTGCCGGCCTTGCGCTCCAGCTTCTTGACCGCCGCGTCGATGACCTCCTCGGCCAGCTGCCGGTACGTCGTGATCTTGCCGCCGACGATCGACAGCAGTCCCTCGACGCCCGGCGCGTGGTCGTGGATCACGTGGCTGCGCGTGATCGACCCCTCCTCGCCCTCCGGCGCCGACGGCAGCGGCCGCACGCCCGCGTACGTGTAGAGGACCTTGTCGACGCTGAGCCCGGCCTCCGGGATCAGCTTGTTCGTCTCCGAGATCAGATAGGCGATCTCGTCATCGGTCGCCGCGACGGTGTCGAGGTCTCCCTCGAAGCGGGAGTCGGTCGTCCCGATCAGGTAGAGGCCGTTCCACGGCACGACGAAGTACGGACGGCCGTCCTCGACGGCTTCCGCGTAGACCGCCTCGCGCGGCGCGCCGGGGAACGCCTCGACGACCATGTGGCTGCCCTTCGTGCCGCCGATCATGCGTTGGTCGGGCGCCTCGATCCCGCCCAGCACGCGGTCGACCCACGGGCCGGCGGCGTTGACGATCACGCTCGCGTGCGCGGTGTAGGAGCGGTCGTGCAGCTCGTCGTGGAGGCCGACGCCGGTGACCCGCCCGGCGCCGCCGCGCTGGAGCTCGGTCACGCGCATGTACGGCAGCACGACCGCGCCGAGCCGGCGCGCGTCGAGCGCGTTCTCCAGTGACAGCCGCTCGGGATACTCGGCCTGCGCGTCGTAGTAGGCGGCGGCGCCGCGCAGCCCTTCGCGGCGCAGGCCCGGTTCGCGCTGCAGCGCCTCTCCGCGGTTGAGCATCCGGTGGCGCTGCATCGACTTGTCGAGCGACAGCGCGTCGTAGGCCATCATGCCCATCCGGATCATCTTCGTCCCGCGCTTGTGCTCCTCGTAGATCGGCAGCAGGAACGACAGCGGGTGGACGAGGTGCGGGGCGATGTGCAGCAGCACCTCCCGCTCGCGCAGCGACTCGCGCACGAGCGGCAGCTCGCGGTGCTCCAGATAGCGGAGTCCGCCGTGCACCAGGCGCGTCGAGCGGCTCGTCGTGCCGGCGCCGATGTCCCACTTGTCGACGAGCAGCACGCTGAGCCCGCGCAGCGCCGCATCACGCGCGATGCCGGAGCCGTTGATGCCGGCGCCGATCACGATCACGTCGAACGGGCGCTCGAACGCCGTATCGGGCAAAGGGTTGCGCATGGTGTGAGTCTTCTTAGCAGGGCTTTGCAGAAGGTGCGAACGGGGTATGCGAAAAGCATGTCCGCCACACAGCCAGCGCCCAAGCCTGGCGGGACATCGCGGTTTGGCCCCGACGCAGCTTGGCGGCGCTCTCTCTGGGGTGACGTGCTCGGCGAGTTCGCCGGCACATTCATCCTCATTCTCCTTGGTGTCGGCTCCGTTGCGATGGCGGTAGCGGCACTTCCCGAGTCGGGACGCGGGCAGTTCGACACCGCCTCCTGGCTCATCATCGCGTTTGGATGGGGTTTCGGCGTCACCTTCGGCGTGTACGTCGCCGGCGGCGTCACCGGAGCCCACCTCAATCCGGCGGTGACGCTCGCGTTCGCGCTCAAGCGCGGCTTCGCGTGGGCGAAGGTCCCGTGGTACATGCTCGCCCAGCTCGCCGGCGCGTTCGTCGCCGCGTTCCTGCTCTACGAGCTGTACGGAGCGTCGATAGATTCGCTCGAACGCGCGAGAGACATCGTGCGCGGCACACCCGAGTCCGTCGGCACGTTCTCGATCTTCGCGACCTTCCCGGCCGGCTACTTCGGCACCTGGTGGGGTCCGTTCTTCGACCAGGTCGTCGGCACCGCGATGCTCGTCTTCGCGATCTTCGCGCTCGTCGACAACGCCAACCAGCCGCCGAAGTCGAACCTCGCGCCGGTGGTCGTCGGCTTCGTCGTCGTGGCGATCGGCCTCTCGATCGGCGCCAACGCCGGCTACGCGATCAACCCGGCCCGCGACCTCGGCCCGCGTCTCGTGACCTGGATCGAAGGCTGGAAGACGATCGCGGTCCCAGGCGACTACGGCAACATCAACAGCTACATGTGGATCCCGATCGTCGGACCCTTCGTCGGCGGTGCGATCGGCGCCTTCCTCTACGACTTCTTCATCGGCGACGTGCTGAAGTCGCGCGGCGTCCCCGAGGACACGAGCGTCGAGGAGGAAGGGACGACGGAGGTCGAGCAGGGCGGCCGTGGCGCGACCGCCGCCGCCGACGCCGGCTACGTCGCACGCGACCGACCCGGAGACACCCCACCCGGGAGGGCTCCGTGAAGAAGCTCATCAACGACCCGGAGGCCGTCGTCCACGAGGCGCTGGAAGGCATCGCGCTCGCGCACGGCGACCGCCTCCGCGTGTCGTTCGAACCCGCCTACGTCGTGCGCGCCGACGCTCCCGTGAGAGGGAAGGTCGGCGTGCTGTCCGGCGGCGGCAGCGGCCACGAGCCGATGCACGGCGGCTTCGTCGGCCCCGGCATGCTCGACGTCGCCTGCCCCGGCGCCGTCTTCACCTCCCCCACCCCCGACCAGATGCTCGCCGCCACGCAGGCGGTCGACGGTGGCGCCGGCGTGCTGCACATCGTCAAGAACTACACCGGCGACGTGATGAACTTCGAGACCGCCGCCGAGCTGGCGGTCGCGGAGGGCGTCGAGGTCGAGGCGGTGATCATCGACGACGACGTCGCCGTGCAGGACTCGACCTACACCGCCGGCCGCCGCGGCGTCGGCGCGACCGTGCTCGCGGAGAAGATCTGCGGCGCGGCCGCCGAGGCGGGGCGCCCGCTCGGCGACGTGGCGGCGCTGTGCCGCCGCGTCGACGACCAGTCGCGCTCGATGGGGATGGCGCTGACGTCGTGCGTCGTCCCCCACGTCGGCACGCCGACGTTCGAGCTGGCCGAGGACGAGATGGAGATCGGGATCGGCATCCACGGCGAGCCCGGTCGCGAGCGGATGAAGCTCGAAGCGGCCGACGCGATCGTCGCGCGGCTGGTCGAGCCGATCGTGACCGACCTGCCGTTCGGCTCCGGCGACGGCGTGCTCGCGTTCGTCAACGGGATGGGCGGCACGCCGCTGATCGAGCTGTACATCGTCTACCGCCGGGTCGCGCAGCTGCTCGGCGAACGCGGCATCCGGATCGAGCGCTCGCTCGTCGGCAACTACATCACCTCGCTGGAGATGGCCGGCTGCTCGGTGACGCTGCTCAAGCTCGACCACGAGCTGACGTCGCTGTGGGACGCGCCGGTCAACACCCCGGCGCTGCGGTGGGGCGCGTAGATGGCCGTGCAGGAGTGGGTGAAGCTCAGCGCCGCCCGTCTCGAGCAGCACCGCGACCGCCTCAACCGGCTCGACGCCGACATCGGCGACGGCGACCACGGCGCGAACATGGCGCGTGGCTTCGCCGCCGCCGCGGCGAGACTCGACGGTGCGCCGTCCGACCAGCCGGCGATGGAGCTGAGAGCGGTCGGGATGACGCTGCTCTCGACGGTCGGCGGCGCGGCCGGCCCGCTCTACGGCTCGTTCTTCATCGGGATGGCGACCGCGCTCAGAGACGCCGGTGCCTCGTTGGACGCTGCGGCGTGGGCGCGTGCGCTGGAGGCCGGCGCCGCCGGCGTCCAGAGACGCGGCAAGGCGGAGCCCGGCGACAAGACGATGGTCGACGCGCTGCTGCCGGCGCGCGACGCGCTCGCGACGGCGGCGGCCGACGGCGCCTCGCTGGCCGAGGCGCTGAGAGCGGCGGCGAGCGCCGCCGACGCCGGCGCGGACGCGACGATCCCGCTGCTCGCCAGAAAGGGGCGCGCCAGCTACCTTGGCGAGCGGAGCGTCGGACACCTTGACCCGGGCGCCGTCTCCTCGGCGCTGCTGCTGCGAACGGCGGCGGATGCCTGGGGCGAATCGACCGAATGAGGAGACCACCGCATGCCTGACTACGTCGGCGCGATCGACCAGGGAACGTCGAGCTCGCGCTTCATCATCTTCGACACGGACGGCAACATCGTCCAGGTCGGCCAGCGCGAGCACAGACAGATTCATCCGCGCTCCGGCTGGGTCGAGCACGACCCGCTCGAGATCACGATGCGCGTGAGAGAGGTGATCGGCGACGCGCTCGCCGCCAGCATCGTGAGGCCGTCCGACATCAAGGCGATCGGGATCACCAACCAGCGCGAGACGACCGTCCTGTGGGATCGCAGAACCGGCAGACCGGTCTACAACGCGATCGTCTGGCAGGACACGCGCACGTCGGCGATCGTCGCCGAGCTGGGCGGCTCCGAGGGCCCGGACCGCATCCGCCACATCTGCGGCCTGCCACTGTCGACGTACTTCTCCGGCCCGAAGGCGAAGTGGATCCTCGACAACGTCGACGGTGTGCGGGCGCGAGCCGAGGCAGGCGACATCCTCTTCGGCACGATGGACACGTACACGATCTGGAACCTCACCGGCGGGCCCAACGGCGGTGTCCACGTGACCGACGTGACGAACGCGTCGCGCACGATGCTGATGGACCTCAGAACGCTCGACTGGTCCGACGAGGTGCTGGAGCTGATGGGCCTGCCGAGGGCGATGCTGCCCGAGATCCGGTCCTCGTCGGAGGTCTACGGCAACGTCCACGGGACGGTGCTCGAAGGCGTGCCGGTCTCCGGCGTGCTCGGCGACCAGCAGGCCGCCCTCTTCGGGCAGGCGTGCTTCGAGCCGGGGACGGCGAAGAACACGTACGGCACGGGCTCGTTCCTGCTCGTCAACACCGGCAACGAGCCGGTCCCGTCGCAGAAGCTGCTGACGACCGTCGGCTACAAGATCGGCGACCAGCCCGCGGTCTACGCGCTGGAGGGCGCGATCGCCGTGACGGGCGCGGGCGTGCAGTGGCTGCGCGACCAGCTCGGGATCATCAGAACCGCACCGGATTCCGAAGCGCTCGCGGCGTCGGTCGAGGACACCGGCGACGTCTACTTCGTGCCGGCCTTCTCGGGCCTGTTCGCGCCGTACTGGCGCGACGACGCGCGCGGCGTGATCGTCGGCCTGACGGCGTTCTCGAACAAGGCGCACATCACGCGCGCGGTGCTGGAGGCGACGGCGTGGCAGTCGCGCGAGGTCGTCGACGCCGCCAACGAGGCGGCCGAGGCACCGTTCAAGGAGCTGAAGGTCGACGGCGGCATGGTCAACAACGAGCTGCTGATGCAGTTCCAGTCCGACGTGCTCGGCGTGCCCACGATCCGCCCGAAGGTGTCCGAGACGACGGCGCTCGGCGCCGCCTACGCGGCCGGCATCGCGGTCGGCGTCTGGGCCGGCACCGACGACGTCACGCGCAACTGGGGCGAGGACAAGCGCTGGGAGCCGAAGATGGACTCCGGCGACGTCGAAGCCCGCTACGCGAGGTGGAAGGAAGCGGTCCAGCGCACGCTCGGCTGGATCAGAGCGTAGGCGCCGCGGTCGTCGGCGCGGTCGGCGAGCGGTTCGGCGAGCGAGCGGTCGGCGGGCGAGCGCCCCCGTGGTCGGGATCGTCATCGTCTCGCACAGCGCGCGGCTCGCCGAGGGCGTCGTAGAGCTGGCGCGCGAGATGGCCGCCGACGTGCCGCTCGTCGCGGCGGGCGGCCTGGAGCCGCCGGCCGAGGGCGAGCCGGCGCCGCTCGGCACCGACGCCGCGCGGGTGATGGCGGCGGTCGAGGAGGCCGCCGCGGCCGGCGACGGGGTCCTGGTCCTGATGGACCTCGGCTCGGCCGTGCTGAGCGCCGAGATGGCCGTCGAGCTGTTGGATGAGGCCGTTGCCGCGCAGGTGCGCCTCGTCCCCGCCCCGTTGGTCGAGGGCGCCGTCGCCGCCGCCGTCACCGCCCAGGCCGGCGGCTCGCTTGACGCGGTCGCCGAGGAGGCCCGCGGCGGGTTGACCGCCAAGGCCGCGCACCTCGGCGAGGCGGCCGGCGACGAGTCCGAGCCGCGGTCGTTTGCTGGTCCCACAGACCAGCAATCGACCGCGCCTCCCGCCGACGCGGTCGAGGACCGCTTCGTCGTGACGGTCGCGCAGGGGCTGCACGCGCGGCCGGCCGCGCGCTTCGTGCGGACCGCGGCCGCGCTCGACGCGCGCGTCGAGGTGGAGAACGGGACGACCGGCGCGGGTCCCGTTTCAGCCGGCTCGCTCAACTCGATCGCGACGCTCGGCGTGCGCGAGGGCCACGAGCTGGTCGTCCGCGCCTCCGGCCCCGACGCCCGCCGGGCGCTGGAGCAGCTGCGCGCCGTCGCGACCGACGCCGCCGCCCCGGTCTCGGCCGGCCGCGCGCCGGCGCCGACGATCGGCGCCCCGAACACGCTCGCGCCGCCGGACGGCGCGGGCGCGGGCATGGCGGCGCCGCCGGGCTCCCCTCCGGGCACGCTCGCCGGGATCGCGAGCTCGCCGGGCGTGGCGCTTGGGCCACTGCGGCCGATCGCCGCCGAGGCGGCCGAGCCACCGCCGATCGACGACGCGCCGAGCGGCACGCCGGAGGAGGAGTGGGCGGCGCTCGCGGCCGCACGCGCGGCCGTGCAGGCCGAGATCGGCGAGCGGCGCGAGCGGCTGGCCGCGCAGGTCGGCGAGGAGGAGGCCGAGATCCTCGACGCGCTCGGGCTCGCGCTCGACGACGAGGCGCTGCTCGACCCGGCGAGAGCGGCGATCTTCGAGCGGCGCAGCAGCGCCGCGCGCGCATGGGCCGACGCCGTCGAGGGGATCACGGCCCGCTACCGCGCCCTCGACGACGCCTACCAGCGCGAGCGCGCCGGCGACCTCGCCGACGTCGGCCGCCGCGTGCTCGCCGCACTGGCAGCGGGTGCGAGCGGCACGGCCGGAGCGAGCGGCGTGGCCGGCGCAGCCGGCGCGAGCGGCGCAGCCGGCGCGAGCGGCGCAGCCGGCGCGAGCGGCGCAGCCGGAGCGGCCGGCGCCGGTGGCGCAGCCGGCGCCGCCTCCGCGGCCGGCATCCTCGTCGCGCGGGAGCTGACGCCGCTCGACGCGGCCGGGCTCGACCGCGACGCGGTCAGCGGGATCGCGACCGCCGAGGGCGGGCCGACCTCGCACGGGGCGATCCTCGCCCGCGCGCTCGGGGTCCCCGCCGTCGTCGGGCTCGGCGCGGCGCTGCTCGACCTGCCGGCGGGCACGCCGGCGGCGCTCGACGGCGACCGCGGGCTGCTCGTCCCCTCCCCCGCGCCCGACGTCGCGCGCGAGTACGCCGAGCGCCGCGCGCGCGAGGCCGCGCTCGCCGACCAGGCGCGCGCCGCGGCGCACCGTCCGGCGGCGACGCGCGACGGGATCCGCATCGAGGTCGCGGCGAACGCGGGCGACGCCGGCGACGCCGTGGAGGCGGCCGCCGTCGGCGCCGACGGCGTCGGGCTGCTGCGGACCGAGTTCGCCTTCCTCGACCGCGACGGCGCCCCCAGCGAGGACGAGCAGGCGGCGATCTACGGCGCCGCCGCTGCGGCGCTCGACGGCCGGCCGCTCGTGATCCGCACGCTCGACGCCGGCGCCGACAAGCCGCTCCCCTACCTCGGCATGCCACCCGAGCAGAACCCCTTCCTCGGCGTCCGCGGCGTGCGGCTCGGGCTCGCCCGGCCGCAGCTGCTCGCAACGCAGCTGCGCGCGATCGTCCGCACCGCGGCCGAGCACGAGAACGTCAAGGTGATGTTCCCGATGATCGCCACGATCGACGAGCTGCGCAGCGGCCGGCGGATGCTCGACGAGGCGTGCGCGGCGGTCGGCGAGCCGCTCAGAGACGGCTTCGAGGTCGGGATCATGGTCGAGGTCCCGGCCGCTGCGCTGACCGCCGTCCAGCTCGCGCACGAGGTCGACTTCTTCTCGCTCGGCACGAACGACCTGACGCAGTACGTGCTCGCGGCCGAGCGCGGAAACGCCGCGCTCGCGCGCCTCGCCGACGGCCTCCATCCCGCGGTGCTGCGGCTCGTGCACGAGGTCTGCAGCGCCGCCCGCGCGCACGGCCGCTGGGTCGGCGTCTGCGGCGAACTGGGCGCCGACCCCGCCGCGATCCCCCTGCTGGTCGGGCTCGGCGTCCGCGAGCTGAGCGTCGCGGCGCCGGCGGTCCCGGCCGTCAAGGCGGCGGTGCGAGCGCTCGACGCCGACGAGGCGGAGACGCTCGCGCACGCGGCGCTGGCGGCGGAGTCGGCTGACGCCGTCCGCGCGCTGGTCGTTTCCGATGACGGACCAGCGGGCAGGCGTTGAAGCAACCCGCCAGCGAATGGAAGGAGCACCACAGTGCTCGCCATCACCGAGAACGCAGCCGAAGCGATCCGCGGCATCGTCGCGGCTCCTGACATCCCCGACGGCGCGGGAATCCGCATCGCGACCCAGCCGGGCGCGGAGCAGCCCGGGCCGCTCGAGGTGACCGTCGCCGAGGTTCCCGCCGACTCCGATCAGGTGCTCGACGAGGCTGGCGCGCGCGTCTTCGTCGAGGAGAGAGCCGCGGCGATCCTCGACGACAAGATGCTCGACGCGCAGATCGACGGGTCGCGCGTCGGCTTCTACATCGGCGAGCAGCCGTAGCGACGCGGCGCGCTGCGCTCAGCGCGCCAGCAGCTGCACGATCGCCGTCACGCCGACGACGACGATCACGGCCCGCAGCACGTCGGGCGGCAGGCGGCGCCCGATGCGGGCGCCGAGCTGGCCCCCGGCCGCGGAGCCGACGGCCAGCAGCGCGACGGCCTCCCACGCGACGTGGGCGACGAACAGGAAGACGATCCCGGCCGTCAGGTTGACGATCATCGCCAGCACGTTCTTCAGCGCGTTGACGCGCTGCATGTCGTCGTCGAGCGCGAGGCCGAAGATCGCCAGCAGCAGAATCCCCTGCGCGGCGCCGAAGTAGCCGCCGTAGACGCCGGTGCCGTAGCCGAGCGCGAACGCGAGCGGGCCGCCCTCGCGCGGATGACCGCCGGGCTCGCGGCGCGCCGCGAGCGCGGTCGCGATCCGCGGCTGGAAGATCACCAGCAGCAGCGCGAGCGCGATCATCACCGGCACGATCGCGTCGAACGCGGCGGCCGGGAGCTGGAACAGCAGCAGCGCGCCGGTGACCGCGCCGACGAACGAGGCGGTGCCGTAGCGGAGGATCCGCCGGCCCTGTCCGCGCAGCTCGCGGCGGTAGCCGTACGCACCCGACAGCGAGCCGGGCACGAGCCCGAGCGAGTTCGACACGTTCGCCGTGATCGGCGGGTAGCCGACGGCGAGCAGCACCGGGAACGTCAGCAGCGTGCCGCTGCCGACGATCACGTTGATCGTGCCTGCGCCGACGCCGGCGGCGAGCACGAGCAGCGCCTCCAGCAGCGACACGAGCGGTCGTTCAATCCGTGATCAGGCGCTGGGTGCGCCCGCAGACGCTGCACGTGTCGCCGGGCGCGAGCGGATGCTCGGCGCAGCGCCGGCAGTCCCTGACCGATTCGAGCACGCCCAGCAGCTCGCCGACGCGGCAAACGAGCAGCCGCTCCTCGTCGACCTCGACCCACGCGCCGGCCGATGCCGGGAAGACGACGTGGTCGCCGGGTCTGACCGGCATCGTGACGCCGACGTGCTGCCACCAGTCGAGTCCCTGGCCGACGGCGAGCACGATGCCGTGCTGCGGCGGGGGCTCATGGGTGCCCGCCGGCACGACGAGCCCGGACTCGCGAACGCGATCGGGCTCGAGCTCCTTGATGACGACACGGTCGAAGAGGGGGCGCAGCTGATTCCGCATCGGGCAAGGATAGGAGCCCGACTCAGAAAGGGGGTTCTGAGCCGGGCTCTTGGGTTGCGCGCCCGACAGCAAGGGGAGTCTGCCGGGCGCGCGGATCCCGCTCCGTCGGCACGGGGGGTTGCGAGCGTGCGGAGCGAGAAGCTTGTAAAAGCTGGGTCAGGGCATGAGCTGCTCGAGCAGGTCGCGCGGGTCGATCTGCTGCTGGCCGCCGTTGGGATCGACCTGCTGCTGCGGATCGACCTGCTGGTTCGGATCCACCTGCTGCTGCGGGTCCACCTGCTGCTGCGGGTCCACCTGCTGGTTGGGATCGACCTGCTGCTGCGGATCGACCTGGCTCTGCTGCTGCGCGCTGCTCGCCGAGGCGGGCTGCGCGGCGAGCGTCACGCTGAGCGTCTGCTCGCCGTCGCCGCGGCGAACCTCCAGCTCGACTTTGTCGCCGACCTGCTTGGCGTTGACCATGCTCGACAGCGAGGCGGCGTCGGTGACGGTCTTGCCGTCGAAGCTGGTGATCACGTCGCCCTGCTGGACACCGCCCGCGGCGGCCGGGCCGTCCGGGGTCACGGCGCCGACCTGCGCGCCGCCGCCGCTCGCCGCGTCGCCCATCTGGACGCCGAGGTAGGCGTGCTCGACCGAGCCGTTCTGCCGCAGCTGCTCGACGACGTTCTTGACCGTGTTCGACGGTGCCGCGAAGCCGATGCCGACGTTGCCCTCGCTGGAGCTGCCGCCGCCGTTGAGGATCTGCGAGTTGACGCCGACCACCTCGCCGTGGGCGTCGAGCAGCGGGCCGCCCGAGTTGCCAGGGTTGATCGGCGCGTCGGTCTGGATCACGCCGTCGATCGAGAAGCCGTTGGGCGCCGTGATCTGCCGCTGGAGCGCGGAGACGACGCCGGTCGTGAGCGTGCGGTCGAGGCCGAACGGGTTGCCGATCGCGTACATCGGGTCGCCGACGGAGATCTTGTCGGAGTCGGCGAACTGCAGCGGCTTGAGGTCGTCGCTGCCGCTCACCTTCAGCAGTGCGATGTCGGTCGATTCGTCCTTGCCGACGATCTCGGCGTCCTGCGTCTGCCCGTCACCGATCTTCACGGTGACCTTCGACGCGCCGTTGACGACGTGCGCGTTGGTGACGATGTAGCCGTCCTTGGAGATGACGAAGCCGGAGCCGGTCGCCTGACCGGACTGACCCTGCTCGGTGACGTCGGAGGTGATGAACACGACCGAGTCTCTCGCGAGCGAGTAGACCTGCTTGGGGGTGAGTGCGTCGCCGTTTCTCTGCGCGACGCTGACGGGCTGCGGCTGTGCCGCAGCCGGCTCGAGCACCGTCTTGGTCGAGCCGCCGCCGTCGCCGGCGACGCCCACGACCGCAGCGCCGCCCGCGGCGCCGAGCACGGCCGCCGCGGCGAGGGTGACGATGGCCTTGGATGAGTTCATGACGATCAGGATGCGTCATGACCCTGAGCAGTCACTGAACAGAAAGTAAGCGGGGGCGAAAGGCTCCTAAGAGCAAGCTGAACGCCGGTGCGGCGCTCAGTCCAGCCAGCTACCGCCGAGGAACCGCTCGATCCGCTTCGTCACCTTCTTCAACGAGGCGAGTGAGGCGAGCAGGTCGCCTGGCAGCTGCAGGCTGTGGTCGTGCTCGGTCAGCTCCAGCTGCTCGATCAGCGCGCTGGACGGCACGGTGTCCGGCTGCCAGGTCGGGTCGGCGGTGCCGCCGATCAGCAGCGCGGGCCGCGTCGCGCGCGCGAGCGCGGCACGCACGCCCGCGCGGTCCAGCAGCGGCGTCAGCCAGACGGCCGGCAGCTCGCGCTCGGCCGCGAGGTCGGCGACGTCGCTCGCGAGCGACTTGCCGATGACGACCGTCGTCGGCGCCGGCTCGTGGTCGAGCGCGCGCTGCGCGCGGTCGCGGATCCACGCGAACGGGTCCTCCCCCGCCGGCGGCTCGTCGAGCACCTCCAGCACGCCGAAGCCCTTCGCGACCGCGACCTCTCGCGCGAACCAGAGCAACGGGGCGCGCGTCGGGTACCGTGCGCCCGGCAAGATCACCACGCGCCGCTCGGCCTCGGGTCGGTGGAACGCGACGGGGAAGGCAGCAGGCTCGCTCATGGCCACGGCGCAGCCTACCGCGCAACCCCTGGCCCCGATCGCGGTTGTGGTGTTCGGAATCCCCCACCCATCGAAAAGGGAGCCTGGATGAAGATCATCGGCGCCGGACTGCCGCGGACCGCGACGACAACGCAGTGGATCGCCCTCAGAATGCTCGGGCTGCCCACGTATCACATGAAGGACATGATGGCCGACCTCAGAAGAGGGGTCGACGTCTGGCGGCGCGCGTACCTCGGCCAGGAGCCGTGGGACGAGGTCTTCGACGGCTACGAGGCGACGGTCGACTGGCCGGCGGCGTACCACTGGCGCGAGCTGATGGACAAGTACCCCGAGGCGAAGATCCTGCTGTCGGTGCGCGACGGCGACGCGTGGGCGAAGTCGATGAACGACACGATCAACCAGATCTACTTCGGCGACTCGTTCATGCGCAGCATGTGCCAGGCGCGCTACCGCATCGACCCGGACTGGGCGGCGTGGATGGACCTCAACATCGACACGCTCTGGAAGGGTCCGCGCGGCGCCGCGGCCAACACGTTCGGCGAGCGCGAGCCGCTCGTCGAGGCGATGAACCGCTGGAACGACGAGGTCAAGTCGACCGTGCCGGCCGACCGCCTGATCGTCTGGCAGCCGAAGGACGGCTGGGAGCCGATCTGCGAGGGGCTCGGCGTCGCGGTCCCGGACGAGCCGCTCCCGCACGCGTTCGACACCGAGATGTTCAAGTCCTCGATCACCGGCGGCGCCGTCGCGGCCGTGTCCGAGTACTGGAAGAAGGCCCACCCCGAGGGCTGAGCGGTCAGACCGCCTGTCTGGTCCGGCGGCCCGCGGCGGAGTCGTCGATCAGCTGCGCGAGGCGGCGCGCACGCGTCTCCTCGCGCTTGGCGCTGGTGACCCACCAGATCGCCCGGCGGCGGTAGCCCGGCGGCTGGGAGCCGAAGAACTCCCACGCCGCCTCCGCTGCCTCGAACTGCGCCTGCGCCGCGGCGTCCAGCTCGCGTGGCGGGCTCTCGTTCGGGCCCTGTGCGGTGCGCTCGGGCGTGCGCGCCGCGAACGCCGCCTCGCCGGCGGGGCGCATCAGCCCCGCCGCGCGCAGCTCCTCGACGAACGCGACGTTGACCGCGCTCCAGTGGCTGCGCGGTCTGCGCGGCGTGAAGCGGATCGTGCGCCGTCTGTCGTCGACGCGGCGGCCGATCGAGTCGATCCAGCCGAAGCAGAGCGCCTCGCCGACCGCCTCTCTCCACGTCATCCCCGGCATCCCGCTGCCCTTCTTCCAGAAGCCGACGATCAGCTCGGTCTCGCTGTCGTGGTGCTCCTCCAGCCAGGCGCGCCACGCCGCCGGGGAATCGAAGTAGATCGGCTCGCTCATCCGCGCGATCCTAGCCGCGCGGGCTGCTCCACCCGGGCACGTCCAGCTCGCTCCAGGTCGGCGTCGCGAAGCGCTCGCCGTCGTAGAGGCCGGACTTCAGCAGCAGGTCCAGGCGCGGCGGCGAGGCGAAGCCGCCGAGCCAGATGCGCCCCTGCTCCTCGGTCGGGCCGCCACCGTGCTCGACGCCGCAGGGGGCCAGCAGCACGTCATGGCGGTGCAGGCGCACGAGCTGGCCTTCCAGCTCGAAGTCGGCGTGATCGCCGTCCCAGCAGACGACGCACTCGTCAGAGACCGGATGCGTGTGGCGCTGCCCCGGTCCCCCCGGGTCGATCGGCCCGAAGTTGAAGCCAGAGCTGCGCGGACCGTGGCCGGGCCACAGCACGAGCAGCATCGAGACGCCGAGGCTGTCGATCGCGGCACCGCGGAAGATGTTGAAGAGCGCGCCGCGCGTGCGGATCGTCTCGACGCCGAGGTTCCATGCGCGCACGTCCTCCTCGCCCTCGCGCAGCCGCAGCTCGACCGCCGTCGAGAGCGAGCCGGGGTTCGCCGCGCGGCGCGCGCGTTCGATCACCTCGAAGCGCATCGCGCCCGCGGCGCGATCGTAGAAGCCAGCCGGCTCGTAGAGGTGGAACGGCGGCGGCGTCAGCTGCGTCACGAGCACGAAGTCGCGCTCGCTTCCCGGCGCGTTGCGCGTCGCGTGCGCGACGCCCTGCGGCCAGAAGGCGAGGTCGCCCGCCGCCATCGCGACCCAGCGGTCGTGCAGCCAGACCTCGCCGCGCCCGTGTAGGCAGACCGCCGCCTCCTCGCCCGTCGCGTACGTGTAGCGGTCGCTCTCCTCGCCCGGCCGATGGGTGACGACATGCACGCTCTCGGTCTGGAAGCCGTTGCCGGGCCACGCGATCAGCCGCGTCGCGAGCCCGTGAAGCGGAATCTCGATGCCCTCGTTGAGGTTGCCGACGCCGCCGCGGCGGCGAATCTCGTCGTGCGTTCGGTTGCGTGGGTCGGGCATCGTCGCTTTCATCCTCCAGGGGCGGCTGCCCCCGGTCATCGGCACGGCCGCGAGCGGCTTGACAGCGTGTCGAGGAAGCGCCCGCACGATCGCAAGAAACCGTTTGACTGGTAACCGTCGCCCCGTTTGTCGGGATGCCGGGCCAGGCTGCTAGCGCGCGATGCCGCGGACGTGCGCCATCACGCCGTCCGCCAGCTCGTCCTCGGGGCCCCACAGCCACAGCCGCTCGCGACCGCGGCCGAAACGCCAGCCGGCGTCGTCGTCGATCGTCAGCTGCAGCAGCAGGCGCCAGCGCTGCGCGACGCCGTCGAGCCCTCTGGCGTCCGGGTGCGCCGACGGCGCGCCATAGCCGACGTCGATGCCCCGCGCCGCCAGCTCGCACGCGAGCTGCATGTCGCCGCGCGTCTCCTCCGGATAGCCGAGCAGACGATGGCTCGCGTGCAGCTCGGCGCCGTCGTCCCACAAAGTGACGCCCTGCAGCTCTGCCAGCTCACGACGCACCTGCTCCCACGCCCCCTGCTCGGCGTCGTCGAGCCCGAGCGCCTGCACGGGCGCGGTCCAGACGCGCGGGATCGTCAGCTCCGAGGTGATCTCCACCGCACGGGCCGCCTCCGGGCGCCCGGCGCCGATCGGGTCGGGCGTGACGGGCGGGATCCGCTCCTCCTCGACGTACAGCACGCGGCTGCTCTCGCGGTCCATCGGGCTCGACCCCGACGGCGTCTGCTCCAGCGCCGAGAAGATCAGCAGCAGGCCGTCGGGCGGGAGCGCCTCGTCGATCCCCGCCGCGGCCGCTTCGGCGAGGTCGATCTGGCCGACGAACGTCAGCGGCGCGGCGTCCCAGTTCGGCCACACCGCGCTCATCGGCAGGTCGGGCGCGCCGCCGAGGCGCGAGCGGCCGGCGACCTCGGCAGGATCGGCCGGGACCAGCCGCACCGCCCGGCGCGAGAGCGCGCAGACGGCCTCGACGTGGCGGATCAGACCGGCGTCGGCGGCGAGCCGCATCAGGTCCTCGCTCGCGACCGGTGTCGCGACGGAGCGGCCGGGCTGCGGCCTGCGCATCACGTCGTCGCGCGCCGCCTGCTCCGCGTCGGCTTCGGGGACGTCCGCGAGGTCGGGAACGGGGTCCGGCGCGGGGTCGTCGGGCATCGCGTCACGCGCGGCCTTCGCCGCGCGCTCGAACGGGATCACGACGGCGTCGACCTGTCTCGCCCCGTGCGAGAGGCCTTTGCCGAGCATCGACTTGAAGAACCCGCGGCGGTCCACGTCCCGCAGCGTAGAGGGTCGGCCGCGCGCGATGCTCGGCGACCGTGGGCGCGCGCCGCTCCGGCGGCGCCTATTCGCAGGCGATGCCGTCGCCGTCGGCGTCAAGGCGGTGGCGATCGCTGCCGACGACGCGGAACGGCCCGCTCACGTAGTAGGGCCCGTTGCCGCTGCCGCCGGCGCAGTCGTAGTCGCTGACCCCGGGGCGCAGGCAGCGCCCGCGGTAGTTGGGATCGCACTTCCGCTTCGAGGTAGAGGCGGCAGGCGCATCGCCGCGATCCTTGGCGGCGAGCGCGGGGACGGCGGGCAGGGCGGCGAGGCTCGCGGTCGCGAGCCCCGCGAGGAGCAGCTTGCGCATGGGACCTTCCTGGTCTGAGCGGGAAACCATCGTGGCTCCCGAGGGGGCGAGAATCCTACACGCCCGGACCAGCCTATGCGCTATTTTCCAGTGCTCCGTGTTCTGAGCCAGTCATCGACGGTGTCGTACGCCGGGCGCGGCACGCCGCTCGACGACGTCAGGCCGGCATCGAACGTGCCGCCGCCGTACCAGCAGTAGATGTACAGCCGCGCGATCCGCGGGCTGCTCGTCGCGAGTCTGAGCATCTGCTTCGTCGCTCTCACCTGCCGGCTGGCCGAGGGCGGGAACGACCTGCCATCCGAGTAGAGCCCGCCGACCTCGGTCATCCAGATCGTGCCCGGCACCGTCGCGAGCATCGTTCTCGTGCCGATCGTGCGGAAGCGGTTCGCGTCGCTGTAGGGATGCAGCCCCCACAGCCGCGGCGTCGGCTTGCCCGCGTACTTCATGAACTGCTGCAGGTAGCGGCGCATCTCGGTGTAGTCGGTGTCGAGCACCTCTGCCGCGATCACCGTGCACGAGCGGCATGCGCGCTGGAGCGTGCGGTAGAACGTCGCCGCCGCCTTCGGGTCGCGGCAGGTCGGCTCCGAGCAGGTGTTGGCCTCGTCCCAGGGAGAGTAGGTCCGCACCCAGGGGTACCGCTTGACGAACGCCTTGACGCCCTTCGCGTACGCCGCCGCGGACGGCAGCGTTCTCATCTTCCCGCGGTTGCCCGAGTGCGCGAACGAGACGAGCACGTCGTAGCCGGCCGCGCGCGCGGTTCTGAGGAACGCGTCGGCCGCCGTGCGCTGGGCGCCGGCGCTCAGCGCCGTGTCCCAGCCGGCGACGTAGCGCGCCCGCTTCAGTCTCAGCGCCGTGAACTGCGGGTCGGAGAACATCGCCGGGTCCTCCTCCCCCATGCCGACCGACAGCGAGGCGGCGCCGGCGGCGGAGGGCAGCGCCAGCAGCAGCGCGAGCGCGACCAGCAGCAGGCGCAGTCGGGGTCGGATGGGCGCGGTGCCAGGCACGGTCGCCGAAGCGTACTGCCGCGTGCGGCGGCCCCAGGCGCGCGCTCGCACGCGCGCCCGCCCTACGACGCGCGCGATCAGGAGAGCGTCCAGCCGCCGTCGATCAGCACGGGCGTGCCGTGGATGAACGAGGCCGCGTCGCTGGCGAGGTAGAGCGCGAGCTCCGCGATCTCCTCCGGCTGCGCCCAGCGGCCGGCGGGCGTGCCGGCGATCTGCGCGTCGACGTGCGCGTTCGCCTCAGAGGGGACGCGCAGCGACGCCGTCATCTCGGTCGCGACGGCGCCGGGGCAGATCGCGTTGACGCGCACGCCCGAGCGGCCGTAGTCGAACGCGAGCTGGCGGGTCAGGCCGAGCACGCCGTGCTTGGAGGCCGTGTAGGCGGCGCCACCGCCGCCGGCGACGAACGAGGAGATCGAGGCGGTGTTGACGATCGCGCCGCCGCCGCGCTCGGCCATGTGCGGTGCGATGCGACGCGCGAGCAGGAACGGACCGGTCAGGTTGACGGCCAGCACCTGCTGCCACTGCTCGACCGAGGTCTCGTGCGCGGGCGCGTAGCCGTCGAGCACGCCGGCGTTGGAGCAGAGCACGTCGATCCCGCCCGCGCGCTCGATCGCCGTGTCGACCGCGGCGTCGACCGCGGCCGCGTCGGTGACGTCGACCGCCAGCGCGAACGACCCGCTCGCGCCCGTCTCGGCGGGCAGCTCCGCGATCGTCCGCTCCGCCGCGTCGCCGCGCACGTCGAGCGCGACGACGCGCGCGCCCTCGCGCTGGAACGCCACCGCCATCGCGCGTCCCATGCCGGAGCCGGCGCCCGTGACGACCGCCGTCTTGCCCTCGAATCGCATCATGCTCTCCTCTGTCCGGGGTAGGGTCTTACCCTCGCATTTCGTCCAGCGGCATTGTACACTTGCGTGCGACACCGCCGGGAAATCTCGCCGAGCGTCTATTTCAGTTGCACAAGCCCAGGGGGTCCGCCATGTCACCGCCACGCAAGACCGAGGACGGCCCTCTTGCCGACGTCACGCAGGTCGCGCTGAAGGACGTCGGCGCGCGACTGCGGCGTGACCGCGAGGCGCGCGGCGTCGGCGTGCGCGAGCTGGCGCGCCGCATCGGCGTCTCCCCCAGCCTCATCTCCGCGATCGAGCTGGGCAAGGCGAACCCGTCGATCGGCACGCTCTACCAGATCGTCGACGAGCTGAACCTGTCGGTCGACGAGCTGATGCTTGAGGGCGCGACCGGCCCGGACACCGTCGTGCGCCGCGCGGGCGGGAGCGGTGCGGCCGGCGGCGGACCCGGCGCGGGCGGCTCGCCCGCCGACCACCTCACGCGCGCCGCGGAGCTGATCGACGCGCCGCTCGGCGGCGAGCCGGACGACCCCGTCCAGCGCCTGGAGACGCGCGCGTCGGTCCACCTGCCCGGCGTCACCTGGGAGCGGCTGACCGCGCGCGACGACGCCGCCGTCGACTTCCTCTACGTCACCTACGAGGTCGGCGCCGAGTCGTGCGCGGAGGACAACCTGATGCGCCACGGCGGCTACGAGTACGGCCTGATCCTGGAAGGCCGGCTCGGCATCCGCATCCGCTTCAGGACCTACGAGCTCGGCCCCGGCGACTCGATCTCGTTCGACTCGATGGAGCCGCACCGCTTCTGGACCGTCGGCGACGAGCCGAGCCGCTCCGTCTGGCTCGTCGTCCGCCGCCGCAACGACCCGCGGATGGACGCGCGCGCGTTCGAGTAGAAGATGTGGCGTCGTCTATGGGTCCATACGACCCATCGACGACGCCACATCCCTAGCCCGCCAGCAGCTCCCGCACCGCCGCGGCGATCTTGAGCGCGTCGGGGAGCACCTCGGCTTCGAGGCCGGGGCTGTACGGGACGGGGCTCGACAGCGCGCCGAGGCGGCGGATCGGGCCCTCGACGTCGTAGCGCAGGCGCTCGTCGAGGCGGGCCGCGATCTCGGCGCCGGGGCCGAAGTCGGTGACCGCCTCGTGGACGATCAGCGCGCGGCCGGTGCGCAGGACGCTGTCGGCGACGGTGTCGAGGTCGAGCGGGACGAGCGTGCGCAGGTCGATCAGCTCGACGCCGACGCCGCCGAGCAGCTCGGGGTCCTCGCAGGCGCGCCGCACCTCGTCGACCATCCGCCCCCACGCCACGACGGTCAGCTCATCGCCCGCGCGCACGACGCGCGCGCGGCCGGGCGGGAGCGGCGCGCGCGTGTCGAAGTCCTCGGCGCGGCGGTTGTAGAGGCGGCGGTTCTCCACCACCACGACCGGGCCGTCGTCGCGGACGGCGGCGCGCAGCAGGTCGTAGGCGTCGCGCGCGTCGGAGGGCAGGAAGACCTTCAGCCCCGGGATGTGCGCCAGCAACGCCTCCAGGCTCTGCGAGTGCTGCGCGCCGCTTGAGCGCCCGCCGCCCGTCTGCGTGCGGAAGACGATCGGCATCGTGACGCCGCCGCCGGTCATGTACGGCAGCTTCGCGGCCTGGTTGACGATCGGGTCGAGGCAGACGGTGAGGAAGTCCATGTACATGATCTCCGTCACCGGCCGCAGCCCCGCCATCGCCGCGCCGACCGCGGCGCCGAGCACGCCCGCCTCGGCGATCGGCGTGTCGAGCACACGGTCGGGACCGAAGCGCTCGTGCAGCCCGCGCGTCGCGCCGTACGCGCCGCCGGCCGCACCCACGTCGACCCCCATCACGACGACCGTCTCGTCCGCCGCCAGCTCGTCCGCCAGCGCGCGCGAGACAGCCTCGACGTAGCGCGGGGGCTTGGCGGGGGCGGTCGTAGGCTCAGGCGTAGACATGGTGCAGTGCGGTCGCGGGCTCGGGGGAAGGGGCCGCGAGGGCGTCGGCGACGGCGCGATCCATCTCCTGCTCGGCGGCGGCGCGCAGGGCGTCGACCTCCTCGGCGCGGCCCTCCGAAGCAAGCACGCGGCGGGCGACCTGCAGCGGGTCGCGCTCCAGCCACGCCGCCGTCTCCGCCTCGTCGCGGTACGCGGCGGGATCGCCCTCGTAGTGGCCGTGGTGCCGGTACGTCATCGCCTCCAGCAGGCGCGGCCCGCCGCCCGCGCGACACGCCTCGATCGCGCCGCCGGCCGCGGCGCGGACGGCGACGGCGTCGTTGCCGTCGACCCGCTCGGCGGCCGCGAGGCCGTAGCCGAGCGCGCGCTCCAGCAGCGGCGCGCCGCGCCACATCGCCTCGCTGTCGGTGAACTCGGCGAAGCGGTTGTTCTCGATCACGAACACGACCGGCGCCTCCCACAGCACCGCGAGCGTCAGCGCCTCGTGGAAGGCGCCGCTGTGGACGGTCCCCTCGCCCGCGAACGCGACGGCGACCGCGCCGGTCCCGCGGATGCGAGCGGCCAGCGCCGCACCGACCGCGATCGGGATGCCGGCGCCGACGATGCCGTTCGCGCCGAGCACGCCGAGCGCGGTGTCGGCGATGTGCATCGAGCCGCCCTTGCCGCCGCACGTCCCGCTCGCGCGGCCGAACAGCTCCGCCATCATCGCGCCGGCGTCCGCTCCCTTCGCGAGGCAGTGGCCGTGACCGCGGTGCGTGGTGGTGATCATGTCGCGCCGCTCCAGCGACCCGCAGACGCCGGCGGCGACCGCCTCCTGGCCGATCGAGACGTGCACGAAGCCGGGGATGCGGCCGTCCTTGAACGCGCGCGAGACGCGCTCCTCGAACGCGCGGATCCGCGCCATCGTACGCACGTCGCCGAGCAGGACGTCCGGGTCGAGCGGCGGGGCGGCGGCCGGGCGCGCGCCGCTCACGCGACCGCCTCCTCTTCGCGAAGCGAGGCGCGGAGCCGGAACTTCTGCACCTTCCCGCTCGACGTCTTCGGCAGCTCCTCGACCACGCGCAGCCGCTCGGGCAGCTTCTGGTTGGCGACCTCGCGGGCGCGCAGGAACGCGATGAGCGTGTCGAGGGTGAGCTGGCCGTCCGCGACGACGAACGCGCAGGCGCGCTCGCCGAGCACCGCGTCGGGGTAGCCGACGACCGCGACCTCGCGCACGGCCGGGTGCTCGAACAGCAGGTCCTCGACCTCCTTCGCGCTGATGTTCTCGCCACCGCGGACGATCACGTCCTTCGCGCGGCCGGCGATCAGCACGCAGCCGTCGGCGTCGATCGTCGCGATGTCGCCGGTCGCGAACCAGCCGTCGGCGTCGAACGCGGCGTCGTCGAGCGCCGGGTCGAGGTAGCCGAGGCACAGCTCCGGCCCGCGCACCTGCAAGAGGCCGCGCGCGCCCGGCTCGCGCAGCACCACGCCGGCGTCCTCCTCGGAGACCACGCGCGCCTCCCCGCCGCCGATCGGCGCGCCGTCGGTCTCCGCGTGGCAGCGCTCGGGCGCGCGCAGCGCGCTGCCCGTCACGGCCGGGCACTCGGTCGAGCCGTAGAGGCGCGACGCGCGGATCCCGAGCGCGCGGCTGGCGGAGCGGATCAGCTCCGGCGGCACGTCGGCGCCACCGCAGCCGAAGACGCGCAGCGAGGAGACGTCGCGACGCGGAAGCTCCGGCGACGTCGCGAGGCCGTGCAGGAACGGCGTCGCGCCGATCACGACCGAGCAGCGCTCGCGCTCGATCAGCTCCAGCGCTCGCTCGGCGTTCCAGACGTCCTGCAGCACGACGCGCGTGCCGAGCATGAACGGCAGCTGCAAGCCGTAGATCAGGCCCGTGATGTGCGTGACCGGCGACGGCATCAGCACGCGGTCGGCCGCAGTCAGCTCGTACAGCGCGGCGATCGAGCGGCTCTCGTAGACGGCGGTCTCGTGCGAGTGGACGACGCCCTTCGGGTCGGCCTCGGTGCCGGAGGTGTAGAGCAGCAGCGCGGGATCCGCCGGCGAGCGCGTGACGGGCGGCGCGACGGGGACGGACGCGCCGGCCCCCAGCGCGTCGTCGAAGCGCACCGTCCCCGGCCCCGGCTCGCCGACCACCACGACGTGCTCCAGGTCGGGCAGCTCGTCGCGCAGCCGCGCCGCCATCGCGCGGTGGTCGAAGCCGCGGAAGACGTCCGGTACGACCAGCACGCGCGAGCGCGCCTGGCGCAGGATGAAGCGCACCTCGCGCCCGCGGTAGATCGGGATCACGGGGTTGGAGACGGCGCCGAGCCGCAGCGTCGCGTGGTGGACGACGGCGGCCTCCAGCCAGTTCGGCAGCTGGAACGAGACGACCTCGCCGCGGCGGACGCCGAGCGCGTGCAGCCCGCCGACGGCGCGCTCCACGCGCGCCGCCAGCTCGCCGTACGTCACACGCCGTTCGCCGTCCACGAGCGCGACCCGCTCGGGGAACGCGGCCGCCGCGTCGAGCAGCAGCCCGTCGATCAGGCGGTCCTCCCACAGCCCCTCGGCCCGGTAGCGCGCCGCCTGCGGCGAGCGCCTGGTGACGACGACGGCCATCGCTCAGGCGGCCGTCGTCAGCTGGACCTTGACGTGGTTCGCCGCGTCGCGGGCGGAGTCGAGCGCGTCGAGCGCCCGCTCCAGCGGCAGCACCTGCGTCACGACCGGCGACAGGTCGAGGCCCGATGCGGCGAGGAAGCGGATCGTCTCCGGCCAGATCCCCGGCGCGCCGATCACGCCCGTGACCCGCAGCCCCTTGCTCTGGATCAGCCCGAGCGGGACCGCCGGCCGGTCGGTCACGTTGATGCCGACGTGCACGACGCGGCCGCCCTGCGCC
Source organism: Conexibacter woesei DSM 14684 (assembly GCF_000025265.1). Classification (GTDB taxonomy): domain Bacteria; phylum Actinomycetota; class Thermoleophilia; order Solirubrobacterales; family Solirubrobacteraceae; genus Conexibacter; species Conexibacter woesei. The sequence goes on from NC_013739.1 coordinate 4,176,209, forward strand.
GCCAGCTCGTACGCCGACGCCATCGCGGGCGCCGCGCCGGACGCCTCGATCACGACGTCGTAGCCGCGCCCGCCGGTGCCGTCGAGCGCCCACGCGGCGAGCGCGGCGCCGCCGTCGGTGCCGGCCGCGCGCGGGTCGACCCCGCGCCGCCCGCCGAGCCGCTCGCCGGCCGCGCGCCGCGAGGGCTGCGGCTCGACGAGGTCGACGCGCGCGCCGCGCGCCGCGCAGGCGGCGACGCACAGCAGCCCGATCGGCCCGCCGCCGAGCACGAGCACGCTGTCGCTCGCGTCGACGCCGCCCGCCGAGATCGTCGCCTGGTAGGCGACCGAGAACGGCTCCACCAGCGCGCCCTGCTCCCACGTCAGCCCCTCGGGCAGCACGTGCAACCACTCCGGCCGCGCCTTGAAGAACTCCGCGCCGGCGCCGCTGATCGAGAAGCCGAAGTGGTCCTCCCCGATCACCGACTCACCGACGACGCGGTCCCCGACGCGCAGGCCGCGCACGTCCGGCCCCGCCTCCACGACCTCCCCCGACCACTCGTGCCCGGGCACGATCGGATAGGTGACGGGGATGATGTAGCGCCCTTCGAGCAGCTCGAAGTCGGAGTGGCAGACGCCGAGCCGCTCGAGCCGGACGAGCACCTCGTCCGGCCCGATCGCGGGCGCGCCGCGGTCCTCGACGACGACGGCCTCGTGCGGCCGTTGGAACACGAGCGCGCGCATCTCGCTACGCGGGGACGGGCTCGCCGGCCGCGACGAGGTTGGCGCTGAGCCACTTCGCCGTGTGCGCCGCCGGAATGTCGAGCGCCGTCCGCTCGCTGTAGAGGGTCATGTGCTTGGTCTGCGGGACGACGAACAGCTCCTTGTCGGTCGTCGCGATCGCGTTGAACGCCTCGATCTCCTTGTCCCACAGCGTCAGGTCGTCGTCGTCGGCGACGACCATCAACGTCGGCGTGTCGAGGATCCGCGACAGGTACGGGAAGACGCTGTACGACAGCAGCAGCTCCGTCGACTCGGTCGTGTTCCAGTGCTCGTGCGCCGGCGCCTCGTTCGCCTTCAGGTCGTTGAACGCCTCGTAGGTCTCCGGGAACGGCCAGGTGCAGACCTCCTCGCCGACCCTCGTCGTCGACATCGCGATCGTGCCGTGCTCGCCCGTCTCGAAGCGGCGCACGCGGTCGCTCTCGATCGCCTCGCGCAGTCTGCGGAAGCCGACCGTGCCGTGGACGCGGCGCATGTTCTCCCACCCGTCGACGACGGGGATGTTGGAGACGATCGCTCTGACACGGCGGTCGGTCGCGCCGACGACGAGCACGTGCCCGCCGCTGTAGGAGATGCCCCAGACCGCGAGGCGGTCGGCGTCCAGCTCCGGCTGCTTGGTCGCGAACGTGATCGCGTTCTTGTAGTCCTCGATCTGTCTGTTTGGGTCGATGTGCTGGCGCGGCGCGCCGTCGCTCGACCCAAGGTGGCGGTAGTCGAAGATCAGCGCCGCCATGCCCGCGTTCACGATGTGCTCCGCGTAGTGCGGCTGCACCAGCTCCTTCACGTAGCACCAGCCCCCGGCCATGACGACGACCGGGTGCGGTCCCTCGCCCTCCGGCAGGTAGAGCCAACCGCGGACGGTCTCCCCTCCGCTCGTGAACTCAACGTCTCGCCGCATGCTGTTCCTTTCGCTCTCGTTGCGGGCGCGACTCAGGCCACCGGTTCGGCCTGCATCGTGTCCCAGTAGTTGTGGAGCCCGCGGATGTGGGCTCCGCCGTCGACGTTCAAGGTCACGCCGGTCACCCAGCCGGCGTCCTGCGACATCAGCAGCGCGACCGCGCTCGCGATGTCCTCGGGCTCGCCGAAGCGGCCCATCGGGGTGTGCGCGATGAACTCCTCGCCCATCCGGCCGCCGAGGAAGCCGCCCTCGGACATCGGCGTGCGGGTGATGCCGGGCGCGACCGCGTTCACGCGGATGCCGTGCGGCGCGAACTCCAGCGCCGCGACCTTCGTGAACTGGCTGACCGCTGCCTTCGCCGCACAGTACGCCGCCAGGCCCTCGGTCGCCGCCATGTAGTTGAGCGACGACGTGTTGACGACCGCGCCGGGCAGGCCGGCCGCGAGCGCGCGCCGGCCGAACGCGCGCGTGCCGACGAAGACGCCTCTGACGCAGACCTCGAAGACGCGGTCCCAGTCCTCGTCGGATGTGTCGACGATCGGCGACATGCTCGCCCAGCCGGCGTTGTTGGCGAGCAGCTGCGGGATGCCGAAGCGCTCCGTCGCGGCGTCGAACGCCGCGTCGACGTCGGCCGCGGAGGCGACCGAGCCGGCGTGCGCGGCGACGCGCTCGGGCGCGCCGGCGTCGGCGCCGAGTCTGGCGGCGGCCGCCTCGACGCCCTCGCGGTTGAGGTCGAGCAGCAGCACGCTGCCGCCCTCGTCCAGGATCCGCCGCGCGATCGCCAGGCCGATGCCCTGGGCGCCGCCGGTGACGATCGCCGAGCTACCGATCAACTGCATCTCGTGTCCCTCCTCGGGGGTCGTTGTGGTGATGTTGTCTCCGCGCGCGCATCGGCTCAGACCACCGCCGCGCCCGCGGAGCCCGCGCGCCGCCGCGCGACGGAGAAGGTCCCCGCGGCGACGAGCGTGAGCAGGCCGATCAGCCAGTAGACCCATGGCGGCGTGAGGCCGAGGAAGGTCGTCGCGGTCGTCGCGCACTGGACCAGCGCGGCACCGAGCAGGGCGCCCAGGAACGAGCCGCGCCCGCCGAAGATCGAGGCGCCGCCGAGCACGACCGCGGTGATGCTGGAGAGCGTGAAGGTGCTGCCCGCGGTCGAGTCGCCGATCCCCACCTGCGCCATCAGCAGGACCGCGCCGAGGAACGTCAGCGTCGAGCAGCCGACGTAGGCGAGCACGTTCATCCGCTCGACGCGCGCGCCGAGCGCGTGCGCGGCCTCCGCGTCGGAGCCGACCGCGCGCAGCTCCAGCCCGAGGCGCGTTCGGCGCAGGCCGAACTCCAGCAGCAGCGCCAGCCCGCAGACGATCAGGAACGCGATCGGGACGAAGCCGACGGTCGTCCCCAGCGCGGTCGCGACGCTCGTGTCGATCACGCCGTCGGGCGTCTCGCGCAGCAGCAGCCCGAGCCCCTGCAGCATCGTGAACGTGACGAGCGTGGCGATCACCGGCGACATGCCGATCCAGCGCGCGAGCGCGAAGTTGACGAGGCCGACGGCGGCGCAGGCGCCGAACATCGCGAGGAAGCCGAGCGCGGTGCCGCCGGCGCCGGCGCCCTCGGTGACGAAGAACGAGCCGACGACGACGGCGAAGCCGGCGAGCGGCCCGACCGACAGGTCGATCCCGCCGATCAGCATCGCCATCTGCTGGCCGAGCGCGATGAACGCGAGCACGGTCAGCAGCGTCAGCATGCCCGACAGCGACACGCTCGACAGGTACGCCCCGTCCTTCATCCCGGTCACGACGAGCAGCGCGAGCACCAGCAGCGCGAGCACGACGCTCGGCGCGTAGTCGCCCGACAGGAAGCGCTCGGCGCGGGCGCGGCGGGCGGTCGACGACGCGTCGCCGGCGTGGCGCCGCTGCGTCGTCGAGCGCAGCGCGGCGCCGGTGATCGCGTCCTCGGTCAGCTGCTCGCCGCTCAGCTCGGAGACGACGTGGCCGCGCGAGAAGATCAGGACGCGGTCGCAGAGGCCGGCCAGCTCGACCGCGTCGGAGGAGCGGACGATCACGGGCGTGCCGTCGCCCGCAGCGTCGCGCAGGATCGCGTAGATCTGCGCGCGGGCGCCGACGTCGACGCCGCTCGTCGGCTGGTCGGCGAGCAGCACGCGCGGCTCGCTCAGCAGCGCGCGGGCGATCGCGACCTTCTGCTGGTTGCCGCCCGAGAGCGAGGCGACCGGCGTCTCCAGGGACGCGGCGCGGACGTCGAGCGCGCGCGTCTCCTCCGCGACGGCGACGCGCTCGCGCGTGCGCTGCACGAAGCCGGCCGGCGCGAAGCGCGTCAGCGCCGCGGCGGCCGCGTTCTCGCGCACCGACAGCTCCATCAGCAGGCCCTCGCCGTGGCGGTCGTCGGAGACGTAGGCGATCCCGCCGGCGGCGGCCTTCACCGGCGAGCCGACGTCGACCCGCTCGGGGGCGATCTCGTCGCCCAGCAGCAGCTCGCCGCTGGAGGGATGCAGGCCCGCGAGCGCGCGGATGAACTCGTGCTGGCCGTTGCCGTCCACGCCCGCGAGGCCGATCACCTCGCCGCGCCGCACGCGCAGGTCGACGTCCTCGAACGCGGGCGTGCCGGAGAAGCCGCGCAGCTCCAGCGCGACCGGCGCCGCGTCGGCGACCGGCTCGCGCTCGGGGAACGCCGACTCGAGGTCGCCGCCGACGATCAGCGCGACGATCTCGTCCTCCTCCACCTCGTCCGCGACGAACGTGCCGCGGGTGCGGCCGTCGCGCAGCACGGTGAGGCGGTCCGAGATCGCCTTCACCTCCTGCAGCCGGTGGCTGATGTAGACGATCCCGGTGCCGGCCGCCGCCAGCTCGCGGACCTTCGCGAACAGCAGCTCGACCTCGTGCGCGCGCAGCGGCTCGGTCGGCTCGTCGAGGATCAGCACGCGCGGCTTCAGCGCCAGCGCCTTCGCCAGCTCGACGAGGTGGCGCTCGGTCACGTTGAGGTCGCCGACGCGCCGCAGCGGGTCGATCTGCGCCTCCATCGCGGCGAGCTTCTCGCGGGCGAAGGCGGCCGCCCGCCGCAGCGGCGGGCGGTGCCCGCGCGGCATCGCGAACGCGAGGTTCTCCGCGACGGTCAGGTCGGGCAGCAGTGCCGGATGCTGGTAGACGACCGCCAGCCCGGCCTCCGCGGCCCGCGCGGGCGACGGGTCGCCGAGCGCGACGCCGCCGATCTCGACGCTGCCCGCGTCGGGCGCCTGCGCGCCCGCCGCGATCGCCATCAGCGTCGACTTGCCCGCGCCGTTCTCGCCGACGACCGCGTGCACCTCGCCGGGCGCCAGCTCGAAGCTGACCCCGTCGAGGGCGACGACGCCGGGGAAGCGCTTCGTGATCCCCTCCAGGCGCATGGCCGCCGGCGCGCTCATCAGCCGAACGCCTTCAGCTGCTCGTCCTTCGTCAGTCTCGAGGACCAGAAGAAGTCCGGCGGCAGCGACTCGTCGCATCTCGGGGCCTGCTCGCCGCCGGCGACCGAGTCCTCGACGAGCGGGATGTCGAGCAGCGACGGCTCCTCGTTCGGCACGCCCTCGGCCGCCGCGACCGCCTTCGCCAGCGCGACGCGCGTGATCCACGGGCGCGACGACATCGTCGCTATCTGCATGTCCGGGCTCGTTCTCTTGTTTCTCTCGTACATGCACGAGAACTCGTTGCCGTCGCTGCCGGTGAAGACGGGCAGCGGCTTGCCGGCGCTGACGAACGCGCGCATGCCGGCGGCGGCGCCGGAGCCGTAGTCGGACAGGACGGCGTCGATGTCGCCGTACTTCGTCAGCAGGCCGCCGACGATTCTCGGGTACTGCGCGACGTCCCAGTTGGTGTCGACGATCCGGCCGCCGAGGATTCTGATGTCCGGATTGGCGTCGAAGACCTCCTTCGCGCCCTCGAACTCCTCCGCGCTCTGCGTGTTGCCGGGCGTGCCGCCGAGGAAGACGACGTTGCCTCTGCCTCTCAGCGCTCTGACGGCGAACTCGGCCATCTGTCTGCCGTCGTTGACGGAGTTCTGGCCGACGAAGTCGACGTAGTCCTTGCCGGGCTCACCGCCCGGGCTCGCGACGGCCGGGACGACCTTCACGCCGCGCTGCGTCGCCGCGCGGATCGCGGGCAGCATCGCCTTGCTGTTGACGTTCGGGAAGACGACGAGCGCGTCGGCGCCCTGGGCGACGAGGCTCTGGATGTCGGAGATCGCCTTCTGAGCGTTGTTCTGCCCGTCGGCGTAGAGCACCTTCTCGATGTTCGGGCACTCCTTCGCGGCGGCCTCGAACTCGGCTCTGGCGACGTTGTACCAGGTGTTTCCGGCGAAGCCGAAGGCGATCCCGACCGTGATCGGTCTGTCGCCGCAGTAGTCGGACATCGGTCTCAGCTGGTCGACGGTGCCCTGCTTGCCGACCGCCGACGTCGCCGCGTCGCCGCCGCCGGTCGTGGAACCGGCGGAGTCGTCGCCGGAGCCGCCGGTCGACGAGCCGCAGCCCGCCGTCACGGCGATCAGCAGCGCGGCGACGGCCGCCGTCACAGCACGGGTCTTGCTCACCTTGCACTCCTCCTTGGGGGGTTCGAGGACGCGGCGGCGACCGCGCGCGCCGGGTCGGCCGCGGGCGTGCCCGGCCGCGGCGCCGCGGGGCGGCGCCGGCGGAAGGGGACGCGGCGCAGGCCGACGCCGGCGGCGATGATCGCGCCGCTGATGAGGTACTGGACGGCCGTGGGGGCGCCCATCGACAGCACGAGCTGGTTGAGCTGGCTCAGGAAGAGCGCGCCGAGCGCGCTCGCGAGCACGTTGCCGCGCCCGCCCGTCAGGGCGGTGCCGCCGAGCACGACGGCCGCGACCGACGGCAGCAGGTAGGCGTCGCCGCCGCTGATCCCCGGCGTCTTGACGTAGCCGGCGAGCATCACGCCCGCGAGCGCGTACGCGAGCGACGCCGCGACGTACGCGGCGAAACGGTGGCGCTGGACGGCGATGCCCATCGCGCGGGCGCTGCGCGGGCTGACGCCGACCGCCTCGAACCGCCGCCCGACGACGGTCTTCTTGACCAGCAGGTAGACGAGCAGCGTCAGCGGGACGGCGACGAGGACCGTGTTGGGGATCCCGAGCGTGCGATCCAGTGCGACGTTCGTCAACCCGTCCGGCGCGGCGCCGGTCGCCCCGCCGGACAGCTGCTGCACGGCGCCGAGCAGCAGTGAATTCATGCCGAGCGTCGCGACGATCGGCGGGATCCCGAGGAAGCTGACGAGCGCGCCGTTGAGCAGGCCGACGACGAGCGCCGCGGCCAGCACCAGCAGCAGCGCGCTGAGGATCTTGCCGTCGTCGCCGTCGGCGTGGACGGTGACGATCACCGACGCGAGCGAGATCGAGCCCGCGACGGACAGGTCGATCCCGCCCTGCTGGATGACGAGCGTCTGCCCCAGCGCCGCGATCGCCATCACCGCGGCGAACGGCAGCATCGTGAGCAAGGACGTGCTGGCGAGGCTGTCCGCCGCCAGCAGCGGGCTGACCGCGAACAGGATCGCGGTCGCGATGACGATGCCAATTGCGGGCGAACGGGTCAGCGACGCGAGGGGCGACGCGGCAGACGGCGCCGGTCGACCCTCCGTCAGCGACCCGTGCCGGTCGCTGCTCTCCTCCATGGGACGACCATAACATGCCATTGCACGCTTGTGCAATATCTTTGGACACTCACTGCACAGCTGTGCAGGAGGCGGCAGAGCGAGCTGTGCGGAGGAACTGCCGCGAGGCGCGGAGGAACTGCTGGGAGGTGATGCAGCTCACACACGGGACGGCCCCGGGGCCCCATCATGGTTCTCGCCTGATCGGTTCGCAGCACCGGCCCCGGCCACACCAAACTTCCCCTACCGATCACAGCACCACCACATAGACACATCTCTCTCCTCCCGGAGACGGCCCGCCTCGGCGGGCCGTTTCTTTTTGGGGGAGCCCCGTAGGGTGAGCGCATGCGCTGGTACGTCGACGGGATGAACGTGATCGGGACGCGACCCGACGCCTGGTGGCGCGACCGCCACGCGGCGATGGTGCGGCTCGTCGACCTGCTCGAACGGTGGGCAGCCGACAGCGGCGAGGACGTCACCGTCGTCTTCGAGCACCCGCCGCGCCCACCGATCCGCTCGACCGTGATCGAGGTCGCGCACGCGCCGAGAGCACGCGCCGACTCGGCCGACGACGAGATCATGCGGCGGCTCGCCGCCGATCCTCAGCGGGCGTCGGCGTGGGTCGTCACGTCCGACCGCTGGCTCGCCGACCAGGCGCACGCGGCCGGCGCCGCGGTCGAGTCCTCCGCCGCCTTCCGCGACCGACTCGAGCGGGGCTGAGCGGCATGGCGCCCGACGGCCTGGTGCTGGAGCCGCGCGAGCCGGCGTCCGGCCTGCTCGACGAGCCGTTCCGCATGCACGCGCGCGGCGCGGGCGGCGAGGACGGTCTCCCGTTGACGTGGCGGGCGCGCCTGCGCGACGACGAGGGACGCGTCTGGCGCGCGAGCGCGGAGCGCGCCGCGGAGCTGCCGGCCGCGTGGGCGCCGGCGAAGGCGAGCACCGGGCCGCTCGCCGGACTGCAGTCGCTGCGCCCGGTCGCGATCGACGTGCGCGTCGAATCGGACGACGACGGGCGCGTCGCAAGCCGCACGGTCACGCGCAAGCTGCTCGCCGACGGCGTGCGCGTGCGCCGCTGGCGCGCCGGTCTCGCCGCGACGCTCCACCTGCCGGCCGCCGCGACGCCGTGCGCCGTCGTCGTGCTCGACGCGACCGGCGGCGCGGGGGCGACCGGCCGCGAGGAGGTGCCCGGCGGCGCGGAGGCGATCGCGACCGCGGCGCTCGCCGCTCCCCTGCTCGCCTCCCGCGGCGTGCTGGTGCTCGTCGTCCCGCCGAGCGGGCGGAACGGAGCCGGCGGCTCGACGGGCGGAGCGGCCGGAGCGGCCGGAGCGGCCGGAGCGGCCGGAGCGGGCGGAGCCTCCTCCGAGCGCCTGCTCGCCGCGGCGCGCGAGCAGCTCGCCGCCGTCCCGGCCGCCGCGGGCGCCGAGATCGTGTCGATCGCGCCGCTGCTCCCGCCCGGTGTGCCGTGGAGCGGCGACGACGACTTCGGGTCCCGCGCGGCCGCGTGGGACGCGCTGCTGGCGACGCTCGGCGCGACGCCGCGCGAGCGGTCGGCCTGAGGACCTGCTCGCCGCGCTCCGCGGCTCGCCGGCGCGACGCTCTGCGATAGTCGCGCGATGTTCGAGCGCGTGACGATCCGCGTCGCCGACCGCGCCGCCTCCGAGCGCTTCTACGACGCCGTGCTCACGACGCTCGGGATCGCGCGCACCGGCAGCGACGACGAGCACGTCCGCTGGGGCGACTTCGCGCTCGCGCACGCGACCGCGGAGGACCCGCCGACGCACGGCCTGCACGTCGGCTTCGTCGCGCCAAGTGAGGCGGCGGTCGACGCGTTCTGGGCCGCGGGAACGCAGGCCGGCTACCGCGACGACGGGCCGCCCGGTCCGCGGCCGCAGTACCGCGACGACTACTACGGCGCGTTCCTGCTCGACCCCGATGGCAACAGCGTCGAGGCGGTGCGGCACGGCGCGCTGCGCGGCGACGGGAACGTCGACCACCTCTGGCTCCGTGTCACCGACGTCGCGGCCGCGATGCGCTCGTACGCGGCGATCGCGCCGGAGGCCGCGCTGCGGCTGGCGCTCGACACGCCCGAGCGCGTGCGGTTCGGCCGCGCCGGAGACGGCGGCGGCTCGCTCTCGCTCGTCGCCGGCGCACCGCCGACCGAGCACCTGCAGATCGCCTTCACCACCGGCGTCGCGGTCGACCACCCGCCGTCGTCCTGACGTGTGGTCGCATAGCGACAGCAAGCCAGGACGGCTCCGTCACGCCGCGCGCGCTCTGAGGCTCGGATGCCCGGGCCCGGGCCACGGAGCGAGCAGCAGCACGAGCAACGCGTCCTCGACCGCGCGCACCGCGTGGCGCTCGCCGGGCCGCCAATGGACGAGCGCGCCGGGACCGGCACGGCGCGAGCTGCCGTCGACCGCGACCTCGACGGCGCCCTGGTGGACGTGCAGCCAGGCGTGCTCGTGGACCTCGTGGTCCTGCAGCTCCTCGCCGGCCGGCAGGTTGATCGCGATCACGCGCGCGGCGCCCTCGTCGGAGTGCAGCACGACGGGCGCCCGCGGCGCGACGTCCAGCTCGGTCAGATCCCAGAGGTCCATGCCCGTGGCCTACCCGGCCACGCCCGCCGTCACCCGCGGACGGGGCGCTTCGGTGCGGGCGTGTTGCGGCTGCGGGTGTAGCGGACCTCGCCGGCGGTGAGCGCCGCGCAGAGCGCCGGCATGTCGCCGACCTGAAGCGCCCCGGCCCAGTCGTCGCCGGCCGAGCCGAGCGGCGCGTCGAGCACGAGCAGGTCGGCCGGGCGCCCGACCTCCAGCAGCCCGGCGTCGAGCCCGTAGACCCGGCCGACGCTGCCGGTCGCGGCCGCGACCGCCTGCTCCGCTGTGAGGCCGTCGAGCGACACCAGCTCGGCCATCAGGTGGAGCATGCCGAGCGGGACGACGCCGGTGCCGGTCGGCGTGTCGGTCGAGACGAGCAGACGGTGGAGCTGATCGTGCTCGCGCGCGAGGCGGCAGATGTCCAGCGCCGAGCGCAGGTTGCCCGCCATCGCCAGCTGCAACGCGACCTCGCCGCCCTCGGTCACGATCTTCACGTTGTCGTCGGCGGACATCGCGGTCGGACCGCCGTTGACGTGGAACGAGACGTGCGCCTCCATCTCGATCACGGCGGTCGCGTCGATCCGGTCGAGGCTGCCCGGGATCGAGCCGCCGCCGGTGTGGCAGGTGACGATCAGCCCGGCGGCACGCGCGGCGTGCGCGACCGGCACGTAGTCGAGTGGCGCCTCGAAGGCGCCGAAGCCGGCCTTCGCCAGCCACACGCCCTGCGCCTTCAGCTCGTCGAAGTCCGCACGTGTGAGCCCGGGTTCGAGGATCACCGAGCCCGCGTGGACGGTGACGCCGCCCGGTCTGTAGCCGGCGAAGCAGCGCTGCGCCGCGATCGCCAGCGCCTTCACGCCGGCCGGATCGCTCGGGCGACCCGGGACGTGCACCTCGCTCGCCGTGATCGCGCGCGTCATGCCGCCGTGCAGATAGCTCTCGAGGTAGCCGACCGTTTGCTGGCGCGGCGTGTAGTCGCCGAACGTGACGTGGACGTGCGAGTCGATCAGCCCGGGGATCACGCCGGCGCCGCCAGCGTCGAGCACGCGCTCGTGGTCGCCCTGCCCCACGTCGCCGCCGGATCCGACCCAGGCGATCACCCCGTCCTCGCAGACGAGCGCGTCGCCGTCGAGCGGCGTCGCGGCGAGGTCGCCGCGGTGGGAGCGACCGATGTTGACGATGGCGACACTCATGGACGGACCCTCCGAGCCGAGGCGACGAACGAGCCCACTATGCCACTCTGAACTCGGTTCACGCGGTTGGACGTCGGCAGCTTTACCGACCGTTAACGCCACCGTACGAGCCTCGTCGGCGTGCTCGGCTTTCACATGGGCGACGGGCTCTTCGCCGTCTCGGCGGCGATCGACGCGCTGATCGTCTGCGGCGTCGTGGCATGGGCCGTGCGTTTCCGGCCTGGCTGGCGGCGCATCGCGGCAGCGGCCGTGCTCGCGCTCGGCGCGCTCCTGCTGAAGGGCATCGCGATGGTCGCCGCGGGCCTCGACCGCCCCTTCGGCGTCGCGCACGTGCTGTGGCTCGACCTCGTCGTGGTCGTGCCGCTGGCGGCGCTCCTGCTCGGCCTGCTGACGTGGCGCTCGGGCGGCCTGCTCGTCCGCCTCGCCGTCGTGCTCGGCCTGCTGCTCGCGCCCGTCGGCGCGTACGCCAGCTTCGTCGAACCGAACCGGCTCGTCGTCGAGCGCGCGGACGTGCCCGTCGACGCCGCGCGCGCTGGCGAGCGGCCGATCCGCGTCGGGGTCCTGTCCGACATCCAGTTCGAGCACGTCGGCGAACACGAGCGCAACGCCGTCAGACGGCTGATGGCCGAGCGCCCGGACGTGATCCTGCTGCCGGGCGACTACCACCAGGGCTCACGCGCGTCGTTCGAGCGCGAGCTGCCGCGGATGCGCGCGCTTTTCGCGCGGCTGCGCGCGCCCGGCGGCGTCTTCGCGGTGCAGGGCGATCAGGAGAGCGTCGCCGACGCGCGGAGGATCTTCGCCGGAACAGGCGTCCGCCTGCTCGTCAACGAGACCGCGCGGACCCGTGTCGGCGACCGGCGGCTGACGATCGGCGGCAACGAGAAGCACGACCGCGGCCGCGCCGCCCGCGGGCTCTCGGACGCGCTCGAACGGCGGCCCGGCGAGCGCGACGTGCGGATCCTTCTCACGCACCACCCGGACCCGATCCTGCGGCTCGCACCCGACACGCGGATCGACCTCGTCGTCGCCGGCCACACGCACGGCGGGCAGTTCCAGCTGCCGCTGATCGGCCCGCTGAGAACCGCGTCGCGCGTTGGGAGAACGATCGGCGCCGGCGGCCTGCACGAGCTGGACGGCCGCCGCATCTACGTCAGCCGCGGCGTCGGCGTGGAGCGCGGGCAGGCGCCGAAGCTGCGCTTCCGCGCCCCGCCGGAGATCTCCATCCTCGACGTGGGCTGAGCGCGAGCGGGCGGCCGGACCGCGCCGGCAGCGCCCGGTGCGGCAGGATGGCGGGCGATGGCCGCCACCCCACGCAACCTCGTCAACCTCAAGTCCGTCGACAAGGGCTACGGCAGCCGCTCGGTGCTGCGCGACGTGACGCTCGGCGTCGCCGCCGGCGACCGGATCGGGATCGTCGGGCGCAACGGCGACGGCAAGTCGACGCTGCTGAAGCTGATCGGCGGTGCCGAGCAGGCCGACGCCGGCGCCGTCACGCGCGTCGGCGACCTGCACCTCGCGACGATCGGCCAGACCGACGAGCTGGACGCCGGCAAGACGCTCCGCGACGAGCTGGTCGGCGGCCGTGCCGACCACGAGTGGGCCGCCGACGCGCGCTTCCGCGCCGTGCTCGACGGGCTCCTCGGCGGCGTCGAGATGCGGCGCTTCCCAGCCGGCCTCGACACGCCGATCGGGCCGCTCTCCGGCGGCGAGCGACGCCGGATCGCGCTCGCACGACTGCTGCTCGACAGCCCCGATCTGCTGCTGCTCGACGAGCCGACCAACCACCTCGACGTCGAGGGCGTCGACTGGCTCGCGCGCCACCTCGCGGCGCGCCGCGGCTCGATCGTCGTGATCACCCACGACCGCTGGTTCCTCGACGCGGTCGTGACGCAGACGTGGGAGGTCGCCGACGGCGCCGTGCACCAGTACGAGGGCGGCTACGCCGCGTACGTGCTCGCGCGCGCCGAGCGCGACCGGCAGGAGGCCGCGCGCGACGCGCGACGGCGGCAGCTGCTGCGCAAGGAGCTGGCGTGGCTGCGGCGTGGGCCGCCGGCGCGGACCTCGAAGCCGAAGTTCCGGATCGAGGCGGCGAACGCGCTGATCGCCGACGAGCCGGCCGCTCGCGACGGCGTCGAGCTGCTGCGCTTCGCCAGCACGCGGCTCGGCGACAAGGTGCTCGACGCCGAGCACGTCTCGGTCGCCTACGGCGACAAGGTGCTGCTGCGCGACGCGACGTGGCGCCTGGGACCGGGCGACCGCGTCGCGCTCGTCGGCGTGAACGGGTCGGGCAAGACGACGCTGATGAACCTGCTCGGCGGAACGCTCGAGCCGTCGAGCGGCGTGGTCGAGCGGGGCGCGACGGTGAGACTCGCGCACCTGACGCAGGACGCGGTCGAGATCCCCGGCCACCTGCGCGTGCTGGAGTCGCTGGAGGAGGTGCGCGGGCGGATCAGGCTCGGGGACGGAAGCGAGCTGACCGCCGGCCAGCTGGCCGAGCGGTTCGGCTTCCGCGGCGACAAGGCGCGCACGTTCGTGAGCGACCTCTCCGGCGGCGAGCGCCGCCGCCTGCAGCTGATGCGGCTGCTGATGGGCGAGCCGAACGTGCTGCTGCTCGACGAGCCGACGAACGACCTCGACGTCGACACGCTCACGGCGTTGGAGGACCTGCTCGACAGCTGGCCCGGGACGCTGGTGGTCGTCAGCCATGACCGCTACTTCGTCGAACGCGTCTGCGACAACGTCTACGCGCTCGACGGCGGCGGCGGGATCCGTCACCTGCCGGGCGGGATCGAGCAGTACGTCGAGCAGCGCAAGGCGGCCGCCGGCGACACGCCTGCGGTCGGTTCGGCCGCCGCGGCCCCCGCCCCGACCGGCGCGCCCAGCGGCGCCGTCGTGCGCGCGGCGCGCAAGGAGGTCCAGCGGCTGGAGCGGGCGTTGGAGAAGCTCGACGGCCGCGAGGCGGAGCTGCACGAGCAGATGGCCGCGAGCGCCACCGACCACGCGCGCCTGCGGGAGCTGAACGAGCAGCTCGCGGCGCTCGCGGGCGAGCGCGAGGAGCTGGAGACGGCGTGGTTGGAGACGTCGGCGTCGCTGGAGGGCTGACGGCCGCTCGCGATCGATTCTCCACCCTTCGGAGCGTTTGCGCTATGGTGAGCGGATACGGGTCGAGATTCGCTCGATCGACGCAGTGCCCGCGTCCGCAGTTGTTGCCTAGCACCCTCCGCGACTCGCAGCGCACATAACTCCCGGAGGTACCGCAATGGCTACAGGAACCGTGAAGTGGTTCAACGACGACAAGGGCTTCGGCTTCATCACGCCGGACGACCAGAGCAAGGACCTGTTCGTCCATCACTCGGCGATCACCGGCGACGGCTTCAAGTCGCTGGCCGAGGGCGCGAAGGTCTCGTACGACGCGGAGCAGGGTCCCAAGGGCCCGAACGCCGCGAACGTGACGACGATCTAGTCCGTCCCACCGCCCTTTCGCAGTACCAGACGGCCCGCCTTCCGGCGGGCCGTCTTGCGTTTGCGGGGCCGCGGGAACAGAAACGCGTGGATCCCTGGTTGCGGCTTACGCGCCAACTCTCTAGCCTGCCGTCCTTCCGAGCTGGCGCGTTGACACTCGCCTCGGCTCATCAACCAGGAGGGATCCATCAGTGCGCAGGTTCATGCCTTCACCGTCAATGGCTGTCGCGATCGTGGCGCTCGTCTTCGCAGCGAGCGGTTCCGCATACGCGGCGAAGGAGCTCATCAACGGCAAGGACATCAAGAACGGCACGATCTCGACGGCGAAGCTGTCGAGAACGGCGAAGAGTCAGCTCAGCGGCGCTGACGGCGAGCGCGGCGCACGCGGGCCGGCGGGGCCGGCCGGGCCGGCCGGGCCGGCGGGCCCGAGAGGAGCCAACGGCGCGACCGGCGCCAAGGGCGAGAAGGGCGACCGGGGTGAGCGGGGCGAGAAGGGCGAACCCGGAGCCCACGGCGCGACCGGCGCCGCCGGTGCGACCGGTGCGGCCGGGCGTGACGGCCGCGGCGTGTTCATCCGCTCGACGGCCTACGTGGACGGCAACCGCAACACGCCGCCCGGCGACTTCGGCGACTACGACGACGGCCACAAGCAGCACGAGCTGACCCTCACCGAGGGCACCTATCGCGTCGAGGCGAACCTCTCCGTCCGCCCGCCGACCGTCCCGAGCGCGAACGGCACCACGCTCGTCTCGCAGACGCGCTGCAGCATCATCGACCAGAGCATCCCCAGCTCACCCCAGAACCCGAACCTGATCGACACGTTCTACGTGACGTTCTTCCACGGCGACCTGCCGGATCCCGGCTACCGCCAGGGCCTCAGCGTCGGCGGTGTGGTCAGAGTGCCGCAGGGCGGCAAGACGATCGACGTCCGCTGCTTCGAAGTCCTCGCGCCGGGCGTCACCCCCACCGCGAGCGGCAAGATCGCCTCCGCCTCGCTGGAGGCGTGGCAGATCGGCGAGCTGCGCCCGTAGCGATCCGTCAGACGGCCCGCCATTCGGCGGGCCGTCTGCCGTTCTGCCTGATGTCACACCGTTTCTTGGCTATCGTCGGGCTTCCCCAGCAAGGAGCCGGCATGAGCATCCTCGTCCGCTTCACGCCCCAGTCGCTGACCAACGCTCAGTACGACGAATCCGTCCGCCGCCTGGAGGCGGCCGGCGCGTTTCCGCCCGACGGTCTCGACTACCACCTCTGCTTCGGCACCGACGGGGAGCTGCTCGTCAGCGAGGTGTGGGACTCGCGCGAGCAGTGGGAGGCGTTCGCCGAACGCCTGATGCCGATCCTCGCCGAGGTCGGCATCCAGCCCGGAGAGCCGGCGGTCTTCGACGTGCACAACCGCGTCGCGCGCTGAGCAGCTCGTCGTTCAGCAGGTGTAGTAGGGATCGTCCGGGACCTCGGTCTTTATCAGGATCGAGAATCTGCTCAGATAGGTGAGTCTGCCGTATCTGTCTCTTCTGGCGGCAAGCGCGCAGACGGTTCTTCTCAGCACGAGCGGGTCCGCATATCTGCTGGTTCTTCTCTCCGCGACCCACACGTCGGTGAACTCCGTGTTGAAGACGGCCTTGCCGGCGTCGATGAACTGCTCGAGCGTGTCGCACTCCTCGTAGACGAAGCACTCCTCGTTGAGGTTCCAGTCGAACGCTCTGACCGTGTCGGCGTCGGTGACCTCCTCCTCGGGAGCGTTCTTCATGCCGACCGAGAGATCGCGCAGGTGCGCCTGCTCGGCGACCTTCAGGTACCACGCCTTCTGGTGCGCGAGCGTGAGCGGGAAGTCGTCCGGCACGTTTCTCCACGGGTTGTTCTGGTCGGGCTCGACGCCGTCGCAGCCGATTCTCTTCGCGAGGTCCAGCCGCGCCCACATGATCGGAGCGAACTTCTGCCACTGGCCGGGCCGGATGTCGAGCCAGTACTCGTCGTTCCAGCCGGTGTCGTTGAGGATCACGTCGGAGGACGGGTCGCCTCTTCTCCAGCCGGGCGTGCCGGGGAACAGCGCGGCGTCGGGACGGTAGGTCTCGTACGCGCCGGTGTCGAGATAGCAGATCGCGATCTTGCCGGCTCTGTGAAGGCGATCGACGATCCCTGCGTTCTGCCCCGCTCTCCACGTCACGACGGTCGTTCTGCCGCCCAGCGTGACCGGGATTCTCGTCTCGCTCGGCACCGCCTGCTCGAGGTCGACGTCGTACATCTGGACCGGCAGGAACGGCTCGGGAACGTTCTCGATGATGTCCCACTGCCACGTCGTGCCCGGTCTGGGCACCCATACGGCGCTCGCGCTCGCGACGCCGACGATCGCCGGCACGACCAGCGCGATGCACGCCGCCACGCACGCGCGCAGCCCTCGCCGCACGCGTCGCGACGAAGTCACATGACTCCAATTCATGGAGTTCACCCCTTGTAGTCTGCGGACAGCCAAGCCGTCCGTTTGACATGACTCCCGGCGGGCCACCCACCGCGGCACGACACCGCGGGCCAGGGAGCGCATCGCCTCACGTCGTGACGTGAGCTGAAGAATGCGCTCGTGGAAGGTTCATTCTCCTCGTTGGCGGATCGCGGTGTCAAGGCCTCCTATCGTTAAGTTTGTGTAATTGGTGGCGGCGTTGCGCAGGGCCGGCGGCAGGAGCGCGGCCGGCGCGTCCTGGAAGACGACCGGGCGCTGGAAGCGCCGGATCGCGGTCAAGCCGACCGAGGTGTGCAGCGACGTGCTCGCCGCCGGGTAGGGGCCGCCGTGCTGCATCGCCGCGACGACGGCGACGCCGGTCGGGTAGCCGTTCCAGACGATCCGCCCGGCGCGCTCGACCGCCAGCCGCTGCAGCGCCGCCAGGCCGCTGCGCTCCGGCTCCGCGAGCTCCTGAGCGCCCGCGTGCAGCGTGACCGTCAGCTGCCCCGGCAGCGCGGCGAGCGCGCGCGCCGCGCCGGACCCGCCGTCGTAGCGCAGCACGAGCGCGACCGGCCCGAAGTGCTCATCCGCCAGCGCCGGATCGCGCACGAGCGCCTCCGCGTCGGCGCTCAGCAGCGCCGGCGTGAAGCGGAAGCCACCGGGGGCGGCGCCGTCCGCGCCGCCCCCGTCCGCCCCGCGGTCCCCGGCCAGCAGCGTCACGTCCTCGCGCGCCGACAGCGCGGCGACGTCGCGGACGAGCCGATCGCGCATCCCCGCCGTCAGCAGCGCCCCCACCGCGCGGCCGTCGAGCGCGGTCGCCAGCCGCGCGGCGAACGCGTCGCCGTCGGCGCCGTGCGGGACGAGCACGAGCCCCGGGCTGGTGCAGAACTGCCCGGCGCCGAGCGCGATCGAGTCGGCCAGCCCGTCGGCGATCGCCGTGCCGCGCTCGGCCAGCGCCGCCGCGGTCACCAGCAGCGGGTTGACGCTGCCCATCTCCGCGTAGACGGGGATCGGCTGTGGCCGCCGTGCGGCGGCGTCGAGCAGCGCGCGGCCGCCGGCGCTAGAGCCGGTGAAGCCGACCGCCGCGATCTCCGGCGCCTCCACCAGCGCGCGGCCGACCGCGTGCGAACGACCGTGCAGCAGCGAGAAGAGGCCGGGCGGCGCGCCCGCGGCGGCGACCGCGGCCGTCACGGCGGCGGCGCACAGGTGCGCGGTCGCGGGATGCGCCTCGTGCGCCTTGACGACGACCGGGCAGCCGGCCGCGAGCGCCGCGGCCGTGTCGCCCCCGGCGACGCCGAACGCGAACGGGAAGTTGCTCGCCTCGAAGACGGCGACCGGGCCCAGCGCGACGAGCATCCGCCGCAGGTCCGGCTGCGGCGGCTCGGCGTCGGGCCGCGGCGGCGCGACGATCACGTCGAGGTGCGCGCCGCTCTCGACGTGCGCCGCGAACGCGCGCAGCTGCCCGGTCGTGCGCGCCAGCTCGCCGCGCAGCCGCACCGTGCCGAGCGCCGTCTCCCCGTCGGCCGTCGCCAGCAGCGGGCGCTCGGCCCGCTCCAGCTCCGTCGCGACACCGCGCAGCAGCCGCCCGAAGCGCTCGGGCGGCCACTCGCGCACCGCGCGGAAGGCGACCGCCGCCGCCTCCGCGGCCGCCGCGACGTCGGCCGCCGACGCCTCGCGGAAGCGCAGCGGCGACGGACGCCCCGTGCGCGGGTCGAACGCCGTGAACGTCTCTGCCGCGGTCGCCGTCTCGCGCCCGGCGACGAGGCTCCCGTGCTCACGCGCGGCGCCGTCACCCGCGCCGCCGCCCCCGCCCCCGCGCTCACGCGCGGCGCCATCGCCCGCGCCGCCGCCGCCCCCGCGCTCGCGCGCCGCCGCATCGCGCGCCCCGCTCATCGCCGCGCCCTCTGCGGCGCGCGCGGCGCCTCCGACTCCGGCTGCTCCGCCGACTCCGGCGGCTCCGGCAGCGCGAGGCCGGCGGCGCCGGGCGCGGACTGCACCAGCTCGCGCCCGTCGCGTGCGAGCCACTCCATCGCGACGGCCGCGCGCCGGACCTTCTCGCGCGCCATCGCGCACGCCAGCTCCTCGACGTGGCCGCCGGCCGGGTACAGCGGCGGCGCGTTGCGCAGGCCGAACTTCGCGTACAGCGGCGCGCCCGCGCGGATCAGCGCGGCCGACTCGTGCCCGCGCACGACGCCGCCGAGCGAGTCCGGCGCCTCGACGTAGAGGTCGAGCGGCAGCTCGACGGCGGCGCGCATCTCGGCGAGCTGCGCGAGGCCGACGTCGGACGGGACGTTGACCGTCGTCGCGCCGAGTCGTTCGAGCAGCCGCAGCGAGATCGGGTTCGACGGCGCGCGCGTGACCGACAGCTTCCAGACGCAGCCGGCGGGCAGCTCGCCGAGCGCCTGCATCTCGACGAGCACGCTCAGCAGCCCCTCGTCACCGACGAGGAAGCTGCGGATGCCCGCCTCGACGGCGCGCAGCACGTCGGCGACGCCGCTCGCGAGCTGGCGGCTGCCGCGCAGCTGGCCGTACTCGCCGGCGCCCTCCGGCGAGCGCGCGTGGGCGCCGACGTCGTAGCCCGCGCGCGGGCCGACGAAGAGGCAGACCTCCATCCCGGCCTCGCGCCCCGCCGCCGCCATCGCACGCAGCTCGGCGTCGCGCAGCAGCATCGCGCCCGAGCCCTGCGAGACGCGGTTGACGACGACTCCGTACTCGCGCGCCGCCGACAGGGCGGCGTCGAGCACCGCGGGCCCCTCGATGCTCGGGATCTCGATGCGGAAGTGGGCGCCGTCGGGGAAGCGCCCGGCGCTCGGCGGCACCGTCTCGGGCACGAGGCCGAGCCGCGCGAGGATCGGAGCGACGCTCATGCGGCCGCTCCGCGGGGCGTGGTCGGGGCCGAAGCGGTCATGACGGAGTCCTTTCGTCGGTCGGTCAGGGCGACCCCGGTGGCCGGGTCGAAGAGGTGGAACGCGGTGTGGTCGACCGCCAGTTGGAGGCGCGCGCCGACGTCGATCCGCCCGCGCCCGTGGACGCGGGCGACGAAACGGACGCGGAGGTCGTCGGCCAGCAGCTGCGCCTCGTCCTCGCCGGCGACGTCCTCCGCCGCGCGCACGTCGTCGGTCGCGACGCGCGGCGCGTCGAGCGCGAACGTGACGTGCGTCTCGGAGCCCAGCTCCTCGACGACCTCGGCTGCGACGTCGATCCGCGGCCAGGCGGGGTCCGTGCCCGGCGCGGCCAGCTCGAAGTCGCTCGGCCGCACGCCGAGCACGACGCGCGCGCCGTCGGCGAGTGGCGGTGCGCCCGCGCCCGCGGGCAGCGGAAGCGCGACGTCGCCGAAGCGCAGCAGCCCGTCCTGGAGCGTCGCCTCGACGAGGTTCATCGCCGGCGAGCCGATGAACGCCGCGACGAACAGGTTCGCGGGCGTGTGGAACAGGCGCGTCGGTGTGTCGCACTGCTGCACGACGCCGTCGCGCATGATCGCGACGCGCTCGCCGAGCGTCATCGCCTCGACCTGATCGTGGGTCACGTAGACGGTCGTCGTGCCGACGCGCTCGTGCAGCCGCGCGAGCTGGCTGCGCATCGAGGTGCGCAGCTTCGCGTCGAGGTTCGACAACGGCTCGTCGAGCAGGAAGGCGCGCGGCTCGCGCACGAGCGCGCGGCCCATCGCGACGCGCTGGCGCTGCCCGCCCGAGAGCGCGGCCGGCCGCCGCGTCAGCAGCTCCTCCAGGCCCAGCATCCGCGCGGCGGCGGCGACGCGGCGCTCGATCTCCTCCTTCGGCGCCTTGCGCTGGCGCAGGCCGAACGCGAGGTTGCCCGCGACCGTCATGTGCGGGTACAGCGCATAGCTCTGGAAGACCATCGCGATGTCGCGCGCCGACGGCTTGCGCGCGGTCACGTCCTCCCCGCCGATCGCGATCGTTCCGGCCGTCACCTCTTCGAGGCCCGCGATCATCCGCAGCAGCGTCGACTTGCCGCAGCCCGAGGGCCCGACCAGCACGATGAACTCGCCGTCTCCGATCTCGATGCTGACGTCGTCGACGGCGCGCACGCCGCCGGCGTAGATCTTGCTGACGCCGTCGAGCCGGATTCCGCCGGCTTGCCGTTCTCGTTCCATCGTCTATCCCTTCACCGCGCTCCACGTGAGCGACTGGATGAACGTTCGTTGAGCGAGCAGGAACGCGATCACGACCGGTGCGGTCGTCAGCACGTTGCCCGCCATCAGGGCCGACCACAGCGTGCGGTGCTGCCCCTGGAAGGTGGTGAGCCCGAGCTGGAGCGTGTAGTGCTCGGAGGAGTTGATCGCGATCAACGGCCACGCGAGGTCGTTCCAGGTCGTCAGGAACGTCAGCACCGCGAGCGTCGTCAGCGCCGGCCGCGCGAGCGGCAGCAGGACCTTCACGAGCACGCCGAGGCGCGAGCAGCCGTCGATCCGCGCCGCGTCCTCCAGCTCCGGCGGCAGCGCGAGGAAGAACTGCCGCAGCAGGAAGATCCCGAACGCGGACACGAGCCCGGGCACGATCAGCGCGCCGAGGCTGTTGATCAGTCCCAGCTCCTTCATGATCAGGAACGTCGGGATCATCGTCAGCTGGAACGGGATCACGAGCGTCGCCAGCATCAGCGCGAACAGCGCGGTCGCGCCGCGGAATCTCATCCGCGCGAAGGCGTAGGCGCTCAGCGAGCAGAGCACGAGGTTCGAGACGACGACCGTGCAGGCGACGATCGTCGAGTTGAGAAACCAGCGCGGGAACTGCGCGTTGGTGAAGACGTAGTCGTAGCCGGTCAGGTGCAGCGAGTCCGGCACGATCGTCGGCGGGAAGCGGTTGATCTGCGCGTCGGACATGAACGACGTCACCAGCAGCCACAGCAGCGGCAGCGCGAACAGCAGCGCCATCGGCGCCAGCACGAGGTGCCAAGGACTGAACGGCAGGCGGCGCAGGCTCATGCGGTCCTCCCCGCGAGCCGCCGCAGCCCGAGACCGAGCACCCCGACGCCGAGGATCGCCGCGCCGAGCACGTACGCCGCGGCGGCGCCGTAGCCAGCCTCGAAGAACTGGAACGCCTGCTGGTAGACGAAGTAGACGACGACCACGGTCGCGTCGAGCGGGCCGCCGCGGGTCGTCGCGTAGGCGAGGTCGAACAGCTGCAGCGCCTGGAACGTCTGCCACGTCAGCAGGAAGATCGTGACGTTGCGCAGCGACGGCAGCACGACGTTGCGGAACGTCGACCAGCGCCCTGCGCCGTCGATCGACGCCGCCTCCGTCAGCTCTCTCGGGATGTCCTGCAGCGCGGCGAGGAAGACGATCACGCAGAAGCCGACGCCGCCCCACAGCCCGATCCCGATCAGCACGTAGAGCGCCTGGCCGGGGTCCTGCAGGAAGCCCTGCTGCGCGACGCCGACCTTGTCGAGCGCGGCGTTGGCGACGCCGAACTGGGGGTCGAAGACGAACGCGAACAGCACGCCCTGCGCGGCCGCCGAGATGATGAACGGCACGAACACGCACGTGCGGTAGAGGCCGACGAAGCGGATCCGCCGGTTCAGCATCAGCGCGATCGCGAGCCCGCCCGCGACGCTCAGCGGGACGAACAGGCCGGTGTAGATCGCGGTGTGCTCGACGGCGGCGCGGAAGGCGCCGTCCTGCAGCAGTCTGTCGTAGTTGTCGAGCCCGACCCACTCGCCCGGCGTGAGCAGGTCGGAGGACTTCAGCGACAGCACGAATGCCCAGGCGATCGGGATCAGGTTGAGCCCGAGCACGAGGACGACGGACGGGAGGATGAACCCCCACGCGCCCGGGTGCTCGCCGAGCAGGCGCCGCCGCAGCGGGCGCCTGGACGCCGCGCGGCGGGCGGGAGGTGCGGCGACCGTGGCCATCCGCTCACTCCGACGCGAGCACGTCGTTCGCCTGCTCGGACATCGTCTTCAGCGCGTCCGCGGGGCTCGCGCGGTCGAGCAGGACCGAGACGATCCCCTTGCCGACCGCGTCGGACAGCTCGGGATAGGCCTCGATCGTCGGCCGCACCTTCGCCGTCTCGAGGCTCTCGACGAAGACCGGGATGCCCGGCCACGTTCTCGCGAACGCGGGGTACCCGGGCAGTCTCGTCGCGCTCTTGCGCAACGGCAGGTGGCCGGTCGCCTCCGAGTAGCGCAGGTCCTGCTCGGCGGCGGTCAGCCACTTGACGAACTCGATCGCCGCTCTGGAGCGCGCCGAGCCGTTGTCGAACAGGACGTAGTTGTCCGGGCCAGCGATCGAGAGCGGCTCGCCGTCGTAGGAGGGCAGCCGCGCGACGCCGGCCTCGACGCCGGAGACTCTGACGTCGAGCAGCGCCCACGGTCCGGCCGTCCACATCGCGAGCTTGCCGTTCTGGAACAGCTGGCCGGTGCGGTCGCTGCTGGGGTCGGGATCGATGTAGGTCGACTCGTCGGTGACCGCGAGGTCGTGGATCGTCGTCAGCGACCTGAGCCCCGAGTCGTCGTCGAAGCCGACGCTGGTCCCGTCGGGCGAGAGGATCTCGCCGCCGAGCTGCCACACCATCGGCCACAGCCGCCAGACCGTGTCCTCGCCGCCGACGCCCGGCCAGGAGGTGCCGAAGACGCCCTTGCCGCGGTCGGTCAGCTGCTTGGCCGTGGCGCGGAACTCGTCCCACGTCCAGGTGCCGTCGGGCTCGGGCACGCCAGCGTCTGCGAACAGTCTCTTGTTGTAGATGACGGCGAGCACGTCGGCCAGGGCCGGGACGGCGCGCACCTTCCCGTCGACGGTGACCGCGTCGCGCTCGGGCTTGTAGAAGTCGTCCCAGGTCCAGTCCGGCGCTCTGACCGTCTCGGTCAGGTCGAGCACCTTCGGGCTGCGCGCGACGTTGGCGACGTCGGGGCCGAAGATGTACGCGATGTCCGGGTAGGAGCCGCCCGCCAGGGCGGCGGTGACCTTCGTCAGCATGTCGTCGGCCTGCACGCCGCCGGCGTCCTTGGAGACGCGGATTCTCGGGTGCGTCTCGTTGAACTCGTCGATCAGCGTGTTCAGCTCCGTCGCCGTCTCCTCCGTCTGGCCGTGCCAGAAGGTGATCTCGACGACGCCGTCGTCGCCCGACCCGCCCGCGCTGTCGCCGCCGCAGCCGGCGCTCAGCACCGCCAGGACGCTCAGCATGACCGCCGCGCCCGTCGCCATCCACCGTCGCATCACCGCTCCTCTCGCTTCCAGATGTCGGCCTCGCGCAGCCACGCCGGCAGCCGCTCGCCGTGCACGCGGACCAGCTCGCCGCAGAGCGCGGCAATCTCGTCGAGCGAGAGCGTCGCGGCGGCGTTGGGGTCGAGCATCGCCGCGTGCAGGACGTGCTCGGGTCGCTGCTCGACGGCCGCCCGCACGGCCAGCTCGCAGACGTTGAGGAAGGTGCGGTTGAGCGCCGCGCACTGCGCCGGCAGGGCACCGACGTGGACCGGGTGCACGCCGCTGCCGTCGACCGCGCAGGGCACCTCGACCGCGGCACCGGCCGGCAGGTTGTCGATCAGCCCGGTGTTGGGGACCGTGCCGTAGACGACGCGCGGCTGGCCGGTCTCGATCGAGTGGACGATCTGCGGCGCGTACTCGGGGCTCGGCTCCAGCTCCAGCGGCGTGCCGTCGGCGAGCTGGCGCTTCATCTGCGCGTAGTCGGCCTCGTTGTCCTCGCTCATCCGCAGCCAGACGCCCTGCTCGATCCGGAAGCGGTCGATCGCCGCGTCGCTGCGCATCAGCCACGGCAGGTACTCGGCGCCGTGCTCGCTGGACTCGGTCGGGAACCAGCCGAAGCGGCGGTACAGCTCGACGCGCACCGTCCGGCGCAGCTGCGGATCGCGCGCGATCGCCTCGTCGAGCAGCGGGTAGAGGCTCTCGCCGTCGCGTTCGAAGCGGTACATGAACGACTGGTGGTTGACGCCCGCCGCGAGGTAGGTCACCTCCTCCAGCGGCACGCCGACGTAGCCGGCGAGCTTCTCAGCCGTGTGGAAGACCGAGTGGCAGAGCCCGACCGCCTTCACGTCCGGCGCGTCGAGCGCGAGCGCCCAGCACAGCATCGCCATCGGGTTGGTGTAATTGAGCAGCCACGCGTCCGGGCACAGTTCGGCCATGTCGGCGGCGATCGCCTGCATGACGGGGATCGTGCGGAGCGCGCGGAAGATGCCGCCGATCCCGAGCGTGTCCGCGACCGTCTGGCGCAGGCCGTAGGAGGTCGGGACCTCGAAGTCGACGACGCTCGCGGCGTAGCCGCCGACCTGGATCATGTTGATCGCGTAGTCGGCGCCGTCGAGCGCGGCGCGGCGGTCCGCGTGCACCTCGATCGCCGGCGACGCGCCGGTCGCGCGGGCGGCCCAGCGTGCGACCTGCTCGGCTGTCGCCAGCCGTTCGGGGTCGATGTCGTGGAGCGCGATGCGCGCGTTCGCGAGCTCGGGGAAGCGCAGCAGGTCCCCGAGCAGGACGCGCGTGAACTCGACGCTTCCCGCTCCGATCAGCGTGATCTTCGGCATGTCGTGCCTGGTTCTCCCTCTCGGACGTTCACTGTATGTTCGTAAATACGAACTCAAATACAGGATGCTGAACGACCATAGTGAAACCTCCGGAGGCGCGCAAGCGCTCGCGCCGGTTGCTACGGTTGTCCGCATTGTTGAACAAGCGTTCGTAAATCCGAACTTGGAGGACGGGATGGCCGGACGGCTGGATGGGAAGGTCGCGATCGTGACGGGCGCGGGCTCGGGGATCGGCCGCGCGACCGCCGTCGCCTACGCCGCCGAGGGCGCACGCGTCGTGCTCGCCGAACTCGTCGCAGAACGCGGCGAGACGGTCGCCGCCGACATCCGCTCAGCCGGCGGAACCGCGTCCGCTCTGACCGTCGACGTGACCGACTCCGCCCGCGTCGAGACGCTCGTCGCTCAGACGGTCGAGCTCTACGGCACCGTCGACGTGCTCGTCCACTCCGCCGCGAACGTCCCACTCGTCAACGACCACGACGCACGCCTCACCGAACTCGACGACGACATCTGGCACCGCATCATCAACCTCTTCCTCACCGGCACCTACCACGTCTGCAAACACGCCGGCCGCCAAATGATCACCCAACGCTCCGGCTCGATCGTCCTCGTCTCCACCACCGACGCCCTCGTCGGCGTCGCCGGCCTCGACGCCTACACCGCCGCCAAAGGCGGCGTCACCGCCCTCACACGCTCCTTCGCCGCCGGCATGGCACCCGACAACGTCCGCGTCAACGCCATCTGCCCAAGCTTCGTCTCCAGCGAGCCGCAGCAGGCGTGGCTCGCCGACGCCACCTCCCATGACACCATCGACCGCCTGCACCTCCTCCCCATCGCAACACCCGAAGACATCGCACCAATGGCCGTCTACCTCGGCGCCGACGAATCCCGCGTCGTAACAGGCAGCGTCTTCCCGATCGACAGCGGCTACACCGCCTTCAAAGCCAAACTCGACGTCATCAGCGCGATGCGGGTGCAGTCGTGAGCGCAGGTTCCGGCGGCGGGACCGTCCGCACCGCGGCGCGCGTCGTCGCCGTGCTCGACCTGCTCGCCAAGCACGGCCCGCTGAGGCTGTCCGACGTCGCGCGACAGCTCGAGCTGCCGAAGTCCTCCGCCCACGGGCTGCTGCACACGCTGTCGCTCAGCGGCTACCTCGAGCATCGTGACGACGGCACGTACGGGCTCGGCCTGCGGCTGTGGCAGGTGGCGCAGTCCTACGACGGGATCGAGCGGCTGCGCCGACTGCTGAAGCCGGTGATGGCCCAGCTCGTCGAGCGGACCGGCGAGACCGTCCAGCTCGCGCAGCTCGACGGCACCGACGTGCTCTACCTGGAGATCGCGCTCTCTCCGCATCCGATGAAGCTCGCCTCCGCCGTCGGCGAGCGGTTGCCGGCGCACGCGGCCGGGCTCGGCAAGGCACTGCTCGCCGCGCTCGACCCCGACGACGCGCGCGCCCGGCTGAGCGACGTCGAGCTGGTCGCGTTGACGCCGCACACGATCACCGACGTCAACCTGCTGATGCGCGAGCTGGAGACGATCCGCCGCCGCGGCTGCAGCTTCGACAACGAGGAGGCCCTGCTGGGCCTCCGCTGCGTCGCGATGGGCGTGCGCGACACCACCGGCGGCGTCCCCGCCGCGCTGTCGGTCTCGATACCCACCCCGCGCTACAGCAGAGCGGTCGCGACCGACGTCCGCAGCGCCCTCGACGACGCCGTCGCCGACGCCTCCCGCCGCCTCGGCGCCGCCTGACGCGCGGCGACCCGGCGCACCGCCCCGCACCCGCGCCGCCGCGCCCGCGCCCGCAGGGGTATCATCGGTGCGGTAAGCCACGGGGAGTGGCGCAGTCTGGTAGCGCACCCGGCTGGGGGCCGGGCGGTCGCAGGTTCAAATCCTGTCTCCCCGATTCGCCACGAGGCGCCGCGCGAGCGGCGCCTCGTGTGTTTCAGCGCACCTTTCGCGGCCGTCGGTCCGCCTGTTCGGGCCGTGGTAGCTGAGGCGGTTGGCGCTGAGCCTGAGATCTATACGAACGTCGCATCTGACGGATGCACGCAGCAGTGGGACAACCCCGTTGATCTCGCGGAGCTCAGCGGCCCCGCTCAGGCAAGTTCCTGCGCTCTCAGGGGAGTCTGTCTACCACCGTCGATGCCCAGCCCACGGCCGAGGCCGCCAGCTCGACCGCCTCACTGCGGTCCAACGGCTCATCCTCGACCTCGTCGTAGCGCGTCGTCACCGCCCACGGCGACAACCAGCGCGCATCGGTCAACGGCGCCGGCGCAGCGTTGCCCACCTTGGCGAGTTGGCGAAGCAGGAAGCTGATGTCGTGGGTGCGCGGAACGTCGAACTCGCGGGCGGCGAGCACCGCCTTGAACGCCTTCTCCACCGCCTGCTGCGCATGAAACCCGATGACGCCGTCGTCCTGGCCCTCGCTATCTGCGAGCGCTCGCACCGCAGCAAGATCTGCCCGGGCCTTGCGCAGCAGCAGCCGAGCCGCTTCGACCTGCTCAGGTGCTGGCAAGCAGCCGCCCCTCGCGCAGCGCCTGCTCGACCATCGTGCCGCTGACGACGCCGCGACGTGCGGCCTTCGCCTCGTCGATGACGACGACGTCGATCGGTACGTCAAGCTCGTCGAGCGCGTCGCGGAGACGCACGGACTCTCTGATCGGACTCGCAACGTTAGGCTCGATCACCAGGACGTCGTAGTCGGATGACGGATCCGCCGTGCCGCGCGCATGCGAACCGAACAGCACCACGCGCGAGTTCGGCGGTGCCGCTCTCGCCAGCCGCTTGCCGATCGCGTCGATCACATCGGCCGAGGTCATGACAGGACCGTAGTCGATTCAGCGGACCGGCGACCACACGAACTCGCCGTGCGCGAGACTCATCAACGCAAGCGGCCCTGGACCGCCCTGTGGCCGTGTGACGTATCTCCCGACGGCAGAAAGCCCCGCGAGAGCGGGGCTTTCTCGTTCCAGGGTGCGCCGCTCCGCTCAGGACGAGGCCGGCGCGCTCGTCGAGCGCAGCTCGAGCACGACGCCGCCGGCTCTGTCGGCGGTGTCGAAGTACGCGAAGCCGCTGCCGTCGGGGCGACGGCCGCGCATCAGGACCTCCATCCGGAGCGCCGCGGCCTGCGCCTCGCTCTCGTCGATGTCGCCGACCTCGAAGCCGATGTGGAAGATGCCCTCGCCGTGCTCGTCGAGGAAGCGCCGCTGCGGCGACCCCGCGCCGGGCTGGACGAGCTGGAGCTGGAGGTCGCCGACCTGCGCCGTCCGGTACACCGACGCGAAGAAGCCGTCGACGTCCGGGACCTCGAGGTCGCTGTACTGGGCCAGCGAGCCGTAGTCCTGCCACGGCCCGATCCCGACCGACTCGTAGTACTCCGACGCGCGCTCGATGTCGTGCACGGCGATGCAGATGTGATGGACCTTCTTGAATGGAGTCATGCCATGATTCTAATGGTAAGACCATTAAACGCGCGCCGGATGCCGCGCCTGCCGCGCCCGCCGCCCAGCGCCCAGCGCCCAGCGCGCCCGCGCACAGCGCGCGGCAGCCGCCGCGCTAGATGTAGAACGGCTCCAACCGCGCGGCGCCGTCGGCGAATCGCTCCAGGCCGAACGGCGACATGTCGAGCGTCGGCTCGCGGCCGACGATCAGCTCGGCGAGGTGCTCGCCGACGGCCGGGCACTGCTGGAAGCCGTGCCCGGAGAACCCGGTCGCGAAGTAGAACCCCTCGGCCTCCTGCGCCGCGCCGATGATCGCGTTGTGGTCGGGGCTCATGTCGTAGTAACCCCACCACGAGCTCTCCACTTCGATGTCGGCCATCAGCGGCAGCCGCCGCACCGCCGGCTCCACCAGCTCCTCGATCTTCGCGGCCCGCCCGCCGAACAGCATCCCGTGGTGCTCGCGGGTCAGATAGAAGCCGGAGGCGAAGTCGATCGTGAAGGGGATGTCCGACGGCACGCCGCCCTCCTTGCTGGAGAAGAACACCCAGTGGACCTCCGGCTCGACCGGCAGCGCCACGCCGACGTGGGCGGCGACCTCCTTCGACCACACGCCGGCGGCGCAGATCACCGTGTCGGTGTGGATCGTGCCCTTCGTCGTCTCGACGCCGCAGATCGCGCCGCTCTCCGTGCGGCGGATGCCCGTCACCGCGCGACCCTGGCGCACGCGGGCACCGCGCCCGGCCGCAGCCGACACGTAGCCCTGCACCACCGCCTCAGGCACCGCGCGACCGTCGAGCGGACAGTAGGTGGCCGCCAGCACCCCCTCCGTGTCGAGCGCGGGCATCATCGCCCGCACCTCGTCGACCGACACCTCGCGCGAGGGCACGCCGAGCGACTGCTGCATCGCGAGCGCCCCGCGAAAGACCTCGAGGTCGTCCTCGGAGTCGAGCAGGATCAGGTAGCCCATCTGCCGCAGGTCGATGTCTACGTCGAGGCCGCCGTTCGCGACGACCTCGTCGAAGCGCTCGAACGCGTCGAGCGAGCGACGCGTGATCCGCACGTTCAGCTCGTCGCCGAACTGCAGCCGGATGCCGCCGAGCGACTTGCTGGTCGAGCCGGCGGCCAGCACGTCGCGCTCGACCAGCGCGACGTCGGTCACGCCCATCTCGGTGAGGTGGTAGGCGGCGCTCGCCCCGATCCCGCCGCCACCGATGATCACGACGTCGGCGCGCTCCTCGTCGAGTGGACGCATCGTCATCTCCCCGCGCGCTTGCGCGTCGTCGTCGTGCGGTCAGGACTCGGCTCGACCTGCGGGTTGAGCAGGTTCCACTCGTCGATGTGCGCCCACATCGCGGCGCGCGCCGCCTCCGCGTCTCTCGCCTCGATCGCCTTCGTGACCTTCGCCAGCGCCGTCGGGATCGAGCGTGCGTAGCGTCTGTCGGCCGGCTGCAGCTCGTCGACCAGTCTGCCGATCGGCTCGTGCAGCCCCAGCGAGATCCCGACACGCAGTCTGTTCTGCGTCGCGCGCGCGACCGCCTGGTGCCAGCGCGAGTCGATGTCGGCGATGGTCGAGAGATCCTGGTCGATGCTCTTGACCGCCTCGCGCGCGTCGCGCACGAGCCCCTTCATCACCGCGACGTCGTCGGGCCCCGCGCGGTGCGCGGCCCACCAGGCGTTCCAGCCGTCGAAGTCGACGCGGAACTCGGCAAGATCCTGCGCGCTCGCGCCGCGCATGTGGACCAGCGCCGAGAGCGCATCGCCCAGCGTCGACTCCGACGGTCGCACGGCGAACGCGCCGCCGGTCTTGCCCGGCCGGATCGCGAGGAGCCCGAGCGCTTCGAGCGAGCGCAGCGCCTCGCGCAGCGTCGCTCGGCTGACGCCGAACGTCTGACACAGCTCGCGCTCGCTCGGGAGTCGCTCGCCCTGCGCCACCTCGCCGGACAGGATCGCGTCGCGGATCTGCTCGGTCACGTCGTCGAACGATCGCACCCGCCGCGCGCTGGAGAACAGCGTCTGCGCGCGCTCGCCCCGGTCCTCATCGAGCGCGCTGTGGGAATCAGTCTTCGTAGGCACTTCCCAAGCATAGCACTCATCGGTATGGTAAGACCATACGCATGTCGATCGACGGGGAGAGCATGGAAAGAACGCGTGTGATGCCGCCGGCATGGGCTCTGTCCGAATGGCCGGCCCGCAGCGCGAACTGGTTCGCGACGGCGCCGCGCGCGATACGCGCCGGTGCCGGGATCGTCCTCGTCGACGCGCTGCTGGTCGCGCTCGACAAACAGCCCGACGCAGCCGTCGGATGGCTGGCGCTGGCGACGATCGTCGCCGTCACGATCGCCACGGTCGTCTCACTCGACGGTCGACCCGCCGCCATCGCCGCGACGGTGGTCGGCAACGTCGCCGCGGTCCTGATTCTCGACTACGGCCTGCATGACGTCGCCCAGCGCGGGCTCAACGGCCTCTCGCTCGGCGCGATCTACGCGCTCGGCGCGGTCGGGCTGACGCTCGTCTACGGAATCCTGCGACTCGTCAACTTCGCCCACGGCGACCTGCTCACGCTCGGCGCCTACGTCGCGTACGTCGTCAACGTCTCGTGGGGACTGCCGCTCGTCGCGGGGGTCGTCGTGGCGATCGTCGTGACCGCGGCGTTCAGCGTCGCGCTGGAGCGCGCAATGTGGGCGCCGATGCGCGCCCGCGGCGCCGGCATGCTGCAGCTCCTGATCATGGCGATCGGCCTCGCCTTCGTGATCCGCTACGGGATCCAGTTCGCCTGGGGCACCGAGCTGCGCCAGCTGCGCGTCGACAGCTCCGCCGCCGTGTCGTTCCTCGGCCTGCGGATCGGCCGCACGCAGCTGATCGTGCTGCTCGTCGGCGTCGCCGCGCTGCTCGCCACCGGCCTGATGCTGAAGCGCACGCTGCTCGGCAAGCGGATGCGGGCGCTGTCCGACAGCCGCGACCTCGCCGAGACGTCCGGGATCGACACCTCGCGCGTGATCATGTGGACCTGGATCTTCGCCGGCGCCCTGGCGGGCCTGGCCGGCGTCTTCGCCGGGGCCGTCACGCAACTCCAGCCGGAGCTCGGCTTCGAGCTGCTGCTGCCGATCTTCGCCGCCGTCGTGCTCGGCGGGATCGGCAACGCGTTCGGCGCGCTCACCGCAGGCCTGGTGCTCGGGCTCGTGATCGAGTGGTCGACGCTGGTGCTCCCCGACGGCCTCAAGCTGATCGTCGGCTTCGTCGTCCTGATCGTCGTCCTCGTGATCCGGCCCGAAGGCATCTTCGGCCGCGCGCGGACCGTATGAAGGAGCTGCTCATGAGTCCCCCCTTTGCAGTCACGTTCGACGCCTTCGCCAACATCGAGTTCTGGACGAGCGTCGGCGTGCTCGCCGGGATCTACGCGATCGTGGCGCTCGGCCTGCAGCTCAACGTCGGCTTCACCGGCATCCTGAACTTCGGCCAGGCAGGCTTCATGGCGATCGGCGCCTACGCGATGGCGATCCTCGTCGCCGACCACGACATGAGCTTCTGGCTCGCGCTGCCGATCGCCGTGCTCGCGACGGTCGCGTTCGCGCTGCTCGTCGGCCTCTCCTCGCTGCGGCTGCGCGCCGACTACTTCGCGATCGTCACGATCGCCGCGGCCGAGGCGGTCCGGCTCGTCGCCTCCAACGCACGCGACCTGACGGGCGGCGCCCAGGGCATCGGCGGCTTCTCCGCCGACTGGGACGCGCTCTCGCGCTCGATCGAGGACTTCATCGTCAGCCTCGGCTGGACCGACGTCCCGGGCCTGTTCCCGCTGTTCCTCGTCACCTGGGCGCTGGTGATCGTGCTCACGATCGGCTTGACGCAGCTGCAGAAGACGCCGTGGGGACGCGTCCTGCGCGCCGTGCGCGAGGACGAGGACGCGGCCCGCGCGCTCGGCAAGAACGCCTTCGCGTACAAGCTCCAGTCGCTCGCGCTGTCGGCGACGATCGGCGCGATCGCCGGCTTCCTCGTCGCGCTCAACCTGAAGTTCGTCGTGCCGGACGCGTTCCAGCCGACGCTCACCTTCCTCGGCTTCGCGATCCTCGTGCTCGGCGGGCTCGCCAACTACTACGGCGCCGCCGTCGGCGCGGTGCTGCTGTTCACGGTGCTGGAAGGGCTGCGGTTCGTCGAGCTGCCGATCACCGAGACGCAGGTCGCGGCGCTGCGCTTCATCGTCCTCGGCCTGCTCCTGATCGGGCTGATGGCGTTCCGGCCGCAGGGTCTGTTCGGCAACAAGCGGGAGATGATGATCGGTGACTGAGCGCGCGATCTTCGAGGCGGAGGACGTCGTCAAGAGCTTCGGCGGAATCCGGGCGGTCACCGGCGCGACGATGGACGTGCGCGAGGCGTCGATCACCGCGTTGATCGGCCCCAACGGCGCCGGCAAGACGACGTTCTTCAACCTGATCACCGGCTTCTACCGCCCCGATCGCGGGCGCACCGCGTTCGACGGGCGCGACATCCACGGGCGCCCGCCCCACGTGATCGCGCGGCTGGGCATGATCCGGACCTTCCAGCTGACGAAGGCGCTGACCGCGATGTCGGTGCTCGACAACATGATGCTCGCCGCGCCCAATCAGCCCGGCGAGCGCCTCAGCGGGACGCTTCTGCGCCCGTTCGCGTGGCGCCGGCGCGAGCGCGAGGTGCACGCGCAGGCGCTCGAGCTGCTCGAGATCTTCAGCCTCACGCGGCTCGCGCACGACTACGCGGGCACGCTCTCGGGCGGCCAGCGCAAGCTGCTGGAGCTGGCGCGCGCCTTGATGACGCAACCGCGCTTCGTGCTGCTCGACGAGCCGCTCGCCGGGATCAACCCGACGCTGGGCGCGCGGCTGCTGGAGCACATGCAGCGGCTGCGGCGGGAGGAGGGCGTCACGTTCCTGTTCATCGAGCACGACATGGAGGCGGTCATGAACCATGCCGACCGGGTGATTGTGATGGCGGAGGGCCGGGTGATCGCCGACGCCGAGCCGCACGCGGTGCGCGCCGACGCGGCCGTGATCGACGCCTACCTGGGCGCCGGCGCGGGCCGGAAGGCGATCGCATGAGCGGCGGCGCCGAACCGTCCACCCCGCTGCTGCTGGAGACGAACGAGCTGGTCGCCGGCTACGTCCCCGAGGCGAACATCCTGAACGGCACGACGATCCGCGTCCACGAGGGCGAGATGGTGACGATCGTCGGACCCAACGGCGCCGGCAAGTCGACGCTGATCAAGACGATCTTCGGGCTGCTCAGACCACGCTCCGGGGAGATCCGCTTCGGCGGCGAGTCGATCGGCGGCTGCAAGCCGCACCTGATCACGCGGCTCGGCCTCAGCTACGTGCCCCAGCTCGACAACGTCTTCCGCAGCCTGACGGTCGAGGAGAACCTCGAGATGGGCGCGCTCGACCGCACGACGATGCCGGCGCAGAAGGAGCGGGTGTACGAGCTGTTCCCGCGCCTGCGCGAGCGGCGCGACCAGCCGGCCGGGACGATGAGCGGCGGCGAGCGCCAGATGGTGGCGATGGCGAAGGCGCTGATGCCCGAGCCGCGGCTGATCCTGCTCGACGAGCCGTCCGCCGGCCTCGCGCCGGCGTTCGTCGAGGCGATCTTCGAGAAGACCGAGGCGGTCAACCGCGCGGGCGTGACGATCCTGATGGTCGAGCAGAACGCGCGCCGCGCGCTCGCCGCGTCGCATCGCGGCTACGTGCTCGACCTCGGCAAGGAGCGCTTCGAGGGTCGCGGGCGCGACCTGCTCGACGACCCCAAGGTCGCCGAGCTGTACCTCGGCGGCGCGGCCGCGGCCGCTGCTTGAGCTGAGCGCGAGCGGCGCCCCGCGCGGCGCATCACGACGCAAGAGAGCCCGGCTCACGCCGGGCTCTCGATGCTTCCGGGACGGGCGGGGCCGCGTCGTCAGCTCGGCGCCTCCACCGGGATCTGGTCGACGATCTCCATGGTTCCGTCACGCTCGAACCGGAAGATGTCGAATATGCCGGCGGACGGGTCGCCGTTGTCGTCGAGGTCGATCGGGCCGGAGACGCCCTGGTAGTCGATCTCCTCGCCGCGCTGCAGCGCCTCGATCGCCTCGGCGAGGTCGAGCCAGCCGTACTTCTTGCCGGGCGGGCCGCTGACCGCGCGGATGTGCTCCGCGATGTCCGGGCCGTCGCTCGATCTGGCGGCCGCCGCCGCCAGGTAGCAGAGCATCACTGAGTCGAACGCCTGCGCGTCGTAGGCCTGCCGGGCGACGTCCTTCGGAGCCGCCGCTCTGTAGGCCTTGTCGAAGGCGACGTAGCCCGGGTCGCCCTTCGGCAGGCCCGGGACCGTCCCGCGGATGCCGACCGTCGCGTTCGCGCCGGCGCTCTTGATGACGGCGGGCGCGCTCATCCCGTCGGGCATGAACGTCGTCGCGACGTCGAGCTTCCCCGTCCGTGCCAGCGCGGGCCCGACCTTGTTGTAGGTCTCGGGGAAGTCGAGGATGACCGTGCCGTCCGGGTCGCCGGACGTGATCCGCTCGGCCTCGGTGTCGTAGGACGCCAGATCGACGTCGTAGACGACCTTCTCGCCGACCTTGCCGCCGAGCTTCTCCCACGCGGCCTGGAACGTCTCGGCGAGGCCCGTGCCATACGCGTCGTTGCGCGCGCCGATGTTGACCGTCTTGCCGGCGGCGCCGCCGAGCGCCTTGGCGACGTAGTTGGCGAGCGCCGAGCCCTGGAACGAGTCGCGGTAGGCCGTGCGGTTGACGAAGCCGGGCCCGTCCTTCAGGTCCGTGATCGCGGCGCCCGTCGACGCCGGCAGCATCAGCACGACCTCCTCCGGGATCGCGACCGACTCCGCCGCCGGGACGACGTCAGAGGACGCCCACGGTCCGGCGATGCAGGTCGACTTGTCCGACGTGGCGAGCTTGCGCGTCGCCTGCACGGCGCACTGCTGGTCCGAGCCGCCGCAGTTGTCCTCGTGGACGAGCGACACGTTGTGGTCGACGCCCGCTCTCTCGATCGCCGCGTCGATCTGCGCCATCGCCAGATCGGCGGCCTTCTGCGTCGGCGGGCCGAAGTCGGCGAGATCGCCGCTGAGCGGTGCGGAGTCGCCGATCACGAGATCGAGCGAGCCGTCCTTCCCGCCGCTGCTGCTGCTTCCGCCGCAGCCGGCGGTCAGCAGCGCAGCGCCGGTTACCAGCGCGATCAACAACACCCAATGAGCTCTCCTCATGGACTTCACCTCTCCTCGTGGTGTCCCGTGTAGTGCCGTCGCGGGTCAAGGATCTCCAGCGCCCGCTCGAGCGCGATCACGTCGGCGTACTTCGCGTCGAGATCGCGCAGGCTCTGTATGTGCGCGGCGGCGTCGCGGTCGGCCACGGCGTCGCGCACGACCAGCGGCCGGAAGCCGTGCTGGAGCGCGTCGACGGCGCTGGCGCGCACGCACCCGGACGTCGACGCGCCCGTGACGAGCAGCGTGTCGACGTCCGCCGCACGCAGCCGCGCTGCGAGGCCGGTGCCGAAGAACGCCGAAGCGAACAGCTTCCGCAGCACCGGCTCGCCGGGGGCCGGCGCCAGCCGCGGGTCGATCTCGGTCAGGCGGTCACCGAGCCGGAGCGCCCGCAGCCCCGGCACCTTCTCCATGAACGTCGCCGCGGTCGCGAGATCGTCCTCGCCGTATGCGACCGTCGTGAAGAGGACCGGCGCGCCGGCGGCGCGAGCGCGGTCGAGCAACTGCGCGCTCGCGCGCACCGCGTCCTCCGCGTCGCATGCCAGCGGCGACGCGCGCTCGGTGAAGCCCAGACTCAGGTCGACGACCAGCAGTCCGGGCCGCATCGTCAGAACTCCCGCAGCAGCGAGCCGAAGCGGCGGAACGAGTCGTCGTAGCCGTTCGCCCGCAGCGCGTGCCACATCGTCGCCGCGTTGATCGCCAGGACGCGCTTGCCGAGCCAGCGCTCGGCCTCGTCCGCGAGACGCACCATCGACAGGTTCGTGCCGACCTGGACGATCGCGTCGACGCGCGGGTCGTCGAGCTCCCGCAGCACGTCGACCAGCTCGCGCTCGCTGACGTGCGCGATCGCGGTCGCCGACGGGCAGCGCAGACCCTTGAACGCGTGCACGCGGAAGCCGGACTCCTCGAAGAAGCGCGTGACGTTCTCGTCGGCGATCGGCTGGTACGGGGAGATCACCGCGATCCGCTCCGCACCGAACCGCCGCAGCGCCTCGCGGCAGGCCGTCGCGCCGGTCGTGACGTCGAGCCCGGTCGCCTCCCGCACGCGCCGCTCGAAGCGCTCGTTGCCTGCCGTGCCGCCCCAGAACGTCTCGGCGGACATGCCCATGACCATGTAGTCGGGCTCGCACGTGAGCACGTCGCGGATCGCCACGCCGAGCGAGGCGCGGATCTGCTCCAGCAGCGCCTCGAAGTCGTCGTCGGAGCCGAGCGACCCGTCGGCGATGTGCATCCGCCCCGCGTGGAACGTGATCCCCGCGGGCCGGATGTCGTTGTAGTCGTGCTCGACGACGGTGTTCGTCGACGGGACGATCGTCGCGAACTTCGCCCGCCAGGCGGCCGCGTCAGGCATTGGCGGGCACCGCGACCGCGGCGATCGCTTCGAGCGCCGCCCCGCGGCCCTCCCGGATCGCCTGTTCGAGCCCGCGCGGCGCGACGCAGTCGCCGATCATCTGGACCGGCCGTCCGGCGTCGAACAGGGCGCGCGCGTCGGCGGGCAGGCTCGTGCGCCGGCGGCCCGAGCTGACGACCCAGTCGACGTCGTCCAGCTCGATCCGCTCACGCAGCCCCCAGTGGTCGATCACGACGCGGTTGCCGCTCGACGGCAGCACCGCCGCCGGCGCGTAGACGGGCGTGCCGTGCGCGGCCAGCAGCTTGCTGAAGAAGTGCTCGAACGGCTGGTCCATCGCCGCCGTCAGCGACCCGAAGCTGGAGACGATGCGGAGGTCCGCGCCGGCCGTCAGCAGATGATGCGCCAGCGTCAGCGCGGCGTGGTCGTTGCGCTCGCTGTGCACGAGCACGATGCGGCGGCCGCGGACGTCGTGCGCCGCCAGCTCGGCAAGGCTGCCGCGGTAGAGCGGCCCGTCGTACGGCAGGTCGGGCTCGAGCGAGCGGTCGTGCCAGGGGCTGGCGTCACGCCGGGCGCCGGTCGCGACCACGACGGCGTCGTGCTCGTCGAGCAGCGGCTCGAGCGCGTCGACCTCGGCGCGCAGCCGCACGTCGACGCCCGCCTCCGCGATCCGCTCCTCGTAGAACTCGACCATCCCGGCGAACTCTGCCTTGACCGGGAAGCGGCTGGCGGCCAGCAGCATGCCGCCGACGCGCTGGCCGCCCTCGTACAGGGTCACCTCGGCGCCCTGCTCCGCCGCGGTGACAGCCGCCTCCAGGCCCGCCGGGCCGCCCCCGACGATCGCGATCCGCCGACCGGCGCCGGGGACGTCGGGCTCGGGCAGGTCCTCCAGCGCGGCGCGCGGGTTCACGCCGCAGCGCAGCGGGACGTTGAGGTGGATGCGCGTGGCGCAGACGTTGAGCCCGATGCACGGCCGCGTCCCGTGCAGGTCGCCGGCCTCGATCCGCTTGGGCAAGTCGGGGTCGGCGATCAGCGCGCGCAGCATGCCGACCAGGTCGGCCGCGCCGGACGCGAGCAGCTCCTCGCCGATGCGCGGGTGGTTGATCCGCCCGACCGTGATCACGGGGACGTCGACCTGCGCCGTGATCCGCTCCGAGTAGCCGGCCGGCTTGCCCTGCGGCACGTAGACGGACGGGATCAGCTCCTCGTAGGACTCGTGCGTGCCGTTGCTGACCGAGAGGTAGTCGATCAGGCCCGTCGCGTCGAGCCGGCGCGCGACCTCGACGGCCTCGTCGAGACCGAAGCCGCCGGGCATCCGCTCGACCGCGCAATGGCGGTAGCCGACGACGAAGTCCGGGCCCGTCGCGGCTCGCACCGCCGCGAGGATCTCGATCGCGAAGCGCAGCCGGTTCGCCAGCGACCCCCCGTACTCGTCGGTGCGCCGGTTCGTCAGCGGCGAGATGAACTGCTGGATCAGGTAGCCGTGGCTCCCGTGGATCTCGACGCCGTCGAAGCCGGCGCGCTGGTAGTTGACCGCGCCCGACACGAACGACTCGACGACCTCGGCGATCTCGCGCTGCGTCATCGCATGCGCGATCAGGTCGGAGAGCATCCCGCGGCCTTCGGACGGCGCCCACATCGGCAGCTCGGTGAAGTAGTCGGTCGCGGACTGCCCGCCGCAGTGGTAGAGCTGACCGATCACGACGCTGCCGTGCGCCTTGATCGCCTCGACCTGGTGCGCGAAGAGATCGAGCACCGCCGGGTCGCTGGGGTTCGGGTCCGGCATCTCCTCGAACGCGCCGCTGGTCGGGTGCACGCCGGCGCCGCCGGTGATGAGGAGCCCGACGCCGCCCTCGGCGCGCCGCGCCAGGTACGCCGTCTGCCGCTCCGACGGCGCCCGGTTCGCCGCGAGCACGTCGGTGTGGCCCGTCATGACGATGCGGTTGCGCAGCGTGAGGCCGGGCTTGAGCTCGAGCGGCGCCAGCAGTCGTTCATAGCGCTCAGGTGACATTTCTGCGTTCCCTCCGGCCGTTGCGTCATTGCTATCCCGCTGAGCGGGATCGCATCCCGTTGATTGGGCATAGTAGTCTTCGCCCTCGACAGATGTCAACCAGGCAGACATCAGACGCGCCGGCGGCGGCGCAGGGCACGGTGGCGCGCACGGTGCGCCTGATCCAGTGCATCGCGCAGACGGACGACGCCGTGTCCGTGGGCCAGCTGACAGCGCAGATGGACCTGCCGTCGAGCACCGTCCACCGGCTGCTGCAGCTGCTGAAGCGCGACGGGATCGTCGAGTCGGACCCGGTCGCGCGCACCTATCGCGTCGGACCGGAGCTGCATCGCCTGGCAGCGCTGATCGTCGCTCGCAGCAGCACCGCGTCGCTCGCGCTGCCGATCATGGAGCGGGTCGTCGCGGCCTGTGGCGAGACCTGCCTGCTCGCCGTCTACGACCCCGACACCCGCAAGACGATGTTCGTCGAGCAGGTGCAGTCCCACCACCCCCTGCGCTTCGAGGTCGCCGGCAACGTGCCGCTGCCGCCGACATGGGGCAGCTCGGGTCGCGTGATCCTGGCCGAGCTGCCCGACGACGAGCTGCAGGCGGTGCTCGCGGATCCGCAGCCGTCGCCGGTCGGCGGGCAGCAGCTCGGAGATCCGGCGGAGTTCGCGAAGGAGCTGCGCAAGGTGCGCGCCCGCGGTCACGACCTGACCAGAGGCGAGCTGCTCGCCGACTCCGTCGGCATCGCCGCGCCGGTCTTCCAGCGCGGCCGCGGCGTGATCGGCAGCCTCACGATCGCGATCCCGAGCGTCCGCTACCAGCCCGCGCAGCGGGCGAGCCTGATCCAGCTCGTCGGCGACGCCGCCGACGAGCTGTCGAGGCTGCTGGGTCACGAGCGCTCGGCCTGACGTTCGCGCTCAGATCACCCCCTCGCGACGCAGCTCGCCGCGCACGCCGGCCGCGAGGCCGAGCAGCCCCCCGTACACCTCGTCGTTGTGCTCGCCGTGCTCCCATGACGCGGACCAGCGCACGCCGCCGGGGGT
Organism: Conexibacter woesei DSM 14684; assembly: GCF_000025265.1. Taxonomy (GTDB): domain Bacteria; phylum Actinomycetota; class Thermoleophilia; order Solirubrobacterales; family Solirubrobacteraceae; genus Conexibacter; species Conexibacter woesei. Next base: position 4,216,707 of record NC_013739.1, read on the forward strand.
GCGCGACAGCTTCGGCACGACGCCCGGTCCGACGTACTCGCCGAACTCCGGGTCGTCGTGGCGCAGGAGCATGTCGCGCGCGGCGAACTGCGGATCCGCGGCGATGTCGGCGATGCTGTAGACCGGGCCGCAGACGACGCCGCCGTCGTCGAGCAGCGCGTCGAGCGCCGCGGCGTCGTAGTCCTCCGCCCAGTCCGCGATGATCCCGTCGAGCTCCTCCTGGTTGGCGCCGCGCGCGAGGTGCGTGTCGAAGCGCTCGTCGGTCGCCAGCTCCGGCCGCCCCATCGCGTCCGCCAGCCGGCGGAAGAGCGTGTCCTGGTTGGCGGCGATGATCATCCACTTGCCGTCGCGGGTGCGGAAGATGTTCGACGGCGCGACGCCCTTGAGGCTCGTCCCGTTCGGCTCGCGCACGATCCCGAGCCGGTCGTACTCCGGAAGGGCGCCCTCCATCAACGCGAAGCACGCCTCGACCAGCGAGACGTCGACCACCTGACCGATCCCGTCGCCGCGCGCCTGGCGCTCGTACAGCGCGAGCAGGATCCCGTACGCGGCGAAGATGCCGGCGAGCGAGTCGCCGAGCGAGATCGCCGAGCGCGGCGGCGCCTCGCCGGGGAAGCCGGAGATGTAGCGCAGGCCGCCCATCGCCTCGGCGACCGACGCGTAGCCCGGGCGGCCGGCGTAGGGACCGGTCTGGCCGTAGCCCGAGACGCGGCAGAGGACGACCCCCGGGTTGACGGCGGCCAGCTGCTCGTATCCGAGGTTCCAGCGCTCGAGCGTTCCGGGACGGAAGTTCTCGAGCACGACGTCGCTCTGCTGCACCAGCTCCAGCATCAGCTCCTGCCCGCGGTGCTCACGCAGGTTGAGCGTGACGAACTTCTTGTTGCGCGACTGGACCGGCCACCACAGCGAGCGGCCCCTGTAACGGGCGTGCCCCCACTCGCGCAGCGGGTCGGGGCGCTCCGGAGCCTCGATCTTCAGGACCTCGGCGCCCATCTCGGCGAGCAGGCGCCCGGCGTACGGACCCGCGAGGAGCTGCCCCAGTTCGAGCACGCGCAGGCCGGCGAGCGGGCCGGGTGTTGGTTTGACATCAGAAAGCTGCATGCGTATGGTCATACCATACGAATGAAGCCTACGTCCAACGATTTCCAACAACCCGCCGGCGTCGAGATCTGCGAGGTCGGCCCGCGCGACGGGCTCCAGAACCATCCGACGCTCCTCGGCGTTCGTGACCGCATCGAGCTGGTCGAGCGCCTCTCCCGCACCGGCGTGCCGCGGCTGGAGACGACCTCGTTCGTGAACGAGCGGCGCGTCCCGGCGATGGCAGGCGCCGACGAGGTGGCGAAGGGCCTCGCCCGCTCGCCCGGCCTCCGCCGCGCCGCGCTCGTGCTCAACGAGCGCGGCTACGAGCGGCTCGCCGCCGCGGACCTCGACGAGGTGCACGTCGCGTTCGCCGCGAGCGAGGAGCTCAACCGCCGCAACCAGAACGCCTCCCCCGCGCAGTCGTGCGCGGCCGCGCTCGCGATCGTCGAGCGCGCGCACGCGGACGGGCGCAGCGCCAGCGTCACGATCGCGGCGGCGTTCGGATGCCCGTTCGAGGGCGTCGTCGACCCGGGCGTCGTGCTCGACTACGCCGCCCGCGTGATCGACGGCGGCGCCGACGAGGTCGTCTTCGCCGACACGATCGGCGTCGGCGTGCCGGCGCAGGTCCGCCGGCTGGTGGCCGGCGGACGCGCATGCGGCGGGCGCGTCGGCGTGCACCTGCACAACACGCGCAACACCGGCTACGCGAACGCGTACGCCGCGCTCGAAGCGGGCGCGCAGCTGCTGGACGCCTCGATCGGCGGGCTCGGCGGCTGCCCATTCTCACCCGGCGCGACCGGCAACATCGCGACCGAGGACCTCGTGTACCTGCTGCACGGCGAAGGGGTCTCGACCGGGATCGACCTCGACGCGCTGATCGAGGTCTCGATCTGGCTCGAGGGCGTTCTCGGCACGGACCTGCCGGGCCAGCTGCACCGCGCCGGCGGCTTCCCGCCGCCGGTCATGACCACCGCAAGCAGAGGAAGCAAGAGATGAGCACGGAGAGCCAGAAGCTCGAGGGCAAGGTCGCGATCATCACCGGGGCGGGCCAGGGGATCGGGTTGGCGATCGCGCGCCGCTACGCGCGGGAGGGCGCCAAGGTGGTGCTCGCCGACATCAACGCCGAGCGCGTGGAAGCCGCCGCGGACGCGATCGCGTCCGAGGGCTACGATGCGCTTGCCGTCCCGACCGACGTCGCCAGCAGCGACGAGGTCGACCGGCTCTTCGACAGGACGCTCGAGACGTTCGACGACGTCGACATCATGGTCAACAACGCCGCCTACACGGCCGATGCGATCCGCCACGTGCTGGAGGCCGACGAGGCATGGTGGGACCGCATGATCGACGTCAACCTCAAGGGCCACTTCCTCTGCTCGCTGCGGGCCGCGCGCATCATGGCGCCCAAGCGCTCCGGCGTGATCATCGCGACGTCGAGCGGCGGCGCGACGAAGTCACATCGCGGGATGGTGCCCTACGACGCGTCCAAGGGCGGGATCGAGGCGCTCGCGCGGGCGCTCGCGCTCGACCTCGCGCCGTACGGCATCCGCGTCGTCACGCTCGTCCCCGGGCTGATCGCACCGAACCGCACCGACGTGCCGCAGGAGCTGCTCGACGCCACCGACGCGACGGTGCCGCTCCAGCGCGCCGGCCTGCCCGAGGACCTCGCCGGTCCCGCCGTCTTCCTCGCATCCGACGACGCGGCGTACGTGACGGGCGCCAAGCTCGTGGTCGACGGCGGCGTGCTCGCGCAGCAGCGCTCGCCGCAGGTCGAGCGCTTCCCCGTCTCGAGCTTTCCGGTCGTTCCGGAGCGCGAAGCGGCGTGAGCGACGTGACGCCACGCGCCGTCGTCGTCCTCGCGCACCCCGAGCCGGACGCGTCGTTCAACGCCCACCTCGCGCGGCTGACCGCACGCACGCTCGTGGAGCGCGGCTACGAGGTCGAGACGTCGGACCTCTACGCGACCGGCTTCGATCCGCTCGAAGCGCCGGAGCACTACGCCGTCCGCCACGACCCGGACTGCTTCCGGCCCCAGACCGAGCAGCGCCACGCCGCCGACGCGGGACGGGCGCCGGACGACGTGCAGGCGGAGATCGACAAGCTCGACCGCGCCGACCTTCTCGTGCTCCAGTACCCGATGTGGTGGTACCAGCCGCCGGCGATCCTGAAGGGCTGGCTGGACCGCGTCCTCACGTACGGCGGGACCTACACGAGCAGGATGCGCTACGACCGCGGGCGCTACCGTGGCCGCCGCGCGCTGCTGTCGGTGACGACCGGCGGGCCGCAGGAGACGTTCGCGTACAACGGCCGCAACGGCGACATCGACCTGCTGCTGTGGCCGATGTGCTTCTCGTTGTACTTCGTCGGCTACGCGGTGCTGCCGCCGTTCGTGGCGTTCGGCGTCGAGTCCGGCGTCCTCTACTCCGACGCCGACGCCGTGCGGGCGCGGCTTGCCGGACACGAGGCCGCGCTCGTCGAGCGGCTGAGGACGATCGAGGCGACCGAGCCGATGGCGTTCAGCGGCTGGGAGGACTGGGACGAGGACGGCCGCCTGATCCCGGGCGCGCCCGGCCACACGCAGTTCATGCGCGCCCGTCCGTAGGCGCGCCGCCCGGCTCTCCGAGCGCCAGCGACCGGCCGGCGCCGATGCGGCGGCCGACAGCGTGCGTGCGCTCTGACCCCGTGCCGTCGGTGACCGCGACGACGTCCAGCTCCAGCTCGCCGCGCGAGACCGTCAGCTCGACGTCTCCCGCGTCGCCGACCGCGATCGTGCCCCAGGCGGTTCCGGCGACGAACGGGAAGCGCCCTGCGCGGCCGCGCAGGGCGATGCGGCGGGCGAGCGCGTCGTAGCGGAAGCCGGTCAGCGCCTCCAGCACAGACCAGCCGGACATCGCGCGGGCGTAGTGGTCGCCGCACTCGATCTCGTTGTAGGGGTTGCGCCGCGTGCCGTCGTGCCGGCGGCGAACCGCCTCGACCAGCGCCAGCCCCTCGTCCTCCAGCCCCTCGTCGATGCAGTGCGCGGCGACGGCGTACTCGACGCCGCTCCAGACCTCGTCGCAGTACCGCAGCGGGACGTCCGGCCGGCCGCCGCGCGGCCACGAGCAGACGACGAGCCCGCTGTCCTCGCCGTCGGCGAAGACCCGGTGGCCGGGCGGCTGCTCGTCCGCGACGCGCGCGCCGAAGCCCTCTCGCAGATTGTGGGCGACGATCGCGCGCAACGCGCTGCGGACGCGCTCGGGGTCGAGCAGGTGCCCGAGCTCCAGCTGGTGCGCCCACCACTGGCCCAGCAGCTGGTCCGACAGGCAGCCGTCGCCGAAGTCGTGCGGCTCGCCGGTCACCGGCTGCGCGTAGTACTCGCCGTTGAACAGCTTCTCGTAGCCGCCGCGCGCCTGCTCGAAGCGGACGCGGTAGCCGGCCGCGCCGGCGACCCCGAGCCGCAGCGCGATCTCCTCCATCGACCGCAGCGCCGCCAGCCAGAGGCCGCCGATGAGCAGATTCGGTCCGTGCAGTGCGATGTCGTACGTGCACGGCTGCTCGCCGCGCAGCACGCCGTCGCCCGCGCTGTTCCAGGTGCGGTCGACGTGGTCCATCAGCCGCACCAGCGCGTCCCAGCGGTCGGCGAGCCACGCTTCGCCGCCGCCCTGCCGCGCCTCGCGATAGGTCTTCAGGACCGCGCCGAGCATCCCGTCGAGCGCCGGCGCAGCCGGCCCGCCGATCGCGACCCCGTGCAGCTGGGGCAGCCACAGCGGCAGCACGACGCGGTGCGGCAGCGAGCCGTCGTCGCCGAGGACGTGGTCGAGCTCGACCTCGCGCATCGTCCGCGCCAAGCGGGGGAACAGCCGCGAGAGCGCCTGCTCGTAGTTGTAGACGTGCGTGCACGTGAGCGGGCAGGAGCCGCCCCAGTCGCCGTTCCAGTTCGTCGTCGACGCGCCGAGGCCGCCCTCGAAGCCGTAGCAGCGGCCGTCGCCGGTGACCATCAGCGTCGGCGACCGGATCAGCGACGCCTGCACGTCGAGCAGCTCCCGCACCGGCTGCGGCAGCGTGGCCGTCGCGGTCGACTGCGCCCACGCACGCGACGCCGCCAGCAGCTCGTCGCGTTCGCGCGCGTGGTGGCCGAGCACTTGCAGCACGCCGCGGTGCCGCTCGGCGTAGGCGTTGCCGAGCCACAGCCGGTGGCGGTTCAGGCCGCGCTCGGGGCCGAACTGGTCGAAGTCCGCGAGCCGGTTCGGCAACCACCAGGCGTGCACGACCTCGATCGTCGTCTCCTCCCCGGGCGCCAGCGCGAACGGCAGCGCGAGCCCGCCGCCCCAGGTCGTCCCGGCCGGGCTCGCGCCGACCGGCCCCGGCGGCGGCTGGTGGTCGCGCACCGCCGCGCGCACCGCCTCCGGCGAGAAGTCGCCCCGCTGGCTCGGCGCGAGCAGCTTCAGCGTCTGCGCGATGCGCAGCGCGTCGGCGACATCGGCGAAGCGCGGCAGCGGGACGCACGGCGCCGTCGAGGACAGCGCCATCTCGCCGAAGCGCGGGTCGTCCTCCGCGAGCGACGGGTTGTCCATCACGACCGCGGTCCGCTCGCCATCGCGCACGATCCGGTTGACGTTGCCGCCGAGCACGCTGCAGCGCCCGTCGCGGAACTCCGTCAGCCCGTCCCAGCCGATCAGGTTCGGCAGCGTCGCGAGCAGCCAGCCGTGCAGCTGCTCCGTGCCGCTGTTGCGCAACCGCGCACTGAAGACGACGAGCGGCAGGCCGCTGTCGGCGTCGTCCAACGGGACGAACGGCGTGTGCGCCTCCAGCTCGACCGCCAGCGGAAGCTCGGGGTCGTCGAACGCCACGCGCGCGAACGGGTAGGCGACCGACAGCGCGCTGCTCGCCATCGGCGGCCAGACGGCGAGCGGATCGGTCAGCCCGTCCGGAACGTGGTCGTCGTCCACGCACGGCGCGGGGTCTGCGGCAGCCGGCGGCGGCGCGGTCTGCAGGACCCGGCGCACGTCGGCCGGCGGCTCGATGCAGCAGGCGCGCACGGCGAACAGCGCGCCGGGCGCGAACGCGGTGTGATTCGGCCGGCCGTGGAGCTGCCACTGGCGCAGCGAGCCGTCGCCGTGCAGCGCGACGTGGCCCGCGCCGACGCCGCCGAGCGGCAGCGCCGTGGCGCGGCGCGCGTCGCCCGCGAAGCGGGAGTTGGTCGGCTCGTCGGTCACTGCGCCTCCTCCTAGATCCACCATGTCTCGGCCGTCTGCTCGGACCACGCGCTGCGCGCGACTGCCCGCACCCACGCGGCGCGCGGCTGCGCGCCGTCGAGCCGGCACCCCACACGCACCGGGAGCACCTCGCCGGGCGCCAGCTCCAGCTCCAGCTCGTCGCGCTCCAGCACGACGCCGGACGCACACAGCGACACGTGCACGCTGCTCGCGTCGCGGCCGCGGTTGGCGACAGCCGCGATCAGCTCCTCGCCGCTGCCGCCCGCCAGCGTCAGCTCGAGCGCGTCGGCGAAGTCGACGACGACCGCCAGCGTCGCGCCGGCGACCGGTGCCACCGGCAGCTCGACGGCCAGCTCCTCCCAGGCGACGCGCACGGTGCCCTCGCTCAGCCGCGGAAGCTGCTCGGCGACGAGCACGCCGCGCTCGTTCACGGCGCCGTCGATCGACGTCTCGCCGAGCGCGAGCGAGACGTGCGCCGCGACCGGCTCTCCGCGCAGCATCGCCTTGACCTTCACGCGCGGGCGCGCGGAGATCGCCGCGAGGCCCGACAGCCATGCGCCGTTGTGGAGGATCCAGTCCTCGTTCGTCAGATGGGCCGGCCGGTCGGCGAGGTCGTCGAGGTGCACGAGCTGGAACTGCGGCGTCGCCGAGAAGCCGTTGGCGATCGATCCGGCGATCCCGCTCAGGACCTCGACCGCGTGCTCGCCGACGCCGGCGATCATCGACACGCCGCGGTGCCCTCCCTCGCCGTCGGGGACGCCGGCGTTGGCGCCGGCGATCCATTGCAGCTGACGCACCGCGAGCGCTTCGAGCGCCGGGTCCTGGAGCTGGCGGGCGAGCACCATGCAGGTGCGCGCCATCCGCGCGTACGCGCCGTTGAAGCCGTGCCACGCCGGGCCGAAGAAGCGGACCTCGCCCTCGCAGTCGCCGAGCGGCAGGATCGAGAACGGCGACAGCGCGCACGCCGGCTTCAGGTAGCCCTCGGCGTAGCGCCGCAGCAGCGCGCGCCAGCGGTCGGCGTCCGCGTCGTCGGGGAACAGGTCGAGCAGCGCGGCGACGCCGCTCAGCTCGTCGGGCAGGACCGCGCCGCAGTTGTAGCCCCAGCCGACGTGCTCCCAGGCGCGTTGCGCGAGCGTCCCGTGCGCCCACGCGCGGAAGTGCCCGTACAGGCCGTGGGTGTGCTCGCTCGGATCGAGGCGCTGACGCTCCGCCACCGCGGCCGCGTAGGCGATCGCCGCCCGGCGATAGCGCAGGTCGTTCGTCCCGCGGTACAGCTCCGCGCCCGCGGCCACGAGCACCAGCAGGTCGCGCGTGCGCAGCTCGGCCGGCGGGAGCCACGGCGGGTACTGCCCGAAGATCGCGCGCGTCGCGGCGATCTCGTCGCGCACCGCGTCGGCCGGCCGTTCGGCGCGCTCAGTGCACCACGCCCAGCCACGCTTGGCCGCCTCCAACGGCGGACCGGCGGCGAGCGTCTGCGACGCGCGCGCCAGCGCGAGCGTCGCGAGCGCGCAGAGGTGCCAGACGGTGTGCTCGCGCGCGATGTAGTGCTCGTTCATGAACGAGCCGTCGTCGCGCTGGCAGGCGGTCAGGTACTCCGCGCCGTGCGCGAGATGCGCGCGCAGGCGCTCGGCCTCGAGCGCCGGCAGCGCCGCGCCGAACGTCTCCAGCGCGTCCGCGAGCCCGAGCACCATCACGGCGTGGCTCTCGACGCCGCGCCCGTCGAACGCGCAGTCCTGCCAGCCGAGCTTGCCGCCGACGCGTGCGTCGAGGTTGTCGGCCGAGCACAGCAGCAGCGTCGCGGCGACGAGCGCGTCGGCGGCGATCTCCAGTGTCGCGTGGGAGCTGCCGAGCGTCAGGCGGTAGCGGCCGGGCTCGCGCAGCGCGCCGAGGTCGGCCGTCCACCACCTGGTGCCCCACAGCTCGCCCCACGGCGTGACCGTCAGCTCGGCGAGCGGGCCGTCCCCGGAGCGCTCCTCGCGCGACACGACGAGCGGCCCCGGGTCGACGCCGGGCGCGTCGCCCGCGTCCGCGCGGACGACCACGACCTTCGGGTCCTCCGGGCGCAGGCCGAGCTGGGAGACGAGCAGGGACGCCACGCTCAGCCCTTGATCCCGGACATCTTCACGCCCTCGACGATCCGTCGCTGCAACACGACGAACAGCACGATCGTCGGCACCGACGCGATCACGGCGGCCGCCATCAGCAGGTTCCACTTGACGGTGTACTGGCCCTGGAACTGAATCAGCCCGATCGGCACGGTCCACATGTCGGAGGAGTTGGTCACGATCAGCGGCCAGAGGAAGCGGTCCCAGTTGCCGATGAAGTAGATGATGCCGAGCGCCGAGAGCATCGGATACGAGGTCGGCAGCACGATCCGGAAGAACGTCTGGAGCGGTCCGAGCCCGTCGATCGTCGCCGCCTCGCGCAGCTCCTTCGGGAAGCTCATGTAGTACTGCCGCATCAGGAAGATCCCGAACGCGTGCGGGATCCACGGCACGATCATGCCCTGGTAGGTGTCGATCCAGCCGAGCTCCTTCGTCAGCTGCAGCAGCGGGACGATCAGCGAGTAGAACGGCACCATCATCGTCGTCAGGATCAGCATGAAGACGACGTTGCGACCGCGGAAGCGCAGGCAGGCGAGCGCGTACCCTGCCATCGCGTGCAGGATCAGCGCGACGGCCGTCACCGTCACGGCGACGATCAGCGAGTTGAGCATGTAGCGCGCGAACGCGACCTCGCTGAAGACGTCGAGGTAGTTGCTCCACTGCGGGTCGGCCGGCAGCAGTCTCGGCGGGTACTGCAGCACCTCCGCGTTCGTCTTCAGCGACGCCGACAGCATCCACGCGAACGGGAAGAACATCACGAACGCGATCACCGTCATCGTCACGCGCACGAGCCAGATGCGCGAGGTCGCGCTACTCATCGCGCAGCCCTCCCTTGAAGACCCGCAGCTGCACGAGCGTGACGACCATGATGATCACGAACAGGACGACGGAGGCGGCCGAGGCCGGGCCCATCTTCAGGTATCTCAGCGCCTGGTCGTAGATGTAGTAGACCTGGACGTAGGTTGCGTGGTCCGGGCCGCCCTTGGTCATCACGAAGATCTGGTCGAAGTCCTGCAGCGCCGTGATGACGCTCATGACGGTGACGAACAGGATCGTCGGACGCAGCAGCGGCAGCGTGATGCTGCGGAAGCGCCGGACTGCCCCGGCGCCGTCGACGCGGGCCGCCTCGTCGTACTCGCGCGGGATGTCGAGGATCCCGGCGAGGAAGATGATCATGAAGTAGCCGACCTGCTTCCAGGCCGACACGATCACGACGACGAAGAGCGCCTGGTCGGTCGAGCCCAGCCACGCCTGCTTGGGAATCCCGACGAGGCCCAGCAGCCAGTTGGCGAAGCCGTAGGAGGGCTCGAACACGAACTGCCAGACGACGGCGCCGACGACGAGCGGCACCGCCATCGGCAGGAAGTAGATCGAGCGGAAGAAGCGCGCCTCGGGCAGCCGCTGGGCGACGAGCAGCGCGAGCAGCAGCGCCCCGCCGGTCACGAGCGGGACGTACAGCACGACGTACATGGCGCTGACCCGCAGCGACTTCCACCAGGTCGGGTCGTCGAACAGGTAGCGGTAGTTGTCGAGCCCGACGAACTCCTTCTCCGGCGTGACCCCGTTCCACGCGAACAGGCTCATGTAGACCGTGAAGAGGATCGGTCCCGCATAGATCAGCGCGAGCCCGAGCACGTCGGGTGCGAGCAGGAAGAACGCGGCGCGGCGCTCGCCGCGCGCGCTCGACCAGGCACGTCGAGGACGGCGCCGCCGGCCGCGCGCGCGGCCGGCGGCGAGCGCCTCGGGGGCGGAGTCCGTCACGAGCCCATGAGCTCCTTGAGCAGGCTCCCGTCGGGACTCGCGAGGTAGCTGTCGATCGCCTTCGCGGCGTCCTCCGCCGCCCGCTCGGGCTCCGCCTTGCTGAACATGACCGCCTGCAGCGCGTTCGTGACGGCGGTCTGGATCTCCGGCGGGTACGCCGGCTCCGCACGCGTGCTCGGCCAGATCCGCGTGAACTCCGGGATCGGCGCCTTTCTGAACGCGGGCAGCGTCTCGAGCGTCGCGGTGACCGATCTGCGCGGCGAGAGCACCGTCATCGCCTTCGTCAGCTCGACGGCGTTGGCCGGGTTCTCGCCGAACAGCCAGACGGCGAATCTGCGCGCCTCCTCGGCGTGCTTCGTCGCCGCGCTGACGGCGGTGTACCAGCCGCCGAACGCCGCGAGCGATCTCCCGCCGGCGGTCGGCGTCGGCAGCGGCGCCGCGCCGAGCGCGACGTTCGGGTACGTCGTGCGGTAGTTGCCGACGACCCACATCCCGAGCGCCGCCATCCCGGCCTTGCCCTGCGCCAGCTCCTCGCCGAAGGGACCGGACGACTTCGGCGCCGCGAGCCCGTCCCGCACGAGGTCGCCCCACAGCGCCAGTGCCTGCACGCCGGCAGGCTCGGCGATCGTCGCGTGGCTGTAGTCGGCGCTGACGACCTCGCCGCCGCCCATCCACAGGAACGGCCACCAGATGAAGTTCTGGAACACGTCGGGGGCGGTCGGCAGCATGATGCCCCAGCGCGTGTCGGTCTTGATCTTGGCCGCGACCTCCTTCAGCTCGTCCCACGTCTTCGGGGGCTCGAGCCGCAGTCTCTCCATCAGGCGCTGGTCGTAGAGCAGGCCCTGGACGCCCATCTCGTGCGGGACGCCGTAGACGTCGCCTCTGAGCGTGATGCCTCTCAAGCTCTGCGGCAGGAAGTCGCTCTGCTCCTTCGGCGTGAAGGTGTCGCCGAGCGGCAGCAGCAGCTGCTTCGGCGCGAAGTTCAGCAGCGTCGCTGCGCTGACCCAGAAGACGTCGGGCCCGGAGCCCGCCGACAGCGCGGTCGTGATCTTCTCGGCCAGGTACTGGTCGAACGGGAAGGTCTGCATCACGACCTTGACGTTCTGCTGCTCGCGGTTGTACTTCGCGACGAGCTGCTCGAGCACGGACTTCGTGGCCGGGTCCTCGTACTTCCAGAACTTCAGCGTGACCTTGCCGTCCGCGCTGCTCTCCCCGTCGTCGCCGCAGGCGGCGAGCAGCGGTGCGGCGACGGAGACCGCGAGCCCGGAGGCGGCGATCCGCGCGAAGGCGCGTCGCGAGACGCGCGGACCTCCGCCGGGCGCGGCCCCGGCGGCGTCCATGCGCGACGTCTGACGATCTGGCGACATCTCTCCTCCTGCTCTCGTGGACCGAGCCGCTGACCGTTTCGGGGGGAATCTGAAATCGGTTTCTCAGCGCCGCTCGCCACCGTAATCCACACAACGATTCCGTGTCAAGCGTGTTTTGAACACTTCCCGCTTGACGGCCTCTTTCGGCTCTGACTATGATTGCCGGCATGACGCGAAATCGGTTTCACGCACCGTGAGCAGAGCTGCCGTCGGCATCAGAGACGTCGCCCGTCGCGCCGAGGTCTCCCCCGCGACCGTCTCACGCGTGCTCAACGACGACCCGAACGTCGGCGAGCAGTACCGGCGGCGGGTGCTGGAGGCCGTCACCGCGCTCGACTACCGGCCCAACCGGCTCGCTCGCAACCTGCGCATGCAGCGCTCGGCGACGATCGGCGTCGTCGTCTCGGACATCGAGAACCCGCACTTCAGCGAGACCGTCCGCGCGGTCGAGGACCTCGCCTACCAGCGCGGCTACCGCGTCCTCGTCTGCAACACCGACGAGTCGCCCGGCAAGCAGCGCGCCTACCTCGGCCAGCTCACGGACGAGCGCGTGCTCGGCGTCATCCTGTCTCCGTCGGACCCGGGCGGCGCCGAGATCACGGAGATGATCGACGCGGGCATTCCGGTCGTCGCCTACGACCGCGAGGTCGAGGATCCCCGTGCGGACGTCGTGATCGCCGACAACGTGCGCGCCGCCTGGGCGGCGACGCAGCTGCTGATCGACGCCGGTCATCGCGACATCGCGTACGTCGGCGGCCGTCGCGAGGTCGAGACCGGCGCCGAGCGTCTCGACGGCTTCGAGCTGACGATGCGCGCGGCCGGCCTCGTGCCGCGTTCGGCCGACGGCGACTTCAAGGTCGACCGCGCCCGCACCGCGGTCGGGGCGCTGCTCGCCGAGCCTGACCGGCCGACGGCGCTCGTCGTCGGCAACAACCTGATGACGATCGGGGCGCTCGGCGCGATCCGCGACCACGCGATCCGCGTGCCGGACGACATCGCGCTGGTCGGCATCGACGACCCCTTCTGGGCCGAGTTCGTCGACCCGCCGCTGACGACGGTCGCGCAGCCGATCCGGCGGATGGCGGCCGACGCGATGGAGCTGCTGCTCGACCGCGTCGCCGGGACGCGGACCGAGCCCCGCCGGATCGTCCACGACTTCGAGCTGCGGCGCCGCGTCTCGTGCGGCACCGCAGCTCGCGACTGACCCACAAGGAGGAGCGATGGCCCGCATCGCCGTCATGTCCGTTTCCGACGGCCGCGAGTCCGTGCACCGAGAGGTCGAGGCGTTCGGCCTCGACGTCCAGCGCCGGATCGTCGCCGCGCTGCAAGCGCGCGGCCACGTCGTCATCGCGGCGCCGGACGCCGTCTGGACGAACGACGGCGCGGTCGTCACCGCACGGCGCCTGGCGGACGCGCGCCCGGACCTGACGCTCGTCAACATCCCGGTCTGGGCGTTCCCCCACTTCACCGTGCTCGCGGCCTCGCAGACGCCCGGGCCGCTCGCGCTCTTCTCCACGGTCGACCCGAAGTACCCCGGGATGGTCGGGATGCTCGCCGCGGCCGGGGCGCTCGATCAGCTCGGCCGGCTCCACGGCCGTGCCTGGGGCGACATCGAGGACCCGGCCGTCGCAGCGCGACTCGCTGCGCTGATCGGCGCCGCGGAAGCGGTGCAGCGGCTCAGCGGGACGACGTTCGGACGCATCGGCGGGCGCCCGATGGGGATGTACACCGCCGTCTCCCCCGCCGACGAGTGGATGCGGCGCTTCGGCGTGGACGTCGAGGAGATCGACCAGTACGAGCTCGTCCGCCGCGCCGAGCAGGTCGACCCCGCCCGTGCGCGCGACGGGCGCGCGTGGCTCGAACGGCACGCCGCGGAGGTCCGCTACGACGGCGACCGGCTCACGCCCGAGCTGCTCGAGCGCCAGATCCGCGTCTACCACGCGATGCGCGAGCTGATCGACGAGCGCCACCTCGACTTCGTCGGCATCAAGGGCCAGCCCGAGCTGACCGACCACTACTGCACGATGGACGTCGCCGAGGCGTTCCTGAACGACCCGTACGACTGGGAGGGGCCGAAGGAGCCGACCGTCTGCGCGACCGAGGCGGACATGGACGCCGCACTGACGATGCAGCTGCTCAAGCCGCTCGGCGGCGACCTGCCCGTGCTGTTCGCCGACGTCCGCCACCATCACGCCGACCTCGACGTCTGGGACCTCTGCAACTCCGGCCAGCACGCGACGTGGTTCGCGGAGCGGTCAGCCGACGCGGCCGAGAACATGGCCAAGGTGCAGCTGCTTCCCGGCGACTTCTACTTCCCGGCCGGCGGCGCGTCGGTGCATCACATCGCGGCCGCGGGCGAGATGACGTTCGCGCGCCTGACGCGCAAGGACGGCAGCTATCGGATGCAGGTGCTGCGCGGTCGCTTCGAGCGCTTCGGCAACGAGACCGACGAGCGCTTGGCGCGGGCGTCGACATACGCCTGGCCGCACGCGTTCGCCCGCTTCGACGTCGAGGCCGACGAGCTGCTGGCGCGCTACGGCTCCAACCACATCCACGCGATCCCCGGCGACCACGTCGACGCGCTGCGCGAGACGAGCCGGCTGCTCGACGTCGAGTTCGACCGGCTGGGGGCCTGAGTGCGCGCCGGCGCGCTGCTGGGCGTCGACGTCGGGACCGCCAGCTCGAAGGCGGTCCTCGCGCGCCCCGACGGCACCGTGCTCGCGGTCGCCGAGACGCCGCACGAGCTGTCGCTGCCGCGGCCGGGCTGGGCAGAGCACGACGCCGAGCGCGTCTGGTGGGCGGACCTCGTCGGGCTGTGCAGAACGCTCGGCGCCGACGCGCTGGCCGAGGTCGAGGGCGTCTGCGTCAGCGGCGTCGGGCCGTGCGCGCTGCCGTGCGACGCGGACGGCCGCCCGCTGCGCCCGGCGATCCTCTACGGGATCGACACGCGCGCGACCGCGCAGATCGCCGCGCTGGAGCGGGAGCTGGGCGCCGAGGCGATCCTCGCGCGCTGCGGCTCGCGGCTGTCGAGCCAGGCGGTCGGGCCGAAGCTGCGCTGGCTCGCCGAGCGCGAGCCCGAGGTGTGGCGGCGGACCGCGCGTCTGCACATGCCGAGCTCGTTCGCGGTCCAGCGGCTGACCGGCGAGTACGTGCTCGACCACCACTCCGCCAGCCAGTGCGACCCCCTCTACGACATCGAGGCGTCGGACTGGGCGCACGACTGGGCCGCGACGGTCGCGCCCAACCTCCCGCTGCCGCGCCTCGCCTGGCCGGCGGAGGTCGCGGGCGAGGTCACCGCCGCGGCGGCGAGCGAGACCGGCCTGCGCGCCGGGACGCCCGTCGCCGTGGGCACGATCGACGCCTGGGCGGAGGCGTTCAGCGTCGGCGTGCGGCGGCCCGGCGACCTGATGCTGATGTACGGCTCGACGATGTTCTTCGTGCAGGTCCTCGCCGCGCCGCGGCGCGACCCGTCGCTGTGGACGACGGCGGGGGTCGAGCCGCACAGCCGCTGCCTCGCCGGTGGGATGGCGACGGCCGGATCGCTGACCGCGTGGCTGCGCGAGCTGGTCGGCGAGCCGTCGTGGGAGACGCTGCTGGCGGAGGCGGAGGCGACGCCGCCCGGTGCGGACGGCCTGCTCGTGCTGCCGCACTTCGCGGGCGAGCGGACGCCGATCCTCGACCCCGACGCACGCGGGACGGTCGCGGGCCTGACGCTGCGTCACGGGCGCCCGCAGCTCGCGCGCGCAGCGTACGAGGGCATCGCCTACGGCGTGCGGCACAACCTCGAGACGCTCGCCGCCGCCGGCGGCGGCGAGCGCCGGATCGTCGCGGTCGGCGGCGGCACGCGCGCCCCGCTGTGGCCGCAGATCGTGAGCGACGTCGCGCAGACGGTCCAGCAGCTGCCCGAGCAGACGGTCGGCGCCGCCTACGGCGACGCGCTGCTGGCGGCGATCGCGACCGGCCTCGCGGAACCGGCGGACGACTGGACCCGAATCACCGGCGAGCTGCGGCCCGACGCGGCCGTCGCCGAACGCTACGACGAGCTCTACACGGCATATCGCGACCTGTACGCGGCGGCCGCGCCGGTGAACCACCGGCTGGCCGCGATGCAGACGCGAGGAGAGGCGAACAGAGATGGCTGAGATCGAGATCCGCGGCGTCACCAAGCGCTACCCGGACGGCACCGTCGCGATCCGCGACCTCTCGCTCGAGGTCGGAGCCGGCGAGCTGATGATCCTCGTCGGACCGTCGGGCTGCGGCAAGTCGACCGCGTTGCGGATGGTCGCCGGCCTGGAGCCGATCACCGAGGGCGAGCTGCTGATCGGCGGCCAGCTGGTCAACGACCGGCCGCCGAAGGAGCGCGACATCGCGATGGTGTTCCAGAACTACGCGCTCTACCCGCACATGACGGTCGAGCGGAACATGGGCTTCGCGCTCACGGTCGCGAAGGTCCCGAAGGCCGCCGTCGCCGAGCGCGTGCTGGAGGCGGCGCGCATCCTCGACCTCGAGGAGCACCTCGGCCGGCGCCCGGGACAGCTGTCGGGCGGTCAGCGCCAGCGGGTCGCGATGGGGCGCGCGATCGTGCGCGACCCGAAGGCGTTCCTGATGGACGAGCCGCTCTCCAACCTCGACGCGAAGCTGCGCGTGCAGATGCGCGTCGAGATCGCGCAGCTGCAGCGCCGGCTCGGCACGACGACGCTGTACGTCACGCACGATCAGACGGAGGCGATGACGCTCGGCGATCGGGTCGCCGTCCTGCGCGGCGGCGAGCTGCAGCAGGTCGCGACGCCGGCGCAGCTGTACGACACGCCCGCGAACGTCTTCGTCGCCGGCTTCATCGGCTCGCCGCCGATGAACCTCTTCGACGGAACGCTCGCCGACCGCGCGGTCGACACGCCGCTGGGGCGGCTGTCGCTGCCGGAGCCGCTGTGGGCGGCGGCCGGCGGCGAGGCGGCCGCGGCCGCGAGGCGCGCCGTCTCGGTCGGGATCCGGCCCGAGTCGTTCGCGGATCCGGCGCTCGGGGCACCACCCGCCGGCGCGGTCGAGGCGCAGCTCGACGTCGACCTCGTCGAGTCGGTCGGATCGGACCTCTACGTGTACGCGCGCGCGAACGCGACCGCGCTCGTCGCGCGGCTTCCGCCCGCCAGCGCCGCGGCGGCCGGCAACCCGATCCGCCTCGCGGTCGCGCCGGCCGCGGTGAAGCTGTTCGACGCGGAGAGCGGCCGAGCGATCCGGGCGTGAGCGGCGCGACGGCGGTCGGCTACGTCGCCCGGCCGCCCGGCGAGACGAGCCCGCTCTCGTAGGCGAGGATCACGGCGTGGACGCGATCGCGGACGCCGAGCTTGCTCAGCACCCGGCGGACATGGCTCTTGACGGTCGTCTCCTCGACCGCGAGCGCGTCGACGATCTCGCGGTTGGAGAGGCCCTGCGCCATCAGCAGGAGCACCTCCTGCTCGCGCGGCGTCAGCTCGGACAGGCGCGCATCCGACGACGGCCGCAGCACCGGCTGCTCGACGAGGCGGTCGATCACGCGGCGCGTCACCGACGGCGACAGCAGCGCGTCGCCGGCCGCGACCGTGTGGATCGCGCGCCGGAGGTCCTCTGGCGAGCTGCGCTTGAGCAGGAAGCCACTCGCGCCGGCGCGCAGCGCGCCGATCACGTAGTCGTCCTCCTCGAACGTCGTCAGGATCACGACCTTTGCGGCCGGCACGCGGGCGATCAGCTCACGCGTCGCCGCGATCCCGTCGAGGACGGGCATGCGCACGTCCATCAGCACCACGTCGGGACGCTGATGGACGGCGCGGCGCACTGCGACGTCGCCGTCGGCGGCCTCCCCCGCCAGTTCGAGCGTCGGATCGCTCGAGAGGATCAGGCCCAGCCCGCGCCGCACCAGCTCGTCGTCGTCGACGAGCATCACGCGCACCGGCGCGCTCGGGGGCGTGCTCACGCGCCGTCCTCCGCGCACGGCAGCGCCGCGCGCACACGGAAGCGGCCACCGTCGCGGCCAGCGTCGAACCGTCCTCCGAGCAGCTCGGCACGTTCACGCATGCCGGGGATGCCGTGCCCGCCGCCGGCGCGCGTCGCCGCCCGTCCGAGCACCGGGTTGGCGACGGTCAGCCGCAGCTCGCCGTCGCGCCGCTCGATCGTGACGTCGGCGCTGCCGCTGCCGTGGCGGGCCGCGTTCGTCAACGCCTCCTGGACGATGCGGTAGGCGGCGCGGTCGACGGCCGACGGCAGCGGCCGCTCGCCGGCGACGCGCGCGACGAGCCGCAGGTCGAGCCCGTCGGCGCGGTGGCGGTCGACAAGCTCCGGGATCCGGTCGACGCCCGGCTGCGGCGTCAGCGCCGCCGCGCCCTCGCGCCGCAGGCGCCCGAGGATGCCGTCGAGGTCGTCGATCGTCGTGCGCGCGATCGTCTCGATCGACGCGATCGCCTCCAGCGCGCGCTGGGGCTGCGTCGCGAGGACGGTTCGCGCCGCGCCGGCCTGGATCAGGATCGAGTTGATCGCGTGACCGGCGGAGTCATGCAGCTCGCGCGCGATTCGCGAGCGCTCCTCGGCGACCGCCAGGCGCTGCTCGCGTTCGCCGCGCTGGCGCGTCAGCCGGCGGCGGTCGATCACGAGCCAGCCGCCGCTCCACAGCAGCGCGGTCAGCAGGTAGTCGCCGGGCTCCGGCCCGAAGCGGACCCAGGCGAGCGCCACGAAGGCGGCGAACGCGGCCAGGGTCGGGATCGCGACGCGCACGAGATCGGGACGACGCGGATGATCGGCGAGCGTCGCCAGCGCGATCACGGGGCCGACCGGCTCCAGCACCGAGTAGTCGAGGCCGACCGTCGCCACGGAGGTGGCGAGCGCGATCCCGAGCACGGCGACAGGGGCGCGGCGGCGCCACAGCAGTGGCAGCGCCATCAGCAGGCACAGCGCGACGCCGAGCGCGTCGACGCCGCGCGCGACGTCGGCCTTCTCGCCGAACGACTGGCTGCCCAGCTGCACGAGCGTGATCGCGAGCACCACGAGCGCGAGCGCCGCGTCGATCGTCCGCCGCCGCGCGGTCGGAGAGAGGCTGTTCGCGAGGCGGGCCACGGCCGAAGCGTAGCCCCGGCGCCAGCCGTCCGGAACCTTCCACGGGAGGACGGCGCTCATCCCGTGGGAGGAGGGCGAATCTCGCTCCGGCGGACGTTTCGGCGCCGCCGTGGCGCCCATAGCGTCGCCGGCCATGAATGCGATCCCCACATCCTCTCCGCCGCCGGACCGCACGGGCCGCTCGATCGCCGCGCTCACGCGTTGGGTGCTCGGCCACAAACGCCTCGTCATCGTCTTCTGGGCCGCGCTCACGCTTGCAGGCTTCTACGGCTCGATGCAGGTCACCGACGCGCTGACCGAGGACTTCACGATGCCCGAGAGCGCGAGCACCGTGACGAACGACCGGATCGCGGAGCGGTTCAGGTCAGGCGGCGAGGTGCCGCCGCTGGTGGCGGTCGTCACGCTGCCGCAGGGCAGACGCGCGACAGCGCCGTCGGTGCGGGCTGAGCTGCGCGGCTTGGAGCGGACGTTCGAGGCGGCGCTGCCGGGCGCGCGCGTCGCCTCCTACGGCTCGACCGGCGACACGGCGTTCTTGTCCGGCGACGGCCGCACGGCGTTCGCGGTCGTGCACCCGCCGGCCGCCGCGATCGAAGGCGGTGGACCCGGCGGCGGCGAGATCGGCGCCGAGACGCTGAGAAGAGCCGAGCAGGCGGCCGCCTCCGCCGACGTGGGCGGCGCCGACGTGCGGCTGACCGGCAACGCGCTGCTGGCGCGCGAGGCGCCCGGCGGCGGCGGGCCGAGCTTCTTGAACGAGACGCTGATCGCGGGCGCCGCCGCACTCGTCGTGCTGGCGTTCGTGTTCGCGTCGGCGCTCGCGCTCGTGCCGCTGCTGATGGCGGTCGTCGCGATCCCGGTGACGCTGCTCGCCGTCTGGGGCATGACCGCGGTCACCGAGGTCAACATGGTCGTCGTCTTCCTCGTCGCGCTGATCGGGCTCGGCGTGGCGATCGACTACGCGCTCCTGGTCGTGATGCGCTGGCGCGAGGAACGCGACCGCGGGGTCGAGAACGAGGAGGCGATCCTCGCGGCCGCCGGGACGGCCGGGCGCGCCGTGCTGTTCAGCGGGACGACCGTCGCCGTCGGTCTGCTCGCGGCGCTCGTGCTGCCGGTCCCGTTCCTGCGCTCGATGGGGCTCGGCGGCCTGCTGATCCCGCTCGCCTCGGTCGTCGTCGCGCTGACGCTGCTGCCGGTCGTGCTCGCGACGATCGGGCCGCGTGCCGACGCCCGCCGCCTGCGCAGCACCGACCGCGCCGACCGCCGCTGGGCGGCGTGGGCGCGCCTGGTCGTGCGACATCGCGTCGCCGCCGCGCTCGGCGGCACCGCGATCCTGCTGGCGCTGTGCGCCGTCGCGACCGGGATGCTGCTCGGCAGCCCCGAGGCCCGCTCGCTCGGCGGCACGGGCGATCCGCGCACCGGCCTGCAGCAGCTCGAACGCTCCGGCGTCGGCGCCGCTCCGCTGGCGCCGGTCGAGGTGCTGACGCCGGCCGGCGAGGCGCAGCGGACGGCCGCGCGGCTCGCGGACATCGACGGTGTGCGCGCGACGAGCGCGCCCGGCGGCAGCTGGCGCGCTGATGGGCAGGCGGTCGTCGAGGTGTTCACGACCGCGGACCCCAACTCGGGCGACGGGCGCACGACCGTCAAGGCGATCCGCGCTGCGGCGTCCGACCTGCCGGGCACGCGCGTGGGCGGCTCGACGGCGCAGACGATCGACTTCGTCGACGGCGTCTACGGCTCGTTCCCGCTGATGCTCGCGCTGATCTCGGCGATCACGTTCGTGCTGCTGGCGCGCGCCTTCCGCTCGATCGTGCTGCCGCTGAAGGCGATCGCGATGAACCTGCTGTCGGTCTTCGCCACCTGGGGCGTGATGACGCTCGTGTGGCAGCACGGCTTCGGCACCGACCTGCTGTTCGGCGCCGACGCGACCGGCTCGGTCGAGTCGTGGGCGCCGGTGATCGTGTTCGCGTTCATCTACGGCCTGTCGATGGACTACGAGGTCTTCATCCTCGCGCGGATGCGCGAGGAGTACGACCGCACCGGCTCCACCGACGAAGCGGTCGTGCGCGGCATGGCTGGCACCGGCCGGCTCGTCACGAGCGCGGCGCTGATCGTCTTCCTCGCCTTCGCCTCGATGGCGACCGCCGGCGAGCTGGACCTGCAGATGCTCGCGACGGGCCTTGCGGCCGGGGTCGTGCTCGACGCGCTCGTGGTGCGTTCGCTGCTGGTCCCGGCGACGGTCTCGTGGCTCGGGAGGTGGAACTGGTGGATGCCTGAGCGAGCGCGACGTCTCCTGCGGCTGGAGGGGCGTCGCGCGATCGGCGACGCCCCTCGCTCGCCGGAGCTCAGTGCGTCACGTGATTGAACGTGGCGATGCCACGGTAGGTGCTCAGCCCGAAGCGCCCGGAGGCGAACGCGCTGTCGGTCACCGTGACTGCCGGCGACGCCTCGTTGTCGAAGTACACCGACATGCTGCTGCCGCTGACGACGACCCGGAGGCGGTAGGAGGTGCCGAGCTGGATCGTTCGGTTGGCGGAGCCGAGCAGCGTGTATCCGGGCGCCAGCTTGAACAGCTTCACCTTGCCCTCTTCGCGATCGAAGTTGGCGATGTAGCTGGCGCTGAACGGGTTCGCGCCACTGCGGAACACGAGCCCTGCGGCCTGCGCCGTGTCGAGCCGGATGTCGGCCTGGTAGGTGAAGTTGGTGCCGGTCGTCGACGAGACGTAGACGCCGTCCTCTGCGTCGCCGGTCAAGCCGGCGGGCTGCTCGGTCCAGGACGTGCTGTTGCCTGTGGCCGAGAAGGAGCCGAGCGTCGTCTCGAACCCGGTCGACGGGGATTGGACCGTGTGGTTGAAGCGAGCCGCCCCGCTTCTGCCGTCGTTGTACACCCCGATTCCGAAGCGGCCGCTCGCGTACGAGCTGTCCGTCACATCGATCGACGGTGACGACTCGCCGTTGAAGTAGACCTTGATTCTCTGGTTCTTCGTCACCACCTTGAGGTGATACGTCGTGTTTGCGGCGATGGTCTTCGTCGCGGACGCGATGAGCGTGTAGGGATTGACCTTGAACAGCTTCACCTTGCCTTCCACGCGATCGACGCTCACGAAGTAGCCGCCACCCGTGTAGGGGTTCGGCGCGCTGCGGAACACGAGCGCCCCGGAGCGGGCGGTGGTCAGCGTGACGTCGGTCTCGTACGTGAAGTTCGAGCCGGAGCGGCTCGACATGCGGACGGCGTCCGTGGACGTCCCCGTCAGGCCGTTCGTACCGGTCGTCCAGGTGGACGCGTCGCCGTGCGAGGTGAGTCGCTTCAGGTTCGAGCTGAACCCGCTGCTGTACACCGGGACGTTGACGTCGTCGGCGTTGATGTGGCCCCACCCACCGGTTGCGCCGTCGTAGATGCGGACGTATGCCTGCCGGCCGGCGTACTTCGTCATGTCCCACACGACCCAGCGCATCTTCTCGGCGTTGGTGCCCGTGGCCTTCTCCAGGACGGTGCCGCTCGCGACGTCGACGACGGCGACGTACAGGTTGGCGGCGTCGTTGCCGCCGCCGACCTTCAGCCGTGCGTCGCCGGGCGCGATCGTGAACGTCGGCGAGCGAAGCTCCCCGACCGCCCCGTCGCCGGCCAGCTTGTGGCCCCACAGCAGGTAGTCGCCCTGCTTGTTGAACGGCTCGTTGGAGCCGCCGACGGCCGTGTTCGCGTTGACGACCGCGCCCGCGCCGAACGCCGTGCCGCTCGTGACCGTCCAGCCCGAGAGGTTGCCGCTCTCGAAGTCGTGATTGCTGAACGTCGTGTTGGGCGTGTATGAGACCGGCAGCTCGCCGACGGTCTCGGCCGAGGCGGCGGAGTACGGCCCTTGCGCCGTGGCGCGGATGAGGAACGGCTGGATCTTCTGCGGGTCGTCGTCGGCGAACGTGAACGCGAATCTCTGCGTCGCACCCGAGGCGACTCTCCCGGAGAAGGTGCCGGACGACAGCGTGGCCCCGACGGCCGCAAGCGTGCCGGAGACGGTCGCGCTCGCCGAGCCGTCGTTCGTCACGCTGACGGTGCCCGCGAGGGTCGCCGGATCGGCAGTCACCGTGACGGCCAGGCTGTCCGCGAAGTCGACCTGAAACGTCCGGTCCTCGCCGGCGATCGTCGACAGGTCGCGCGTGACCGTCCGACCGCCGTACGTCGCGCTGATCGTGCCTCTCTGGCCACGCGGGAGCGTCGACAGCGTGAGCTCACCGCTCGCGTTGGTCGAATGGGTCGTCGTCGTGTCGAGGTCGACTCTGACGGAGGCCGAGACCGCCGCACCGGCGTTCTTCGTCACGACACGGACCACCGGCGCGCGCTCCACCTCGCTCAGCCCGCTCAGCCAGCCGCCGCTGTGGACGATCCAGTCCTCGTGCGTAAACGTCACCGGCGCGTCCATCAGCGGCTCCGGATAGTCGAGCGTGAACTGCGGCGTGGCGCTCAGCCCGTTGGCGATCGAGCCGTCGATGCCAGACCAGGTCGGGACGTAGTGCGTCCCCACGGCGTCGATCATCGAGATGCTCTGCCGCTTGCCGCCGAGCATCGTGCCAGCGTTCAGGCCGCCGACCCACTGCATGTTCGCGTCGGCGATCTCCTGCAGCTCGACGTCGTCGAACATGCGCGCAAGCAGCATCGCGTTCTTGGCGATGTTGCCGTACATGCCGTTCGTGCCGTGCCACGTCGGCCCGAAGAAGCGCACCTCGCGGTCGTACATGCCCAGCGGGTAGATGCCGAACGGGCTCAGATCATGCGTCGGCTTGAGGAATCTGTCCTTGTAGACCCGGAGGATGTACCGCCACTTCAGCCAGTTCGGGTCGTTGGGGAACTGCTCGACGAGCTTGACGAGGCCGAGGATGTGGTCGGGCAGGACGGCGCCGTTGTTGTAGTACCACGCGCCGTGCTCCCATGACTTCTGAAAGATCTCCTCGTTCGTCCAGGCGTAGAAGTTGCCGTACATGCCCTCGACGGCGTTCGTGTAGTCGAGGAACTGGTTGTCGTACACCTGATCCGCGTAGTTCAGCGCGATCGTCTTGAACGCCGTGTCTCTGGTCACTCTGAAGAACTCCGTCGCACCCCAGACGAGCAGCAGCTTGTCGCGCGTGCGCAGCTCCTGCGGCGGAAGCCACGGGCTCCGCTGTCCGTACACCTGGCGGGTGTCACCGACCTCCGCCGCGGTTTCGAGCTTGGTGAACTCGGGCCGGCTCATCGCCCAGTCCCAGCCCGCCTGTGCCGCTCTGAGGTAGCCGGCGTCTCTCGTGACCTCGTACACCTGCAGCAGCGCGATCGTGGCGAGCAGCGACTTGTGCCACGTGACGATGTTGGGATAGAAGTAGTACTCGCTGCAGAACGAGCCGTTCGGCTTCTGGCACGCGACCATGTAGTCCGCGCCGTGGCGCATCTGGTCGAGGAACCGGCCCTCGTCCGTCGCCGAGAGTCTGTCGCCGTAGGCCTCGTACGCGTCGATCAGCCCGTAGAGCAGCGTCGCATGGCCCTCTACGCCGCGCAGGTCGGTGCCGCAGTCCTGCCAGCCCAGCTTGCCTCTGATCCGCGGCTCGAGCTGGTCGACCGAGGTCTTCAACAGCGTCTGCGTGCGGAACAGATCGGCCTGCAGCGAGAATCTGTCGGACTGCTTGGACAGCGAGGGAACGTCGATGTAGTAACTGCCCGCCGTCTTGAACGAGCTGAAGTCCATCGTCCAGTACGCCTCACCCCACTTCTGCCCCCAGTAGGTGACGTTGCCCGTGAACACCGTCGCGTCGGTGGTGGCGTTGCGCAGCTGGAACGTCCCGAGTCTGTCCGTCGTGGGGTTCGTGCTGACGATGAACGCCCGTTTCGTCTCGTCGCTCTTGTAGCCGATCTGCGCTTCCAGGATCGAGAAGTCGGCGGGGTTGATGACGGCCTGCGCGGAAGCCGTCCACATGGCCAACGACGCGAGCACCACAGCCGCGAGGAAGCCGGCCGTCTTGTGCAGCTGATTGCGCATTCTCTCTCTCCAGGATTGGGGGGACGAACGGCTTGCGAGCACTCGCGCTGCTGTGAAATCGATTTCACAAGAATTATAGGTGGACACCGCACGTCAGTCAATACGGCGCTACCGGACGGACGGCGTCCTGTGAAACCGATATCAGGCAACACTGCCTGCCTGGAGTCCTGCCACCCTTTCTAGAAACATGGTTCTATAATCCTCCCGTGGCCCGCCCCCGGACGTTCGACCGCGACAGCGTTCTCGCTGCTGCGATGCATGCCTTCCGGCGCAACGGGTTCACCCGAACGCACGTCGCCCACCTCGAGGAGGCGACCGGCCTGACCGTCGGCAGCCTCTACAACGCCTTCGGCGACAAGGCCGGCCTGTTCGGAGCCGCGTTCGAGCACTACGTCGAGACCTTCGCCCGCGGCCGCATGGACGACGCCCTCGGGCCGGCGTCGACGCTCGAGGACCTGGAGGAGTACCTCCTCGCGCTCCTCGCTCCGCCGCTCGACGACGGATACGGGTGCCTGATCACCAACACCGCGATCGAGCTGGGCGAGGACGAGGCCTTCGCGACGAGCGCGGTACGGCCAGCGCTGACCGAACGCGCCTCGCGGATCAGCGACGTCCTCGTGCGCGAGGTCGGCCCGGCCCACGCCGCCGCAGCCGGCCCGGGCCTGGCGCTGATCTGCGAAGGGATGCTGGTGCTCGCTCGCGCACGGCTCCTGACCCCCGATCACGGCGATGCGGTACGAGCCGAGTTCCGGCGACTCCGAGCGCTCCGCGATCAGGCCGCCACCACCTGACCCCGACCCATGAGGACACCGACCGATGCCATCGCCCGTCAACCCGCCGAGCCTCCCCGCGTCGCCCTACTACAGCCACGGAATCGAGGTCCAGGCCCCGACACGCCTGCTGTTCGTCTCCGGCCAGGTCGGGACGCGCCCCGACGGCACCGTCCCCGACACCATCGCCGAGCAGGCCCGGCAGGCGAACCGCAACCTCCGGGCGGTGCTCGAAGCAGCGGGCATGACGACCGCCGACATCGTCAAGGCGACGATCTACCTCACCGACGAGGCGAACATCGGCCCGTTCATGGCCGCCGCCGAGGGCGCCCTCGCGGACCCGCCGCCCGCGACGACGCTGCTCGTCGTCAGGCAGCTCGCGGACCCGCGGCTGCTCGTCGAGATCGAGGCGACCGCCGCGGCCAGCTGACGGCGAGCGTCCCCGGCCCGCCTCCCATTCGTCCTAGCGGCACACGTGAAGACGGCGTAGCGTCCGAGCACGGCGTCACGACGACTTGGAGGACGGCATGGCGGGCGAGGTCTCATTCATCGAGCTGGGCGTCGAGGACACCGAGCGCGGGCGGAGGTTCTACGAGCGGCTGTTCGGCTGGTCGTTCGGGCCCTCCCCCTCGGGCCCCGGCTTCGTGTTCGACACGCCGACCGTGCCGGGCGGGATGCACGGCGGCGATCCGGGCGGAGGGGCGTACGTCTTCTTCCGCGTAGAGGACATCGACGCCGCGATCGCCCGCGTGCAGGAGCTCGGCGGAACGCTGGAGCAGGTCGACGCGGAGGGCAACGACGAGTCGATCGCCCGCTTCGGCCGCTTCCAGCTCTGCCGCGACGACCAGGGCTCGGCGTTCGGCCTCCACCAGCCGCCGCCCGGCCGCTGACGCTGCGGCGCGGCGCTCAGCGCGCCGCGCCGGGGCTGCCGAACGCGTGCCAGCGGTCGACGCCCATGATGACCGTCGTGCAGTCGATTCCGCGCTCGGGATACGGTCTGCCCCAGTAGTGCTGCGAGAGGCGGTCGGCGTCGGCCATCTCGGGGTCGTGGCGGAACGCGACGACCCTGCCCGACAGCGAGACGTGGTCGTAGTAGCTGTCGCCGAGGACGGTCAGCGCCAGCTGCGGGTTGCCGCGCAGGTTGCGCTCGCGCGGGCCGTTCGTGGCCATGTTGAGCAGGACGGTGCCGTCCGGCTCCCACAGGTACCACGTCGCGGAGGTGACGAGCGACCCGTCCCTGCGCGTGGTCGCGACGACCGCGCCGCGCGCGACCGAGACGAACGGGACCAGCTCGGGGATCAACGGGCCTCTGGGCATGGCCGCTACGCTAGCAAGCGCTTACTTATGATTCAACGTCAGCGGCGCAGCCGCTCGACCAGCTCGCGCGTCACCGCGGACGGTGCCGTGCCGATCGTCGCGAGCGCCCGCTCGCAGTCGCGGAAGGTCGCGATCACGCGGTCCTCGTCGCCGAGCGCGCTGGCGATCCGCATCAGCAGCCGCCAGGCGGCCTCGCGCAGCGGGTCGGCGCCCAGCACCTGCTCGGCGAGCGCGCGCCCGTCGCCGTACGCGCCCGCCGCGAACGCCAGCTCGGCGGCCTCGTAGCGCGCGTCGAGCGCGCGCTCGGCGAGCTGCTCGCGGCGCGCGGCGACCCAGCCCGAGGCGGCCCCCGCGAGGTACTCGCCGCGGTCGTACAGCTCCAGCGCGGCCCGTGTCGCGGCAAGCCGCTCCTCCCCCTGCAGCCGAGCGGCCTCCGCCAGCCGCGCCTCGAACGTGGTCGACTCGCTGGAGACGGTCAGCTCGGCGCCCAGCCGCACGCGCCGCTTCTCGACGAGCAGCCCGCCCTCGGGCAGCGCGCGGCGCACCCAGTAGATCGCCTGCCGCAGGTAGGAGCGCGCGGAATCGTCGGCGCGGCCGTCGAACAGCGCGTCGAGCAGCTCGTCGCGGTCCACGCCGTCGCCCCCGCGCACGATCAGGAACGCGACCAGCTCGTAGCTCTTGGCGATCCGCGCCCGCACCGTCGCCCCCGCGATCGCGAGCGCCGGCTCGCCGAACTCGCGCAGCTCGACGACGCTGCCGATCACCGACAGCCCGCCGGCGCCCTGGGCGATCAGCGCGCGGCCCAGCTCATGCCACGCGGAGTCGGCCCCCTGCTCGGCGTCGATCCGGCGCGACACGACCGCCGGGTAGTCGGTCAGCGCCTGCAGCAGCCGGTGATTGGAGCCCAGCCGGTGCGACGCGTCGAGCGCGAGGTCCGCGGCGCGATCGGCCGCCTCCTCGTCTCCGGCCCGCCACTGCGCCTCGGCGAGGTAGCCGGCCGCCGTCGGCAGCTCCAGGATCAGGTCGGCGTCCACCAGCACCTCGACCGCGCGGCTGAGCCGTGCCAGCGCCGCCACGTCGTCGCCCTGCAGCAGCAGCGCCGCG
This sequence comes from Conexibacter woesei DSM 14684, assembly GCF_000025265.1. Lineage (GTDB taxonomy): Bacteria > Actinomycetota > Thermoleophilia > Solirubrobacterales > Solirubrobacteraceae > Conexibacter > Conexibacter woesei. The sequence continues at coordinate 4,244,476 of NC_013739.1, forward strand.
CCGAGCCAGGCGTTGATCGGCCCGATCAGGAACGGCCACGCATGCGGCTCCAGGTCGCGTTCGAGCTGCTCCAGCACCGCCCGCGCCGCCTCTGGGTCGCGCTCCAACCGCAACGCGAGCTTGCCCTCCATCAACCGGTTGACGCACTCCAGGTCCAACGCACCAGTCGCGCGCGCGAGCCTGCGTCCGTGGGCGATCAGCGCGCGCGCCTGCTCCAGCCGGCCCGCGTCCATCAGCACCTCGGGGCCCGGGCAGACCGCCAGCGACACCGTCATCACGCCCGCGTCCTGCGCCGCCTCGTACAGCTCCAGCGCCTCGGCGGTGTGGCCGAGCGCGGCGCGGGCGGCGATCTGCCACGGCCGCGCGACGGCGTAGGCCCAGCGCGACAGCGGCGCCTCGCCGAGCTTGTCGAGGCGCCCGCAGAAGTAGTCGGCGTAGCTGAGCACGCCGTCCGCCTCCTCGCCTCCCGGCTCGGGTCTCGGCTGCGCCGGGCCGCCCTCGTACATCCGCAGCATGTAGCGGACCGTGCTCGCGCCCAGGCCGCCGGAGGCGGCGTCGAGCACCGCGTGCGCGTCGTCGAGGCGGCCCACGCCCGCGTACAGCGAGGCCATCAGCCCGGCCGCGCGGTCCGAGGCGTGCGCGAGCCGCTCGCGCTCGTCCAGCTCGACCAGCTGGTCGGCGACGCGCACGCCCCGGCGGTAGTCGTCGCCGGTCAGCGACAGCGCCAGCTCGGCGATCGTCAGCTGCGTCGCGCCGCTGGGCGCGACGTCGGCCAGCGCCGTCAGCCAGCGCTCCGCGACCGCGCCGTCGAGCCGCTCGATGACGGGGAAGATCGCCTGTTCGGCGCTCGTCAGCGCCTGCTCGTCGGCCCCGGCGCGCAACAGCACCTCCGTCGCCTCCTCGTGGTGGCCCTCCCGCGCGAGCAGCCGTCCGTGCGCGACGCGGACCTCGCGCACCGCGTCCGGTCCGCGGCGCTCCAGGCGCGCCAGCAGGTAGTCGCGGAAGCGCGGGTGGCAGCGCATGCTCGTGCCGCCCTCGCCCCAGACGACCGGCAGATGCGCGGCTCTGAGCGCGAGCACCCGCTCTGCCGCAGCCGGCTGGCCGAGCGCGGTCGCACGCGCGACCGTGACCTCCTCCAGCACCGATGTCGCGACGAGGAAGTCGCGCGCCGCCGGGTCCAACTGCTCCAGCAGCTGGGAGGAGAGGTAGCCGTCGAGCGGGTCGGCCTCACCGCCGAGGCCGGCGACGTGCGCGGCCGAACGCCACGCCTCGAACAGCACGCCGGTGACCCAGCCGCCCGTCGCGGCCACGACCTCGGCGGCGTCCGTCTCACGCTCGCCCAGCAGCTCCAGCGCCTCGGCCGCCTCGGTCACGGTGAACGCCAGATCGCCCTCGCTGATCGTCGCGCTGACGTGCCCGGAGGGGACCGACAGCACGCTCGGCACGTCGCGGCGGCTGATCAGCGCGACGTGCACCGCGGGCGGCGCGTAGCGCAGCAGCGCCTCGATCACGGCCAGCGCCTCCGGCGCGTCGCCGAGCCGCTCGAGGTCGTCGAGCACGATCAGCAGTGGCGCGTCCCCAGCCGCCTCGATCAGCAGGCCGACGGCCTCGGCGTGCGGGATGCCGGCGGCGAGCGCCTCGCTCGCGAGCCCGGCCAGCTCGGGTCGCGTGCGCGCCAGCGCCGCCTCCAGGTAGGTGACGAGGCGCCCGGGCGCAGCGTCGGTGCGATCGACCGAGAGCCACGCCAGCGGCCACGTCAGCCTCCTCGCGGCCGCGGCCACGGCCGTCGTCTTGCCCGCGCCGGCCGTCGCCGAGACGACGACGACACGATGGCGCTCGAACAGCGCCTCCAGCAGCTGCTCCAACCGCGGCCGCTCGACGAGCGGCGCGGGCGGCGGCGGCGGCGCCAGCTTGCGCTGGATGAGCGCGACCCGCGGGTGCTCGCTCCCCACCCTTCTGGGCACGCGGTGTTCCTCCAAATCCTCCAGCTCCTGGTGACGCCGGACACGACACTACCAGCGCAAACCGCCCGTTTGCGACCCGGTTAACGGTCGCCTGAGACGCTGCGCCGGTGCCTCACGCCTCAGCCGACACTCCCGAGCCCGGGCTCACGCCGCGCGAGCACCGCCGCCTGGCCGAGGTGCTGCTGAAGGCGATGCGCGAGCGCCGCGCGATCGAGCCGCTGAGCCGGCGCTACCCGGAGCTGACCCCGGCCGACGGGGAGCGGATCCGCGACGCGCTGGCCGACCGCCGCGTGGCCGGTGGCGAGCGCCGCCTCGGCGCGACGGCCGACGCTTGCGAGGAGCCGCCCGCGCGGTTCGGCTGGATCACGAGCGAGATGCTGCTCGATCGCGACGCCTTCGAGCTGGGCGGCCTGATCCGCCCGCGCGTCGAGGCCAAGCTCGCCTTTCGCCTGCACCGCGCACTGCCGGCGGCGCCGACCGCGCGCGACCTGCTCGCCGCGACCGGGCGCGTGCTGCCGGCGCTGGAGGTCCGCGACTCGCGCTACGGCTGCGCCGTGCCGTCGCCGGCCGACGCGATGGCCGACAACTGCGCCGTGACGCTCGTGCGACTCGGCGCCGGCGGTCCGCCGCCGGCGGAGCACGCGCTGGACGGCCTCGGGCTGACGGTCGAGCATGACGGCGCCCCGGTCGCGGGCGCCGCGCGGCCGTCGCCGGTCGAGTCGGTCCTCTGGCTCGTACGGCGGCTGGTCGCGACCGGAGCTGCGCCGCGCGCGGGAACGCTGCTGGTCTCCGCGCCGTGCGCGAGCGTCCACGCGCCGGTCGCGGGAACGCTGATCCGGGCGTACGAGACAGGGCTGGGGGCGGTCGAGCTGCGCGGGGTCATGACGGAAACGGAGGTTGTGAGATGAGCGCCCTCGTCAATCACGTCCCGCGCTGCGACGCGCGCGACGTCGACCGCGCCGTGCGCGCCGCACATGCGGCCCAGCCCGCGTGGGCGGCGACGCCGGCGGCCGGCCGCGCCGCGTTCCTGCGCCGCATCGGCGAGCTGTTCGCCGAGCGCGGCGAGGAGCTCGCGCAGACCATCACCGACGAGGTCGCCAAGACGATCACCGACGCGCGCGAGGAGGTCTTCGAGCACGCCGCGCCGGCCTACCGGCACGCCGCCGCGGAGCTGCTCGACGCGAGCCCCGCGCCGCTCGGCGCTGCGCCGCTCCCCGGCGACGCTGTGCCGCTGCGCCGGCGCGGCGTGATCGGCATGCTCACCTCCCACAGCTTTCCGGCCGGGATCCCTTCGATCGCGATCGCGCACGCGCTCGCGGCCGGCGAGGCGGTCGTCTGGAAGCCCTCGCGCCATGCGCCCGCGAGCGGCCTGCTCGTCGGCGAGCTGTTCGCGGAGGCCGGGCTGCCCGACGGCGTCGTCAGCGTCCTGCCGGGCGGCGAGGACGTCGGGATCGCGATCGCCGAGCACCGCGCGACCGCGACGCTGGTGCTCGACGGCGCGCCGGCCGCCGGCGAGCCGTGCTGGCCGGCGGGGCTCGGGCGGGAGCTGGAGCGACTGGCGCGCAGCCGGCCGCGGGTCGTGCTGCTCGACGCCGACCTCGACGCCGCGGCCGACTGTGCGGCGCGCGAGTGCTTCCACTCGGCGGGCCAGGCGCGCACGTCGGTCCAGCCGATCTTCGTGCACGAGCGCGTCCACGACGCGTTCGCGGCGAAGCTGCGGGAGCGGGCGGCCGCGCTGCGGATCGGCGCTCCCGGCGACGCGCGCACGCAGCTGGGACCGCTGCGCGACGCGGCGACGCGCGCATGCGTGATCGACGACGTCGACGACGCCTGGACGCGCGGCGCCACCGTCGACCAGTACGGCAGCGACGACGCGCTGTTCTACCCCGCGACGGTGCTGACGGGCGTGACGCCCGACATGCGCGTGGTGCGCTCGCGCACCCCCGGGCCGATCGCCGCGCTCGCGCGACTGGACTCGCTCGACCGGCTGCGCGCGTAGCGCCGTCTAGCCGTGCGCGCCGACGAGCCGCACCGCGAGGTCGGCGTAGCGCGTGCCGAGCACCCTCGGCGACGGTGAGCGCGTGTACCAGCGCGCGACGTCGATGCCCATCGAGAGGATCGCGAGCGCGGTCGTCGCCTGGTCGTCGATCTGGAAGGCCCCTGCTCTGGCGCCGCGCCGCAGCTCGCTTCTGAGCAGCCCCGCGCGACGTCTGCGGAGCGCGTCGACCTCGTCGAAGTGCTCGGGCGTCAGCGCCTTCAGCTCGTACTGGATCACGCGCGCCAGCGTGTGGTTGTGCGCGTGCCACGCGACGAACGCGGAGACGTAGCCGCGCAGCCGCTGGACCGGATCGGTCTCCTCCTCCAGCGCCGCGGTGACCGCATCGAGCGACGACTGGCTGCCGACGAGGCTGATCGCGTACAGCAGGTCGGCCTTCGAGCGGTAGTGGACGTAGACCGCGGCCGGGCTCATGCCGGCCCGCTCGGCGATGTCACGGGTCGTCGCCGCGCTGTAGCCCTCCGCGGCGAACGCGTCGACCGCGGCCAGCAGCATCCGGCGCGCGGCGGCGGGCTTGACGTCCGCCCACAGGTCGGCGGATCTGGTGGAAGTGGCTGATGTCGTGGACGCCATGGCGGGATGCACGCGCCCGGCGAGGCGGTCGCGGCGCCGCCCAGTAAAGCCACGCCGTCGGACGGCGTCAAGTCACAAGCTATGCAAGCGCTCGCCTGCCAGTCAGCCGTGAACGTTCCAGGGGACGGCCGCGACGCCGTCGGAGAGGATCGTGAGACCGTCGCGCAGCAGGCCCGCGCGCGTGTGCTGGAGCTGCTCGTAGAGCGGGTCGATCCGACGGCCGCTGCGGTGCAGATGCAGGTTGTAGCCGATGATCGCGGAGTACTTCAGGCAGGCGGCGGCGATGAACCAGCCCGCCTCGCGCTCATCGGCGCCGTACAGCTCCAGCAGCTCCGGGACCGCGACCTGACGCGGGCCGGTCGGGTTGGGATCGGACGGGTAGCGCCAGCGCAGGCCGGCGACCGCGAGGCAGCCGAGGTCGGCGAGCGGCTCGCCGAGACCGGCGATCTCCCAGTCCAGCAACGCGACGACCTCGCCGTCTCCGAACAGCAGGTTGGCGTAGTGCAGATCGCCGTGGACGAGCGCCGGCACGGCCGCCGGGCGCGGCAGCGCCGCCTCCAGCGCAGCCCCCAGGGCGGCCGCCTCGTCGCCCCCGACGCCGCGCGCGGCCAGCCCGCGCCAGCGCGCGACCTCGTCGGCCGGGGTCGCGACCGGCTCGCCGGCGATCCCCGTCTCCGACGGCGCCAGCGTGCGCAGCCGCCCCAGCACGCGGACAGCCGCCGCGGCGACGCGCCGGGGCGAGGTCTGCGCGACCGCCGCGGTCCACGGCTCGCCGTCGACCAGCTCCATCAGCGCGAACGCCCGCCCGTCGACGCACGGCGCGCTGTCGGCCGCGAGGATCCTCGGCACGGGCAGCCCGGCCGCGCCGACCGCGGCCATGATCCGGGCCTGGCGCCCGACGTCGGCCGGGCCGCCGATCCGGACGCCGGGCGGCGACAGCCGCAGCACGCAACGCTCCGATCCGCCGCCGCGCCGCACGACGACCGTGTACGTGAAGCCCGAGTGACCGTCGCCGAAGGGCTCGAGCCCGTCGATCGCGACGGGTGCGGAAAGCCGCTCGGCGAGCAGGTCCGTGAGGTCGGCGACGATCCGCGCCGCCGCGCCCTCCTCCAGCGTCTGACCCTGACTGGTCTGCCCGGCGCTCATCGCAGCGCTCACAGGACCTCGAACAGACCGGCGGCGCCCATGCCGCCGCCGACGCACATCGTCACGACGACCCAGCGCACCCCGCGCCGCCGGCCCTCGACCAGCGCGTGGCCGACGAGCCGCGTGCCGCTCATCCCGTAGGGATGGCCGAGCGCGATCGCGCCGCCGTCGACGTTGAGCCGCTCGGACGGGATGCCGAGCCGGTCGCGGCAGTAGACGGCCTGCACGGCGAACGCCTCGTTCAGCTCCCAGAGGCCGACGTCGTCGACCGTCAGTCCGTTGCGCTCCAGCAGCCGCGGCACCGCGACGACGGGGCCGATCCCCATCTCGTCGGGCTCGCAGCCGGCGACGACGAAGTCGCGGAAGGCGCCAAGCGGCGTGATCCCGCGCTCGCGCGCAAGCTCGGCGTCCATCACGACGCAGGCCGCGGAGCCGTCCGACAGCTGGCTCGCGTTGCCGGCTGTGACCGTGCCCTCGGCCGCGATCGGCGCGAGCCCGGCGAGGCCCTCCAGGGTCGTGCCGGGCCGATTGCACTCGTCGCGGTCGAGCCGCACGGCGACATCGCGCTGCTCCCCGGTCGCCTTCTCGACGTGGCGCGCGACCGTCTCGATCGGGACGATCTCGGCGTCGAAGCGCCCCGCCGCCTGCGCCGCGGCCGTGCGCTGCTGGCTGAGCAGCGCGAACTCGTCCTGCGACTCGCGGGAGACGCGGTAGCGGCCGGCGACGACGTCGGCCGTCTCCAGCATCGTGAGGAAGATGCTCGGCTTGTGCTCGACCAGCCACGGGTCGTCGGCCATGTGGCGGTTGAAGTGGTCGTTCTGCACGAGGCTGATCGACTCCAGCCCGCCCGCGACGATCGTCTGCGACGTGCCGGCTGCGATCTCGCGCGCGGCCAGCGCGATCGTCTGCAAGCCGGTGCTGCAGAAGCGGTTGACGGTCATGCCGGGCGTCGTCACCGGCAGGCCGGCGCGCAGCGCGACCTGCCGGGCGATGTTCCAGCCCGTCGTGCCCTCGCCGAGCGAGCCGCCGACGATCACGTCCTGCACCTCGGCGGGGTCGACGCCCGCGCGCTCCACCGCGGCCGCCACCGCATGGGCGCCGAGCGTCGCGCCGTGGGTCAGGTTGAGCGAGCCGCGGTAGGCCTTGCCGATCGGCGTCCGCGCGTAGGAGGCGATCACGACCTCGTTCACCGCGCCCCCTCCCCGGCCGTCGCGACCGCCTCGACCGACGCCGTGCCGAGCACGAAGCCGCCGTCGACGACCAGCGTCTCGCCCGTGATCCAGGCGGCCGCGTCGCTGGCCAGGAACGTCACGGCGCGCGCCACGTCGTCCGGCTCGCCGACGCGTCCGAGCGGGAACCGCGCCACGATCTCGTCCTCCTGCTCCTTCCAGAGCGCTTCCGCCAGCCGCGTGCGGACGACGCCGGGCGCGACCGCGTTGACGCGCACGCGCGGGGCCAGCTCGACCGCCGCGTGACGCGTGATGTGCATGAGCGCCGCCTTCGACGCGTGGTAGACGCCGAAGTCGGGCGCGGTGACGATCCCGCCGAGCGACGCGTTGTTGACGACCGCGCCGCCGTGCTCGCGCATCCAGGCGCGCCACGCGAGGCCCGTCCACAGCACGGGCGCCCACACGTTGACGTCGATCGTCTTCGCGAAGCGCCCGTGGTCCATCTCCGCCAGCGGCCCGAGCGCCGGGTTGGTGCCGGCGTTGTTGACGAGCACGTCGAGGCTGCCGAAGCGCTCGATCGCGAAAGCGACGCAGGCCGTCGCGGCCGCCTCGTCGGTCGCGTGCGCGCCGAAGCCGGCGGCGCGCTCGCCGATCGTGGCGGCCGCCGCCTCGGCGTCCTGCGCCTTGCGAGCCGTCAGCACGACGTGCGCGCCGGAGTCGGCGAGCTGGCGAGCGACCGCGAGGCCGATCCCGCGCGACGCGCCGGTGACGATCGCGGTCTTGCCTGAGAGGTCGAGGTTCACGGCTCCGTCAGCTCGACATCCGCTTCATGTACCACTGGTTGAAGTGGTACACGGCGCGCTCGCCCTCGGCGTACGGGCCGGGGATGAACGAGTCGCTGTGCATGTTCTCCCACATCGTCTCGCAGGGGTACTGGTCCTCGGTCTGGACCGTCGTCGACCACAGCTCCTGCGCGGCCTTGTACTCGGCGAAGTTCGGCATCTGGAGCGTCTCGGGCCGCGCCACGTTGCACCACACGAACGTGACCTCCCCCGGCCCCTTGCCCGGCAGGACGATGTAGCCCGTCAGGTTCTCCGGCGCGAGCGAGAAGAGGAAGTTGGGCCAGACGACGTAGAAGCGCGCCTCCTCGTCGACCCAGCTCGGGACGCCGTCGAGCGGCACCGAGCCGCCCGTCTCGTCGCGCATGGTCATACCCGCCGCATACGGCATGCGGAAGTCCGTGAACGTCTCGAAGTCGTCGTCGGAGGTCGAGGTGAAGGTCAGCTCGCCGGGCGCTATCGGCTGCGCGCTGTCGAGGTGCGTGCCGATCACGTGGTAGCCCTCGATCGTGTTCTCGTACGTCAGCTTCCAGTTCCAGTTGCCCGGGTACGGCAGCTCGTAGACGACCTCGAGGTCGACGTCCAGCCAGGGCGCGAGCACGTCGTCGAGTCTCGACACCTTGCTGGCCAGCGGCTCGGCCTGCCCGTCGATGTTGATGAAGACGAAGCCCAGCCACGTGTCGATGCGGAGGTCGACGAGACCGATGCCCTCTCTGACGACGTGGGCCATCGTCGGCGCGCCGATCAGCGAGCCTCTGAGGTCGTATGTCCACGTGTGGTACGGGCAGCGGAACTTGGAGCAGTTGCCCTCGCCGACGGCGACCTTCGCACCCCGGTGACGGCAGATGTTGTGAAAGCCGCGCAGCTCGCCGTCGGTGCCGCGCACGATCAGGAACGACTGCCCCAGCAGCTCGACGACACGGTAGTCGCCGGGGTTTCTGACCGTCGACTCGTGCAGCACCGCCATCCACTCGCGGTTGAAGATCTTGTCCTTCTCCGCCTCGAAGATCTCCGGGTCGGTGTAGACCCGCGGCGGCATCCCCCGGGCCTCGCTGACCGGCTTGCCGAGGTTCTCGAGCTCCTCCGGACGCAGGACGCTGCTCGGGATCTCAGTCGCTGACACGTGACACCTCCATCGCGTTGTGATGCCAGAAGTCCATCGCTGTTCGGTTCATCAATTCACTCCCCAGGCGTCGTAGTACGCTCTGCGGAAGTCGAGCGGCGGCGCGTAGCGCTCGCCGGGCTCGGGCAGGTTGTGCTCTCTGTCGATGATCTGCGTGCCGTTGCCGGTCGGGAAGCCGTCGCCCTCTCTCTCGCCGCCGAGCAGGCGGTTCATCGCGTCGAGCATCCCGTGCAGCTCCCAGTCGGGTGCCAGCCCGACGCCGGCGTCGACGCCCTTGCCGCCGTCGCGGACGGCGTCCATCACCTCGGCGTCGCCCTCGGATCCGACGCTGTAGATCTGGCCGGTGCGCCCGGACGCGCGGACGGCGGCGGCCGTGATCTTGGTGACCGAGTCGTACGGCGAGATGATCGCGTTGGCCTCCGGGTGGCGCGTCAGCGACTGCTCGATCTTCTGCTGCAGCGGCGCGCCGATCTCGGCGCCGGTGAACTCGACGGTGTCGACGACCTCGCAGTCCGGGCAGTACCTTCTGAGCCCGGCGCGCACGCCCTTGTCCTGCTCGACGGTGACGAGCAGGTCCGACTCGTAGACGTCGATCAGCTTCGCCTTGCCGCCGGTGCCGTTGATGACCGCGAGCGCCTGCGCGGTGCCCCACTCATCGCGTATGAAGTCGGGGAACGGCATCGGCTTGGACGCGTCGCCGGAGCCGGCGTAGCGGACGGTCGCGTCGAACAGCGCCGGCTCGCTCGCTCTCACGTCGCTGCAGTCGAAGCCCTGAGCCGCGACGATCTTGACGCCGGCCGCTCTCGCCTCCTGCAGCGCCGCCTTCACGTTCGGGCAGTCGACGATGTAGAGGATCACCCCGTCGGCTCTGTCGGCGATCGCCTGACGGATGCCGCTGACGATCGTGTCGGGGCTGTATCTGCCGTCGAACTGCGTGACGTCCCAGCCGAGCTTGCCGGCCGCGTCGAACAGCGATCCGGGTCTGCGGTAGTCGTACGTCTCGGATGAGACGGGGATGAACCAGATCTTCTTGTCTCTCTGCGCTCTGGGCCCGCCACCGGGCGGCAGCGCGAAGGAGCCTCTCAGCGCTCTGTCGATCGCCGCCTGCGCGTCGGCCCCGGCGGCCGTCGCGGGGGCGCCGCCGCCCGTCGTCCCGGTGCTCGCGTCGTCGCCGCCGCCGCTGCTGCTGCCGCAGGCCGCGAGGCCGAGCGCCAGCACGCAGGCGACCGCCAGTGTCACCGTCCTCGACATACGCATCCACCTCTCTCTCGTCGGCGGCAATCGGCCGCCGTCACGGCGCTTGCAGGAGTGAAACTAAGCAAGCGCATACTTAGATCTGAATGTACTCCACCCCGCACGGGCGGTCAAGCGCGCGCGGCCTGCTCGCGCAGCTGGCGGCGCAGGATCTTGCCCGAGGGCGACTTGGGGATCTGCTCGATCAGCTCGACCAGCCGCACGCGCTTCTGCGGCGCGACGCGCTCGGCGACCCAGGCGATCAGCTCGCCGGGATCCAGCGCGGAACCGGCGGGCACGACGAACGCCTTCGGCAGCTCGCCCGCGTCGTCGTCGGGAACGCCGATCACGGCGACGTCGGCGACGCCCGGATGCGCGACGATCAGCGCCTCCAGCTCCGCCGGGGCGACCTGGTAGCCCTTGTACTTGATCAGCTCCTTGATGCGGTCGACGATCCAGAAGCGGCTCTCGGCGTCCGCGACCGCGACGTCGCCCGTGTGCAGCCAGCCGCCGGCGTCGACGGTCGCGGCGCTCGCGGCCTCGTCGCCGAGGTAGCCGCGCATCACCTGGGGGCCGCTGATCCACAGCTCGCCGCGCTCGCCGTCGGCGACGTCGGCGCCGCTGACCGGGTCGACGATCCGGCAGCGCGTGTTGGGCAGCGGCTGTCCGATCGAGCCGGGCGGCGCCTCGCGGCCGGGCCGGTTGACGTGCGTCGCCGAGCTGGTCTCGGTCAGCCCGTAGCCTTCGAGCACCGGCACGCCGACGCGCGCGGTCACCTCCGCGACGACCTCCGGCGACAGGGGCGCGCCGCCGCACTGCAGCACGCGCAGCGAGGTGAGGTCGCGGCCTCCGACGACGGGGTCGCGCGCGAGCGCCAGCAGGATCGGCGGCACGACATGGGCGACCGTCACGCGGTGGCGCTCGACCAGCTCGGCGAAGCGGCCGAGGTCGAAGCGCGGCATCGTCACGACCGTCGCCCCCGCGCGCAGGCCGAGGTTGAGCACCATCATCAGCCCGAAGATGTGGAAGAACGGCAGCCCGCCGACGAGCACGTCGCCACGGGCGATCGGGAAGCACGCCTGCATCTGCGCGAGGTCGGCGACGAGGTTGCGGTGGGTCAGCATCACGCCCTTGGAGCGCCCCGTCGTGCCGCTGGAGTACGGCAGGGCGGCCAGCGCGCTCGCCGGATCGCGGGCGATCGCGGGCGCGTCGGCCGGGTCGCCGGCCAGCGCGGCGAACGGCAGCGCGCCGGCGCCCGGGTCGTCGTCGCCGACGACGAACAGCTGCTCGACGCCGGCGGCGGCCGCCGCCGCCCGTGCTGTGCTGAGGTGCTCGGGCGCCGTCACGAGCAGCCGCGCCCGCGCGTGCTCGAGCTGGTGCGTCAGCTCGCGCACGGTGGAGAGCGGGTTGGCCGTCGTGCAGGTGCCGCCGGCCGCAAGCGCGCCGTGGAACGCGATCGCGTACTCCGGCGCGTTCGGCAGGTGCAGCGCGAGCACGTCGCCGGGGCCGAAGCCGCGCGCGGCCAGCCCGGCCGCCGTCGCGCGGACCTGCCGGGCGAGCGCACCGTAGGTGAGCACTCGTCCGGTCGGTCCGTCGATCAGCGCCGGCGCCGCGCCGAGCTCGTCCGCGCGACCGAGGACGTACGTCGTCAGGTCCTGCGCGGGCAGCTCGACGTCGGGCTCGGGAGCGCGGTGGATCATCTCGTCCTCGCCGCCGTGCTCGCTCTGGCGTTCAGCCGCCGACGCCGGCGGCGGCCGAGACCGGGGCCCACGACTTGATCTCGGGCAGCACCTTGTCGGCGAACAGCTTGAGGCTGTCCCAGACGACGTCATAGGGCATGTCGGCGTAGCTGGGCATCAGCGCCAGCTGCAGTCCGCCGAACTTCTCGTACTTCGCCCGCAGCTGGTCGAGGATCTGCGCCGGGTCCCCGTAGAGGTTGTTGTCGACGTAGGCGTCGGCCGACGCGTTGTCCTTGTCGTTGCGCAGCGTCTCGGCCAGCTGCGCGTACGTGTCGTAGGCGCCTCTGGTGTCCTCGAAGTGCGTGCTCAGCAGCTCGTAGTGGTTCATCACGAGGAACCAGTAGTCGGCCTGGTACTTGCGCGCGTACTCCTCGGCCTTCTTCGCGTCCGGGTGGCAGACGACGAGGTCGGCCGTCATCAGCGGCAGCGGGTCGTTGCCGTGCTCGCCGACGTAGGCGCTGCGATAGCCGTCCCAGACCGCGTAGGCGTCGTCGGTCGGCGCGGTGCCGAACTGCATCACCCCGAGGTCGAGTCTTGCCGCGGTCACGAGCGAGCCGGGCGAGCCGCCGACCATGTAGGAGCGGCCCTTGAAGCTCTCCAGCGGACGCGGGCGCAGCTCCGTGCGAGGCTGCGGATAGAACGGGCCGTCACCCTCGATGAAACCCGTCTCGAGCGCCTCGACGATCATCGCCGCGGACTCGTCATAGCGGGCGCGCGACTCCGACATGTCGACGCGGAAGCTGTCGAACTCCCGGCGCGCGAGACCGCGGCCCATGCCGATCGCCGCACGCCCGCCGCTGAGGTGGTCGAGCAGGATCGCCTTCTCGGCGACGCGGACCGGATCGTTCCAGGGCAGGATGAACGCCGACGGCATCAGCTCGATCGTCGAGGTCTTCGCCGCCACGTAGCTGAGGAACTGCGCGTTGTCGGGGCACATCGCGTAGTTGGTGAAGTGGTGCTCGACCGCCATGATGCGGTCGAAGCCCATCGCCTCGGCCTCGAGCGCGAGTCTCAGCTCCTGCTGGTACATCTCGGCGTCGGACTCGTGCGCCCGTCCCTGGAACTGCAGCAACATCCCGACGTTCATCGTTCACGCTCCTCGATAGCTGAGACCTTCACGGGCACTCGCTGGTCGAAGAACTCGCCCAGCGCGGCGACGGCCTCGGCCGCCTCCGGCAGGTGAGCCGCCAGCTGGTAGTTGTGGATCAGGCCGTGGCCGGTGCGGACCTCGACCGGCACCTCGACCTTGCGCGCGAGCTCGGCGACGCGCAGCCCGTCGCGGTAGCCGATGTCGCGCGTGCCGGCGAGGACGAGCAGCGGCGGCAGGCCGCGCAGATCGCCGTGCAGCACGTTGACGACAGGGTCGACCGGCGAGTGGCCCTGCAGGTAGAGGCCGGCGAAGTAGCGCAGCCCCTCGACCGTGCTGACCGGGTCGCCGACGTCCTCGGCGGCGGCGATCGTGTCGCCGAGCGCGAGGTCGATCCAGGGGCACATCGCGACCATGCCGGCCGGCAGCGCGATCGCCAGATCGCGGATGCGGGCGACGACCGACAGCATGAAGCCCGCGCCGCCGGAGTCGGCGGCGAACAGCACGCGGTCGCCGGCGCGGCCCTGCTGCTGCAGCCAGCCGTAGGCGGCGATCGCGTCGTCCTGCGGAGCCGGGTACGGCGCCTCGGGCGCCAGCCGATAGTCGACGACGGCGACGCGCGCGCCGGTCTCCGCCGACAGGCGCGCGGCGAAGGCGCGGTAGCCGGCGGCGGAGCCCATCGCGATGCCGCCGCCGTGCAGGTAGAAGACGATCCGGTCGTCGGTCGCGCCCGGCATGCCGACCAGCTCGACGGGCACGCCACCGGCGTCGACGTGCTCGACCTCGACCTCGCCGGGCACGGGCTGCGCCGACAGGAACCCGTCGAAGCCGGCTCGCAGGTCGGCGAGCGACGCGTCCGCGGGCGTCGGGTTGTCCAGGATCAGCTGGACGAGCTGCTCATGGGCCTCGCTCGGCATCCACGCTCCTCTCCTCGGGCGGGCAGAGCACCCGCGTCACGACGGACGATAGCAAAGCAAGCGCTTACATAGCAAGCGAGCGCTTAGTTATTTGCCCAGCGACGCAGCTCGCCGACGGCGATCGTCCGCTTGTGGACCTCGTCGGGTCCGTCCGCGAGGCGCAGCGTCCGCTGGTGCGCCCACATCGCCGCGAGCGGGAAGTCGTCGGAGACGCCGCCTCCGCCGTGCACCTGGATCGCCCGGTCGATCACGTTCAGCGCGATCGTGGGAGCGGCGACCTTGATCGCGGCGATCTCGGTGCGGGCGTGACGGTTGCCGACCGTGTCCATCAGCCACGCGGTCTTCATCGTCAGCAGCCGGATCATCTCGATCTCGATCCGCGCCTCGGCGATCCAGTCCTGCACGTTCGCGCGCTCGGAGATCGGCTGGCCGAAGGTCACGCGCGCGGCGGCGCGGCGGCACAGCAGCTCGAGCGCCCGCTCGGCGGCGCCGATCGTCCGCATGCAGTGGTGGATGCGCCCGGGACCGAGCCGCGCCTGACTGATCATGAACCCGTCGCCCTCGCCCGCGATCAGGTTCCCGACCGGGACCCGCACGCCGCTGAACGCGACCTCGGCGTGCCCCTCGCGGTCCTGGTAGCCGAACACCGGCAGGCCGCGCACGACCTCGACCCCCGGCGTGTCGAGCGGGACGAGCACCATGCTCTGCTGGCGGTGGCGCGGCCCGTCGGGATCGGTCTTGCCCATCACGATCAGGATCCGGCAGTTCGCGTGCAGCGCGTTGGACGTCCACCACTTGCGGCCGTCGAGGACGTACTCGTCGCCGTCCCGCTCGATCCGCAGCTCGATGTTGGTGGCGTCGGAACTGGCGACGGCCGGCTCGGTCATCGCGAAGGCGGAGCGGATCTCGCCGTCCAGCAGCGGGCGCAGCCAGCGGTCCTGCTGCGCCGGGGTCCCGAACAGCGTCAGCACCTCCATGTTGCCGGTGTCCGGGGCCGAGCAGTTGCACGCCTCCGAGGCGATCGGGCTGCGGCCCATGATCTCCGCCAGCGGCGCGTACTCGACGTTGCGCAGCGCCGGCCCCCACTCCTCGTGCGGGTGGAACAGGTTCCACAGCCCGCGGCGGCGCGCCTCCTGCTTCAGCTGCTCGATCACCGGCGGCTGGAAGTGCGGGTCGCCGGCCGCCGCCATCTGCTCCGCGTAGACGGCCTCGGCCGGGTAGACGTGCTCGTCCATGAACGCCCCGAGACGCTCCTGCAGCTCCTTGCAGCGGTCCGTCAGCTCGAAGTCCATGCGATCTGCTCCTGAATCGAAGGGCGATCGATCCTAGCTGAGCGAGCGCTCAGTCAGCAGCGGTTCCCCACGGGCGGACCATCCGCAGGACCAGCTCGCCGCGCAGGCGGGCCAGCTCCTCCACCGTGATGCGGCGGTCGGGCGAGTACCAGCGCACGAGGTCGATTCCAAGCGAGACGATCACGAGCGCGGTCCCGTCGAGGTCGGGCACGATGAACCCCTCCTCGTCGATCCCGAGCCGCAGCTCATGGCGCACGAGCCGCTCGAACCCCCGCCGGATCGCGGCGATCTTCTCCATCCTGCCCTCGGGCAGCGCCGGCAGCTCGTACTGCGCGACGCGCCCCAGCATGTAGTTGCTCGCATGCCAGGCGGCGAACGCCTCGGCGAACACGCGCAGCCGCCGCGACGGGCCGACGACGCCGTCGAGCGCCTCCGAGACCGCTTCCCAGGCCGCCTGGTGGGCGACCTCGAGGATCGTCTCGAGCAGGTCGATCTTGGCGCCGTAGTGGACGTAGACCGCGGCCGGGCTCATCTTCGCGCGCGTCGCGATCTCGCGTGTGGTGGCACCTTCGAAGCCGAGCGTCCCGAACGCGTCCAACGCCGCCAGCAGCAGCCGCCGCGAGCTGTCCGGCCTGATCGACGTCCACAGGCTGGCAGGGTCCTTCGCGATGATCCGCTCGATGTGCGGCGCCTCAGCAAGCACGCGCTCAGCCTAGCTGACGAGCGGCGCCGTTGGAATCCCTTGACCGACGGTCGATCGGCGAGATAGAGTTCCAAGCGAGCGCTTAGTCATGAGTACGAACGAGCTTTCAGACACCGCCCACGACCCGTCCCCTCGACGACCCGGCTCCGCCGAGTTCCGTCACGTGATCGGCCACTTCGCCACCGGCGTCACGGTCATCACGACGATGCACGAAGGGCGCGCGCTGGGCACGACCGCGAGCGCGATCTCGTCGGTCTCGCTCGACCCGCCGATGGTGCTCGTCTGCATGAACCGCAGCTCGGCCACCGGCCAGGCGATCGCCGCCGGCGGCGCGTTCGCGATCAACATCCTCGGCGCGCAGCAGCGAGCGCTCGCCGAGCACTTCGCCTCCAAGCATCCGGACAAGTTCGACTCCGGCGTCGCCGAGGCGACCGCCGGCGCCTGGGGCCAGCCGCTGCTGGCCGGCGCCGTCGCGACGATCGAGGCGCGCGTGACCGAGCGGATGGACGGTGGCACTCACACCGTCTTCCTCGCCGAGGTCGACAGCGCAGCCGCCGACGGCGGCGAGCCGCTGGCGTACTTCCGCGGCCGCTTCGGGCGCCTCGACCTGATCCCCTGAGCCGAGCCGCCCGCCGCGCCGCGCGCCCCGCTACATCGAGAGGCCGCCGTCGACCGGCAGCACCGTCCCGGTCACGTAGCCCGCGTCGTCCGACGCCAGGAACGCGACCGCGGCGGTGATCTCGGCCGGCTGCGCGAAGCGCCGCAGCGGGATCAGCGCCTCGATTCCCCTGCGGGCCTCGTCGGGCATCGACTCGATCATCCGCGTCTCGGCGTTGGGCGAGATCGCGTTGACCGTCACGCCGAAGGCCGCCAGCTCCTTCGCCGCGGTCTTCGTGAAGCCGATGATCCCGGCCTTGGCGGCGGCGTAGGCCGACTGGCCGACGTTGCCGTGCAGGCCCGTGTAGGAGGTGACGTTGATCACCCGCCCGCCGCCGCCGGCGCGGAAGTGCGGCACGCACGCACGCGTGAAGCGGAACGTCGCGCCGAGGTGGACGGCGAGCACCGCGTCCCACTCCTCGTCGGTCAGCTTCCACAGCATCCTGTCGCGCAGGATGCCGGCGTTGTTGACGAGCACGTCGACGCGGCCGGTGCGGCGCACGGCCAGCTCGACGGCGTCGGCGACCGCGTCGGTGCGGGCGACGTCGGCGACGACGGGCACCGCGCCGACGGCACGCGCGTCCTCCAGCGCCGCCTCGTCGACGTCGACCGCGAACACGTCGGCGCCCGCGTCGGCGAAGCGGCGCGCGAGCGCGAGGCCGATGCCGCGCCCGGCGCCCGTCACGATCGCGGTGCGTCCGGCGAAGTCGTAGCTGATCGATCCCACGTTGCTCCTTGCTTCTCGGTGTCAGGTTCTCGGCAGCAGGCGCACGACGGTGTCGGCCACGCAGGCGGGCTTGGCCGCATCCCTGACCTCTATCGTCATGCGGATGACGGCCTGCAGGCCGCCCGCCGCCGCGTCGAGCGACAGCAGCTCGGCGTGGCCGCGCACGTCGGAGCCCGCGGGGACCGGCGACGGGAAGCGCACGCGGTCGAGCCCGTAGTTGACGAGCATGCCGACGTTGCGCACCTCCAGCACCTGGCCGACGAAGCCGGCGCACAGCGACAGCGTCAGGAAGCCGTGCGCGATCGTCGTGCCGAACGGCCCGTCGGCGGCGCGCGCGGGGTCGACGTGGATCCACTGCTCGTCGTCGGTGACGCGGGCGAACGTGTCGATCGACGTCTGGTCGAGCCGGTGCCATGCGGTCGTCCCGAGCGCCGCGCCGACGTAGTCGCGCAGCTCGCCGAGGTCGTCCACGACGGTGCACGCGGGCGCGCGGCCGGCGCTCATCCGTCCACCCCGCCCGAGGTCATCAGCCCGCCGTCGACGACGAGCGTCTCGCCGGTGACCCAGCTCGCCTCGTCGGAGGCGAGGAAGGCGACCGCGCTCGCGATGTCCGCGGGCTCGCCCAGCCGGCGCAGCGGGTAGGCCGCCGCGACCTCCTGCTCGCGGCCCTCGTAGAGCGGGCCGGCCATGCGCGTCCTGACGACCGCCGGGGCGACCGCGTTGACGCGCACGCGCGGGCCCAGCTCCGCCGCCAGCTGCGCCGTCATGTGCACGATCGCGGCCTTGCTCGCACCGTAGGCGCCGATCATGCGGGCCGGTCGCAGGCCGGCCGCCGAGGCGACGTTGACGACGGCGCCGCCGTGCTCGCCCATCCACGCGGCGTGCGCCTGCTGGACCCAGCCGAGCGCGCCGACGACGTTGACGTCCAGCAGCGCCGCGAACGCGTCGAGGTCGGTCTCCACGAGCGTGTCGTAGGCCGGATTGACGCCGGTGTTGTTGACGAGCACGTCGAGGCGGCCGAAGCGCGCCATCGTCGTCTCGATCGCCTCGGCGCGGTGGCCGGGGTCGCGGCTGTTGCCGGCGACCGTCAGCAGCCGCTCGCCGGCGTCGAGCGCCGCCGCCGCCTCCGCCAGCCCGCCGGGCTTGCGGGCGGTGATGCAGACGCTCGCGCCGCGCGCCAGCAGCGCCGCCGCGATCGCCTGTCCGATGCCGCGGCTGGCACCCGTCACGATCGCCGCGCGGCCGGACATGTCACTGCTGTGGCTCATCGCCGATCCTCCCCGAGGCCGAGCGAGCGGCCGATGATCTCCTTCATGATCTCGTTCGATCCCGCCCAGATCTTCGTCACGCGCGCGTCGGTCCAGGCGCGCGCGACGTCGTACTCGCGCATGTAGCCGTAGCCGCCGTGGTACTGGACGCAGGCGTCGAGCACGCGGTTCTGGACCTCTGCCGACCACCACTTGACCTTCGCCGCGTCGATCGCGGTGAACTCGCCGGCGGCGTGCGCGGCGAGGCAGCGGTCGACGTAGGCCTGGGTCACGTCGAGCTCGGTCACCAGCTCCGCGATCCCGAAGCGGATGTGCTGGAAGGAGCCGATCCGGCGCCCGAACGCGCGCCGCTCGTCGACGTAGCGCAGCGTCTGGTCCAGCGCCTCGCGGGCGTGCGCGAGGTTGGAGCAGGCGGCGCTGAGGCGCTCTTGCGGAAGCCGCTCCATCATCAGGCGAAAGCCCATGTCGACCTCGCCGATCACGTTCTCGGCGGGCACGCGCGCGTCCTCGAAGAACAGCTCGCCCGTGTCCGCCTCGACCTGGCCGATCTTGTCGAGCTTGGCGCCGCGCGAGAAGCCCGGCGTGCCGTGCTCGACGGCGAACAGCGTGATCCCCTTGCCGCGCTCGCCGCTCGACGTGCGCGCCGCGACGACGACGAGGTCGGCGCTGAGGCCGTTGGTGATGAACGTCTTGGAGCCGTTGATCACCCAGCCGTCGCCGTCGCGGGCGGCCGACGTGCGCAGGGCGGCGAGGTCCGAGCCCGCGTCGGGCTCGGTCAGGCCGATCGCGGTCACCAGCTCGCCGCTGCAGAAGCGCGGCAGCCAGCGCTCCTGCTGCTCCTCGGTCGCCAGCTCGATCAGGTACGGCGCGACGACGTCGGTGTGGATCGTGAAGCACGAGGCGTAGGCCATGCCGGCGCGCGCCAGCTCCTCGCCGAAGACGGCGTTGAAGCGGAAGTCCTCGATCCCGCTGCCGTCGTGGCGCTCGGCGACGCCGAGGCCGAGGAAGCCCTGGCGCCCGGCCGACAGCCACAGCTCGCGCGGGATCGTGCGCTGCTCGCGGATCTGCTCGCGGACCGGCATCAGCTCGTGTCCGATCCAGCCCGCGACCGACTCGCGGAACCAGCGGTGCTCGTCCTCGAAGACGTCGCGTCTCACTCCCCCACCTCCGGTCGCCAGCGCCGCAGCACGAGCGCCATCACCGTCGCGACGTCCTTGATCGACGCCAGCTCGACGTACTCGTCAGCGCCGTGCAGCCTCGCGCCCGTCGGGCCGTAGCAGGCCGCTCCCGCCGTCGGGAACGTGTCTCTGAAGAAGCGCAGGTCGGTCGTCGCCCGCGCCGTGTCGACGATCGCGGGGACGCCGTGAAGCTCCTCGTGGCAGCTGCGCAGCAGGCGCACGAACGGCGTCCCGGCGTCGAACGCGTAGCCCTCGGCGCGCTGGCCGCGGAACTCGACCCGCGCGTTCGGCGACGCGGCACGCACGGTCGCGGCCAGGCGCGCCTGCGCCTCTGCCGGCGCCAGCCCGACCGGGAACCCGAGGCGCACGTCGAGCTCCGCCTTGCCGGGCGACGTCGAGGGCCAGTCGCCGCTGTGCAGCGCGCCGACGTTGAGCAGGTACGGGTGCTCGACGTCGGCGAACGTCGCGTCGGGGCTCGCGTTCAGCTCGCGCTCCAGCTCGCGCAGCGCGCCGATCACGTGGTACGCCTCGTCGATCGGGTTGCGCCGCAGGTCGGACGAGAGCGCGTGGCCCGACTCGCCCGTCAGCGTGATGCGGGCGGTGATCACCCCGACGCCGGCGAGCGTGACGTTGCCGCCCGAGGGCTCGGCGATCAGCGCGACGTCTGCGCGCGGGCCGGCAAGCTGCGCGGCGATCGCGCCGTTGCCGGTGATCTCCTCCTCGATCACGCTCTGGTACACGACCGTCGCGGGCAGCGGGCCGAGCGAGCGCGCGGCCTCGATCGCCAGCAGCATCGCCGCGATCCCGCCCTTCATGTCGACGGCGCCGCGGCCGTAGAGGCGCCCGTCGCGCTCGACGGCGCCGTAGGGCGGCGTGCTCCACAGCTCGACCGGCTCGGGGCTGACGACGTCGACGTGGCCGTTGAGCGCGATCACGCCCTCGCCCGCGCCCGGCAGCTCGCCGATCAGGCAACGGCGCCCGGCGTACGGCAGCAGCGGGATCCCGCTCGCGGGGATCTCCGCCAGCCGCGCCGCGTCGGGCTCGACGGAGCGGACAGCGAAGCCGAGCTCGCGCAGACGCCGCTCGACGACGACCTGCGCCCCCTCCTCGTCGCCGAGCACGCTCGGCACCTGGACGAGCTCGCGGAGCAGGGCGACGGACGCCTCGAAGCGTGCCTCGACCGCCGCGCGGACCTGGGTCAGCTCGGTCATGCTCATGCCTTCTCTCCGCGGCGCTTGCGCCCGAGGTAGCCCGCCAGCCCGACGCCGACGATCAGCGCCCCGCCGTTGACGTAGAGGTTCACGTACGGTTTGACGCCCGCGAGGTTGAGGCCGTTGTTGAGGACCGCGAGGAAGTACACGGCGACGAGCACGCCGCCGACGTTGTAGCGGCCGGGCTTGATCGACGCCGCGCTCAGGAACGCAGCCGCGAACGCCGGCAGCAGCAGCTGCTCGCCGACGCTCGGGTCGGCGCCGCCGGCGCGGGCGACCGCGAGGATGCCGCCGACCGCGGCCAGCCCGCCCGCGATCGCGAACGAGGCGCCGAGTATGAGGCGCGTGCGCAGGCCGACGAGGCGCGCCGCCGCGCGGTTGGCGCCGAGCGCGTAGAGGAAGCGGCCGAACGGCGTGTACTCGAGCATGTAGTGGGTCGCCAGCGCGACGAGCAGCACGACGACGCCGATCCGCGGGATCCCCAGCCAGGTGCCCGAGCCGAGGTCGGTCAGCGTCACCGGGATGTCGCTGACGACCGGCAGTCCAGACGTCTTCTGGTTGATGACGCCGCCGACGATCGTCGCCATGCCGAGGGTGCCGATCACCGCGTTGACGTTGAAGCGGGTGACGATGATCGCGTTGACGGCGCCGACGAGCACGCCCACGCCGACGCCGACGAGGATGCCGACCAGCAGCCCGCTGCCCGACATCGCCGACGCCGACATCACCGCGGCGAGGCCGGCGGTCGCGCCGACCGACAGGTCCCACTCGTTCGCGGTCAACGGGATCAGGATCGCGAGCGCGACCACGGCCACGACCGCCTGGCCGGCGATCAGGACCTGCAGGTTGGCGCTCGTGAGGAAGGTCTCCGACGTCTCCGGGAAGACGCTGAAGAAGAGCCCGACGAGCACGAGGAGGCCCAGCAGCGCGCCGGCCTCGACGTACTCGAGCGGGCGCCGCCGGCGGACGCGGAGATGTCCGGCATCCCTCGTCCCGCCTTCGTCGCCGCCGGTGGGGCGCTGGCGCTCGATCAGCTCGAGCGCCTGCGGTTCGGTCGTCATGCTGCAGCCCTTTCTGCGCTCAGCACGGCGTGCTCCAGCACGCCATCGCTGAGGCCGTCGCAATCGAGCTCGGCGACGGTGCGGCCGGCGCTCAGGACGACCACGCGATCACACACCTCGACCAGCTCCTCGAAGTCCGACAACACGACCAGCGCCGCGGCGCCCGCGTCGACCGCGTTGCGGACGAGCTGCCAGATCTCGGCCCGCGCGCCGACGTCGACGCCCTGCGTCGGCTCGTCGAGCAGCAGCAGCCGCGGGTGCAGCCGCAGCCAGCGCACGAGCAGCGCCTTCTGCTGGTTGCCGCCCGACATCGTCGAGAGCGGCACCTCGGTCGAAGCGGCCTTGACCCAGAACTCGCTCAGCAGCCTGCGCGCGTCGCGTCGCTCGGCGCGGTGGTTGAGGATGCCGCGGCGGAAGTAGTCGCCGACCGACGCGATGCCGATGTTGTCGCGCACGGACAGGTCGAGGAAGGCGGCGGAGGCCAGCCGATCCTCGGGCGAGTAGGCGACGCCAGCGTCGGTCGCGTGACGCGGGCCGGAGAAGTCGACCGGCTGGCCGGCGAGGCGGATGGCGCCCGCCTCGCGCCGCAGGTCGCCCGCGACCAGCCGCAGCAGGCTCGAGCGGCCCGAGCCCAGCAGGCCCGCGACCGCGACGACCTCGCCGGCCGAGACCGACAGGCTCGCCCCCCGCACGGGCCCGCCGACGACGTCGTCGCACTCGAGCAGAACGTCGCCGCGCCGCGCGCGGGTGTGCTGAGACAGCACCGCCTGCACGCGCTTGCCCATGATCAGCTCGACGAGCCGGTCGTGGTCGATCTCGCCCTCGTCGAGCCGGCCCACGACGCTGCCGTCGCGCAGGACGGTCGCCTGGTCGGCGATCTCGACGACCTCGCCGAGCCGGTGCGTGACGTAGAGGATCGTCTGACCGTCGCGCGAGAAGCGTCTCAGCGCGGCGAGCAGCAGTCTGACCTCGCCGGGCGGCAGCGGCGCGGTCGGCTCGTCGAGCACCAGCACGCGCTCGTCGCCCTGCTCGACGCCCTGCAGCGCACGGGCGATCGCGACCATCGTCTGGGTCGCGATCCCGCAGTGGGCGAGCTCGTCGCGCGGGTCGGCGTCGATGCCGAACTGGTCGAGCACCTGCTGCGCGCGCCGGTGCTGCGCGCGCCAGCGCACGCGACCGCCGGCCGACGTCTCGAAGCGGTGTCCGATCGCGAGGTTCTCGGCGATCGTGAGGTCCGCGAACGTCGTCTGCTGCTGGTGGACGAAGCGCAGGCCGGCGTCCCACGCCTGCCGCGGGCTGAACGTGCGCGCGTCGTGGCGAACGCCGGCGACCTCGATCGCGCCGGCGTCGGCCTGGTACACGCCGGCGAGGATCTTGATCGTCGTCGACTTGCCCGAGCCGTTGCCGCCCAGGAGCGCGTGGATCGTCCCGCGCTCGATCTCGAACGAGATGCCGTCGGCGGCGCACGCGCCGCCGAACGACTTGACGATGCCATCGATCCTGACAGCCGTCGGACGTGCCGCCCTTTGAGCTCTCAGCACTCTCACCTCACCCTACGGGAATCTCCGAGCGCGCTCTACAGCAAAGCAAGCGCTCACTTATAGAGAACGTAGCCCGCGGAGATCGATCCGTCAAGTGCCCGAAGCGGCGAGCGGCTGCTGCCGCCGCCGCGCCGGGCGCTCAGCGGCGCCAGACGGCCGCGCTCTCGGCGACCAGCGCCTCCAGCGGTCGCGCCGGGTGGCCGGTGATCCGCTCGCTGTCCCCGCTGACGACGCCGGCGCTGCCGTTGCTGACCAGTCTCCAGACCGAAGCGATGTACTCGACGTACCAGGGGTCGACGCCCTCGACCCTGGCGAACGCGTCGACCGCCTCCCGCAGCGGCGAGTCGACGTGTCTGACCTCGTGCCCGGCGGCGTCGCCGATCAGCCGCGCGAGCTCGGCGACGGTGACCGCGCGCGGGCCGGTCAGCGTGTAGGCCCTGCCTCTGTGACCGTCCTCCAGCAGCGCCGCGAGCGCGACCTCGGCGATGTCGCGCGTGTCGACCCAGGCGATGCTCGCGCCCGCCGTCGGGATCTCCAGCACGCCGTCGTCACGGATCGCGCCGACCAGGTAGCGCGGCTCGGCGAGGCTCTGCTGAAACCACGTCGGGCGCAGCAGCGTCCAGTTCTCGCCACGCGAGGTGACCGCACGCTCGACGCGCCCCTCCCAGCTGCCGGCCGGGACGTCGTCGCCGTGGATGTTGTCCGACAGCAGAAGCACCCGCTCGACGTCGCCGATCTCGTCCAGCAGCGCGCCGACCAGCTCCGGCGCGTCCCGCCGCTCGGGGCGCTGGATGTAGATCGAGTCGGCGCCCGCGGCCGCCGGCGCCCAGCTCGACGGGTCGTCCCAGCTGAAGCGGACGACCTCGACGCCCGGCAGCTCGACCCGCTCGGGCACGCTGCTGCCCCCGCGCAGCATCACGCCCCGCTCGTCCCTCAGCAGCGCCGCCAGCGGTCTGCCCGTGTTGCCCCGCACGCCCGTCGCAAGCACCGTCGTCATCGCAATCGCTCCTTGGTCGCGCGCTCCCACAAGCTGAGTGAGCGCTCGCTTTGCAATCTAGCGCGGCTGACGTACACTCGGCCTCGAAACCGAGGAGGAACGATGGACGACGTCGCGCTGCTGAGAGCAGTCCACGAGCCGTACGAACGCGGGGAGTCCGCCGACTTCGGGCCGGTCTGGGACCTGCTCGTCGACGACGTCCGCTACGAGAGCCCGGCTGGGCCGGTGCACGGCCGGCAGGCGGTGATCGACTACTTCGACCACGCCGCCGAGACGATCGACTTCTGGCCGTTCGAGCGCCCGGTCGAGTACTTCGACAACGGCGACCACGTGATCATGCTGGGCGAGGAGCTGATCACCGAGAAGGCGACCGGCGCCCAGACGCGCGGCGAGTGGCTCTGGGTGCTGACGATGGACGCCGGCAAGATCACCCGCATCGCGCACTTCCTGCGCTTCGACGACCTCTCGCTGCTGCTCGGTGCGCTCCGGCGCGCCTACGAGCAGACGACCGCGAGAGGAGCGACGACATGACGAGGGTGCTCGTGATCGGCGTCCGCGGCCAGACCGGCCGCGAGGTCGCCGCCCAGCTGGCCGGCCGCGACGGCGTGACCGTGCGCGGCACCGCGCGCGACCCACGCGGGATCGAACAGCCGGGAGTCGAGCCGGTCGGCTTCGACTGGCAGCAGCCGGCGACCTGGGACGGCGCGCTGGCCGGCGGGTTCGACGCGATCTACCTCGTGCGCCCGGAGATCGAGGACGCCGAGCCGCGGATCGAGCAGCTGATCGCGCGGGCCGGCGACGCCCGCGTCGTGCTGCTGTCGGAGATCGCGGCCGAGACGCTGCCCGCGAGCGACTGGGTCGCCGGCGTCGAGCACGCGGCGCAGACGGCCGCGCACTGGACGATCGTGCGCCCGGCGTCGTTCTACCAGCTGCTGACGGACGAGCGCTACCTGTTGGAGAGCATCCGCGACGCGGGCGAGATCGCGTTCCCGACCGGCGACGGCGTCAACGGCTTCGTCGACGTGCGCGACATCGCCGCCGTCGTCGTCGAGGCGCTGCTGGAGGACGGGCACGCCGGGCGCGCGTACGCGCTGACCGGTCCCGAGGCGGTCACGTTCGCGGAGGTCGCGCGGCGGCTGGCCGCGGCCGTCGGCCACCCCGTCCGCCACACCGACCCGCCGCTCGAGGACGCGGTCGCCAGCTTCGAGGCCGCCGGCCTGGAGGGCTGGTTCGTCGCGTACCTGCGCGGCGCATCCGAGCGCGTGCGCGACGGGCGCTACGGCAGGCTGTCCGCCGACGTCGAGCGTGTCACGGGCAGACCGCCCCGTTCGCTCGACGCGTTCATCGCCGAGCATGCGGACAGCTGGCGGCGCATCACCTGACGAGCTCGACGTCGGCCAGCAGGTGCCCGAGCCGCCGCCGCTTGGCGTCGAGGTAGGCGAGGTTCTCGGGGGTCGCGCGCGGCGGCAGGCCGACCCGCTCGACGATCTCCAGCCCGTGGCCGTCAAGGCCGCGGCACTTGGCGGGGTTGTTCGTCAGCAACCGCAGCCGCCGGACGCCGAGCGCGGCGAGGATCTGCGCGCCGACGCCGTACTCGCGGTCGTCGACGGGCAGGCCGAGGCGCAGGTTCGCGTCAACCGTGTCGTGACCCTCGTCCTGGAGGTTGTACGCCGCGAGCTTGTGCGCCAGCCCGATCCCGCGGCCCTCGTGGCCGCGCAGGTAGACGACCACGCCGGCGCCGGCGCGCACGACCTCGGCCATCGCGTCCTGCAGCTGGGTGCCGCAGTCGCAGCGCGTCGAGCCGAAGACGTCGCCGGTGACGCACTCGCTGTGGATGCGGACGAGGGCCGGCTCGCCGCCGCGCACGTCGCCGTGCACGAACGCGAGGTGCTCGATCCCGTCGATCGCGGACTCCCACGTGTGGCACGTGAAGACGCCGTGGGCGGTCGGCACGCGGGCACGGCCGGTCTCGCGCACGAGCGGCTCGTGCGCGGTCCGGTACGCGACGAGGTCGGCGATCGTGACGAGCGGCAGGCCGTGGACCGCCGCCAGCCGCTCCAGCTCGGGGCGGCGCGCCATCGAGCGCTTCTCGGGCGTGACGACCTCCGACAGCACGCCGGCCGGGCTCAGCCCCGCCAGTCGGGCGAGATCGACCGCCGCCTCGGTGTGACCCGGGCGTTCGAGCACGCCGCCAGGCCGCGCGCGCAGCGGGAAGATGTGGCCGGGGCGCACGAAGTCGCCGGCGCGCGCCCCGGGGTCCGCAAGCGCGCGCAGCGTCCGCGACCGGTCGCCGGCGGAGATGCCGGTGCTGATGCCGTCCGCCAGGTCGACGGTGACGGTGAAGGCGGTGCCGTGCGCGTCCTGGTTGTCCTGCACCATCAGCGGCAGGTCGAGCGCGTCGAGCCGCTCGCCGAACAGCGCCGCGCAGATGACGCCGGAGGTGTGCTGGAGGAAGAACGCCATCCGCTCGGGCGTCGCGGCCTCCGCGGCGACGATCAGATCGCCCTCGTCCTCACGGTCCTCGCTGTCGACCACGACGACGACCTCGCCGGCCGCGATCGCGGCGATCGCGCTCTCGATGGTGGCTGTCATGACGAGACTGTGGCATATCGTCGACTTCTAAGCAAGCGCTCGGTAAGTTCGCCGCGTCGCCGGAGATGCGGCCCACACAGGCCGCGTCCCCGGCGCGTCGGCGCGATTCAGCCGGTCACGCCTCCTCCCGTCGCGGGCGCGACCGCGCCCGCGACGACGCGGACGGTGCGCTGCGCGCGGTCGCCACGCGCGCCGGGCGCGGTCGCCGTCGCGGTGTTGACCTTGCTGCCGCGCGCGCCGCGGATCGCTCCAGCCCTCATCGAGAACGTCCGCGACTCGCCGGCTGGCAGCGATCTCACGCTCCAGCAGTAGGCGCCTCTCCGCAGCGTGGCGCCCGGCGTCGCGTCCTCGCGCACGAGCCCGGGCGGGAGCGTGTCGCAGACGCGCACGTTGCGGAGCGTGACCGCGGACGGGTTGCTGACGCGTATCGCGTACTCGACGGTGTCACCGGCCCGCACGACGCGGACGTCCGCCGTCTTGGCGATCCGCAGCCGCGGTCTGCCGACGCTGCGCGAGACGCCCGCGACGTTGTTGCGCGGCGTCGGGTCCTGCGCGCGGGACGTCGCGCTCGCGGCGTTGCGCAGTCTGCCCGTGGCGCGCGGGTACGCGACGACGGTGACCATGACCGATCTGCCCGCCGCGATCGTGCCGAGCGCACACGTCAGCGGCGCCCGTGGGAGGCAGCTGCCCTGGGTCGCACGGACCGAGACGATCCGCGCGGGAAGCCCGAACGTGTCGGTCAGCGCGACCGCGAACGCCGGATGCGCGGAGACGTTTCTGACGACGATCTCGTACGTCAGGCGTCTGCCGACGACGACCTCTCTCGCGCTCGTCGTCTTCGTCACCACGAGGTCGGCGGCCGGGGCCGGCGTCTGCCCGGGCGTCACCGTCGTGCTGCTTCTGTTGTCGCCGGGTCTCGGGTCGTCCTGGTCGCCGGTGACGGTCGCGGTGTTGACGATCGCCCCGCTCGCGCCGGCCGCGACGTTCGCCGCCACCAGCACCTGCACGCCGCCGCCGGCGGCGATCCCGCCGAGGTCGCACGACACGGTGCGGCCCGCGATCGAGCAGCTGCCCTGGCTCGGCGTCGCGCTCTGCACGGTCAGGCCCGCCGGCATCGGGTCGGAGACCTTCACGCCGGTCGCGGCGCTCGGGCCGGCGTTCCTGACCACGAGCGTGTAGATCACCTGCCCACTCGGGCCGGGCGTCGTCGTCGACGGCGTCTTGACGATCGAGAGGTCGGTCTCCCCTCTGACCGGCACCTCGACTCTGGATCTGTTGTCCGTCGGGTCGGGATCCGGCGTGTCGCTTCTGACCGTCGCGGTGTTGTCGATCGCGTGGGCGACGTCGCCGGCGACGTTCGCGGTGACGGTGAACGTGGCCGTCTCACCCGCGGCCAGCGACGCGCGCGTGCACGTGACGTCCTGGCCGGCGGCGCTGCAGCCCGCGCTCGCGGAGACGAACGTGAGCCCGGCGGGCAGCGGATCGGAGACGACGACCGCGATCGCGTCGGACGGCCCGTCGTTTCTGACCGTGAGCGTGTACGTCAGGCTCCGCCCCGGCGTCGCGACGCCGGGCGAGGCCGTCTTGACGATCGACAGGTCGGCCTCGGGCCGCGCCGGCACCGAGACGCTCGAGGTCGCTCTCACCGGCGGCGGGTTCGGGTTGGACTGGGTCGACGGCGGCGAGCCCGTCGCGGTGCCGGTGTTGTCGAGCGCGCCGGCGAGGACGTCGGCCGCGGTCGTCGTGTATCTCGCCGTGCAGACCTCGGAGGCGCCCGGGGCGAGTCTCGTCTGCGGGCAGGAGAGCGCCGACAGACCGGGCATCGGGTCGGTCACGACGACCGGATCGAGCGTCACGTTGCCGGTGTTTCTCACCGCGTAGCTGTACGTCACGACCGTCCCGGCGACCTTGTACTCGGTGACGCTCGCGGACTTCACGAGCGAGATCCCCGGGTCAGGCGCGATCGTGACGACGGCCGCCGACGGCGGCGAGTCGACGAGCTGACCTCTCGGTGGCGTGCCGGTCGCGATCGCCGTGTTGTCGATCCTGCCGTTGTCGGCGTCCGCCTGGCTCGCGAGATACGGCGGCGCGGTGCACGTCGTCGAGTCGCCGGGGTCGAGCGTCGTCACGAGGCAGGTGATCGGCCCGCCGGGGCCGGTCGCAGGCGGCGTGAACGTGTCTCTCACCGCCACGCCCGTGAGCGTCACGTTGCCGGTGTTGGTGACGAGGAATCTGTATGCGATCGCGTCACCCGCGGCGGTGACCGACGTCGGCGTCGCCGTCTTGACGATGCTCAGCGCCGGCGCCTGGTCCGCGGGCACCGTCGTGCTCGATCTGTCGGTGACGGGCGGCGGCGGGGTTCCGCCGAACGGCGTCGGCGGCTGGCCGGTGACGGTGCCGGTGTTGTCGATCTCACCCGCGTTGACGTCGGCGCCGGTCGTCGTGTAGGTGGCGGTGCACGTCTGGGATGCCGCCGGCGCGAGTCTCGTCTGCGGGCACGAGATCGGCGAGAGGCCGGGCAGCGGGTCGCTCACGACGACGGGGTCGAGCGTCACGTTGCCGGTGTTTCTCACCTCGAAGCTGAACGTGACCAACGTCCCGGGTCTCGCGAAGCTTCTGACGTTCGCGGACTTGACGATCGTGATGCCCGGCTGCGCGAGGACCTCGACGGTCGCGGGCGATCTGCCGGAGACAACCGGGTCGCCGCCCGGGTCCTCACCGGTGGCGAACGCCGAGTTGCGGATGATGCCGTTGTCGATGTCGGCCTGCGTCGCCGCGTACGCCGGCGCCGTGCACGTCGTCGACTGCCCCGGAATCAGTCTCGTCTGCGGGCAGCTGATCGGGCCGAGCGTGCCGGTCGAGGGCGCCGTGAACGTGTCCGTGACCGCGACCGAGCCGACCGTCACGTTGCCCGTGTTGGTGACGAGGAAGCTGTACGAGACGAGGTCGCCCGCCGCGCTGACCGCGGTGGGGTTCGCCGTCTTGACGATGTCGAGTCTCGGTTCGGGCGTGAACGGGACCGAGGCGTCGGACGGCGGCGAGTCGACCGGGGGGCCTCTCGGCGGGACGCCCGTCGCGACGGCCGTGTTCTCCAGGCTGTCTCTGTCGAAGTCGTCCTGCGTGACCGTGTATCTGGCGGTGCAGATCACCTGCGCGCCCGGCGCCAGGGACGCCGCGCCCGGTGGGCAGGAGATCGTCGGCGACGGCCCCGATCCGGTGAACGCGGTCTCTCTCACGGTCACGGGAGCAAGCGTCACGTTGCCGGTGTTGGTGACGACGAACGAGTAGGTCAGCTCCTGGCCCGCCCCGCTCAACGACGGCGGGCTGACGGACTTGACGACCGTCAGCGACGGCGACGCCGGACCGTTGACCGTCGCTCTCGACGGCGGCGAGTCGACCGGCGGACCGGTCGGCGGCGTGCCCGTCGCGACCGCGGTGTTGTCGATCTCGCCTCTGTCGGCGTCAGCTTGGGTCACGGTGTACGTCGCCGTGCACGTCACCTGCCCGCCGGGGTCGAGCGACGCCGCGCCCGCCGGGCATCTCACCACCGGCGCGGTGCCGGTGCCGGTGAACGCCGTCTCTCTCACGGTCACCGGCGCCAGCGTCACGTTCCCGGTGTTCGTCACGACGAATCTGTACGTGATCGTGTCGCCGGCGGCTCTGAAGGTCGCGGGCGACGCGCTCTTGGCGATCGTCAACGCAGGCGCCGGCGTGCTCGGCGACGTCGATCTGGACGGCGGCGAGTCGACCGGTGGACCGGTCGGCGGCGTGCCAGTCGCGACCGCGGTGTTGTCGATCTGGCCTCTGTTGACGTCGGTCTGCGTCACGGTGTAGGTCGAGCTGCACGTGACCTGCGCACCGGGTGCCAGCGACGCCGCCGCCGGCGGGCAGCTGATCGCCGACGGGGTTCCGGATCCGGTGAACGCCGTCTCTCTCACGGTCACGGGCGCCAACGTGACGTTGCCCGTGTTCGTCACCACGTATCTGTATGTGATCACCTGCCCGAGCACGAACGACGTGCCGCTGTCGTTGGACTTCACGACCGTCAGCGACGGCGTCGCCGACGCGGTGACCGTCGCTCTCGACGGCGGCGAGTCGACCGGCGGACCGACCGGCGGCGTGCCCGTCGCGACCGCGGTGTTGTCGATCTGGCCTCTGTTGACGTCGGCCTGCGTCGCGGTGTACGTCGCCGTGCACGTCACCTGCGCGCCGGGCGCAAGCGACGCCGCGCCCGCCGGGCATCTCACCACCGGCGCGGTGCCGCTGCCCGAGAACGCCGTCTCTCTCACCGTCACCGGCGCCAGCGTCACGTTGCCGACGTTGGTGACGAGGAATCTGTACGTGACCGTGTCGCCTGCCGCGCTGATCGTCGCGGGGGACGCGCTCTTGGCGAGGTCGAGCGCCGGTTCGGGCGCCTGCGGGACCGAGGTCGAGGACGGCGGCGATCTGATCGGATCGCCCGCGGGCGAGTCGCCCGTCGCGACCGCGGTGTTCGCGACCACGCCGGTGTCGACGTCGGCCTGCGTGACGACGTACGTCGCCGTGCACGTGACCGACGCGCTCGGCGCGAGCGAGGCGGCGGCCGGCGGGCACGAGATCGCCGGCGGCGTGCCGGAGCCGCTGAAGGAGGTGTCGGTCACGGTGACCGGCGCGAGCGTCACGTCGCCGGTGTTGGTGACGAGGAACGAGTACGTGACCGTGTCGCCGACGATCAGTCTTCTTCTGTCGGCGGACTTGTCGAGCGTGAGCGACGGCGCGAGCGGGGAGTTGAGGAACGTGCAGAGGATGTTCGAGCTGGCTCTGCCGATGACCGGCGCCGGGAACGGCACGGTGAACGACGCGCCGCTGCCGGAGGAGACCGGCGCATTGCCGTTGGCCGTGTCGACGCAGTCGTACGTCGTTCTGTAGTTGGCCAGTCTCGCGCCTCTGGCCGCCGACTCCGTCAGCGTGTAGGTGGTGCCCGACTGCGCGATGATCGGACCCGCGACCGCCGTCTGGATCCCTCTCGCGCCGCCGCTCGTCGTCGCGACGTTGCCCGAGGTCAATCCGCCGCCGGATATCGACAGGCCGAACTGGTCAGCGGGGGCGTAGCGGCCGAGGATCTCCTTGCGCAGCGACAGCGTCGGGTTGGTCGCGCAGGCGGCGAGGTCGACGTTCGCGAACGCCTGCGCGGCGGCGTCGAGGCTGGTCGGCCCGGCGAGCGCGACGCCGGTGTTCGGGTTGATTCTCGTCAGCTGGTTCGGTCCGGCGTTGAGGACGTACAGGTTGCCCGCGTTGTCGAACGAGATCCCGTTGTAGAGCGGCCCGCTGCTGGTGAAGCCCGCGACTCTGGTGCTCGTCACCGTCGCGCCCGTCGGCGAGCCGGTCGTCGGCAGCGACGCGGCGTTGACGCGGCTGATCGCGACCGTCGTCCCGACCGACTCCAGCAGGTAGAGGTTGCCGAGCGCGTCGAACGCGATGTCGCCGTTGGGGCCGCCGGCGCCGACGATCGGCAGGTTGATCGTCGCGATCTTGCCCGTGACCGGCGTGTTCGTGGTCGTGTCGAACGCGTAGACGGTCGCGGTGCCGGCCGTCGTCGCCGTGCCGGCCGCATAGGCGGCGTAGTAGTAGAGCCCGTTGGCGGGGTTGATCGCTCCGGCGACGAAGCTCTCCGTCCCGGCGGAACCGGTGTAGCTCGTCCACGTCTCCGCGATCGCGTCATACGCGCGGATGACCGCCGACCCCGTCGCGGCCTGGTCGACGGCGTAGAGCGCGGTGCCGCCTCTGGTGATCCCGATCCCGTTCGCGAAGCCGCCGGACGGGATCGTCGTGACCAGGGTGCTGGTGACCTGCGCGCCGCCCACGGTGCTCTCGTCGAGCGCGAAGATCGTGCCGTTGGACGCCGTCGAGTTGGTCGCGCCGCGCATGGCCGAGTAGATCGTCGCGCCCGTGCAGTCGAACGGCACGGCCTGTGCGGCCGGCGCCAGCAGCGCGAGGATCGTCATCGTCGCGGTCAGCGCCGCGGCGGCGAGCAGCGCGCGCCGGGCGGTCGCCAGCGGGCGTGCCGCGCGACGCGCGGCGCTTCGGGGCAGGCTCATGAGTGTCGTCCGTTCGTGTCTGGCGTCATGCCACGCCGACGAGCACGCACCGCAGCTCGTCGGCTCCATGAATCGCAGTTGAGGCAGCAGTCCTCCCGGTGCCGAGCACCGTCGCTCTGCTGTCCGTGAAGTAGACGGTCACCTCGTGCGCGCAGGGCCGGTCACCGGCACCCGTCGCGCGTCCCCCGGCGGTCCAGCCGCCGGGGCTCCCCTTGCAGGAGGTGAGCCGCACATCTCTGCGATTCATGACCATGTTGCCGACCGCGCCCAGCAGGACGCGTGTGCGCGCACTACGTCTCGCGCTCTCCACCACTCGTCCCTCCCGGACAGAGTTGGCTATGACACCGGACAAGCACCCCTGCCTTCCGGCGAATACGGAAAGCTAGAGTGCTGTCGAACCTTCGTCAAGTGCGATGGTGCGCGGCCCGTCGGTGTGGAGGAACAGCAGCGGGCCTGCCCCGAAGCGGTCGGCTGCGTTCAGCGCCAGCAGCGCGGCCATCGCCTTCGCCGTGTACACCGGTTCGAGCGCGAGGCCGGCGCGCGACGCCGCCAGCGCCTGGGCGCGCTCGCCCTCGGGCGTCGCGTGACCGTACGAGCGCCCGAGCCAGTCGCGCACGAGCAGCACGTCGTCCTCCGCGAACGGGAACCGCGGCAGCGCCGCGCCGCGTCGGCGCAGCAGCCGCGCGGTCCGCCGCGCGAGCCCGGCGATCGTGCGCGCGTCGAGCCGCAGTCTGTCGTTGACGACGACGCCGACGACGCGCGTCGGCAGCCCGGCGATCCGCAGGCCGAGCAGCAGCCCCGCGGCCGTGCCGCCGGTGCCGACGGCCGTCACGACGTGCGACGGCGCCGGCAGCGCGCCGTCGCGGACCTGCGCGGCCAGCTCCAGCGCGACCTCGACGTACCCGAGCGTGCCGACCGGCGAGGACCCGCCGGCCGGGAGCACGTACGGGAGCCGGGCGCCGTCGGCGTGCCGCGCCAGCAGCAGCGGCACGCGCGCGACCGTCCGCGCCTTCGTGCGAGTGAAGTGGAGCGTCGCGCCGGAGCTGTGCAGGCGCGCCAGCTGGGCGCGGACGTGGTCGTCGAGCGGCTGGTCGACGAGCGCGAGCGCCGTCGCGAGCCCGCGGTCGCGCGCGTACAGGGCGGCCGCGAGCCCCCAGTTCGTCCCCAGCCCGCCGAACGTCAGGATCGTCCGGCGGCCACGCCGCTCGGCGTCGGGGATCAGCCATTCGAGCTTGCGCACCTTGTTGCCGCCCCAGCCGCCGTCGCCGAAGCGCCCCTCGTCCTTGACCCACACAGGCGCGCCGCCGTCCGCCAGCTGCGGCAGCGGCCGCACCGGCGTCGGGCGGCTGCCGAGCGGGACGTGCGGCAGCGTCTCGCGCAACGGCGGGAACCGCTCGTGAAGCGCGCTCACGGCGCGGACTGTACGCGCCGCCCGCCGCGGCCGGCGCAGCTACGGCAGCTTGCTCGCGAGCACGTCGAGCTTCTCGATCCCCGGCGCCTCGGCGAACAGGTCGGTCGCCCGCTCGCCCAGCGCCGCCGCGACACGGCCTCTGAGGTGCTCGTCGCGCCCGTCCTCCCCGTCGAACACGTCGAAGATGCCGAACGTCGCCGGGCCGAGCTTGATCGCGAACCAGGCGGTCGTCTTCGCCTCCGCGTCGACGAGGTCCTGAGCCTGACGCAGGAACTGCGCGACGTCGTCCTCCCGGCCCGGCTTGGCCTCCAGCCGGACCCACAGACCTACGGTCACCATCGGGGGGCTCCTCTCGGCGGCGGTGTACCGCAGAGGCTGCCCGAGAGCGGGCGACGGGAATCGAACCCGCCCTAAGAGCTTGGAAGGCTCCTGTGCAACCACAACACTTCGCCCGCGGGTGCGCCGACGATCCTACCTCGTCGCGGCGGGTCTGCGCTGCTCGGTCGGCACCTCGCCGGCCTCGTCGGCGAGCGTCGGCGGCGGCCACGGGCCGAACCAGTTGTCGCGCGCGCCGTCGAGCGTCACGACCGAGCCACTGAACGCGGCGCCCAGCTCGGAGGCGAGCAGCGCGATCAGCCAGGCGTGCTCGGGCGGCTGGCCGAGCCGCTGGAGCGGGACCGTCCGCGCGACGCTCGCGCGGACCGGCTCGGGGTACTTGTCGAGCGCGTCGGTCTGGAAGTGGCCGGCGGCGACCGCGACGACGGCGATCCCGTCGGCCGCCCAGCGCTGCGCCCACGCGCGCGTCAGCGACTCGACCGCCGCGCGCGCGGCGCTGGAGTGCGTCATCCCGGCGAGCCCGTGGTGCGGCGAGAGCGTGACGTTGACGATCGTCCCCCGCCCCGCCGGCCGCATCGCCCGCTCGACGGCCAGCTCCGCCATCCGCGTCGTGCCGCCGACGTTGAGCCGCATGACCGCCTGCCAGCCCTTCGTCGCGATCGCCTCGGCCGGCGTGAAGTACTGCCCGCCGGCGTTGTTGACGAGCAGGTCGAGGCGGCCGTGCCGCTCCAGCACGGTCGCGACGATCCGCTCCGCGTCCTCCTGCTCGCGGATGTCGCCGGTGACGATCGACGCCGCCTCCCCGAGTCTCGCCGCCGTCGCTGCGAGCACCTCCTCGCGCCGCCCGGCGAGCACGACCTGGGCGCCGCACGCGATCAGCTCGCGCGCCGCCGCGCGGCCGAGCCCGGTGCCGCCACCGGTGACGAGCGCGGCCTGCCCGTCGAGCAGGCCGGGGGCGAAGATCTCCGAAGCGCTCACGGCGCGGATCGTAGCCCGCCGCTCGCGCACGGCGAGCCGCTCACTGCGCGTACAGCAGCTGCCGCGAGGAGCTGAGTCAGCGGTCAGCCGGCGTCGTAGGCGGTGACGAGCCGCTTCGGCGCGCGCCCGCGCCACGCCTCGATCACCAGCTCGCGCAGCTCCTGCTGCTCGGCGGTCGCGAGCGTGACGATCGTCCAGCCCTGCCGCCCCCACGCGCCGGCCGCCGGCCGGAACGACTGCGGGGCGGTCGCGACGACCGCCGCCTGCTCGGCCGCGTCGAGTCGCAGCGACAGCTCGCCCGGGTTCGGGAAGCCGGCGAAGACTCTGTCCCGCACGCGGAAGTCGGCGTGGCCCATGTGCGACTTCTCCGCCGTCTCCGGCAGCGACAGCGCGACCGCGCGGACGTCCTCTTCTCTCACCATGACCGACATCCTCCCGCCGCCGGCGGAGCGCGTCTTGGACGGATGCGAAGCGGTCACGCCGGCGCTCAGCAGCCGGCTTCTCTGACGAGCGCGCGATAGCGCCGCATCGCCCACGGCTGCCAGTCGCCGTGCGTCTGCGTCCGCAGCGCCGGGACGCGCTCGCGGTGGTAGGGCGACGAGAGGCTCTCGGCGTGGCCGATCACGTCGCGGACCGGGATCTCGTAGCGGCAGCGCAGCCAGCGCGTCAGCCGCAGCGACGCCCGCAGCTGGGCCGGATTGGAGAGGATCTCGCGCTCGCTGTAGCCGACGTGCTCGATCCCGATCGCCGCCCAGTTGAGCCCGACCGTGTGGCGGCAGAGGAACGTCACGGGCGTGAACTGGACGATCCGGCCGTTGCGCGCGATCGCGAACTGCGCGCAGGTGCCGGGCAGCTCGTGCAGCTCGGGGTCCGCGACGTTCGGCGCGAACGTCCTCCAGGTCGCGTCGACCGAGTCGTTGACGGTGTAGTGCTCGACGATCGTCAGCGGTCTGGCGATCTCGCTCGTCGCGCGCCCGTAGTGGCGCTTGGCGTACGCGGCCGTGTCGGCGCGGCGCTGCGCGGTCAGCGGGATGAAGCGGCGCGTGATCGCGGGCGGCTCGACGGCCTGCGGGGCGGGCGCGGCGAGCGCCGGGATCAGCGCGAGGAGCGGTGCGAGCATCGCGCCATTCTGCCTCAGCCGGCGCCGCCGTCCACGCGCCAAGGTACGGTGCCCGCATGGCGGACCAGGCCGACCTGGAGTTCACCTACTCGCTGATCGACCGCATCTTCCGGCTCAGCCTGGGCGAGCTGGCCGACTTCAGCGGCGCCAAGTACGACGGCGACTTCTCGCTGACGCTCGAGCAGGCGCAGCGGCGCAAGCACGACTACGTCGCGGAGCAGATCGGGATCGAGCCCGGCCGGCGGATGCTCGACCTCGGCTGCGGCTGGGGTCCGCTGCTGGCCGACGTGCGCCGCCGCGGCGCCACCGGCGTCGGCGTGACGCTCTCCTCCGCGCAGGCGGCCGCGTGCCGCAGACACGGCCTCGACGTCCACATCCAGGACGCGCGACAGGTGACGTCAGAGACGTTCGGCCCGTTCGACGCGATCGCGAGCCTCGGCGCGTTCGAGCACTTCTGCTCGCGCGAGGAGCACGACGCCGGCCGTCAGGACGAGGTCTACGCCGGCCTCTTCGCCAACATCGCCACGATGCTCCCGCCGGGCGGCCGGCTCTACCTCCAGACGATGGTGTTCGGGCGCAACATGATCCCGCTGGAAGAGGTCTCGATCGACGCGCCGCGCGACTCCGACGCCTGGTACGTGGCGCTGATGCAGCACCAGTTCCCGGGCTCGTTCCTGCCGTTCGGCGAGGAGCAGGTGGTGCGCACCGCCGCGCCCCACTTCCGCCTCGTCGAGAGCAGCAGCGGCCGGCTCGACTACATCGAGACGATCAAGCAGTGGCGGCAGCGGTTCGGCGAGCGGACGGCGCGCAAGACGCTGATGAAGCTGCAGCTGCTGCCGCGCTGGCTGACCAGCTCTGACTTCCGGCTCGCGTTCACCTCAGGCGTCAGCGCCAACAGCGTCTGCTTCGAGCGCGAGCTGCTCGACCACTACCGGCTGGTGTTCGAGAAGGTCTGAGCGGCCTCGGCGCCGTGGCCGGTGCCCGACGCCGCGACCCACGCGCCGAGTCCAACGTAGAGCGCGCCGCTGACCTGCGGCTGGCGGCGCAGCAGCGACGGGCGCCGCCGCAGCCAGCGGCCGAGCGCGCCGGAGCCGACCGCGTAGACGGCGTCGGAGAGGAAGCCGATCGCGACGAAGATCGCGCCGAGCACGATGATCTGCAGCCACGCCGGCCCGCGACCCTGGTGGATGAACTGCGGGAACAGCGCGAGGAAGAAGAGCGCAACCTTCGGGTTCGACAGCTCGACGACGACGCCCTGGCGGTAGGAGCGCCAGAGGCGGTGCGGGCCGCGCGGCGCGACCGCGCGACCGCCGGCGTCGCCGACCTCCACCTCGGGCGCTGCGCGCCACGCACGTACGCCGAGCAGCACGAGGTAGGCGGCGCCGAGGTAGTGCAGCAGCGCGAAGACGGTCTGCGAGGAGGCGAGCAGCGCCGAGAGCCCGACCGCCGTCATCACGACGTAGACCGACGCGCCCGTCGCGCAGCCGGCCGCGCCGGCGAGCGCGGGCCGCGCGCCGGTGCCGATCCCGCGCGCCAGCACGAACAGGTTGCTCGGCCCGGGCAGCGCCGCGAAGCCGAGCGCGACGGCGGCGAACAGCAGCAGCGTGGCTGGGGCGGGCATGCGCCCAGCCTACCCACCCCGGCGCCACCGCTCGTCAGGCCCGCTTGAACTGGGCGTTCGCGATCGCCAGCATCGCGAGCGCGGTCAGCGCGACGATGCCGATCTCGACGCCGATCGGCACGTGCCAGCCGAACCACGTGACGCCCGGGTTGAGCGCCTCGCGCGCCGCGTCGCTGATGTCGAGCTGCGCGAAGACGACGTGGCGGATCGGGTCGACGACGTACGTCAGCGGGTCGAGCCGGTTGAGGATCTCCAGCCACTGCGGCAATCCCGTTACAGGGAACAGTGCTCCACTCAAAAACAGCAGCGGCATCAGCAGCATCTGCGTCAACGCCATGAACGACTGCATCTGCGTGACGCGCGCGGCGGCCATCAGGCCGAACGCGGTGATCATGAACGCGAGCAGCAGCTGCAGGCCGATCAGCGCGAGGATCATGTCGAGCCGGTAAGGAACGTCGACGAGCGGCGCGAGCGCGATCACGATCAGCCCCTGGGCGCCGGCGACGGTCGCGCCGCCGAGGCATTTGCCGAGCACGATCGAGCCCCGCCGCACGGGCGCGACGAGCATCTCCCGCAGGAAGCCGTACTCGCGGTCCCAGACGACCGACGCGGCCGAGAAGATCGCGGTGAACAGCACCGCCATCGCGAGCGCGCCGGGGAACATGAACGTGCGCAGGTCGACGCCCTCGGTCCCGCCGGAGGCGATGTTCGCGAGGCCGCCGCCGAGCACGAACAGGAACAGCACTGGCTGGAACAGCGACGTGACGATCCGCAGGCGGTCGCGCGAGAAGCGGATCAGCTCGCGATGCCAGACGATCTTCACCGCCCGCAGGTCGGCGCGCCAGCCGCCGGCGGGCACGTGGATCCGCGCGGTCGGCGCGGGCGTGGCGACGGTCGAGGCCATGCTGCGCTACCTCCCCGGGCGCATCATGCGCGCCATCGGATCGACCCGGTCAGCCGTCTCGGCGTCGCGGATCGTCGTGCCGGTGTAGGACATGAAGACGTCGTCGAGCGACGGCCGCGAGACGGACACGCCGCGGATCGCGACGCTCAACTCGGCGAACAGCCGCGGCACGAACTGCTCGCCGCCGGCGACGCCGAACGTGACCGCGCCCTCCGACATGCTCGCGTCGATCGCGAAGCGCTCGCGCAGCGCCGCGATCGCGGCGGCGTCGTCGTCGGTCTCGATCCGCACGCGGTCTCTGCCGACGCTCGCCTTCAGCGCCTCTGGCGTGTCGAGGACGATCACGCGCCCCTGGTCCATGATCGCGATCCGGTCGCAGTGCTCGGCCTCGTCCATGTAGTGCGTCGTGAGGAAGATCGTGATCTCGTCGGCCGCCTTCAGCTCCTCGATGTAGCGCCAGATCGAGCTGCGCGTCTGCGGGTCGAGGCCGACGGTCGGCTCGTCGAGGAACAGCACGCGCGGCGAGTGCAGCAGGCCGCGCGCGATCTCCAGCCGCCGGCGCATGCCGCCGGAGAAGGTCGAGACGCGGCTGGCGCGGCGCTCCCACAGGCCGACCATCTCCAGCACCTGCCGCATGCGGCCGGGCACGAGCGCCTTCGGCACGCCGTACAGCTCGGCGTGGAACTTCAGGTTCTGCTCGGCGCTGAGGTAGCCGTCGAGCGTCGGATCCTGGAAGACGAGGCCGATGTTGCGGCGCACGTCGTCGCGCTCCCGCACGACGTCGTGCCCGGCGACGCGGGCGCTTCCGCCGTCGGGCTCCACGAGCGTGCAGAGCATCGAGATCGTCGTCGACTTGCCGGCGCCGTTGGGGCCGAGGAAGCCGAATGTCTCGCCCGGCGTGACGTCGAGGTCGATGCCGCGCACCGCCTCGACGTCGCCGTAGCGCTTGACGAGCCCGCGCACGTGGACCGCGGGCTCGTCGGCCGCCGGGCGGTGGGCCTGGACCGCCGCGGCAGTGGTCATGCGGCGTCGTCTTCCGGCGGGTCCGCCGGCTCCTCGCCCGCGTCGCCGTCGTGACCGTCCGCGAGCACGCGGTAGAGGTCGCGGCGGGTGGCGGCGAGGATCCGCTGCGCCTCTCTGCGCTGCGCGTCGCTGCCGGACTGCATCACCTGGAACATCGCCATCCCGACCTCGCGCGCGGTCTGCATCAGCGCCCACGCGTCAGCCGAGATGTCGCCGGCCATCTGGTCCCACGGCGCGGGGACGTCCTCGCCCCGCTCCTCGACGTACTGCCGGCCCTCGTCGGTCAGCTCGAACAGCTTGCGGCCGTCCTGCTCGGTCGAGCGCACCAGGCCCTCGTCCTCGAGCTGCTGGAGCGCCGGGTAGACCGAGCCGGGGCTCGGGCGCCAGGCGCCGTTGGAGCGCTCCTCGAGCGCCTGCATGATCTGGTACCCGTTGCGGGGCTGCTCGGCGAGCAGCAGCAGCGCCGCCGTGCGGACGTCGCCGCGGCGCGCCTTCGGGCCGCGCCGGCCGCCCCACGGGCCGCCGGGGCCGAACGGAAAGCCTCCGCCGGGCCCGCCGAACGGGAACCCGCCACCGCGGCCGTAGCCGCCGCGGCCGTGGCCGCCTTCGTGACCGCCATGGCCACCGTGACCGCCGCTGCGCCCGGAGCCGGCGCCGCCCTGCCGTGCGCCGGACATCGCTCGCCACATCTCTCCTATGTCGAAGCCGCCTCGACAGGCGCCTGAACGCCAGGCGTGGGCGGCGAAATCGGCATTCCGATGCATGCCGCTCTCCTTACTTTGACTGTTCTTGATGCGTCAAAGATATATCGGAACTGTTCGGACGTCAAACCGCGCCGCGGTGCGCTGTCCGCACACGGACACGAGAGGACCGCAACCCGCGCGCCGGGGCGGCGTTATGACCACCAGATGCCCGCCGCGCCCCAACCCCCGCCGAGACCGGACCCGGAGGCGGCCCGCCGCGCCGCGCAGCTCCTGCACGAGATGAGCAAGGCGCCCGTCGGGTCGAAGAAGCGGCGCTTCCTGCGCCGCGCCGCCGAGCGCGCCAGAGCGCGCGCCAGACAACTCTGACCCGGACGCACGAACGCCCCGGCGCGTTGCCGCATCGGGGCGTTCGATGCCCCCTGCCGCCGGGGGGTGCCGGCTTACAGGGATTCCCGGGACAGTGCGGCCGTTGGTCGTGCGCGCATGAGGGGGAAGGAGCGCGCATGTCGGCCGCACCGCTGCCCGAGGCAAGCCGACTATACCCAAGAAAACCGTCTACAGGTGGAGAATAACCACCAGTAGGCGGTGCTTCACCTCCCTTAGCGGGTGGCGCAAGGGGCGCCGGTGAACGAGGTTTCACCACTCCGATGCGTGAGCCCTCCCCCTACCTCAGCGCGTTCGCGCGAACGCTGAGGCGACAGCGCCGAAAGCAGGACCTCTCGCAGGAGGCGCTGGCGGACGCGTCGGGCGTCAGCGCGAAGCACATCGGCGAGATCGAACGCGAGAACAAGGAGCCCGGGATCACGACGGCACTGCGGCTCGTCGACGGCCTGGAGGAGCCGC
Organism: Conexibacter woesei DSM 14684; assembly: GCF_000025265.1. Taxonomy (GTDB): domain Bacteria; phylum Actinomycetota; class Thermoleophilia; order Solirubrobacterales; family Solirubrobacteraceae; genus Conexibacter; species Conexibacter woesei. The sequence continues at coordinate 4,286,566 of NC_013739.1, forward strand.
TCGGGGAGTTCTTCACACGGGTCGAGGACCGTCTCCGAGGAGGATGACGGCACTTGCCAAGTATGCGAACATATGTTCGTGTCCAACGGCCGAACTCCTCCTTCTCCACTCGCCCGCACGATCCGCCAGCTGCGGCGCGATCGCGAGCTGTCGCAGGAGGCGCTGGCGAACGCTGCGGGGGTCCACCCCAAGCACCTGAGCGAGATCGAGCGCGGCAACAAGGACCCGCGCGCCAGCACCGTCGCGCGGCTGGCGGACGCGCTGGGGGTGTCGATCGGCGAGCTGTACGGCCAGCCGGGCGGCGACGAGCCTGGCGCGTCGGGATAGGTTCGACCGTCGACACCAGGGTGCTTTCTGCACTAGATTCCGGTGCATGCCGGCACTTGCGATCGACACCTGGAGCGAGCTGGAGAGACCGGTCCCGCAGTCGGTCGCGGTCACCGTCATCGCCCAGGATCCCTCCGTGCAGGTCGCGGGGCGCATCCTCACCGCACAGATCAGAGTCCCCGCCGAGCACCTCGACCCCGGGCCGCGCGGCGCGCGCTTCCACGTCGTCGACTACGACGGCGCGACCGGGAGGCTGCTGCCGCCTGCCGTGCTTGCGCCGACGGTGCAGGACCGCTTCGCGGACGCCGGCGACGCCGAGCTGACCGGCGACGCCGAGTTCCGCGCGCAGAACGTCTACGCGATCGCAGCGCGCACGCTCGCCGGCTTCGAGGCCGCGCTCGGGCGGCGACTCGGCTGGGGCTTCGACGGCCACCAGCTGTTCCTCGTCCCGCACGCGATCGCGGAGGCGAACGCCTACTACGCGCCGGAGGACGGCGCGATCTACTTCGGCTACGTCCCACGCGAGGACGGCGAGCTGCAGACGGCGCTGTCGCACGACATCGTCGCGCACGAGACGACCCACGCGATCCTCGACGGGCTGCGGCCGCTCTATGCGGAGCCCGGCCTGCCCGACCAGCCCGCCTTCCACGAGGCGCTCGCCGACGTCGTCGCGCTGCTGTCGCTGTTCTCGATCTCCGGCGTCGCCGCACGGCTGCTCGACCCCGACGGCGACGGCGGCCGGCTGGCGGCCGAGCAGCTGACCGCCGAGGCGCTGCGCAGAAGCGCGCTGCTGACGCTCGCCGAGCAGCTCGGCGACGACGCGAACGACGGCGCCGGCCGCGAGCGCGGCGGCGGGCTGCGCCGCTCGGTCGAGCTGGCGCCGACGGCGACGTGGCGCGAGGAGCGCGAGTTCACCGAGCCGCACCGCCGCGCCGAGGTGCTCGTCGCCGCGGTCACGCAGACGCTGCTGCGGATGTGGATGAGCCGCCTGCCGGCGATCCTCTCCGAGGACGGCAGCGGCGACCGCGCGCGCGTCGCCGAGGAGGGCGCGACCGCCGCCGCCCACCTGCTGCGGATGGCGATGCGCAGCGTCGACTACCTGCCGCCGGTGGAGCTGGAGTACGAGGACGTGCTCGACGCGATCCTGAAGGCCGACGAGGTCGTCGCGCCCGACGATGAGCACGGCTACCGCGACGCGCTGAGAGCGGCGTTCGCCGCGTTCGGCATCGAGCGGCCCGTCGGCCGCACGATCGACGTCTCGCGCTCGGGACGGCCGGTCTACGAGCGGATGAACTTCGCGATCCTGCGCTCGGACCGCGACGAGGTCTTCCGCTTCCTGTGGGAGAACGCCGACGTCTTCGAGCTCGACCGCGAGTGCGGCTGGCTGCGGGTCGAGTCGATCCGCCCGTCGGTCCGCGTCGGGCCGGACGGGCTGGTCGTGCCGGAGGTCGTCGCCAGCTACGTGCAGACGCTGGAGCTGACCGCCGGCGAGCTGGCCGAGCGCGGCGCGACCGTGCCGGACGGCCTCCCGCCCGAGACGAAGCTGCAGCTGCGCGGCGGCGGGGTCGTCGTCTTCGACCAGTTCGGCCGCGCCAAGCACCACCAGCACAAGCGGCTCGACGACTGGGACCGCCAGACGCGGCGGCTCGCGTACCTCGTCGGGCACGGCCTCGTCGACTCCAGAGGGCGCTTCGGCTTCACGCTCTCGCAGCCGCGCGGCCAGCGCTTCGCCGCGCTGCACGTCTCCGGTGGCGACGAGGCGGAGCGCTGGTGATGGCCGCGCCCGCGCCCGATCGCGTCGCCGTGCGCGCGCACGTGCTCGGCTTCGGCGAGGGGATCGTGCTCAGCTTCGGCTACCCGCAGCCACTCGACGACGGGCGCGACGAGCGCCACGTGCTGATCGACTTCGGCTCGACGCACTGGCCGAGCGGACCGAGACGGACGTTCAGAGAGATCGCCGAGAGCGTGGCCGAACGCGTCAGAGGGCGGCTCGACGCGATCGTCGTGACACACCGCCACAAGGATCACATCGCCGGCTTCGCCGACGACGCCGCCGGCGAGCTGATCGCCGGGCTGAGACCGAGCATCGTGCTGCGGCCGTGGACGGAGGAGCCGGGCCTTGCCGCCGACGCGCCGGGGCCACCGGGCGGGCACGGGAACGGGGCGCGCGCGGACGGCGGGATCGGGGCGGGCGCACGCGCGGCGGACGGCGGCGGCGGTGACGCGGCGGCTGTGGGCGACGCGGACGCGCCCGGCGACCGCTCGCGGCGGTTCGCTTCCGGGCTCGCGGAGGCGCAGGTGTTCGCAGAGCGGCTCGTCGCCGGGGTCGACGGCGCCCGCGGGCTGCGCGGCACGCTCGGCGCGATGGCCGCCGGGCAGGTGCCGAACGCCGCCGCGATCGCGCGGATCGACGCGATCGCCGACGACGCGCCGCTCGACGCGCGCTACCTCCACGCCGGCCAGCCGTCCGGGCTCGACGACGTGCTGCCGGGCGTGCGCGTGAGCGTGCTGGGGCCACCGACGCCGGAGCAGTGGCCCCGCGTGACCGGCCAGAAGGCCGACGACCCCGAGTACTGGATCGCCTGGCGCCAGCTCGCCGGCGAGATGCTCGACCAGCTCGCGCCCGCCGCCGCCGCCGGCGGCGGCGTCGCCGCTGCGCCGGCGCAGGTCCCACCCGGCCGCGCCCGCTGGCTGGTCGAGCGGATGCGCGACCACGAGACGCACTCGCTGCTGCGGATCGTCCGCACGCTCGACGACGCGCTCAACAACACGAGCCTCGTGCTGCTGTTCGAGGTCGGCAGACGGCGGCTGCTGTTCCCCGGCGACGCGCAGATCGAGAACTGGTCGTGGAGCCTGGAGGGTCCGGAGGCCGCGAGACTCGACCCGCAGCTGGCAGGCGTCGACTTCTACAAGGTCGGCCACCACGGCAGCCGCAACGCGACGCCGCGCTCGCTCGTGGCGAAGTGGCAGGGTCGCGCAGAGCCGCTGACGTCGCTGATGTCGACGCTCCCGGGCGTGCACGGCAGAGGCGCCAACGCCGTCCCCCGCACGACGCTCGTCGCCGCGCTGGAGGAGCTCGGCCCGCTCCACCGCACCGACGTGCTCGGCGCCGACCGGCGCTTCGTCGACCTCAGCGCCGCGACCTCCGATCGCAGACCGTTCGCGATCGACGGCGCGTGAGCAGCGCACGCTGCGACGCGCAGGGCGGGCGGTCGCGGGCGGCGCAGACGGAGAGCGGGCCACCGAGGAGTCGAACCTCGCGTTACGGTTTTGGAGACCGTCGTGTTACCGATACACCAGTGGCCCTCGCGGGCGGCACATTGTAGGTGGCGCAGGCGCGGCGTGACGTCAGACGGGGACGCGGTCGCGCACCGCGCCGTCGCCGGCGGCCTGCAGCACCGCCGAGAGCAGGCCCGGGAAGCGGGCCTCGAGGTCGTCGCGGCGCAGCGACAGCAGCCGCCGCTTGCCGTCGACGCGCGTCTCGGTGATGCCGGCCTCGCGCAGAACCCGGAAGTGGTGCGAGGCGGTCGCCTTGCTGACGCCGAGGTCGAACGAGCCGCACGGGCGCTCCCCGCCGCAGGCCAGCTCGCACACGACGGCGAGGCGGGCGTCGTCGCTCAGCGCGTGCATCACGGACGTGAGCTCGATCGCGGCGGCGGCGGGTTGGTCGGGCGTGGCCATCTCCCTCCATTCTATGCCGCTCGAACAACCGCCACGGTGCAGCGGGCGCGCGCACGGCCGGCCGCGCCCCTTCGCGGCGGTGCTGCGCGGCCGCCTGACGGCGATGCGGGCGGAGGGATTCGAACCCCCAAGGCCTCTACCTGGCCAACCGGCTCCTAAGGCCGGCGTGTCTACCGTTTCACCACACCCGCGACGGGAAGTGCGTCATGCGGCCGCGCAGGATTGTAGGGTCCTGACGGGATGGAGGACGGCTACGTCATCGACCGGCCGAACCGCGCGAAGGCGTCGTCGAAGACGACACGCGCGATTCTGACGTTCCTGCTGCTCGTCTCGGCGGGGATCTTCCTTGTCGTGATAGCCGGCGGCTGGTCGGCGCTCCAGGGCAACAAGGGCGTCCAGATCGCCTACCTGCTGCTCTACCTCCTGATGGCCTATCTCGTCGTCAGATGGAACCGCGGCGTGCTGCCGGTGGCGGCGGCGTTGGCGATCCTGCTGCTGATCTTCGCCGCCGTCTCCGGCCCGGAGTGGTTCGCGCGCGACAAGAACGGCTTCTCGACGCCGGACTCGATCCTCGGCTCGACCGGGCTCGAATCGCAGATGCTGGGCCTGCTGACGTACCTGCTGATCCCGGTCCAGGTGCTGCTGATCTTCTTCGCCGCGCAGGCGTTCAGGCAGGACTGGCACGTCGAGCTCGAGGTGCCCAAGAGCCGCGCCAAGTGGCCCGGCGCGAGACCGCCGAGAGCGTCCACGCGACAGGGCGCCCGCCGCGGCACGACGGGCGCCGGCGCCGCACGCGGCTGACCGCGCTCGCCGGCCGCCCGCTCGCTCCCGCCCGCCGCCCGCCCCGCCCCGCCCCGCCGAAGCGTCCTGGATTACTGTCGCTATGCGACACCAACCCAGGACGACCGGGCGCACTACGGCACCAGCACGAGCTTCTTGCCGTGGCCGCCGGCCTGCTGGCGTTCCCACACCGTGGCGACCTCGGACAGCGGCGCCGCCTCGATCTCGACCGTGATGCGGCCGGCTGCGGCGTGCTCGGCGAGCGTGCGGTACGCCGCGACCTTGACGTCGTGCGGCGCGAGGAAGTTCGTGTGGCCGCGGATCTCCGCCAGCTTGCCGCGGACGATCGCCGAGGGGAACGTCGCCGTCGCGCCGGCCGACTGGCCGATCTGGATCAGCCGCCCGCCGTCTCCGAGCGCGCCGAGCGCCGCGACCGCCGGTTCGCCCCACAGCGGATCGATCACGACGTCGACGCCGCCGCCCGCCGCCTCGCGGAACGCCGCGGTGAGGTCGTCGCCCTCCGACGCGTCGAGCCGCACCGTCGCGTCGGCGCCGAGCGCCGCGGCGCGGGCGAGCGCCTGCTCGTTGCGGCCGGCGGCGACGACGCGGGCGGCGCCGAGCAGCTTCGCCGCCTGCACCGCGATGCAGCCGACGACGCCGGTCGCGCCGAGCACGAGCACCGTCTCACCGGGCTGCAGCTGCGCGCGCCACGCGAGCGGCAGCCACGCGGCGAGGCCGGCGATCCCGACCGCGACCGCGAGCGCCGGCTCGACCCCGTCGGGCACGTCGATCGCGTCGGCCGCGTTCACCAGCGAGCGGTCCGCCATCGAGCCGAACGGCGCGACCGGAGCGTCGAAGTAGACGCGCCGGCCTCCCGCCACGATTCCGGCGCCCTCGCCGCCCGCGACGAATGGGAGCGGCGCTCTGCCGGAGTAGAACCTCCCGGCCGCCTTCGCCTGGTCGACCGGGTTGAGACCCGCGGCCTCGACCTCGACGACGAGCTGCCCCTCGCCCGCGACCGGCTCCTCGAACGCCCGGTAGCGGGGCGTCCCGTATTCCTCGACGACTGCTGCGTTCATGCACCCACGATACGCCCCCTGCCCGCACAGCGCACACGCGCCAGTTCAACTGACTGAATCAATTCAGTTCAACCCGTTGCACTTCAGCTTGTTCAACCTGTTGATCACCGTGAATTCCGCTTGACGCACGCGGAGAGGTGTGACTATCGTGACCGTGGCCGGCGTGTGGCATGCCACATGCGGCACATCACCCCGATGGAGGAAGGGATCCGGCGTGCCAGATGCACCCAAGCTCTCGCAGCGCGAGATCGATGAATTGAGCGCTCGCTTCGAGATCAAGCCGATGGGCGGCGAGCCGCTCGCGGTCGCCCACGCCGAGGGCGTGCGCGTCACCGACGTCAACGGTCGCGAGTACCTCGACGCGATCTCCGGCGAGTGGGTCGTCAACCTCGGCTTCCGCAACCCGGAGATCACCGACGCGGTGATCGAGCAGCTCGGCCGTGCCGACTGGACCGCGCCGCTGTACGGCTCCTCTCCCCGCACGCTGCTGGCGGAGAAGGTCGCCGAGGTCGCCCCCGGCGGCCTCAACAAGCTGCTCTACGGCCTCTCCGGCGGCGACGCCGTCGAGGGCGCGATGCACCTCGCGATGCGCACGACCGGCAAGGACGAGTTCGTCTGCCTGTTCCAGGCGTTCCACGGCCGCACGTTCGCGACGACCGCGCTCTCCTACACGCACCCGAACATGTACGAGGGCGCCAAGAAGGGGCTCGAGCGGTACACGACGCGCCAGATCCGCGTCCCCAACTTCAACTGCTACCGCTGCCCGTTCGAGCGCACGCCCGACAGCTGCGACCTGTTCTGCGCCAGATTCGTCGAGAAGATGGTCGTCGAGGGTTCCGAGGGCGGCGTCGCCGGCATCATCGTCGAGCCCTACCAGGCCAACGGCGGCATGGTCCCCGCGCCCGACGGCTACTTCCAGGAGCTGCGCGCGATCTGCGACCGCCACGACATGGCGCTGATCGTCGACGAGGTGCAGACCGCCTGGGCGCGCTGCGGCGAGATGTTCGCGATCGACCACTACGGCGTCGAGCCGGACATGATCGTCGTCGGCAAGGCGTTCGGCGGCGGCTTCTCGATGTCCGGCGTGATCGTCAACGACAAGTACGCCAACCTCGCCGAGTGGGAGTACGGCTTCACCACGATCGGTCACCCGATCGCCTCGACCGCATCCCTCAAGATGATCGAGATCATGGAGCGCGACGACCTGGCCGCGAACGCACGCGCCATGGGCGAGCGCTTCGGCGAGAAGCTCGCCGAGATGAGAGAGAAGCACCCGCTGATCGGCGACGTGCGCGTGATGGGCCTGATGATCGGCATCGAGCTGGTCAAGGACCCGGTCACGAAGGAGCATGCGCACGACGAGGCTGAGTGGTGCGTCCATCGCGCACTCGAGAACGGTCTGCTGATCGGCAAGACCGGCCCCGTCTTCCCGCCGCCGGCCGGCAACGTGCTGAAGCTCAAGCCTGCGGTCACGATCGGCGCCGCCGAGGTCGACGAGATCTGCGCGCTGTTCGACCAGACCATCACCGAGGCCGAAGCGCACTTCGGCTACGGCTCCTAGCGAAGGATCGAGAGAGATGACCTCATCTGGCGTGCCGCAAGGCGCGAGCGACGACGACGACCTCGCCCAGTTCGGGTACCAGCCGCGCCTGCGGCGCTCGATGTCGACGTTCACGTCGTTCTGCCTCGCCTTCTCGATGATCGCGATCACGGGAACGCTCGGGCCGCTGTTCCAGCCCGTGCTCGCGCAGGTCGGCGCCGTCGCCGTGTGGTACTGGCTGATAGCGCTCGCGGGCGTGATCTGGGTCGTGCTCGTGTTCATGCACATGGCGGCGCGGATCCCCGTCACCGGCTACGCGTACCAGTGGGCGAGCCGGATCGTGAACCCGTACTACGGCTGGGTCGTGGCGATGATCGGCCTGATCACGTTCACGACCGGCGCGACGTCGATCGGCGCGCTGTTCGGCTCGGTGCTCGCACCGGAGCTGGGGATCGACCCGACCGGCACGAACATCATGTTCCTCGCGATCGGGGCGCTGACGATCGGCTTCCTGATCAACATCTTCGGGATCCGGATCGCGACGCGCTTCAACAACGGCGTCGCGATCGGCGAGATCACGGCGACGATCGTCTTCGCCTTCCTGCTGCTCGTCGGCGCGCTGCTGTTCTTCAAGGGCGGCCAGGACGCCAGCGTGATCGTCAACAACTCCGGCGTCGACGGCGTCGACGGCTCGAAGATCCCGACCGTCAACTGGATCCTCGCCGCGACGCTGCCGATCTTCGCGCTGCTCGGGTGGGAGGCGTCGGCCGACCTCGCCGAGGAGACGCACAACCCGCGCAAGGCGGCGCCGAAGGCGATGTTCCGCGCGGTGACTGTCTCCGCGCTCGGCGGCTTCGTCGTGATGTGGATCTTCATCGTCGCGATCCCCGGCTCGATCTCAGAGGCGCTGACGCACCCAAACACGTTCTTCTGGATCGTCGAGGAGCGCCTCGGCGCCTTCCCCGCCGCGATCTTCAAGGTGATCGCGTTCTTCTCGCTGATGGGCTGCATCGTCGCGAACATCGCGGTCGCGACGCGGCTGATCTTCTCCGTCTCGCGCGACCGGATGCTGCCGTTCTCACGCCAGCTCGCCGCGGTCCACCCGCGCTTCAGAACGCCGGTGACTGCCTCGATCGTCCTGTGGGCGATCTGCATGGCGATCAACATCGCGGGCGCCGGCAACATCTTCCGCGTCACCGCGATGGCGGCCGTCGCCTACTACTTCACGTACGGGACGACGACGATCGGCGTGCTGATCGGTCACCTGCGCGGGAGCATCCCGGAGCCCAGCGGCAGCGGCTACTTCGGCCTCGGCCGCTGGACGGTGCCCGTCTGCGTGATCGCGATCGTCTGGTGCTTCGGCGTCTCCGCCGCGTACCTCGTGCCGAGCGAGAACCACTACGTCGTGCGCTACTTCCTCTACGCGCTCGGCATCGGCGTCCTCTTCACCGCCTACGCCTGGTGGGCACTGAGAACGGGCCGCGCCGCGGTGCCGCAGAACGCGACCGACGCGGCGGCGCAACGCGACCGCGAGGACGCCGAGAACGAGAAGGCGATGGTCAATGGCTGAAAGACGTGTCATCGGTGTCGGGGTCATCGGCCTCGGCGAGATCGGGCAGTTCCACCTGCGCGGCTACGAGCGCTCCCCCGGGGCGCGCGTGGCGGCGGTGACCGACCTGAGCGGGGAGCTGCTGGCGCGCACCGCGGCGGCGACCGGCGCCACGGCGCACTCGTCGATCGGCGCGCTGCTCGCCGATCCCGCCGTCGAGGTCGTCTCGGTCTGCCTCCCCCACCACCTCCACCTGCCGGTCGCGCTGCAGGCGATCGCCGCCGGCAAGCACCTGCTCGTCGAGAAGCCGCTCGCGCTGACCGTCGCCGAGTGCGACGAGATCGTCGCAGCGGCCGAGGCCGCGGGCGTGACCGTCGGCGTGCAGCACAACCAGCTGTTCCACGGCCCGCACGTGCGGGCGCAGGAGCTGATCGACTCGGGCGCGATCGGTAGACCGGTCCACATCCGGCTGCGGCTCGGGATCGGCGGCAAGCTCGACGGCTGGCGCGCCGACCCGAAGGTCGTCGGCGGCGGGCTGCTGTTCGACGCCGGCGTGCACCGCTTCTACATGGCGCGCAAGCTGTTCGGCGAGGTCGCCGAAGTGCGTGCGCTGGTCGACCGCGGCCTGGACGTCGGCGAGGACCAGGCGGTCGTGACGCTCCGCTTCGAGAACGGCGCGCTCGGCGTGATCGACGCCAACTACCACTGCCCGCCGGGCGCGTTCGACGACGCGATCGAGATCGTCGGCAGCGACGGGATGCTCTACCTGTCCGGCTGCGAAGCCGAGTTCGAGGGCTTCCGCACCGGTCCGGCGCTGCGCGTCTACGACGGCTCCTGGCGCGACGAGCGCGTCCCGCAGGGCGACTGGGCCGACTCGGTCGCCGCCTCGATCGACGCGTTCGTCGTCGCGCTGGCGGCCGGCGAGCCGCCGCCGGTGACGGCCGCCGAGGGCCGGCGGATCGTCGAGCTGATCCATCAGGCGTACACGTCGGCCGCCGCCGGTGACCCCGGCGGCGCGGGAGCGACGTGAGCGGCGGGATCGAGCACGTCGGCGTGCGTCCGGTCGAGCCGGAGACCGGCCTGACCGCGCGCGCCTACGCCGAGATCCGCCGCGCGATCCTCGAAGGCCGCATCCCGCCCGGCCAGCTGACCTCGGTGCGCGCGCTGAGCGAGGCACTCGGGATCTCGCGCACGCCCGTGCGCGAGGCGCTCGTCGAGCTGGCGAAGGCCGGGATGGTCGCGTTCGAGCGCAACCGCGGCGTGCGCGTCGTCGTGACGCTCGGCCGCGACGTCGAGGAGATCTTCCAGCTGCGCCTGTGGCTGGAGGTCCCCGCGGCGCTGGAGGCGGTGCCGCGCTGCGGCGGCGCGGAGCTCGAGGCGCTCGCGCGCACACTCGACGGGATGCGCGCCCACCTCGATGACGAGCACGAGTTCATGCGCCACGACTGGCGCTTCCACCGCACGCTGCTCGCCGCAACCGGCAACGACCGCCTCGTCGGATTCGTCGCCGAGCTGCGCGACCAGACGCGGATGCGTGGCATCTCGACCGTCGGGCGCTCGCGCAGGCTCGAGGCGATCCTCGCCGAGCACGACGCGATCTACGCGCACGTGCAGGCGGGCGACGCCTCCGCCGCGGCCGACGCGATGGCCGACCACCTCTCCACCACGCGCGACCTGCTGCTCGCGCAGGACCCACCAGCAACGACCCCGGAGGACGTATGAGCTCCCGAACCGGCGGCGAGATCGTCGCCGACCACCTGATCGCGGAGGGCGTCCCGTACGTGCTCGGCATCCCCGGCCACGGCGACATGGGCGTCTTCGACGCGTTCAAGGACCGCACCGACAGAATCGAGACGATCCAGGTCCGGCACGAGCAGTCGGCCGGCCACATCGCCGACGCCTACTACCGCGTCAAGGGCGAGCCGCTCGCGACGATCACCTCGATCGGCCCCGGCTCCGCCAACATGGCGATGGCGCTCGCGACGGCGTACGTCGACTCGCAGGCGATGATCTCGATCACCGGCGCCGTGCAGACGTACATGGACGGCTGCGGCGTGCTGCAGGAGATCGAGCGCCAGCGCGACGCCGACTTCTCCAGCATGCTGCGCCCGGTCGTCAAGCGCGGCTTCTACCCGCACCGCGTCGACCAGGTCCAGCGCGTGATGCACCGCGCGTTCAACTCGGCTGTCACCGGCCGCCCGGGCCCGGTCCACATCGAGCTGCCGATCGACGTCCAGTCGCACGCCGCCGAGATCCCCGAGATCGACCTCGGCAACCACCGCGCGACGCACACCGTCGTCCACCCCGACCCGGACGGCATCGAGCAGATCGCCGCGATCCTCGCCGGCGCCAAGCGCCCGGTGATCCTCGCCGGCGGCGGCTGCATCGCGGCCCGCGCGCACGCTGAGCTGCGCTCGGTCGCCGAGCTGCTCGGCGCGCCGGTCATCACGACGATGATGGGCAAGGGCGTCTTCCCCGAGGACCACCCCCTCTGCGCCCAGCACACCGGCGCCAACGGCACCGCGTGCGGCAACCAGATCGCCAGAACCGCCGACGTGATCCTCGCGATCGGCACGCGCTTCGCCGAGCAGAACGCGTCCTCCTACCAGTTCGGCGCGTCGTACTCGATGCCGGGCACGACGCTGCTGCACGTCGACGTCGACCCGCGCGAGATCGGCAAGAACTACCCGACCGAGGTCGGCGTCGTCTCCGACGCGCGCACCGGCCTCGCCGCGCTCCACACGGCGCTCCAGGAGCGGTCGCTGCCGGACCTGACCGACTACCAGGCCGAGGTCACGGCCGAGCGCGAGAAGTGGGACGCGATGGTGCGCGGCCGCTGGACCGCGAACGGCCTGTCGCTGACGAAGTCGCTCGCCGCGCTGCGCGAGCTGATGCCGCGCGAGGGGATCGTGATCGCGTCCGCCGGCCATCCGCAGATCCAGGCGTTCCAGGAGTACCCAGCGTACGAGCCGCGCACGTGGCTGACGCCCGGCGGCTACTCGACGATGGGCTTCACCGTGCCGGCCGCGATCGGCGCCAAGCTCGCTGCGCCGGACGTGCCGGTCGTCGGCGTCGCCGGCGACGGCGACTTCCTGATGACGCTGCAGGAGCTGGCGCTCGCCGTCCAGCTGAACCTGAACGTCGTCTATCTCGTGATGAACAACGCCGGCTGGACCTCGATCCGTGACTTCCAGCGCGGGCTGTTCGGCGAGGACCGCGCCTTCTTCACCGAGTTCCGCGGCCGCAGAGGCGACCTTCAGACGCCCGACTTCACCGCGATCGCGCAGGGCTTCGGAGCGACCGGGATCAAGGTCGAGTCGTTCGACCAGCTCAAGCCGGCGCTGGAGCGTGCGCTGCGGACCGAGGGCCCGGTCGTCGTCGAGGCGATGCAGGACCGCGACCCCGCCAACACGACAGGCATCAACAGCGGCTACTGGGATCTGCCGAAGCCCGAATACCTGACCGCTGAGGGAGCGCGGTAGCTTGGCTGGTATGGCTTCCACGATCACCCGTCACGATCCCGCCGACGTCCGCGAGATCGCGGCCACCTACGAGCAGCACACCGCCGCCGACGTCACCGCCGCGTGCGACCGCGCGGCGGCCGGCGCCGAGGTCTGGGGCCGCACCCCCGGGCCGCGGCGCGCGGCGGTCCTGCACTCCGCCGCGACGCTGATCGAGCAGCGCGCCGACCAGATCGCGACGGACATCACGCGCGAGGAGGGCAAGCTTGTCTCCGACGCGCGCGGCGAGACGCTGCGCGCGGCGGCCGTGCTGCGCTTCCACGCCGGCGAGGCCGAGCGCACGCACGGCGAGGCCGGCGACGCCGGCGATCCCGGCACGCTCGCGTTCACGCGCCGGCGTCCGCTCGGCGTCGTCGCGCTGATCACACCGTGGAACTTCCCGATCGCGATCCCGGCGTGGAAGCTCGCGCCTGCGCTCGCGGCCGGCAACGCGGTCGTGCTGAAGCCGTCCTCCCGCGCTCCGGGCGGCGCGCTCGCGCTCGTCGCCGCATTGCGCGACGCGGGCCTGCCGGACGGCGTCGTCGAGGTCGTCATCGGCGGCAGCGCCGTCGGCACCGCGCTGTCCGACGACGCGCGCGTCGCGGCGCTCTCGTTCACCGGCTCCAACGCCGTCGGCGACGCGGTGCGCGAGCGCGTGCAGGCGCGCGGCGCGCGCTTCCAGGGCGAGCTGGGCGGCAACAATCCGCTGATCGTGCTCGGCGACGCCGACGTCGCGCACGCGGCGAAGACCGCCGTCGGCGGTGCGTTCGGCGCTGCCGGGCAGAAGTGCACCGCGACGCGGCGCGTGATCGTCGAGCGGGCGGCGTACGAGCCGCTGCTCGCGGCGATGCAGCGCGAGGTCGCCGCGCTGCGCACCGGCCCGGGGCTCGACGCCGCCTCGCAGGTGCCGCCGCTGGTCGACCGCGACGCGCAGAAGGAGATCCTCGACGCGATCGCGCAGGCGGTCTCCGCAGGCGCGTCAGCGGTCACGGGCGGGCACGCCGGCGACGGCGAGCTGGAGCACGGCTGCTTCGTGCTGCCGACCGTGCTGGCCGAGGTCGGCCCCGGCATGACGGTGATCGACGACGAGGTCTTCGGGCCGGTCTGCGCGGTCCTGCCGGCGGACGGGATCGACCACGCGATCGAGCTGGCGAACGCGACGCCGTACGGGTTGTCCGCCTCGATCTGCACGAACGACCTCAGAGGCGCGTTCCGCTTCGTCGAGCGGATCGACGCGGGCATGGTGCACGTCAACCGGCCGACGCCGGGCGCGGATCCGCACATGCCGTTCGGCGGCGTGAAGGGCTCGGCCGGCTCCGGCTACCGCGAGCAGGGCAGAGCAGCGCTGGAGTTCTTCAGCCAGAGCCAGACCGTCTACGTCCAGCACGACGTCCCATGACGCGCCCGATCGGCTACGTCACGGCGGACGTCGAGGGCCTCGGCGCCGAGCAGCTCGTCGAGCTGCTCGCGCGCGCCGGCTACGACGCCGTCGAGTGGACGATGGAGCAGTTCGACCCGCTCTCGGCGCCTGCCGGCGAGCTGGCGCGGATCGCCGCGCTCGCGCGCGACGGCGGCCTCGCGACGCCGCAGCTGATGGTCCACCAGGACTACGTCACGCCCGACCCGGCGGTGTGGGAGGAGCGCGTCGCGCGCAGCGAACGCGCGGTCGAGGCGGCGGCGGAGGCGGGGATCGCCTCGGTCGGCGTCGTGACCGGGCCGTGCAGATGGGTCGACGGGCACGCGGTCGTCGGCGCCGGCGGCGTCTCCGAGGGCGACGCATGGACGCTCGCGCTGCGGGCGCTGGAGCGCGTGCTGATGCGCGCCGAGGCGGCCGGCGTGAAGGTCGCGCTGGAGCCGTGCTGGGGCACGCTCGCGAGCGACCGCTACCGCACCGAGCACGCGCTCGCGCGGCTCTCCTCCGGCGCGCTCGCGATCACGCTCGACCCGTCGCACTTCGTGATGACCGGCGACGACGTGCCGGCGCTCGTGCGCGACTGGGCGGCGCAGATCGCGCACGTCCACCTGAAGGACGCGTTCGGCCGCGCGGGCAGCGAGGGCGAGGACTTCACCTTCCTGCTCCCGGGCGAGGGCGGCGTCGACTGGCCCGGCCTGCTCGGCGCGCTCGACGCGGCCGGCTACGCCGGCGCGATGTGCGTCGAGTTCGAGTCGTTCACGCTGCGCGAAGGCCCGCTCGGCGGCGACGTCGAGCGCGGCGCACGGCTCGCGCGCGAGCTGGTCGCGGGGCTGCTCGCCTAGACGGACGGTGCGTCGTCCTGGGTTGTGGTCGCATAGCGACACCAATCCAGGACGGCCTCGACCAGCTACCCGCCGAACGCGACGTCGTGGACGATCATCGCCGCCGCGATCGAGCCGGCGGCGATCGCGTTCGCGACCGACGGCATCTGCACGCTGACGTCGCCCGCGGCGAAGACGCCGCCGGCGCTCGTGCGCAGCTGCGCGTCGACGTCGATCGCGTCGGCGGAGACGGGGCCGGGACCGGCGGCGACGGCACCGAGCTGCTCGGCGAGGGTGGAGCGCTGGTGCATCGTGATCGGCACGAGCAGCCCTTCGCACGGGCGCTCGGCGCCGTCGGCGAACGCCACCGCGGCGAGCGTGTCGCCCGGCCCGCGCAGCCCGGCGATCGGCCGCTCGTCGACCGTGACGCCGGCGGCGCGCAGCTGCTCGGCGTCCTCGGCGGCCAGGTCCGCCGGCCCGTCGGCGAACAGCGTCACGTCGTCGCTCCAGACCCGCAGCAGCAGCGCGCGTCTGGCCCCCGTCTCGCCGCGGTCGAGCACGCCGAGCGGCCGCTCCCGGACCTCCCAGCCGTGACAGAACGGGCAGTGGAAGACCGACCGTCCCCACCGCTCCTCGATGCCGGGGAGAGTCGGGTGGCGGTAGTCCATGCCGGTCGCGAGCAGCACGCGCCGCGCCCGCACGCGCGCGCCGTCGGCCAGCTCCAGCACGAAGCCGTCGCCGCCGCCGTCGCGCTCGCCGGCCAGCACCTCGCCCGCGCGCAGCTCGACGGACGGGTAGGCGGCCAGCTCCTCGCGGCCGGCGGCGTACAGCTCGGTCGGCGGGCGGCCGTCATGGCCGAGCAGGCCGCCGATGCCGTGCGCGACGCGGTTGCTCTGGCGGCCGGCGTCGATGACGAGCGTGCGCTGGCGGGCACGGCCCAGCACGAGCGCGGCGCTGAGGCCGGCGGCGCCGGCGCCGACGACGATGCAATCCCAGGTGGTCTCGTTCTCGTTCATGACAGCGATCGTGACGCGGCCGGGAGAATCTGCCAAGCTCTTTTGCCATGCCGGCAAACCAGACCGAAGAGCCGATCGACGCGCGCGTCCGCCGGCGGCTCCGTCAGCTCCGCCTCGAACTGGGCCTGACGCTCCAGCAGGTCGCCGAGCGCGCGAGCATCGACGTCTCGACGCTGAGCCGCCTGGAGGCCGGCAGACGCCGCCTCGCGCTCGACCACGTCCCGGCGCTCGCCGCCGCCCTCGGCGTCAGCACCGACGAGCTGCTGAGCGCCGCGCCGACGCTCGACCCGCGCATCCGCGCCCCGTCGCGCACCTTCGCCGGGATGACGATGTGGCCGCTGACGCGGCGCGGGCCCGCCGGCGGGCTGCACGCGTACAAGATCCTCGTCAGCACCGACCGGCGGATACCGCCCGACCCGCTGCCGGTCCATGAAGGGCACGACTGGCTGTACGTGCTCGACGGCCGCATGCGGCTGCTGCTCGGCACCGAGGACCTGACGATCGAGCCCGGTGAGGCGGTCGAGTTCACGACCTGGACGCCGCACTGGTTCGGCGCGATCGACGGACCGGTCGAGCTGATCGGCATCTTCGGCCCCGACGGCGAGCAGATGCACCTGCACGAGTGAGGCGGGCGCCTCAGCTCGCGAAGTCGGGCCTGGCGGTGCGTTCGAGGTCGGCACGCCCCTTCGGCTCCTCCCACTCCTCCTGGCGGCCGAGCGCGGTCAGGTCGAGGTAGGCGTAGGAGCCGCCGAGCCACTCGGCGCCGCGCGCGAACAGCGAGTAGGTGTGGAAGACGCGCTCGCCGTCGCGCAGGAAGCAGCTCAGGCCCGGCATCTCGAACGGCGGGTCACCGTCGAGGTCGAGCCGGCGGTAGTTGTACTCGTCCTGGCCTCTCGCCGGGTCGAGCGTGACGCCGAAATCGTCGTTGAACGCGCTGCCGTACGACGAGTACCAGGGGAAGGTCCACCCCTTCTTCGCCTTGTAGCGCTCGATTCTCGCCAGCGGCGCGCGCGAGACGAACGCGAGCGTCGTGTCGCGCACGGCGAGGTGGTCGCGCAGGCCGTCGGCGACCTCGTCCGCGCCGGCGCTGCAGCTCGAGCAGCCGTCCTCCCAGCGGGGGTCGAACATGAAATGGCTGACGGCCAGCTGGCGGCGGTCCGCGAACAGGTCGAGCAGCGACGACTTGCCGTCGGGTCCCTCGAACGCGTACTCCTGGTCGACCTCGACCATCGGCAGATTGCGGCGCTCGGTGCTGAGCGCGTCGCGGGCGCGGGTCAGCTCCTTCTCTCTCGCCAGCAGCCGCGTGCGCGCGGCCAGCCACTCGTCTCGCGACGCGATCCTCGGGAGGCTCATGCAGCGCTCCTTCCTGCTCGGTTTCACCGGTCTACGAGCACAGACCCGCGCGCAGCGGCGAACTCATCGGTCTAGAAGGTCGCGTCCCGCTCGGCGGCGCCCGCCTGCTCGACCGGCGCTATGTCGCGGCCGAGCGGCAGCAGCGAGACGGGGATGAGCTTGAAGTTGGCCAGGCCGAGCGGGATCCCGATGATCGTGATACAGAGCGCGATCCCGCTGATCAGGTGCCCGAGCGCGAGCCACCAGCCGCACAGGATCAGCCAGATGACGTTGCCGATCCCGGAGAAGACGCCGGCGTCCGCGCGCCGGACGACCGTCTTGCCGAACGGCCACAGCGCGAACACGGCGATCCGCAGCGCGGCGATCCCGAACGGGATCGTGATGATCAATATGAAGCAGATCAGCGCCGCGAACGCGTAGCCGATCGCCATCCACAGGCCGGCGAGGACGAACCAGATGACGTTGAGGATCAGGCGCATGGTGTCGCTCCCGCCCAGCGTACCGCCGCATCGCCGGCCCGTGGGACGGTGCTCAGCCGTCTATCGTCATTCTTCTGTTCAGCTTGTACGCCCCGGCGACGCTGATCGCGGCGCCTCTCGCAAACGCGCAGTTCGCCTGGGAGTCGACCTCGAGCGTGCTCTCCAGCACGCTGAACTCGTCGGTCGTCAACGCGGTGATCGGTAGTCTCGCCTCTCTGTATTGATGCCCGAGCTTCACCGTTCCGGCCACGCTGAAGATGCACGTGCCGTTGCCGCCGTAGATGCCTATTCTCGGCACCGTTATGTCGAACCCGATGTGGTTGCCGACGTTCGTGACCGTTCTTAGCGTCACCTGCGCTCTGAACTCCTCCCACGGCGAGATCTCGAACGCGCCCGCTATCGCGTGTCTGCAATCGGTGAATCTGGCCGCTTTCGCAGCAGAGGTCCCCGACCCGTCTCTCGCGAATCTGATCGGGATCGACGACGATCTGCACGTGATGCTCAGCCCGGCGCCGACGCTCAACTCGACCGCGCCCGCATCCAGCGTGTAGTCCCCGACCGGATCGACCGTCAACGCGGCCGTCGCCTGTGACGTGACGCCGACAAGCGCAGCGATCGACACGGCCCCGATCGCGGCGCCACGAATGGCTCGTCTCACTGCTGTCCCCTTTCCCATGCGGCCCGGCGGCTGCCGCCGAACCGCGACGACCTGCTTCGGACTGGGGAGGCTACGCCAACCCGGACGCCCGGAGACCGTCGTCTTGCGGTTGTTAGAACCCGCGCGCACCTCCGCGCACGGTCAGAAGCGGCAAGCGACTTCGGACGCCCCGCACGTCCCGAAGCCCGAGCGGCTAAGCGTCCGGTCCCCACCAGCCGAGGGGCAAGCGATCCACGATCGTCTGCAGCAATCGATGGCCCGCGGCAGCCTCATCCTCGCCCCACAGCGCATCGTCGCGAAGTGATGCTCGATGGATGAGAAACTCCCGGCTGACACGCTCGTCGGTGATGTCTGGGTACTCCCCACCGGGCGGAACTGGAGCGAAGTCTGGAAGCGTGACGACAGCGGCCACGACGTACGCCGTTTCGCCCAGCAGTTCGACGGGCGGCGTAAGCGGATCGCGGCTCGTGTTCACGAGCGACTGCTCGGCAAACGTGTGGGCGACCGCATCGTCGGCCGCCGCCTCGGCTGGGCGATGATCGGCAGCGAAGCGCTGCGACTGCAGTTCGCGTGTCGCGATGGACGGGAGCGTCTGCAAGACCTCCAGCGGCGCAGGAACTCCGCGTACGAGGCGAACCTCCAAACGAAGGGCGATCGTGAACCGCGATTCAGTCATAAACGTCAGAGTACCCGGCACGGTACGGTCGTCGCAAACACGCCCTGCGGCTGTTCTACCCGGCGCCCAAGAAGGGGACGTCGACCCCGTGCCCCGGAGGTCCGCATAGCAGATCAGCAGCGACGAACAGATGAGTCCAGCGCCTCGACCTTTCTTGGGGCGCGCGCCGCTTGCATCCCGCAGCGGTATCGAGCCTCAACGCGACGACGATGCACAACGGGTCGCCTTCCCCAGGCGGCCCGCAGGCGTACACGGGGCACGTCAGCCAGCGTCAGTCGCCGTGCTCCGCATACAGTCGGCGCACGAGCGCCGCAACGTCAGGGTCCATGGCGAGGTAGTGCGACCACGCCTCGCCGTCCCATGAGCGACGGAACGGGTCCCATCCCCGATATCGGAACTTGGACCGTCTGCCGTAGGCGCCGAGCATCCCAGGCAACGAACGCGCGGATGTGAACTCCATCGCCGAGCCGATGTCCGCATAGGACATCGGCTCGCTTGGGTCCTCGCGCTCTGCGATCAAGTGCAGGAGTCTGCGGAACATGGGCTCCGACTCGACGTACACACGCCTGAGCAGTTCGTCGCGCTCCTCGGCTGACTCGGGCTCATAGGACTCGGGCTGAGGCTCGGGTGCAGGCTCTACGGCCGCAAACAGGTAACGCGCAACCTCTTCCACCCGCTCCGTGGGCACCGGAAACATCGTGTATGTGGCAACAGTCACGAGCCTTACACTCCCTATAGCTGCTTTCACGATCAGCATAGCAACTATAGCATCACTAGGCAATCTGAAGCATTCCATAGCTTCATAGCTCGGGCCGCCAGCTCTCCTTTCGGTCCGCGAGCCCCGCGCCGTCCGTTTCTTCGGATCACAACGCGTCCAACGCGGCGCGGCCCTTCGCAGTAAGGACCAACGCCCACGTCGTTCCGCTGAGTCGCTCGGCTCCCGGCCTCGCGAAGCCCTTCGCGACGACCCGTCTCACCATCGACTCACTGATCCCTTCGGGCGTGAGCGGGTAGGGAGTGCGGCCGGACATCTGTTCGCCAACCCAAACGATGTCTTGTTGCTCCATCGCCAGCAGTGCCCTACGTTCGCCTCGCGTCAGCAGCACGCCTGCGCCGCTCCTTCAGTCGCGGGACACATCTGGGACACGTTGCGCCGGCAACGATCGCGCATCGCTATATACGGCGGGAGGGACTCGAACCCTCACGAGCTTTCGCTCAGCGGCTTTTGAGGCCGCCGCGTCTACCATTCCGCCACCGCCGCGCGCAGAAGGATCCGAGTCTACGCGGCGGCGCCTATTCTCGCCGGAGAACCCGTTTCTCGAGCAAGGAGCGAAGATGGCCGAGCGGATCGAAGGGCGCAGCCGTGAGCTGCTGGAGGAGCCGAACCTCTGCTTCGTCGCAACGCTGCGCAGCGACGGCACGCCGCACGTCGCGCCCGTGTGGGCGGACCTCGACGGCGACGTCGTGCGCGTCAACTCCGCCAAGGGCCGCATGTGGCCGACGAACCTCGAGCGCGACCCGCGCGTGACGCTGACGATCCCGAACCGCGACAACCCGTACGAGTACGTCTCGATCCGCGGGCGCGTGGTCGACGAGAGCGTGGAGGGCGCCGACGCCCACATCGACCTGCTGGCGAAGAAGTACATCGGCGCCGACGTCTACCCCCTGCACACCCCGGAGGAGCAGCGGATCATCCTCCGGATAGAGCCGGAGCACGTCTACCACCGCGGCGGCTGACCGCCCCTGCTCACCGCACCAGCGCGTGCAGCTCGTCGATCAGCGCCGGCGGCGCGACGACGAGCCCGAACGGGAGCCCGTCCTCCTCGGGCAGTTCCCGTACGTGCAGGCCGGCGCGCTCGCAGATCAGTGCGCCGGCGGCGTAGTCCCACGGGTTGATCGAGCGCTCGTAGTAGGCGTCGGTGCGCCCGGCGGCCGTCCAGGCGAGGTCGATCGCCGCGCTGCCGCCGCGGCGGATGTCGCTGACCTTCGGCAACAGCCCGACGAGCACGTCCGCCTGACGCGCACGCACGCTCGCCTCGTAGGCGAAGCCGGTCGAGATCAGCGTGCGGTCGAGCTGCTCCTTCGCCGAGGCGACGAGCGGCGTGCCGTTGCAGGTCGCAGCGCCCGAGCGCGTCGCGGCGAACTCCTCCTCGCGCAGCGGGTCCCAGACGACGCCGACGAGCGTCCCCTGCGCATCCTCCGCCGCCACGCTGACCGACCACTGCGGGTACTCGAACAGATAGTTGACGGTCCCGTCGAGCGGGTCGACGACCCAGCGGATCCCGCTCTCCCCCGTCGCCGCCGTCTCGCCGCCCTCCTCGCCGAGGATCGCGTCGCCCGGCCGCCGCTCCGCCAGCAGCGCGCGGATCGCGCGCTCGGCGTTGACGTCCGCCTCGCTGACGAGGTCGGTGTCGGTCGTCTTCGTGCGGATGCCGGGAGCGGCGCCGTAGTAGCCGAGCAGCACCTCGGCGGAGGCGCGCGCGGCGGCGCGCGCGACGTCGAGCAGCTCGGCTTCGAGCGCGGCGGTGGTGGATGCGTCTGCGGAGGAGGTCACACGGCAAGCGTAGGACGCCGCGCGGCCCACGGTCGTGCCGTCTCGATCTGCGCGGCCAGCGACAGCAGCGTCGCCTCGTCGCGCGGGCGGCCGACGAGCTGCACCGACAGCGGCACGCCGTCCGTGCTCGCGCCGGCCGGCACCGCCGCTGCGGGCTGCCCGGTCGCGTTCCACGCCGGCGTGAACGGCGTGAAGCGGGCGACACCGTTGAACGTCCACAGCGCGCCGCGCCGCTCATATCTCCCGATCGGCAGCGGCAGCGCGGCGAGCGCCGGCGTCAGCAGCACGGCGTGGTCGACGAGCGCCTCGTTGAGGCGGATCGTCGTCGCGGCCTCCGCCTCGCGCGCCCGGCGCAGCAGGCCATCGGGGATCGCCCGGCCGATCCGGGCCATCGCCTGCGTGCGGCGCTCCAGCCGCTCGGGATGCGGAAGGGCGGCGGCGTCCTCCGCGATCCCGCGCAGGTAGCGGACGATCCACTGCAGCGCCACCGGCTCGGTCAGCGGCAGGTCGACGCGCTCGACCGTGTGGCCGAGGTCGCGCAGCAGCTCGACCGTCTGCTCGAACGCCGCGCGCTGCTCTTCCGCGACCGGCACCAGCAGCGGGTTGCGCGTCGAGTACGCGATCTTCAGGCGACCGGGCGGTCTCGCCGCGGCGGCCCGGTACGTCTCCTCGTCGTCGCGGTCACGGTCGGCCGTCACGTCGAGCCACAGCGCCGTGTCGGCGACCGTGCGCGTGAGGCAGCCGATCGCCGAGAGCCCGTTCCACGAGTCGCGCTTGGGCGTCTCCGGGATGCGGTCGCGCTGCGGCTTGAGGCCGAACAGCCCGCAGCAGGCGGCGGGGATGCGGATCGAGCCGCCGCCATCGTCGGCGAGCGCGGCGCCAGCGAAGCCCGCGGCGACGGCCGCGCCCGATCCGCCGCTGGAGCCGCCGGGCGTGCGGTCGAGGTCCCACGGGTTGCGCGTCGCGCCGAAGGTGGCGGATTCGGTGAACGGCCACTGCATCAGCTCCGGCGTGTGCGTCTTGCCAATCACGATCGCGCCCGCCGCGCGCAGCCGCCGCACGACCTCGGCGTCCTGCTGCGCCGGACCGCCGTGCGCGCGGGTGCCGTACGTCGTCAGCTCGCCCGCGACGTCGGTGTCGTCCTTGATCAGGACCGGAACCCCGAGCAGCGGCCGCGTCTCGGCGAGATGCGCGGCGCCTCTTCTCGTGCGGCGACGAGCGCCGCCTGTCTCGCCTCCGTCAGCGCGCGCTCGGGGAAGGTCACGCGGACGGCGTTGAGCAGCGGGTCGATCCGCCCGATCCGCTCCAGGTGGAGCTCGACCAGCTCACGCGGCGTCACCTCGCCGTCGCGCACGAGCTGCGCCTGGCGCGCGATCCCGGCGAAGGCGAGGTCGGTCGCGTCGGTCGCGTCCATCGGCGGGAGCCTAACCGGCGCGCACGGCGCCGCGCGCCGACCGGCTTGGCATGATCGCTCGGCGATGGAGCTGGAGCAGATCGCCGACGGGCTCGGCGCCTTCCCCGACCGCGCGCCGGGCAGCGACGGCGAGCGCCGCGCCGCGCTGTGGCTCGCAGAGCGGCTGCGCGACGGCGGCCGCACGGCCGAAGTCCAGACGCACTGGGTCCGCCCGCACTGGGAGCTGGCGCACGCGCTCCACGCCGGCCTCGGCGTCGTCGCGAGCGTCGTCGCCGTCGGCGCGCCGGCGGTCGGCCTCGCGCTCGCGCTCGTCGCACTCCTGTCGCTCCTGCTCGACCTGAGCGGTCGCGTCTTCCTGCTGCGCCGTCTGACGCCCGAGCGCGCGACGCAGAACGTGGTGGCGGCGGGTGGGAGCGCGGGTGGCGGCGCGAGTGCGGCCGGCGGCGGCGCGGCCGTGGCAGCGGGTGGCGGCGCAGAGACGGCCGGCGGCGGCGCGGGCGAGGCTCCGCTCCGCGTGATCCTCACCGCGCACTGCGACGCGCCGCGGGGCGGGCTCGTGCGGCGGCTCGGCCGCGCCGGCGGCGGGCGGCTTCCCGGCCCGTTCTTCTGGGTGGCGCTCGCGCTCGCCGCGGTCGCCGCGTGCGCGGGAGTCCGCCTCCCCGGCGGCGACGGCGCCGCGCTCGGCGCGATCCAGCTCGTGCCGACGCTCGTCCTGCTCGGCGCGCTCGGCCTGCTGGTCGACGCCGCGCTCGCGTCACCCGCCCCGGCCGACGCCGGCGCGGCGGCGGTCGTGATCGCCGCGGCGCGGGTGCTCGACGCGGTCCCGCCGCCTGGGCTCGCGGTCGACGTGGTGCTCGCCGGCGCCGGCGAGGGCCAGGCGCTCGGCTTCCTCTCCCACCTGCGCCGGACGCGGCCCGCGCGCGAGCGGACGGTCGTGGTGGAGGTGACCGCGAGCGGCGGCGACGCGATGCCGACCTGGTGGACCAGCGACGGCTCGCTGCTCCCGCTCCGCTACCACCCGCGGCTCGTCGAGCTGGCCGGGGTCGCCGCCGCCGAGGAGCGCCACCTCGGCGCCCGCCCGCGCCGCGGCCGGCAGATCGGCGCCGCGCTGCGCGCCCGTCAGCGCCGCCTCCCCGCGATCCGCCTCGCCGCCCCTGAGCCGTCCGCCGCGCTCGCCCTCACGCTCGCGCTCGTCGAGGCGCTCGCCGACGACCGCGGGTAGCGGGAGCCGCGGTCGATTGCTGGTCCTCGGGACCAGCAATCGACCGCGCCTCGCCCGCTCAGGTGACGGCGTAGACCTCGAGGTCGTCGGGGGTGCCCTTCGCGTCCAGGCGCCAGCGGCCCTCGGTGGCGACGCTGCCGTCGAGGCGGTCGCGGACGGCGGCGGAGATCAGCACCTCGCCGGGGCCGGCGGCGGCGCCGACGCGCGCGGCGATGTTGACGTCGACGCCGAAGTAGTCGCCGCCGAGGCGGCGCGGGCGCCCGGCGTGGACGCCGGCCCGCAACCGCGGGCGGTGGCCGGCCAGCTCGATCCGCTCGACCGCGGCGCAGGCGCCGCACGCGGCGGCGACGGCGCCGGCCGGGTCGGGGAAGACGGCCATGTGCCCGTCCCCCATCCGCTTCACGAGCGTGCCGCCGTTCGTGGTGACGCACGGCTCGACCGCGAGCGCGACCCGCCGCAGCAAGTCGAGCGTGCGCGTGTCGCCGGCCTCCAGCGCCCAGGAGGAGAAGTCGACGACGTCGGTGAAGACGATCGTGACCTCCTCGACGCCGTGCCCGCGCCCCTGCGCCTCCGACAGCGCCTGCCACACCTGCAGCGCGCCGAGGCCCAGCTCGCGCAGCGCGCTCGGGCGGTCGACGTTGAGCGTCGCGATCCGCTGCCCGAGCAGGTGCGCCGGCTCGGCGCCGGCGGTCGAGAGCGGATCGCCGTAGCGCTCGTCACCCGGCAGCCGCCCCGCGCGCGTCGCGGGCCGCGTCGACGAGCCGCGGGTGGGTGTCGGCGCGGCGCAGGGCGGCGGCGACGCGGCGGCGCAGCGGCTCGCGGTCGCGGACGTCGCCCGGCTCGCTCCCGCTGGCGCCCGGCTCGTCCCGGCCGGCGCCCTGCTCGCTCCCGCCGGCGCCCGTCTCCGCCCCGGGCTCGCTCAACCGAGCACCGGCATCAGCGACGACGCCGGCTTCGCCGCGAGGTCGCGCGCGGCCGCGAGCCGCTCCAGCATCACGGCCGTGTCGGCGAAGGCGACGCCGGTGAGGTGGTTCTCGCGCGACTCGAAATCGGCGACGATCCCGTGGACCGCGGCCGCATAGCCGTCGCCGTCGCCACGTGCGAGCGCGTCGATCGCGGCGGCGGTGCGAGCGAACGCGGGATCCTCCGTGCGCATCCCGGCGGCCGCCTCGCGCGCGGCGTCGTCATCGCCCTGCACGAGCGCGGCGATCGCGAGCGCGTAGCACGACGGCGGCGAGTCGCAGCCCTCCTCCAGCGCGCGGCGCACGTAGGCCGCCTCCTCCCCTCCGTGGCCGGCAAGCACCCCCGCCTTCACCATCCCGACGAGGCGGCCGAAGCTGCGCGGCGGCGCGGCCTCCCACGAGGCTCTGTAGCGATCGGCGGCGGCCTGGAAGCGGGCGCGGGCGACAGCGGCGTCACCGCGCAGCAGCGCCTGCTGCGCCGCGGCCTCGATCCCGATCGCCTCCAGCAGGAGCGCTCTGTGCTCGGGCTCCGCCATCGGCTGCACCGTAGCCCGCTCGCGCTCGCGCGGCAAGCGCGCACGTCTGCCTGCGGCCGTCCGCGGTCCGGGCGCCGGTCCGTCGACGGGATCGTCAGACATCGCGGTCGTCCTCCGGCTCGCGCGGCGGGACTCTGTGCGGCTTCGTCGGCTGCTCGCCCGGATCCGGCCGCGCCCACAGCGAACCGCGCGCGGGCGGCTCGGGCGGAAGCGGCGGCGCAGCCCGCGGGTCGGGTCGCAGCCGGGTGGGCGGTGCGGGCTCGGCCGGTCGCGGCGGCGCGGGCGCCGGCGGCGTGTCGACCGGCGGGACGACGGGCGGCTGCGGCCGAGTCGGCTGGTCGCCGGTGGGCGGCGCGGGCTCATGCGGGCCGGACGGCTCGGCGGGCGCGGCGTCGGCGGGTGAAGGCGGCTCGGCGGGCGGCGCGGACGGTCCCGCCGGCTCGGTCGACGCAGCCTCAGCGGGTGGAGGCGGCTCGGCAGGCGGCGCGGACGGTCCCGCCGGCTCGGTCGACGCAGCCTCAGCGGGTGGAGGCGGCTCGGCAGGCGGCGCGGACGGTCCCGCCGGCTCGGTCGACGCAGCCTCAGCGGGTGGAGGCGGCTCGGCAGGCGGCGCGGACGGTCCCGCCGGCTCGGTCGACGCAGCCGGCGCGGACGGGTCCGGCGCAGCGGCAGGCGGCGAGGGCGCAGCGGCGGGCGGTGCGGCGGCGGGCGGCGCGGGCGCGGGCGGCGCGGGCGCGGGCGGCGTGGCGACGGGCCGCGCGGCAGAGGATGACGCGGCCGGCGCCGGCACGGCGGCGGGCGGCGCGGAAGCCGGTCCGGCCGGCGCGACGGGGCCGCCGCCGACGGGGACGATCGGGGCGGCGGGGGCGGCGGGCTCGGGTGGGAGCGGTTGGCGGGGGCGCAGGCCGGCGGCGATCATCGCGGCGCCGATCGCCAGCAGCACGAGCGGCCAGAACCAGAGGCTCGGGCCGCCCTCGCCCGGGTTGCCGACGAGCACGACGAAGACGAGCAGGATCAGCGTGCCGAGGTAGCCCGGACCCGGCTCTCTGTCGACGCCGGAGTAGGCGACGAGGCCGAGGCCCGCCGCCAGCAGCACGAGCTTCCAGCCTGCCCCCGGCCCCACGAACGCCGGCGGCTCGCCGAGCAGCGTGACGCCGAACAGCAGCGTCCCGAGGAACGTGAAGCCGAGCGCGAGGATCGCGAAGCCCGCCGCGTCCACCAGATAGACGGACTCGCGGCGGTGGCGGTCGCGCAGCAGCAGCGCGCCGACGACGAGCCCGAGCGAGAGCAGCAGCAGGATCCAGCGCGACGTGCCCGGCCCGTCGGGCGAGAAGACCCAGTCGACGAACGCCAGCGTCGCGAAGATGCCGGCGATCCCCGCGACGAGCGTGCAGATCGAGCTGCGGCGCGCCCGCGCGAGCCACGCCGCCGTCCCCGCGACGACCGCGAGGATCCAGAACGACGCGCCGGCGGAGTCGAGCGGGTCGCCCGAGCCGAGCACCTTCGCGAGCCGCAGCAGCGCGACGAACAGCAGCACCAGCCCGCACAGCTGCAGCACCACCTGGTAGGCGCGCGGGCGCTCCTCCTCCAGCGGCGCGAGCACGCCCATCCCCAGCACCAGCCCGCAGGCGAGCGCCGTCAGAACGAGGAAGATCCCCGTCCCCCAGCTATCGTCGAGCCGCAGGTTGACGAGCAGCAGCGCGACCGTCAGCGGCACCGCGCCAGCCGCGATCAGGTCGCCGCGGTGCGGATGCGGGCGCAGCAGCTCGACGCCTCTGCGCAGCTGCGCCTGCCATTCCGCCGCCGGGGTCGACTCGCTCATAGGCGGCCAGCCTACCCGCCGTTCCGGAGGACACCCGTACCGACGCGAGCCCCCGCGGCGCGTACCATCGACAGCAGCATGAGCTCGACCGATCCTGTCCTGCGCGCATCCGACGCCGAGCGGGAGCGGACCGCGGATCTGCTGCGCGAGCACTGCAGCGCGGGACGCCTCACGCCCGACGAGCTTGACGAGCGGATCGACGCCGCCTTCGGCGCCCGCACCGTCGGCGAGCTGCGCGCGCTGCTTGCCGATCTCCCGGCGCTTCCGGCGCCGCCGCCGCGCATCGACCACGACGCCGGCCGCGAGGCCGCCAAGCGCCGCGTCCTGCACCGCGCCGGCTGGTGGACGCTGCTGTTCGGCGTCTTCGTCGTGTTGTGGCTGATGAGCGGCGCCGAGAGCGAGTTCTGGCCCGTCTGGATCCTGTTCGCGGGCGCGATCCGGATGGTGTTCGTGACGTGGTCGGAGCTGGGGCCCGGCGCCGACGAGCGCCGCCGACGCCGCGAGGGCCGCGGCAGCAGCGCCCCGCCGCCGCAGCAGACCTAGCGGCGGCAACAGGCGCAGCGCCCGCACGACCAGCGGTAGCCTGCGCGGCGCTTACCCACCGCCCGGAGGCTTCCAAGCATGCCGCTCGTCGAGACCGAGGACCGCGGCGCGGTCCGCCACCTGATCCTCAACCGCCCCGAGAAGCGCAACGCGATGCACGGCGAGCTGGTGCTCGCGATCGGCGCGGCGCTGAAGGAGGCGGCGAACGCGCCGGAGGTGCACGTCGTCGTGCTCCGCGGCGCCGGCCCGATGTTCTCCTCCGGGATGGACTTCAACGCGCTCGGCTCGCTCGCCTCGACGCCCGAGCACCTGCGCGCCTTCCGCCGCGAGTGCATCGACGCGTGGAACCTCGCCGAGGAGATGACCAAGCCGGTCGTCTGCCAGATCCACGGCGGCTGCATCGGCGGCGCGGTCGAGCTGGCGCTCGCGTGCGACTTCCGCGTGATGGCGAGCGACGGGCTGATCGGGATGCCGGAGACGCGGATCGGGCTGATACCGGACGTCGGCGGCTCCTCCCGCCTGCCGGCGCTCGTCGGCCTCGGCCGCGCGAAGGAGCTGATCCTGACCGGGAAGCTGATCGGCGCCGAGGAGGCCGAGCGGATCGGCCTCGTGACGCGGACCGCCGCGCCTGAGGAGCTGGACGCCGCGACCGACGCGCTCGTCGGCGAGCTGCTGCAGTGCGCGCCGATCGCGGTCGGCCTCGCCAAGCGCGTGCTCGACGCGGCCGCCAAGCCGGCGCTGTCGCTGACGCTGGAGCAGGAGGTCGCCGCGCAGCAGCTGTGCGCGCAGTCCGAGGACTTCGCCGAGGGCTCGCGCGCGCTGGCCGAGAAGCGCCTGCCGCAGTTCAGCGGCAGGTAGCTCCTCGGCGCGCGAGCGGCTACTTCTCGACGGGCACTCCCACGACGCTGCCCCACTCCGTCCAGGAGCCGTCGTAGACGCGAACGTGGTCCCAGCCGAGCAGGTGCGTGGCGACGAACCACAGCATCGACGCGCGATGGCCGAGGCGGCAGTAGACGACGACCTGGTCGGTCTGGTCGGGTGCTGCGCCGACGGCGCGGAACAGCCCCTCGATCTCCTCCAGCGACTTCATCCGGAACGCCTCGTCCATCAGCGTCCGGAACGGGAGGCTCTGCGCGCCGGGGATCCGCCCGTGACGCTGGGCGCCGTGGTCGACGCCGGTGCCCGGCTTGACGCGCGCGCCGCTGTACTCCTCGTCGTAGCGCGCGTCGAGGATCCGCACGCCGTCCTTGCCGAGCAGGCCGCGCAGCTCCTCCAGCGAGACGCGCGAGTCGTCGACGCGCTCGCTGCGCGCCGGCGTCCCGTAGTCGACCGGCTCAAACGAGGGAACGTCTCTCGTCAGCTCGCCGCCGGCGCCGACCCACGCTCTGTGCCCGCCACCCATCACGCGGATGTCGGCGTGGCCGCACATCGTGCCGAATGCCCACGAGCCGTACATCGCGTACTGCGAGCGGCCGCTGTAGAGCACGAGCGTGTGCTCCGGCGTCACGCCGGCGCGCCCGAGCCACTCGGCCATCGCCTGCGGCGTCGCGAACTGACGGTCGGTCGGATGCCAGAAGGCGTCCTGCCAGAACCAGTTCAGCGCGCCGGGGACGTGCCCGTCGCCGTACGGGAACTCGTCGGGCTCGTACTGGATCTCGACGACCCGCACGAGCGGGTCCTCGATGTGCTCACGCAGCCATGCCGCGGTGACCATCGCCTCAGGCATCAACGTCCTCCTCGATCCACACACGCCGCCCGTCCCCGTCGCGCCCGATGCGCCCGAGGCTGGGGTACGGAAAATGCCCGGCGGCCAGCAGGCAGCCGCTCTCCTCGTACTCCTTCAGCAGCCGCTCGCGGTTCTCGCGCGCCTGCTCCGGCTCCCAGTCGAACGACTGAACCCAGTCGGTCTCGTGCAGCACCGCCGGGTGGTGCGCGATGTCGGCCAGCACGACGAAGCGCTCGCCGGCCGAGTCGAGCACGTACAGCGTGTGGCCGGGCGTGTGACCGGGCGCGTGGACCGCGCGCAGCCCGGGCACGACCTCGGCGCCGTCGCGCACCAGCTCGGTGACGTCGAGCGCCGTCAGCCCGAGCCCCTGCTCGATGATGCTCGGGTGGATTCTCTCGCCCGCGTCGACCCGTCTGCGGTAGTGGTCGATGTCGTCCTCCGGCACGAGGTAGCGCGCGTTCGGGAAGCGCGGCGCGACCGAGCCGTCGTCGCCGACGATCAGGTTCCAGCCGATGTGGTCGGGATGGATGTGCGTCAGCGCGACGACGTCGACGTCCTCCGGCGCGACGCCGATCGCGGCCAGCTCGTCGAGCAGCTGCGGCGGCGACTCGAGCCCGCCCGGCGGCGCGAACTGCGGCCCCCAGCCGGTGTCGATCAGGATCGTCTTGCCGTCGAGCTTGACGAGGAACGCGCCGAAGTTGAGGTCCTTCGGTCCGGTCTCCGTGTACGGCTCCCACTGCTCGTCGCCGATCGACGGGTAGTGCCACTCGAGGTTGAACGGATGCCGCCCGTCGAACAGCGCGAAGACCTCCGCCTCGCCGACCTTCACGCCGACCGCCATGCTGCGCTCCCTTCGCTCTGAAGCCCCGTCATCTCGAACCCGGCGCGGCCGCAGACGCCGCGCAGCGACACCTCCGCCCGGCCGATCACGGCCTCCGGCTCGACCGTCGTCAACCGCCCGTCGCGCTTCACGACGCGCCCGTCGACCAGCACCGTGTCGACGTCGCTCGGCAGCGCAGAGTGGACGACCGCCACCGCGGGGTCGACGACCGGCGCCGCGTTCAGCGTGCGCGTTCTGACGAGCACGATGTCCGCCCGCTTGCCGGGCGTGATCGAACCGACGCGGTCGCCGAGGCCGAGCGCCTCAGCACCGGCCAGCGTCGCGACGCGCAGCATGTCGCGCGGCGTCACCTCCGTCGCGTCACCGCGCGCGGAGTTGGAGATCCCCAACGCGACGCGCATCGCCGCGAACGGATCCGCCGCGCCGGCGATCGCCGTCGTGTCGAGCGAGAGGCTGACCTGGACGCCGTCCTCGCGCAGCTGCGCGAGGATCGGGAAGCCCATCGCCAGCCGCAGCTCGCTCAGCGGGCTGAACGTGACCGGCACGCCCCGCGCCGCGAGCAGCCCGCGCTCCTCCTCGTCGAGGAAGAGGCAGTGCGCCAGCAGCACGTCGGGGCCGAGCAGCCCGTCGGCCTCCAGCAGCTTGACCTGCCGGATCCGTCTGACCTCAGCCTCGGTGCCGGCGCAGTGCATCGCGATCGGCAACCCCGCGTCGCGCGCCTGGCGCCACTCCTCGCGGTAGACCGCCTCGTCGGACCGTGCCGGCCCGCGCACGTTGACGCCGACGCTCAACAGCCCGCCGAACTCGCCGCTCCACTGCTCGCGCACGCGCACGGCATCGGCGACGTCCATCGCCTGGTCGGGCGGCAGCGCGCCCTGCGCCGCCATCTCCTCGCGCGAAAGCGAGGGATGCGCGCTCGGCGCACCGTACGTGAAGTGGACGCGCGTGCCCAGCTCCTTGTGCGCGCGCAGGTTCGCGTCCGCGTGATCGGGGCTGAGCACGTTGTGCGCCCAGTCGTGGATCGTCGTCACGCCGGTCGCGAGACCGTCGGCCGCGCCCAGCATCACGCCGTTGAACATGTCCTCCGGCGACATGTGCGGCGCCAGCTTGCCCTTGCGCGCGAACCAGCCCTCAGCTCTGCCGTCGCCGATCACGCCGCGCAGCAGCGTGCCCCACAGGTGCCAGTGCGTGTCGACGAAGCCCGGGATCGCGACCATCCCAGCCGCATCGATCTCCTCCGCTCCAGCCGTCGCGAGCCCGGCGCCGACCGCGACGATCTCACCGTCACGCACCTCGACGTCGCCGACCAGCTCGCCGATCTCGTCGTCCTGGCTGAGCACCGTCGCCCCGCGGATCACCACGTGGCCCATCACTCGTCCTGCTCTCTGCGCCGGTGCATCTCCACCCAACCTTCGTCGCTCACATTGCGTACCAGGTAGTGTATACACAAATTTCGTATCCGAAATCCGATATTGGGCCGCTCTCGGCCGCCGCCACGGCCTTCCCCTGATCGATGGCGACGGCCCGCCGCCCCACGCTGGTGCTCGCCGTCCTGCTGTTCGCGGGCGGAACCTACGCGCTCTCGCAGACCCTCGTCGTCACGGCGCTGCCGCTCCTCGCGGAGCACTTCGACGCCTCCCCCGAGGCGACGTCGTGGACGCTGACCGCGTTCCTGCTGTCCGGCGCCGCCTGCATCCCGATCGTGGCACGCCTCGGCGACGTCTACGGCAAGCGCCGCACGCTCACGATCGTGATGCTCGTCTACTGCGTCGGCGCGGCGATCAACACGGTCGCGGAGTCGCTCCCGCCGCTGATCGTCGGTCGTGTCCTGCAAGGCGCCGCCGCCGGGCTGTTCCCGCTCGGGTTCGGGATCGTGCGCGAGTCGTTCCCGAGAGAGCGCGTCGCCGGCGGCCTCGGCGCGATCAGCGCCGTCTTCGGCGTCGGCGCCGGCATCGGGCTGCCGCTGTCCGGCCTCGTGATCGACCACCTGTCGATCACCTGGCTGTTCGGGATCGGCCTGCTCGGGGTGCCGGCCGCGGCCGCGACCGCACTGCTGCTGCCCGAGTCGCCGCGCGTGCCGCGGCAGCCGATCGACTGGCTCGGCGCCGTGCTGCTGGCGACCTCGATCGGGAGCGTCCTGCTCGCGGTGACGCAGGGCAACCGCTGGGGCTGGGCGTCGGCGCCGACGGTCGCCGCGCTGGCGACCGGATCGCTGCTGGCGGTCGTGCTCGTCCGCCACACGGGGCGCACGAGCGCACCGCTGCTCGACCTGGGGATGCTGCGCGACCGCCGCGTCGCGATCGCCAACCTGACGATCTTCCTCGTCGGCGCGTCGATGTTCATCGCCTTCGTCCTCAACCCGCAGCTCGCGCTGACCGACCCGGCCGCCGGCTTCGGCTTCGGGACGACGCCGACGGTCGCCGGCCTGCTGCTGCTGTCGACCGCGCTCAGCCAGCTCGTCGTCGGCCCGCTCGCCGGTCAGATCGGCGCGCGCATCGGCTTCCGCGCGCTGATGATGGGCGGCACCGTGCTGCTCGTCGCCGCGGGCGCGTGGATGGTCTTCCTGCACGGGCACGAATGGGACCTCGTCATCGGCGGCCTGCTGCTCGGCACCGGCATCGCGTGCGCCTCGGCGGCCGCCGCCAACGTGCTGGCCGACGCCGTGCCGCCGGCGCAGTTCGGCGTCGCGACCGGCATGAACACGGTGCTGCGGACGGCGGGCGGCGCGTTCGGCGCGGCGATCGCGACCGCCTGCCTCACCGGCCACACCGCCGCCGGCGGCGAGGCGCCGGCCGAGGGCGCGTTCACGCTCGGCTTCGCGATCGCCGCGGTCATCGGCGCGGCCGCGTTCGTCGCGGCGTGGCGGCTGCCGCGGTCCGGCGGGGTCAGGCGACCGCCGGCATCACCTCGTCGTGGATCGTCCGCAGGTGCGCGACGCAGTCGTCGATCGAGCGATACACCGGCTTGAGCTCGATCTCCTCGACGCCGGCATCGCGGTAGGCGCGCACGCGCGCGGCGAACGCCTCGACGTCGCCGAGCAGCGCCCGCTCGCGCAGCGCCTCGGGGCCGGCGAAGTGGTGGCCGATCGTCGGTGCGACGAACGCCTCGGCCGCGGCGGTCGACTCCGCGATCGCGGAGTGGACGTTGATCCCGATCGAGGGCGGCTCGGGCGCGAGGCCCGCCTGCTCGCGCAGCGCGCGCAGCTCGGCGACCCCCGCCGCGATCTCCTGCGCCGTCACCTGGCTGGGCATCCAGCCCGCGTCCCAGCGCGCGGCGCGGCGCAGCGCGGCCGACGAGCGCCCGCCGACGACGATCGGCGGATACGGGCGCTGAAGCGGCTTGGGGAAGACCTCGACGTCGTCGAACGCGACGGTCTCACCGCGGTAGGAGGCGCTCTCCTGCGTCCAGATCGCGACCATCGCCTCGAAGTACTCCTGCATCCGCGGGCCGCGGGCGCCGTGCGCGCCGAACGCGTCGTACTCCTTCTCCAGGTTGACGCGATGGGCCCCGAGCTTCGTCGTGTCGACGGCGGTCTCCCTGCGGTTGGGGCCGACGCCGAAGCCGATCGTGAGCCGCCCGCCGGACAGCACGTCGAGCGTCGAGAGCTGCTTGGCCAGCAGCAGGGGATGGCGGTTGGGCAGGATCAGGACGGACGTGCGCAGGCGCACGCGCGAGGTGTGCGCCGCGACCCACGTCAGCGTCTCGAGCGCCTCGAACATCGCGCGCAGCTCTCCCGGCCCCTCGAGGTCGGCCGTGCCGGACGTGATGTAGGCGCCGTTGAAGACGACGTGGTCGCGCACCGAGACGGCGCTGAAGCCCAGCTCCTCGGCGGCCTGGGCGACCTCGACGAGCGCCTCCGGCGACGCGAGCCGGTTGGCCTGCGGGAGCATGACGGCGAATCTCATTCCGACCTCCGTGCTTCGGATTTCGGATACGGTACTCCATATGCACGAGATTGAGGGGATGCCCGTTCGCGTCGCCGCGTTCCCGTCGGCCGGAGAGCTGGCGCTGCACGCCGCCGACGCGCGCGGACTGTTCGCCGCCGCCGGCCTCCGCGTCGACGCCCAGCTGATCGCGGGCCAGCGTCCGCAGTTCGCCGGACTGCGCGACGGCAGCTGGGACGTCCTGCACACGGCTGCCGACAACGTGCTCGCGCATCACGACGAGCTGGACCTGATCGTCGTCGCCGGCGTCAACCGCGGGATGCTGAGCCTCGTCGCCGACGGCGACGGCGGGCTCGCCGCCCTGCGACGGCGCCCGATCGGCGTCGACTCCGCCGCCAGCGGCTATGCCGTCGTCCTGCGCCACGTCCTGCGCCGCGCCGGCGTCGCCCCCGAGGAGTGCACGTTCGCCGAGGTCGGCGGCACGCGCGAGCGCGCGCAGGCGCTGCGCGACGGGACGATCGCCGCGACGCTGCTGACCCCGCCCTACGACGTCGCCACCGTCCGCGATGGCGGACACGTCGTGCTGCGCCCGACCGACGTCGAGCCCCGCTACGTCGGCGCGACGGTCGCCGTCCGCCGCGGCTGGGCCGAAGCCAACAGCGACGTGCTGCGCCGCTACCTCGGCGCGCTCGCGGACGCCGAAGCGTGGCTGCGCGACCCCGCCAGCCGCGACGCCGCGGCCGCGCTCGCCGTCGACCGGGCCGGGGCGCCGGCCGAGCTGGCCGGCGACGTCGTCGACGCCGTCCTCGATCCCGCCTCCGGCCTGCTGCCCGGCGGCCGGCTCGACGTCGCCGACCTCGCGTCCGTGCTGGACGTGCGCCGCCGCGAGGGCACGCCGGTCGACGTCGACGCCGCAGCCTGCCTCGACCTCCGCTACCTGCCGTCCTGAGCGAGCCGGCAGGCGGCGAGGCGCCGGCGCCGCCCGCCTGCGACCGGCCCTACCCCTCCTCCTGAGCGAGCCGCACCGCTTCGACGATCGCCGCGTAGCCGGTGCAGCGGCAGAGGTTGCCGCCGAGCGCCGCGCGGACCTCCGCCTCCCCGGCGTCCGGGCGGCGGCGCAGCAGCGCGTCGAGCGTCATCAGCATGCCCGGCGTGCAGAAGCCGCACTGCAGCGCGTGCGTCTGCTCAAAGGCGCTCTGCAGCGGATGCGGCGTCTCGCCGTCCGCGAGCCCCTCGACGGTCCGCAGCTCGCGGCCGTCGGCCTGGACCGCGAGCATCAGGCACGAGCGTGCCGGCTCGCCGTCGAGCTGGACCGTGCACGCCCCGCAGACGCCCTGCTCGCAACCGACGTGGGTGCCGGTCAGGCCCGCCTCGTGGCGGATGAAGTCCGACAGCAGCGTGCGCGGCTCGACGTCGGCCTCGCAGCGCCGGCCGTTGATCCTGACCGACACCCTCATGCGCTTCCTCCGTGATCGGGTCGAGCGGCCGGGTCGGGCCTCGCGGCGGGGCCGGGTCGAGCGGCCGGATCGGGCGCGAGCCGCCCGAGCGTGCGGCGGACCGTGTCGGCGAGCACCGCGCGCACGTAGAGATCGCGCGCCGGCGCCGCCGCGAGCCGCGCGACCGTCTCGTGCGGCGCGCCGTCGAGCAGAGCCTGCTCGGCCGCCGCCACGCGCAGCGGCCCATCCGCCGCGCCGATCACGACGAGCGCCGCGCGGCCGTCCGCGACGACCGCCGCCGCACCCGCCACGACCGGCCCGGCGGCGGTCTCGCGGTGCTCGGCGAACGCGCAGCGCGCCCCGTGCGGGAGCGGCGGCAGCTCGATCGCGACGAGCAGCTCGCCGGCCGCGACCGGCCCGCCCGCGCCGGCCGCCCGCTCACCGCCCTCCGCCACACGCTCGCCCGCGCCGCCCGCCCGCGCGCCCAGCTCGACCACCCGCTCCCCGTCCGGACCCCGCACGCGCAAGCGCGCGCCGAGCGCGAGCAGTGCGGCGGGCAGCTGCGCCGCCGGGTCGGCGTGGGCGACCGACCCGCCGACCGTCCCACGGGTGCGCGTCGCCACATGGCCGACGTGGCGGACCGCCTCGCGCAGCAGCGGCCAGCCGGCGGCGACGCGCTCGTCGCGTTCGAGCGTCGCCTGGCGCGTCATCGCCCCGAGCCGCAGCCCGCCGTCACCGCCGACGCGGACATCGGCGAGTCCGCGCACCCGCCCCAGATCGACGAGCAGTCGCGGACGCTCGCGCCGCGCGCTGAGCAGCGGGATCAGGCTCTGGCCGCCCGCCAGCGGTCGCGCGCCCGGCAGCGCGAGCGCGGCAAGCGCCTCCTCGACGCCGTCGGGAGCGACGTAGTCGAACGGCGCCGGCTTCACGACGCCGTCCCGACCGCCGCCGGGCCGGCGCACTCGCACCGCTCCGGCTTCACCGCGCCGTCTCCTGCAGCGCCTGCCACAGCTTCCGCGCCGTGAACGGCGGGTCGATGCTGGCACCGCCAAGCGCGTCGGCGACCGCGTTGGCGATCGCCGCGGGCGTGCCGATCGCGCCCGCCTCGCCGATGCCCTTCGCGCCGAGCGGGTTGCGCGGCGACGGCGTCTGCACGAAGCGCGTGGCGATCGGCGGCACGTCGGCCGCGACCGGGAGCCGGTAGGAGGCGAGCGAGTCGCTCGCCTGCACGCCGCGCTCGTCGTGCACGACCTGCTCGCAGAGGACCGCGCCGAGTCCCTGGACCGTCCCGCCGAGCACCTGGCCCTCGGCCAGCAGCGGGTTGACGATCGTCCCCGCGTCGTCGACCGCCGCGATCCGCAGCACGCGCAGGCGGCCGGTCGCGCGCTCGATCGCGACGACCGCCGCCGTCACACCCGAGGAGTAGACGGGGTCGGACGCGAACCGCCCGGCGCCCCGCAGCCCCGGCGCGACGACCGCGAGGTCCGCCAGCGAGACGAACCCGCCGCCGCGCGACCACCACCCGCCCAGGTCCCAGCGCAGCACGTCCGGCTCCACGTCGAGCAGGCGCGCCGCGACCGGCCGCGCCTGCTCGCAGAGGTCGTCGAGCGCGAGCACGAGCGCCGAGCCGCCCATCGCCACCGAGCGGCTGGAGTAGGTGCCGACGCCCGCGGGGACCACGTCGCTGTCGCCCCAGCGCAGCTCCACGTCCTCCAGCGCCACGCCGAGCCGGTCGGCGGCGATCTGCGCGAACGTCGTCTCGTGGCCCTGTCCGTGCGGGCAGGTGCCGAGCGCGAGCACGACGCGCCCGCCGTCGGTCAGCCGCACCTCGGCCTGCTCCCACATCCCGCCGCACGTCTCGACGTAGGCAGCGAAGCCGGTGCCGACGACGCACGCACCCCCGTCCTCGCCGCCCTCGGACCCGACCAGCTCCCGCGCCAGCTCCAGGCAGCGTGCGTAGTCGCCGGAGTCGTAGTCGGCGCCGAGCGGCGTCCGGTGCGGGAACGTGCGCACGAGGTTGCGGCGGCGCAGCTCCAGCGGGTCGGCGCCGAGCTGTCGCGCCGCGGCGTCGACCGCCCGCTCGATCAGGTACGCGGCCTCGGGGCGGCCGGCGCCGCGGTATGGCCCGGTCGGGACCTTGTTCGTGCGCGCCCCGACGACCTCGACCTCGGCAGCTCCAATCGCGTAGCAACCGGTCAACAGCCCGCCGAGGATCCGCGGCGGGAAGGCGGTCGTCGGCAGCAGGAACGCGCCGAGGTCGCACCAGACGCGGGCCCGCAACGCGCGGATGCGGCCGCGGCGGTCGAGCGCCAGCTCGACCTCCCCCTCCACCCCGCGCCCCTGATACGGACCGGCGAGGTTCTCGCGGCGGTCCTCGACCCACGTGACCGGCTCGCCCAGCCGCATCGCCGCGACCGCGGTCAGCGCCAGCTCGGCGGTCAGCGACCCCTTGATCCCGAACGCGCCGCCGACGTCGGGCACGATCACCCGCACGCGCTCCCGCTCCAGCCCGAGCACGTGGCAGAGCTGCGCGAGCGGCCGCTGCGTGTCCTGCGCCGAGCACCAGAACGTCAGGCGGCCGTCGGCCTCCACGCGCGCGGTCGCGCCGCGCGGCTCCATCGGCGCACCCGCGAGCCGCGGGATCGCGTGCGCGCTGCGCACGATCTCCTCCGCGGACGCGAACGCCGCGTCGACGTCGCCGCCGGCTCGCCGCCAGCGCACCAGCGTCTCGGGTGCGCGCCGTGCGTCGAGCACGGCCGGCAGCCGGCGGTAGTCGACCTCGACGCGCTCGGCCGCATCCTCCGCCAGCGCGCGGGAGCGCGCGATGACCGCAGCCACGGGCTGCCCCGCGTAACACGCCTCGTCCGCCGCCAGCAGCGGATGCGGGACGTCGGCGACCTCGGCGTCGCCCGGGGCGCCGACGGGCAGCGGGCGCAGCCCGTCGAGGTCGCGTGCGGTCAGCACGTCGACCAGCCCGTCCCCGCTCGCGGGGACCCGCACCGCCTCGATGCGCGCGTGCGCGTGCGGGCTGCGGACGAACGCCAGGTGCAGCGCACCTGGCGGTCGCAGATCGTCGAGGAAGCGGCCCTCGCCGCGCAGCAGACGCCGGTCCTCACGCCGCGTGACCGGCCGGCCGAGGATGCTGCCTGCGGCCGGCCTGGTCATGCGTGCACGAGTCGCGGAGCCGCCGGGCGGCTAGATCTTCGCGACGCTGGTGTCGTGCCAGGGCGTGAAGCGACGGCGCAGCAGCGCCAGCACGATCAGCGCCGCATTGATCACGAGCACCATCACCACGACGATCGCGAGTGCGTCGGCCATGCGGAAGTCGAACGTCGCCATCTCCAGCATGTGGCCGATCCCGCCCGCGCCGCCGAGGAACTCGCCGAGGATCTCGCCGATGAACGCGAGCGCGACGCCGCGCTGCAGCCCCACCAGCAGGAACGGGAACGTCGCCGGCAGCACCACCTTGCGTCCGAGCGCGGTGCCGTTGGCGCCGAAGACGCGAGCGGCGCGCACGAGCGAGTCGGGCACCGTCTGCACGCCCTCCATCGTGTTCAGCATGATCGGGAAGACCGACATGATGAAGACGAGCACGATCTTCGACGTGTCACCGAGGCCGAAGCCGAGGATGATCAGCGGCGCCAACGCGACGGTCGGCGTCGCGTAGAGGCCCCACATCAGCGGCGCGACGGTGAACTGCAAGATCCGGAACCAGCCCATCGCGAGCCCGAGCACGATGCCGACGACGATCGCCAGCGCGAGCCCGACCGCGAGGTTCTGGAGGCTGTAGAGCAGCGCGTCGAAGAAGCCGTCGTCGGTCACCAGCTCGCCCAGCGCTGAGGCGATCTCGGTCGGAGGCGGCAGCATCGTCGGGCGGATCCACTCGAACTGCGCGACCACGAGCTGCCAGAGCCCGAGGAAGACGAGCACCTCCGCGACGAGCGCGAGCCGCCACCACAGCATGCTGCGCGTGCCGCGGCGCGGTGACTTGCGCGCCTTCGCGGGCGGCGCTCCGGACGAGGTCTGAACTGTCGTGCTCATCGGCGCTTGCCTCCTGTCGTCCAAGGCGCGAGCCGGCGCCCGGCGAGGCCGATCAGCTGGCTCATCATCACGCTCCAGACGACCACGATCACGATCCCGGCGAACGACTGCTCGGTCGCGTATGTGTTCGCGGTGTAGGCGATCATGCCGCCGACGCCTCTGCCGGACGTGATCATCTCAGCGACCACGAGCGCGACAGTCGTCAGCACGGCGCTCTGGCGCATGCCGGCGAGGATGTACGGGACGGTCGCCGGCAGCAGCACCTTGCGATAGATCTGCCAGCGGTTGGCGCCGAAGATCCGCCCTGCGTTGACGAGCGACCGGTTGACCGTGCGGATGCCGGCCGACGTGTTGAGCAGGATCGGGAAGACGCCTGCGATGAAGACGATGAAGACGACCGGCGTGAGGCCGAAGCCGAACCACGCCTTGCTGAGCGGCGCGTACGCGAGCCACGGCGTCGCGTACAGCGGCCAGACCAGCGGGCCGAGCAGGCGGTCAGCGGCGACCGAGCTGCCGATCACGAGGCCGAAGCCGATGCCGACCACCGCCGCCAGGACGAAGCCGATCGTCCACGCCTGCAGCGAAGCCGACAGTATCGAGCCGAGCTGGCCGCCGTCGATCAGCGTCTGGAAGCCGTCGAGCGTGTCGAGCGGCGGCGGCAGGAAGACCGGGTTCACCAGCTCCAGGTTGCCGATCAGCCACTGCCACAGCACGAGCAGCAAAGCCGCCTCGATCGCGAAGATGATCACGCCCGTGCGGGTGCTCATCTCCTGTCCGAAGCGCCGCCGGCCCCGGGCGCCGCCGCGTGAAACGCGGCGACGCTCGAGCAGGCGGAGTCCTGTCACAGAGCCCATTGCGGCCTCTCCTGTCGGACTCCCCAGCTCATGGGTAGACGGAGCTGATGTCCGTCGGCGGGGAGTTGTCGAGCCCGGCATCTCTCTGCGCGCGCTCGAGGTATGACGTGTCGGTCGTGTAATCGAGCGGGTCCTGGTCCTGCGACTCGATCGTGACGTCCCACGCTTCCTGGTCGTAGTACAGGTTCGGGCACAGCTGCATGCCGCTCAGCACCCACGGGCTGTCGTCCTTGCGGAGGTCCGCGACTTCGAGATCGCGGCCCTCGAGTATGTCGAGCACGGCGTCCTTGTTCTCCGGCACTCTGCCGACGGCGGGCGCGGTCATGTACCCGACCGCTCTCATCGTCGCCCGCAGGAAGCGGATCGCCGTGTTCGGGTTGTCCTCCAGCCAGTCGGTCTTCGCGATCTGCCAGCTGTTCGGCCACGGGCGGACCGTGTCGACGATGATGTTCGCGCCATATCTGTCGAGCGCATCGCGGTCGTCGTCGTAGAACGGCATCAGCGCGACCTTGTTGTCGAGGAAGAACTCGCGCCACGTGGCGGAGTCCGGCCCCGGGTAGACGGTCTTGGCGTCGACTCTGCTGAGGTCCCAGCCCTCGTCGGCGAGCACCTTCTCGCGCTGGAACTCCTGCGGGTCGCCGGTCGTGCCCGCGAGCACGATGTCCTTGCCGTCGAGCTGATCGACCGATCTGATGTCGGGCTGCACCGCGACGCTGTAGTTCTGACGGCAGAAGTGGCCCGACAGGACCGAGACGCCGAGGTCCTTGCGCTGCGCGTCGACCACGGCGCCGGAGTCGGCGACGCTGACCTGCGCGCTACCGCCGACGACCGCTGCGATCGGGTTGTCGGCCGTGATCACTCTGACTCTGAGGCCTTCGTCCTCGTAGTAGCCAAGCTCGTCGGCGACGTAGTAGAACGAGTACATCGTCGAGTCCGGGTACGGGATCGCGACGGTCAGATCCGTCGTCTCAGCCGCTCCTATCTCACCCGATGCGACCTCGGCGCTCGTCGCCGCGGCCGTGGCGGACCCGCTGCCGCCGTCATCGTCGTCGGACGAGCCGCAGCCCGCCACGAACAGCGCGGCGGCAAGAACCGCCAGCACCCACATCACACCCCACCTGCGCGTCCGCGCCGCACGCGGCGCGCCGCCAGCACTCTCTCCCATGCGCTTCCCTCTCCTTCTCGCCAGTGGACAGCGTTCTTCGACCTGCGGTCAGGAACCGTCCGGCGTGGCTCCCGCTGCCACCCGGGCTTCGTTGTTGAGCAGACCCCAGAGGTGCTCCCGCATCTCTATGAACTCCTTCAGCGCGCGCGCGTCGTACCCGTAGCGCGGGCGCGGGAGGGTCACCGGGAGCAGCTCCTTGATGCGACCGGGGCGGCTCGTGAAGACCGCGACGCGGTCTCCCAGCAGGATCGCCTCGTCCACGCTGTGCGTGATGAAGACGACCGTCTTGCCCGTCTCGGACATGATCCGCTCGAGCTCGTTGCGCATGACCTCGCGGGTCATCGCGTCAACCGCGCCGAACGGCTCGTCCATCAACAGGATCGCCGGCTCGGCGACAAGCCCGCGCGCAAGCCCGACGCGCTGCTGCATGCCGCCCGAGAGCTCGCGCGGATACGCGCGCTCGAAGCCTCTCAGGCCGACGAGGTCGATCGCGTCCTGGACGCGCTTCGCGGAGTTGCGCCGGAGCGCCGGCTGCATCTCGACCCCGAAGCGGACGTTGTCCTCGACGGACCGCCACGGCATCAGCGCGTAGTCCTGGAAGACGACCGCGCGGTCCGGCCCCGGATCGCACACCGGCTCGCCGCGCAGGCGGACCTCACCCGAGGTCGGCGGCACGAGCCCGGCGATCGCGTTGAGCAGCGTCGTCTTTCCGCAGCCGCTGGGGCCGAGCACCGCCAGGAACTCGCCCTCGTGGATCTCGAGGTTGATGTCCTCGAGCGCCAGGACCACGTCGCCCTTGCGGGCCCGAGTGAACTCGACGCGCAGGCGGTCGACGGTGATCACCGTGTCGCGACGGCCGCCTTGCTCGGCAGCCCTCGCGGGCTCGGTGGCGTTCGCTGCTTGCGGCCTACCTACGCTCACGTCGACCCTCCCTCGTCCAGCAAGATCTCTCTACGAACCGAGAATATCGGAGATGGTATCCAATATGCAAGCCGTCGAGCCGGGCTCTCGGCGCGCGCCGGCTCGTCGCTCGGGCGACTCCGCGACATCACGCATCGCCTCCGGTCCGCGTGCCCTCGATCCAGCCCTCCGGCGCCTCCAACAGCGCCTTCAGACGGGCGAGGAAGCGTGCGGCGTCGGTCCCGTCGAGCGCGCGATGGTCGACGCTCAGCGTCGCCGTCATCACGCGCCGCACGACGATCTCGTCGCCGACGACCCACGGGCGCCGCACCGCGCGCCCGGTCGCCAGGATCGCGACCTGCGGCGGATTGACGATCGCCGCGAACGACGACACGTCGAAGCCGCCGAGGTTGCTCAGCGTGAAGGTCGCGCCGGTCATCTCCTTGCCGCGCGCCTTGCCCGCTCGCGCCCGCGTCGCGAGGTCGCGCAGACCTTCGGCGATCGCGACCGTGTCGCGCTCCTCGCAGCCGAGGATCGCGGGTGCGATCAGGCCGCCGGGCACCGCGACCGCGACGCCGACGTTGACCGCCTCGTGCTCGACGAGGCCGTCCGCCGTCCACGTCGCGTTGAACGCGGGCTCCTCCTGCAGGACCACCGTCAGCGCCCGGATCAGCGCCGCCGACAGGCTCGCCGGCGTGTCGTCGGGGCGGCTCGCGTTCAGCGCCCCGACGGCCTCCGCCGCCGGCTCCATGTCGACGTCGACGCTGACGTAGAAGTGCGGGACGGTCGTCCAGCTTCTCGTCACCTGGCGCGCGATCGCCTGCCGCATCGGGCTCAGGCCCGGCAGCCCTCTGGGGGCGTCAGGTGCCATCGTCGATGTATCCCAGGACCGAGCCGACGGGCACCTCGGCGCCGACCTCGAAGGCGATCTCGACGAGCGTCCCGCTCGCCGGCGCCTCGATGTCGACCGCGGCCTTCTCGGTCTCGATCTCGGCGACCGGGTCGCCCTGCTCGACGGTGTCGCCGACCTGCTTGAGCCAGCTGCCGACGGTCCCCGACTCCATGTCGAAGCCGAGCGCCGGCAGATCGATCGCAACCCGCATCGCTACACCCCCGCCTTCGCGCCGGTGCCGACAACCTCGGCGGCGGCCTCGACGACCAGCTCCGCGGTCGGCTTGATCGCGTCCTCCAGCGGCGCCGAGAACGGCACCGGGACGTCGGCCGTCGCGACGCGCTTGACCGGCGCCTTCAGGTCGCCGAACGCCTTGTCGGCGATCCGCGCCGCGATCTCCGCGCCGACGCCACAGCTGAGGTGGCACTCGTCGACGACGACGACGCGGCCGGTCTTCGCGACCGACGCGAGGATCGACGTCTCGTCGAGCGGGTTGAGCGTGCGCAGGTCGACGACCTCCGCCTCGACGCCTTGGGCGGCCAGCGTCTCGGCCGCCTCCATCGCGCGGTGCACCATCAGGCTGCTCGCGACGAGCGTGACGTCGGAGCCGCTGCGCGCGATCCGCGCCTGCCCGAACGGGATCGAGTAGCTCTCCTCCGGGACCTCGCCGCTGACGCCGAAGAGGCCGACGTGGTCCAGCCAGCAGGTCGGGTTGTCGCTCAGCAGCGCGGTT
This sequence comes from Conexibacter woesei DSM 14684, assembly GCF_000025265.1. Classification (GTDB taxonomy): domain Bacteria; phylum Actinomycetota; class Thermoleophilia; order Solirubrobacterales; family Solirubrobacteraceae; genus Conexibacter; species Conexibacter woesei. The sequence continues at coordinate 4,330,964 of NC_013739.1, forward strand.
CTGATCAGGCCCTTGACGTCGTACGGCGTCGCCGGCGTCATGATCTCCAGCCCCGGCGTGTTCCACAGCATCGCCTGCGGGCTGTGCGAGTGCTGCGCCGCACCGCCGCCGCGGATCCCGTGGTTGAGGTGGAAGACGACCGGCACGCGCGTCTGCCCGCCGGACATGTAGTGGATGTTCGCCGCCTCGTTCGCGACCTGGGCCATCCCCTGGAAGAGGAAGCTGGCGGTCGCGATGTCGACGAACGGCCGCAGCCCCGTCATCGCCGCGCCGATGCCCGCGCCGACGTAGCCGACCTCGGCGATCGGCGGGTAGTAGATGCGGTCCGGGAAGTCCTTGTGCAGGTCCGCCATCAGGCCGCGGTGCTCGGTGATCCCGAGGAAGTAGCCGCCCATCAGGTGGACGTTCGGGTCGGCGATGAGCGCATCGCGCAGCCCCTCGACCATCGCCTCTGCATACGTCAGCGTGCGCGTCATGCGAACACCTGGGTGAGCGCCTCGGACGCCTCCGGGAAGGGGCTGTCGAGCGCGAATCTGACGCCGGCCGCGACGTCGGCGACGACCTTCGCGTCGACCGCGAGAGCTTCCTCCGACGTCATGTGCCCGGCGTCGATCAGCTCGCGTGTGAAGATCAGCACGCCGTCCTCCTGGTCGAACCACTTCTTGTACTCGCCGTCGGTCGACGCCGCGCCCCAGGCCATCTCCAGCTGGGTTCTGCCGGTCCGCAGCTCCGGCCACAGCGGCTTGCTCCCCGGCCAGCGGACGGTGCGCGCCTCGATGAAGCTCGGGCCCTCACCCGCGCGGGCGCGCTTGACGGCGGTCGACATCTCGTCGTGGACGGCGCCCGCGTCGAGCCCGTCGATCGCGACCGTCGGCACGCCGAACGGCCGCGCAAGGTCGCACAGGTCGGTCGCGGCGAGCGTCGAGGAGGGGTACTCGTTCGCTCTCTGGCCGACCGCGTCGAGCGAGTTGTTCTCGACGAGGAAGATCACCGGCAGCTTCTCCAGCGCGGCGATGTTGACCGCCTCGTGCCAGGCGCCCTCCTCCAGCGCACCATCGCCGAACGCGCAGATGCTGACGTTCGGGACCTTGCGGCGGCTGAAGCCGAAGCCGGCGCCGACCGCGAGCGGCACGCAGCCGCCGGTCGCCGACGAGGTCGTCGGGAAGCCCAGCTCGAGCGAGGCGAGGTGGAGCGTGCCGCCCTTGCCGCTGTTGTAGCCGGTCGCCTTGCCGAGGATCTCGGCCAGCATCTTGCCGGAGTCGGCGCCGCGCGCCAGCAGATGGCCGTGGTTGCGGTGGGTGGTGAAGACGACGTCGCCGGGCTCGAACAGCTCCAGTGCGACGACGCCCGTCACCTCCTGGCCGATCGAGACGTGGAAGTGACCCACGTCGTAGTCGGCCGTCAGTTCGATCAGCGCCTCCTCGAAGCGGCGGATGACGAGCATCCGCCGGTGCATCTCGAGCAACCGCTCGCGTGAAACGTCTGGCAGCAAAGCAGACAGCTCCTTGTCAGATTGCCCGGCTGGCGGGCGTCGGGGATGCGGAACCGGCCATGACCGCCTGCACGGCCCCCACGACCGCGGCGACGTCCGGGACGAAGAACTTCTCCAGCGGCGGGCTGGACGGGACGGGCGCGAACGGCCCGCCGACGCGTGCGACCGGCGCGGCGAGGTCGGCGAACGCGTGCTCCTGGATGCGTGCCGCGATCTCACCGCCGATCCCACCCGAGACGACCGCCTCGTGCAGGATCACGGCACGTCTCGTGCGGCGCACGGACGCGATGATCGCGTCGGTGTCCAGCGGCGAGATCGTGCGCAGGTCGAGCACCTCGACCGAGACGCCCTCGCCCTCCAGCTGCTTCGCGGCGTCGAGCGCCGTGCCGACCGCCTTCGACAAGGCGATCACGGTGACGTCGGTGCCGGGACGGCGGATCGCCGCCTCGCCGATGACGGCGGGGCCGGCGTCGTCGTCGACCTCCTGCTTGGACCAGTAGAGGCCGCGGTGCTCGAGGTAGAGGACCGGGCCGTCCTCGCGGATCGCGGCGCGCATCAGCGCCTTCGCGTCGGCGGGGTCGGACGGAGCGACGACCTTCAGACCCGGGACGTGGGCGAACCACGCCTCCAGCGACTGCGAGTGGTGTGCGCCGAAGCTGCCGCTCGCGCCCTGCTGCGCGCGGATCGTCAGCGGGATCTTCAGCTGCCCGCCGGACATGTAGTGCAGCTTCGCCGCATGGTTGACGAGCTGGTTCATCACGAGCGTGAGGAAGTCGGCGAACATCACCTCGAGCACCGGCCGGTAGCCGACCGCCGCGGAGCCGATCGCCGTGCCCATCACCGACTCCTCGGAGATCGGCGTGTCGAGCACGCGGCCCTCGCCGAACTCCTCGGCGAGGCCCTTCGTCGCGCCGAACGGGCCGCCGGGGACGACGTCCTCGCCCATCACGTAGACGCGCTCGTCCAGCAGCATCTCCTCGCGGATGCCGTCGCGGATGCCGTCGATGTAGCGAAGTCTGCTCATCGGGCCGGGAACACGGTCGTCATCAGGTCCTCCTCGGTCGGCCACGGGGCCTCGCTCGTCCACTCCGCCGCCTCCTCCACCGCGGCGCGCGCAGCCCGCTCCGCCTCGGCGGCGATCGCCGCGGCGTCGGCGCCGGGCAGCTGCTCGATCACGCGCACGAGCCGCTGGATCGGGTCCTTCGCCTTCCACTCGGCGCTCTCGGACGCCTCGCGGTACTTCGCCTGGTCACCCTCGTAGTGGCCGCGCAGGCGGTAGGTCATGACTTCCAGGAACGTCGGGCCGCCGCCCGAGCGCGCGCGCTCGACGGCGATCGCGACCGCGTCGCGGACGGCGAGCACGTCGTTGCCGTCGATCGTGCGGCTGGCGATCCCGTACGTCTCTCCGTGCTGCGCCAGATGCGGGACGACCGTCTGGTCCTCCAGCGCGCTGAACTCGGCGTAGCCGTTGTTCTCGCAGACGAAGACGAGCGGCAGCTTCCACAGGCTCGCGAGGTTCAGCGACTCGTGGAAGGCGCCCGTCTGGACCGCGCCGTCGCCGAAGAAGACGGCGGCGACCTGGCCTCTGCCGGCCATTCTGGCGCCGAGCGCCGCGCCGACGCCGAGCGGGATGTTCCCGCCGACGACGCCGGTCGCGGTGATGAAGCCGGCCTCGGCGGCGACGATGTGCATCGAGCCGCCCTTGCCGCCGCAGTAGCCCGCCGCCTTGCCGGCGATCTCCGCCAGCAGCGGCTTGACCTGCGCGCCCTTTGCCAGCGCGTGGGTGTGCGAGCGGTGGCCGCCGACGACGTAGTCGTCGGCGTTGAGGTCGGCGCAGACGCCGACCGCGCTCGCCTCCTGGCCGATGCCGAGGTGCAGCAGGCCGAACAGTCTGCCCTTCGCGTACAGCTCCGCGACCTTCTCCTCGAACGCGCGGATCCGCCACATCTCGTTCAGCAGGCGCGTGTGGTCCGCGACGCGGTCCTCCGCACCCGGGGTCACGCGGCCACCCCGCGCAGCTTCGCCGTCTCGTCCGCGTCGACCGTCATCGTCGCCGCGTCGATCGCGACGCCGTAGCTCTCGCGCGCCGCGTCGATCGTGATGAACTCGTTGACGACGTCGTCGAGCACCTTCTCGACCTCGCGCTCGCGCGGGTCGCCGACGCCGCCGCCTCCGCCGCTGACCTTGCCGAGGATCTCGCCCGGCTGGACCTCGTGCATGCGGTGCGTCTGCAGCGGGATCTTCTTCCCGTCGACGAGCTTGTACATCGTCGACAGCGGGCTGGGATCGCCGCCGATCGCGCCGGGGGCGTGGGTCGTGTCGCCGTCGGAGGAGCCGGTCGCGAGCGTCGCGCGGCTGCCGACGTTCTCGACCTCCCACAGCATCCCCGAGCCGCCGCGCCACTTGCCCGCGCCGAGCATGTCGGGCGCGAACTGGTAGCGGACGTGACGCCACGGGAAGCGGATCTCGACCTCCTCCATCGAGCCGCGCTGGATCGAGCCAAGGCCCGACATGCCGCACGCGCCCTCGAAGCCGTCGAAGCCGGCGACTGCGCCGCCGCCGCCGTCGGCGTCGGTCGTCGTCTGCACGTAGCGCTCGCCGGTGCGCGGGTCGCTGCCGGAGATGTAGTGGCCGCGGCGACGGCCCCAGGCCGCGATCGCGCGGTCGGGCATCGCCTGCGACAGCGCCTCGACGGTCGCCTCCAGCACCTGCGTGCCGACGTTGACCGGCGAGCCGCCGACCGTCGCCGGGTACTGCGCGTTGCAGACGTTGCCCTCCGGCGCGATCACGTCCATGCACGCCATGCTGCCCTCGTTGTGGAACTCGGTCAGCGCCGGGTCGAGGAACAGGAAGCTGCCCGCGACCGCGCGGCTGTACGTCGATGCGTAGACGCAGTTGACGAAGCCGCGGCGCTGGTCGTCGGAGGCGGAGAAGTCGAGCGTCAGCTCGTCGCCCTTGACGGTCGCCTCGCAGCGGACCCAGACCTGCTCGTCGAGCACGGTGCCGTCGTCGTCGGTCGCCGACTCGCCGTGGTAGACGCCGTCGGGGATCGCCGCGATCTGTCTGCGCACGACGCGCTCGGTCCGCTCCAGCATCTCGTCGACGCAGTCGAGCACCGTGTCGCGGCCGTACTTCTCCAGCAGCGCCGTGATGCGGTTGTCGCAGATCGTCAGGCCGGCGATCAGCGCCGCGTTGTCGATCCGCACGCCCTCGGGGAAGCGGACGTTGTTCCAGACCAGCTCCAGGACGTCGGTGCGCTCGACACCTCTGTCATAGATCTTGATCGGGGGGATCATCAGCCCCTCGGCGTGGATGTCGAAGCCGTTCGGGAAGTAGCCGCCCGGGAACGAGCCGCCCGTGTCCATCTGGTGGCCGCGCGTGAGCGCCATGAACAGCAGCTCGCCCTCGAAGAAGATGGGGCGGATGAAGCCCCAGTCCGGGAGGTGGTTGCAGTGGCCCTTGAACGGGTCGTTCGTGAGTATCACGTCGCCCGGGTGGAGGTTGCCCTCGAACTTCTCCAGGATCGTCTCGATCGCGAACTTCTGCGAAAGGAACATCGACGTCGGTCCCTCGGGCACGGCGATCGTGCGCGACTTCGCGTCCCAGATGCCGGCGGCCATGTCGTGCAGCTGCGCGAGCAGGTAGCTCTGCGCGGTGCGGTCGACGACGTGGCGCATCTCACGCGCGGTGCTCTGGAACGAGTGCCAGACCGTCGACAGCGTGACCGGGTCGATGCGTCGCTCGCTCACAGGCGTCTCTCCATTCATGCCGCACCTCCGGTGCTCGTCTGCGCGTGGCCCGCGGCCACGGCCTGCTCGGCGTTGCGGCGCCGCAGCACGTAGCCGCCGGCCGCCAGTCGTTCGCACGCGAACGACGGCGGGATCACGATCGTCGTCGCCGACTCCTCGATGATCGCCGGGCCGTCGAACTTCGCGCCGGACGCGATCCGCGCACCGTCGTAGACCTCGGCGCTCGTCTGCTCGCCGGCGAACCAGCAGTCGCGCTGGCCCTTGACCGCCTCGGCGGCGTCGCCGCCATCGCCCTCGGCCGCGGCGACCGGCATCGGCGCGCTCGGGATCGTGCCCTTGAGCCCGAGCGTCAGCAGCTCGACGGCCTTCCACGGCATGTTGAACGTGAAGAGGTCCTCGTGGCGGCGGTGGAAGCGCTCGACCGCCTCGGCGAGCGCCGCTCTGCTGACCGCGCCCGCGGGCAGCTCGACCTCGACCTCGGAGAACTGCCCGACGTAGCGGACGTCGGCGGTGCGGGTGAGGCGCACGTCGCTCGCCGCGACGCCGATCTCCTCGAACGCCGCCAGCGTCTCCTGCTCCATCTCCGCGTAGAGCCCCTCCAGGACGGCGGGGTCGACGTCGTCGACGCGGACGACGTGCGTGCGGACCGCGGTGCGGCCCATGTCCATCACCTGCATGCCGTACGCGGAGTACGTGCCCGCCATCGCCGGGACGACGACCGTGTCGACGCCGAGCTGCTCGGCGATGAACGGCGCGTGCAGCGGGCCGGCGCCGCCGCCGGCGACGAGCGTGAAGTCGCGCACGTCGTGGCCCTGGCGCGTCGAGACCTCGGTGATCGAGTCGGCCATGAAGGCCGTCACCGTCGTGAGGACCGCCTGCGCGGCCTCCATCGGCTCCATCCCGAGCGGACCGGCGATCGTCTCCATCGCGCGCGTCGCGGCGTCGCGGTCGAGCGCGATCTGGCCGCCGAGCGGCGAGTCGATCGGCAGATAGCCGAGCAGCAGGTCGGCGTCGGTGACGGTCGGCTTCGTCCCGCCCTTGCCGTAGCAGGCGGGTCCGGGGGTGCTGCCGGCCGAGACGGGGCCGACGCGCAGCAGGCCGAGCGAGTCGATCCAGGCGATCGAGCCGCCGCCGGCGCCGACGGAGTGGACGTCGACCATCTTCGTCGCGACGCGCTCGTCGTCGACCCACGACTCGCGGGTCATCGGGACCTCGCCGCCGGCGATCACGCAGACGTCGAGCGAGGTGCCGCCCATGTCGATCGAGAGGAGGTCGTCGCTGTTCACCAGCGCGCCGGCGTCGAGTGCGGCCGCCGGGGCGGCGGCAGGGCCGGAGCTGACGAGCAGGACGGCCTTCTCGGAGCAGTACTCGAGCGTGCCGACGACGCCGTCGGAGAGCATCAGCAGCAGGTTGCCGCGGTAGCCCGAGGACTTCAGGCGCTCAGACAGGCTCGAGAGGTAGCGCCGGACGACGGGGCCGAGGTACGCTGACAGCACGGTGGTGGAGAACCGCTCCCACTCGCGCCACATCGGGAGGATCCCGGAGGACGTGACGATGTGACAGTCGTCGCCGAGCACCTCCTGCGCGATCTCGGCGGCGCGCTGCTCGTGCGCCGGGTTGGCGTAGGAGTGCAGGAAGCAGACCGCGACCGCCTCGACCTGCTCGCGCTTGAGCCGCTCGGCCGCGTCGCGGACCTCCTGCTCGTTCAGCGCCTCGTGGACCGAGCCGTCGTGCAGGATCCGCTCCGCGACCTCCAGGCGCCGGGAGCGCGGGACGAGCGGCTTGTAGGGCGGGAGGAACATGTCGTACATCGACGTACGCACGTTCTTGTGACCGCGCCGGATCTCCAGCACGTCACGGAAGTTGCGGGTCGTGAGCATGCCGACCTTGGCGCCGCTGCGATCGATCAGCGCGTTGGTCGCGAGCGTCGTGCCGTGGATCAGCACCTCGACGTCGGCGAGCAGCTCCTCGAGCGAGCGGCCGTGGGCCGCTGCCGCCTTCTCGAGCACGTTCATGAACCCGATCGAGGGGTCCGGGAACGTCGTGGGTGACTTGAATTGGCCGACGACGGCGGTGCCCTCGATGACGAACGCATCGGTGAACGTCCCGCCGACGTCGATTGAGATTCTGAACATGGGTGGTCGTACGTCTCCCGGAATCCGAATCAGCTAATGGCTGCGGTAGGTGTGACTGGCCCGCAGGTGATCTCTCCGACCGGCCCGCAACGGCCCGGGAGGGCTGCCGAGGTACCGGTCCACGTCGTGTGTCCACCGTTGGTAGATATTGAATATCGGATCCGATGTGCACGTGTCAAGGGCTGCGAGCGCATTGATCTTCCCGTCCTAGCGGTTAGGAATCGTTTCCAGCATTGTGGGCACGTGAACGCGCCAGAAGCCGGATCCGCCCAGGGACCCGGGCCTCGGCCGGGGCCCTGACCGGCGTCGTCCTGCTTTCGGGTCGCAGAGCGACCACGGGGCAGGACGACGGATCAGGTCGTCCCCTGCATCAGCTCGATCAGACGGGCGCCGACGCGTTCGAGGTGCTCTCTCTGCGAGCGGATCGCGCCGTCGAGGTCGCCGGCCTCGAGGAACTCGAGCACCTGCGTGTGGTCGCGCTCGCCGGGGCGGCTGACGTAGTCGACGTGTCTCTGCAGCCAGTAGCGGCCCGCGTCGTTGCGCAGCTTCTCGATCAGCGCCACCAGCTGCGGATGACTGTCGCCGTCGTACAGCTCGTGGTAGAAGCTCATCCGCAGCCGCAGGAAGACCTCACCGTCGCGCTCGTCGTTGAGCTCCTGCGCGAGCTTCTTGAGGTGAGCGAGGCGCTCGGGCGTCATCGCCGCGGCGGCCTTGCGCAGCGCGAGCCCTTCGAGCACCGCGCGGATCTCGTAGTTCTCGCGCATCTCGTCGACGGACAGCTCGCTGACCGTCGCCCCGCGGTACGGGTGAAGCGTGATCATCCCCTCGGTCTCCAGCTGCAGCAGCGCCGAGCGGACCGGGATCCGCGAGACGCCCAGCTCCTCCGCGAGCTGGTCCTGCCGCAACCGCTCGCCGGGCGCGAAGACGCCGCGCTGGATCGATTCGCGCAGGACCTCGTAGACCATGTCCCCGACCGTCTGGAACTGCCGCTCGTGACTTCTGACGATCGAGCGGAAGGCGCTCTTGGGCGCCGCGTCGGCGCTAGCCATGGCGCGAGCGCTCCTCCCCACAAGTCCCGCGTACCCGTGCCACCATGCCTTCTCCTTCGCCCGGCGACTCCGCTCGGCTTCGATTCGCTTGGACGTGCCCGCAGCACGTGCGGCAGTAGGATATCGAATCCCATATCGGATCCGGGGAGAATTCATTGATCGTTCGCGATGACCTCGTCATCGGCCAGCCGTCGCACGCGTGGGTGACGTCGCAGATCGGGCGCGCCTGGGGCAACGCCGCCCACCCCGCCGCCGAGCCGTTCGAGCCGATGATCGTCGCCGCCGTGCAGCACGACGTCGGCTGGGTCGAGGCCGACCTCGCGCCACAGCTCAACCCCGAGACCGGGCGTCCGCGCGGGTTCCTGCAGATGCCGCGCGCCGACCACCTGCGGATCTGGAGCGCCTCGCCGCGCTGGCTGCTCACGCAGTCCCGCTACGCGGCGCTGATCGTCTCGCGCCACGGCACGAGCCTGTACGACCGCGTCGTCCCGGAGCCCGAGCAGGCGGAGGCGATCGCCGCCCACCTCGCCGAGCAGCGCGCGCTGCAAGCCGTGCTGTCGGTCGGCCTGGACATGGAGCAGGTCGCCCGCAACGGCGCGCTGCTGAGAACGTGGGACGCGATCTCGCTCGCGCTCTGCCACGGGGTGATGCCGGCGCAGGCGGGCGAGTTCTCGTTGAGCGCGGGCGGCGCGGCGGGCGCTGGGGACGGCGTGGCCGTGCGGCTGGACCCGTGGCCGTTCGGCCGCGAGCGGGTCGAGATCGCGTGCGAGGGCCGGGCGCTGCCCGGCACCTTCACGAGCGAGGCGGAGCTGCGGGAGGCGTTCGCCGCCGCACCGGCCGTTGCGCTGCGCTGGACGCTGGTGCCGGCCTGAGAGGCCGAGGGCGCGCGCTCGGCGCGCCGGCCGCGCTCAGCCGTCGGCTCTCGCGCCGGCTCTCGTCATCAGGTCGGTGAGGCGCGCGCCGACTCTCTGGAGGTGCTCCTGCTGCCACGCGACGGCGCCCTCGACGTCGTCGGCGGCGAGGAAGTCGAGGATCTTGCCGTGGTCGCGCTCGCCGGGACGGCTGACGTAGTCGACGTGTCTCTGCAGCCAGTAGCGGCCCGCGTCGTTGCGCAGCTTCTCGATCAGCGCAACGAGCTGCGGGTGTCTGTCGCCGTCGTAGAGCTCGTGGTAGAAGGCCATCCGCAGGCGGAGAAAGTCCTCGCCGTCGCTGACCGCGTTCAGCTCGTCGGCGAGCTTTCTCAGCGCGGTCATCCGCTTCTTCGTCATCGCGGCCGCGGCCTTGCGCAGCGCGAGCGCTTCCAGCACGCCGCGGATCTCGTAGTTCTCGCGCATCTCGTCGACGGACAGCTCCGCGACGGTCGCTCCGCGGTAGGGGTGGACCTTGATCAGGCCCTCGGTCTCCAGCTGCATCAGCGCCGAGCGGACGGGGATCCGCGAGACGCCGAGCTGCTCGGCGAGCTGGTCCTGACGCAGCCGCTCGCCGGGGGCGAAGATGCCGGTCTGGATGCTCTCCCGCAGCACCTCGTAGACCATGTCGCCGACAGTGCGGAACTGGCGCTCGTGACGATCGACGATCGAGCGGAAGGCGTGGTCCTCAGGCGATTTAGCGGTGGCCATCGTCGTCGTCTCCCCCGTTGTGCGGCATTCCAGACCCGTGTTCGTCGGCTTATGACGTCAGCGCCTCAGGATATCGGATACTCCGGTGGTACCGGCCGAATCGTGACCGTTCGTGGACTCTCTCATACGTCTCTCCGGCACGCGCAGCCCCTCCCCCGCGCCAGCCGAACGGCCCTCCCCACGCAGCAGCCAGGCGACCTGGGCGTGGTGCTCGACGACGCGGGCGACGAGCAGCGCGCGGGCCGGGTCGGCCCCGACGGCGACGAGCCCGTGGCCGCCGAGCAGCGCGGCGGACGACCTGCCGAGCGCCCGCGCAGCGGTCCGGCCCAGTTCCCCGCTGCCGGCCGGCGCGTGCCGTGAGACGGCGACCGGGCCGATGCCGTAATAGGCCGACTCCTCGATCGCCGGCTCCAGCGGGACGCCGAGGAAGCTCCACGCCGCGGCGTGCGTGCCGTGGGCGTGGACGATCGCCTGCACGTCCCCGCGCGCGCGGTAGATCGCGAGGTGGAGCGCCAGCTCGCGCGACGGGTGGCGCCGGCCCTCCCAGCGCCTGCCGGCGAGGTCGACGGTGACGAGGTCGTACGGACGCAGGCGGTCGTAGGCCAGCTTGGTCGGCGTGATCCGGACGCGCGCGCCGTCGCGGACGCTGACGTTGCCGACCGTCCCGACGACGAGGCCGTGCTCCTCCAGCCCGCGCGCCGCCTCGATCAGCGCGCGGTCGCGGCGCAGCGCGGCGCGGCGGGCGCGCCACGGCGCGCTCACACGCACGCGTCCACCACCAGCCGATGCTCGCGCCGGATCTCGTAGAGGGTGGAGCGTTCGGCCGCTGGCCGGCCCGCCGCGTGCGCCGCGGAGATCAACTGCTCCGGGTCGAGCTTGGTCCCATGCTGGCTTCCTGCCAGGCGGCTGATCGACTCCTCCATCAACGTCCCACCAAGATCATTCACACCCCACCGCAACGCCTCAGTCGCCGTCTCCAACCCCATCTTCACCCACGACGCCTGCACATTCCGAATAGAACGCCCCAACGCCAAACGGAACACCGCCGTGTGCTTCAGATTCTCCTCACGACTGATCTCCTCAACCCCATGCGTGCGACCGAGCAACGTCTGAAACGGAATGAAAGAGAGCGGAACGAACTCGGTGATACCGCCGGTGCGCTCCTGCAACTCACGGATCACACGCATGTGCTCCGCCAACTCCCACGGCTCCTCGATATGACCAAACATCACCGTCGACGTCGAGCGCAACCCCGCCGCATGCGACGCCTCGATGATCTCCACCCACCGCGCAACCGGCAACTTGTTCGGCGAGATCCGCTCACGCACACCGTCATGCAACACCTCAGCAGCCGTACCGGGCGTCGACCCGAGACCGGCATCACGGAGGCGAGCGAACACCTCGGAGAGCGGCAACCCCGAGATGTCCTGCATGTGCGCGATCTCCATCGGACTGTACGCGTGGAGGTGGATGTCGGGCGCGGTCCGCTTCGCGACCCGCAACCAGCGCAGGTACTCGTCGAAATCCCAGTCGGGGTGGATGCCCGACTGGATGCACAGCTCCGTCGCGCCGTACTCCAACGCGTCATGGATACGACGGACGAAATCCGGCTCATCGTGCTCGTAGGCGTCCGGAGACCGTTTGCCCTGCCCGAAGCCGCAGAACGCACACCCGACGATGCAGACGTTCGAGATGTTGATGTTGCGATTCACCACGAACGTCACCAGATCGCCCGCCAACTCCGCACGCAACTCATCCGCCGCCGCACGAATCTCCTCAACCGCTTCCGGACGCGTCTCCGCGAACAACGCGGTCAGCTCGTCCTCGCTGAGCGCGACACCGTCGCGGCCCTTCTCGATCGCACCCGAGACCAGCTCGGCGTGGATCGGACGGTCCTGCCGGCGGCCAGAGCCGCGACGTGGGATGAAGCTCCAATACTTCAGCTTCACCACGTCCATCACGCCCTGGTCCAACCAGTCCCCGTCGATGTACTGCGGATAGACGCACAAGCGCTCGGTCAGAGCTGCGCCGTCCTGTTGCAATCTCTTGCGCACCTGATGCGGCGACGGGAACGGATGCTCCGGAGAGATGTGATCGCCATTCGCGGAGAGACCACCAAGATCCGTCGCACCCGCCGCGACCAGCTGCGGCCACCAGTCCGCCAGGTTCGGCGGCACCTGGATGCCGACGTCCGGCATCAGCGCGCGAGCGGCGGTGACCAGCTCGACCATGTCGTCGATCGTCACCGCGGTCGCCCAGCGCGGCAGCGGCAGCGACGGGTGCGTCCCGAGCCCCGTGCGCCAGTACGCCTCGGAGGCCTCGTCGGCGATCTCGGCCGGCTCCTCGCCGTGGTATCTGCGGTGAGGGACGAAGTTCTGGAGGATGACCTCCTGGATGTGACCGTAACGCTCGTGTGACGCGGCGAGCGCAGCGAGCGCGTCGAGCCGGTCGGACGGCTCCTCCCCGATGCCGACGAGGATCCCGCTCGTGAACGGGATTCTCAGCTCGCCCGCGGCGTCGATCGTCGCGAGACGCAGTCTCGGTTCCTTCGTCGGCGAGCCCTGGTGCGCGACGAGGTCGGGCCGGGTCGACTCCAGCATCAGCCCCTGGGACGCGGTCACCTCGCGCAGCTTCGCCAGGTCCTCGCGCCCCAGCGCACCGAGGTTCGTGTGCGGCAGCAGCCCGCGCTCGAGCGCCCGCTCGCAGCACCAGACGACATAGTCGACGAACGTCGCGAAGCCGAGCCCTGCCAGCTTCTCACGCACGCCCGGGTGGTAGCCGGGGTCGTCGCCGGTCAGCACCAGCAGCTCCTTGACGCGACGGCGCATCGCGCGGTCGAGCAGCTGCTCGACCGCCGCCGGCTCGTGCAGGTGCGGCTGATGCGTCGCGAACGCGCAGTACTTGCAATGGGACACGCACGTGCGCGACAGCGACAGCGTCACGTTGCGCGAGTAGGTCACTCGGCGTCGCATCGAATTTTGCCTCCCTCCGGTGGCTGGGTGGGATATCGTATCCAATAATCTCGTCAAGGAGGCATTTTCGTGCTGCACCAGAGTTCGAGCGATCCGACGGGTCCGAGCGACGGCGCGGGCGGAGCGGCACCGCCCGCGGTGGCCGGCGCCGGCGCAGCGCTCGCGGCCGGCGGCGACGACGCGGGCGGAGCGGCGCACGTAGCCGTGGGCGCAGGCGCGGGCGTGAGCGGCGCAGCGACGGTAGCGGCGGCCTGCGACGCGGTGGGCGCGGCGGCGGCCGGAGCGGGCGCGGGCGGCAGCGGCGCGACGGTCGCGGCGGCCTCCGACGTCGGCGCGGGCGTCAGCGGCGCAGCGACGGCAGCGGCGGTCGGTGACGCGGGCGACGCGCCACGCGACAGCGCGGGCTCGAGGCCGCGCGGGCCGTGGGCGACGGCGCTGGAGCAGCTCGCCCGCGCAAGCGAGCTGCTGTCCCTCGACGAGGGGATGCACGAGATGCTCCGCCTCCCGCGCCGCTCGATCGAGGTCGCGGTGCCGGTGCGGCTCGACGACGGCCGCGTGCGGACGTTCTCCGGCTATCGCGTCCAGCACAGCCTCACGCGCGGTCCCGGCAAGGGCGGCTTGCGGTACCACCCCGGCGTCACGCTCGACGAGGTGCGGGCGCTGGCGATGCTGATGACGTGGAAGTGCGCGCTCGTCGACATCCCGTTCGGCGGCGCGAAGGGCGGGATCACCTGCGACCCGAAGACGATGACCGTCCCGGAGCTGGAGCGGATGACGCGCCGCTACGCGAGCGAGATCGCCCCCTTGATCGGGCCCGACCGCGACATCATGGCGCCGGACATGAACACCGGCGAGCGCGAGATGGCGTGGATCATGGACACGTACTCGACCGCGCTCGGCTACACCGTCGGCCCGTCGGTAACCGGCAAGCCCGTGACCGTCGGCGGCTCGCCCCAACGCCGCGGCGCGACCGGTGCCGGGATGGCCGAGTGCGTCCGCCTCGCCAGCGACCACGCGAAGCTCGACGGCCCGGTGCGGATCGCGGTCGCCGGCTACGGCAACGTCGGCCGCACGACCGCCGAGCTGCTCACCGCCGACCCGCGCTTCGTGCTCGTCGGCCTCAGCGACGTCAGCGGCGCGCGCTACGCGCCCGATGGCCTGCCCGTCGCCGAGATCGGCGACGAGCTGGACGCCGGCCGCGACGTCGCCACCCTCTCCAGCGGCACGCCACTCGACCGTGACGCGCTCCTCACCTGCGCCTGCGACGTCCTCGTCCCGGCGTCGGTGCCGGCCGTGCTGCACGCCGGCAACGCCGGCGCGATCTCGGCGCGGATCGTCGTCGAGGGCGCCAACGGGCCGATCACCGGCGAGGCCGACGAGATCCTGACGCGCCGCGGCGTGACGGTCGTCCCCGACATCCTCGCCAACGCCGGCGGCGTGATCGTCAGCTACTTCGAGTGGGCCCAGGGCCTCCAGGCGATGCCGTGGACGCCCGCCTGGGTCTCCGAGCGAATGGTCGAGATGATGCGCGCCGCGTTCGCGGCGGTCGTCGCCGAGAGCGACCGGCGCGAGCTGACGCTGCGCGACGCGGCGCTCTGCCTCGGCGTGCAGCGCGTCGCCGACGCGCACACCGCGCGCGGCCTGTACCCCTGAGCGAGCGCGACCTTTGTCAGTTTGCACCCCTAGAGGGGGTGCAAACTGACGTACCTCGCGCGCGGGACGCGGCGGCGCGCGCTGCGCGGGGCGCTGGGCGGGCGGCGGCGCGTGGCGCGGCGGCGGCGCGGGCCGGCGGCGCGCGCTATGCGCCGTCGTCGTCCTTGCGCACGTGGCCGCCGAGGACATCGTCGAACTCCCGGGCGCGGGCGACGACGGGGACGAGCGCCCATGCTGTCCCGGCGACGGCGACGAGCGCGAGTGACAGCGGCGCGACGAGCACGATCGCGCCGATCGCGAGCGGCGCGGCGAGCTTGCCGGCGTTGCGCACCATGCTGTTGACGCCGATCAATCCCGCCCGGACCGCCGGGGGCGCCGCCTCGGTGACGATCGAGTTCTGCATCACCATCAGCCAGCCGTCGCCGACGCCGAACAGCACCGACGCCGCCAGCGCGAGCTGCCAGCTCGGGGCGATCGCGATCGCGACCAGCCCGGCGCCGCTCATCACGATCGCGGTCGCGAGCAGGCGCGAGGCCGGGACGCGGCGCAGGACACGCACCGCCTGCGTGCCCGAGACCGCCGCGACGAGCGACGCGACGCTGACGACCAGCGCGGCCTCCAGCGGCGAGGCACCACGCTCCTGGATCAGGAGCGTCGGCGCGTACGTCAGCAGCGCGAACTTGCACCAGAAGCGCAGGAAGCCGGCGATCAGCACGCCGCCCATCCCCGGCCCGCGCACCGCACCGGTCAGCACGCGCGCGTACGCGCGCGAGGACCCACCTGGCTCGTGCTCGTCGTCGAGCACGAGCGCCCCGCCGACCGCGAGCAGCAACAGGACGAACTGCGCGGCGAGCGGCGCTCTCCACGAGATCGCGAGCAGCGCCGCACCGATCAGCGGCATCGCGAACTCGCCGAGCGTCATCGCGACCTGCCGTGACGCCTGCGCGCGCAGCTGCTGCGCACCACGCAGCGCGTCGCCGATCAGCGTCACCGTCAGCGGCATCAGCGCGCCGAAGCCGATGCCCTGCACGAACCGCAGCGCGAGCAGCGTCTCGTAGTCCGGCGCCCACGCCTGCGCCCCGCCGGCGACGCTGAACAGCACCGCCGCGACGACGAAGACGCGCCGGCGGCCGAGCGTGTCGGCGAGCCAGCCGAGCGGTATCGCGAAGACGACCGCGGGCAGCATGTACGCCGCCGTGAAGAGCGCGAGCGCGGTGTCGGAGACCCCGAACTCCGTCTGCACGCTCGGCAGCGCCGCCGTCAGCCCCTGGACGCCGTAGAGGATGCCGACCGCCGCCGCGGTCGCGATCGCGAGCCGCGCGCGAACGCCCTGCATGCGCGCTCGCGCGCCATCGCCCGCCGCGTGCTCGTCGCGATGTTCCCCATTATTGGACATAGGATTTTGGATACTATCCCCCGAACCGCAGATCGACCGAGGAGTCTCCGTGGCACCACCCAGCCGAGCGTCGTCCGCCGAGTCCACCGTGCCGGCCGGAACCGGAGCCGCCTCGGGCGGAGCCGCGCCTGCGGGAGCCGGAGCCGCCTCGGGCGGAGCCGCGCCTGCGGGAACCGGAGCCGCCTCGGGCGGAGCCGCGCCTGCGGGGGCCGCAGCCGCCTCGGGCGGAGCCGCGCCTGCGGGAGCCGGAGCGCGCCCCGCGTGGCCGTGGAACGACGGGCCCGCGTCGCCCTGGATCGGCGGTCGCTTCGTCGCCGGCGCCGGCGCCACGATCGAGGACCGCTCGCCCGCGACCGGCGCGCTGCTCGCCGAGGTCCAGCTCGCCGACGCCGGCCAGGTCGACGAGGCCGTCGCCGCCGCGACCGCCGCTCAGCGCGAGTGGGCGCGCCGCTCGATCCGCGAGCGCGCCGAGCTGATCGAGCAGCTCGCCGACCGGCTGCTGGAGCGCAACGAGGACTTCGGCCTCACCGACGCGCGCGACACCGGCAGCCCGCTGACGGCGATGCGCAACGGCGCCAGAAAGGGCGCGCTCTACCTCAAGCAGCTCGCCGGCGCGGCGCTGGAGCTGCAGGGCCGCACCGTCCCCGCCTCGACCGGCGGCTGGCACGTCGTCAAGCCCGAGCCGTACGGGGTCGTCGGGGCGATCGCGGCGTTCAACCACCCCACCCTCTACGCATGCCTCAAGAGCGGCCCGGCGTTGATCGCGGGCAACGCCGTCGTGCTCAAGCCCGCCGAGCAGGCGCCGCTGACAGCACTGCTGTTCGCCTCGCTGACCGACGGTCTGCTGCCGCCCGGCCTGCTCGCCGTGCTGCCCGCCGCCGCCGAGGCGAGCGCCGCGATCACGACCCACCGCGACGTGCAGCGGATCTCGTTCACCGGCTCGGTCGAGGTCGCGCTCAAGATCCAGGAGGGGATCGCGCGCGCCGGCCGGATCAAGAGCGTCTCGCTGGAGCTGGGCGGCAAGAACCCGATCCTCGTCTTCCCCGACGCCGACCTCGACGAGGCCGCCGCGGCCGTCGTGCGCGGCATGAACTACACGCGCGTGCAGGGCCAGAGCTGCGGCTCGACCTCGCGCCTGCTCGCGCACGAGAGCCTCGTCGCGCCGCTGACCGAGCGGATCCTGGAGCGCGTCGAGAAGATCGCGATCGGCATGCCGGAGGACCCGGCGACCGAGATGGGCAGCCTGATCTCCCACGCCCACCGCGAGCGCGTGCTCGGCTTCGTCGCGCGCGCCGTCGCGGCCGGCGGCGAGCTGCTCGCCGGCGGCACGCCGCCCGAGGACCCCGCACTGGCCGCCGGCGCGTTCCTGAAGCCGACCGTGATCGGCGGCGTCCGCCCCGACATGGAGCTGGCCGCCGAGGAGGTCTACGGGCCGGTGCTCGCGATCATGAGCTGGCGCGAGGAGGCCGAGGCGATCGAGCTGGCGAACGCGACCGAGTACGGCCTGACCGCGAGCATCTGGACGCGCGACCTGTCGCGCGCGCTGCGAACGGCCGACGCGCTCGCGACCGGCTACATCTGGGTCAACGACGTCGAGACGCGCTACACCGGCGTGCCGTTCGGCGGCTGGAAGCAGTCGGGCGTCGGGACCGAGCAGGGCCTGCTCGCCGACATCATGCAGGCGACCCGCCCGAAGGCGATCAACATCGCGGTCAGCTGAGGCGGAGCGGCCGGCCGCGCGCGCCGGGCGCGCGCGAGCCGGCCGCCAGAGGCGCCCCGGCCGGGTCGGTCCCACCGACCCCGGCCGGGACCCGCTCACGCGCCGTGGCCGATGCTGCGCCAGCGCAGCGCGCGGCGCTCGACCGCCAGCGCGCCCGAGTAGAGCACGTAGCCCATCAGCAACGTCCAGACGATCGCGGCGAGCATCGCTCTCGTGTCGAGGATCGCCCCCGACTCGAGGATCAGCGCGCCGAGGTCGGACGCGATCAGCAGCAGCTCTGCGGTGACCGCGCCACGCATGCCGCGCGCGACGCCGGTCGCGACGCCCGAGGCGATGTGCGACGACGCCGACGGCAGCACGACCGCGCGCCACAGCGCGCGCCCTCTGAGCCCGAACGCGCGACCGGTCTCCATCAGGTCTCTCGGCACGTCGCGCACGCCGGTCGCGGTCGACATCACGATCACGAGCAGCACGTACGTGATGACGATGAAGACGCGGCCGCGGAAGTCGAGACCGGTGTAGACGCCGATCACCGGGATCAGCATCGTCACCGGCATCGCGTAGGCGGCGTCGATCAGCGGGTCGATCGTGTTGCGCGCCCACGGGAACAGCGCGATCGCGAGCCCGAGCGCGACGCCGAGCACGATCGAGATGCCGACGCCGGTGAAGACCGTCGTCAGCGTGCCGAGCGTCGCCTCGATCAGTCTGCCGCTCGTGATCCCGTCCCACATCGCCGGGAAGACGTCGCTCGGCGGCGGCGTCGCGAAGTGGTCGGGATCGGAGCCGTACCACTCCCACACGAGCAGCAGCACGACGATCGACATCGTCCGCAGCAGGATGCCCGTCAGCCGCTGGTTGTCGCCGACCCAGCCGCGCAGGCCGCGCCCCGCGCGAGTCGCACGCACGCTAGTCGCCATGTCGCACCTCCTTCGCCCACGGCATCAGCCGCTGCTCGGTCCAGCGGATCGACTGCGCCGACAGCGCGGCCAGCAGCGTGACGAGGATCACGAGCGCGAAGAACGGCGGCAGGTCGCGGTTCTGTCCGAGCCCCTCCAGCACAGCGCCGGTGCCGCGCGAGACCCACAGCTCCGCGAGCACCATGCCGGTGAACGCGTTCGCGATCCCGAGCCGCAGGCCCAGGAAGACGTACGGCAGCGACGCCGGCAGCACGACCGTGACGAACCGTCTCAGCGGCTTGACCGCGAACGCCCGCGCGGTGATCAGCAGCTGCTCGGACACCGCCCGTGCACCGGCTGCCGTGTTGACGATGATGAAGAAGACGGAGAAGAGGAAGACGACGGCGATGCGGAAGCGGAAGCCGACGTCGAGGATGATGATCAGCAGCGGCAGGATCGCCGCCAGCGAGGTCACGAACAGCCCGCGCACGTACATGCCGACGACGTGGTCGACGACGATCGAGCGGCCCATCGCGAGCCCGATCGGGATGCCGACCGCGGCCGCCAGCAGGAAGCCGATCAGCAGGTGCTCAAGCGACGCCAGCAGCGTCGGGATCCGCCCGTCCTCGACGATCTCGACGAAGCCGCCGGCGATGTCGCCCAGGCGCGGCAGGTAGAACGGCCCGGCCGCGATCGCCGCCAGCTCGTAGAGCAGCAGCAGCGCGCTCCAGACGATCGCGCGCTGGACCCACTTGTCGTCGGTCGCGCGGCGCAGCCGGGCGGTCACGTGACCGGCTCCTTGACCGCGGTCTGCTGCAGCAGCTCCCAGATCCGCCCCTTCAGCTCGGCGAACGCGGGCGCGGCGCGCCACGCGTCGCCGCGCGGGCGCGGCGCCTCGACCGGGATGTCGGCGACGATCCGGCCCGGCCGTGCCGACATCACGATCACGCGGTCGGCGAGGAAGATCGCCTCCTCGATGTCGTGCGTGATGAAGACGACGGTCTTCGAGTCCGCCTCCCAGATCCGCTCCAGCTCGCCCTGCAGCACGACGCGCGTCTGCGCGTCGAGCGCGCCGAACGGCTCGTCCATCAGCAGCATCTCGGGGTCGACCGCGAGCGCGCGGGCGAGCCCGACGCGCTGCTGCATCCCGCCCGAGAGCTGCGCCGGGTAGTACGTCGCGAACTGCTCCAGGTCGACCTTCGCCAGCCACTCCCCCGCACGCATCGTGCGCTCGGCCTTCGGGCGCCCGAGCGCCTCCAGGCCGAGCTCCACGTTGCGCGCGACGGTGCGCCACGGCATCAGGTTGTGGTGCTGGAAGACCATCCCGCGGTCGAGCGTCGGCTCTCTCACCGGCACGCCGCGCACCCGCACCTCGCCGGAGTCGGGCTGCTGCAGGCCGTGGATCAGCCGCAGCAGCGTCGACTTGCCGCACCCGCTCGGGCCGCAGATGACGACGAACTCGCCCTCGGCGACGTCGAGCGAGATGTCGTCGAGCGCGCGCAGCTCCTGCTGGTTGCGGCGGCGCTCGAGACGGAACGTCTTGGTGATGCGATCGATCTCCAGGAACACGGCGTACCGCCTAGCTGTTCAGCAGCTCCGCCGCCCGCTCCAGCGGCCGGCGGTCGATCACGTCGTCGACCTTGAGGTCCTTTCTGATCAGACCCTCCTGGCGGCCGAGGTCGATCATGAACTCGATCCGCTCGTCGCTCATCGCGTCGGCGGGGTCGGTCGGCCAGAAGGAGTAGTCGGTGATGAGCGGCCAGATCTCTCTCATCTCTCTCTCCTCCGGCGGCTCCTCGACGAACTCCTTGACGGCCGCGTCCCAGACCGCGTAGTCCGCCTGCATTCTGCGGCTCTGAGCGATCGTCGCGGCGGTGATCGCGGCAGCCGTCTCGATGTTCTCGTCGAGCCAGTCGGTGCGCGCGGAGAACGTCTCCTTGAGGAAGTTCGGCGACGTCTTCCACAGCTCGCCGACGTAGTTGATTCTGCCCTCGGACTCGGGGATCGACTTCGCCTGCGGAAGGTGGATGATCGTCGCGTCGCAGTCGCCGTTGGCGAGCGCGCTGGTGCGCTCGCCGGAGGACTCGACGACGATCTTTCTCGGCAGGTCGGCGACGAGGAAGCCGGCTCTGGCGCCGATCAGGATCGCGTCGAGGATCGTCGTGCCGGCGCCGCCGAGCGAGTCGGTCGCGACGACGCAGTCCATCAGCTGGTCGATTCTCGTGATGTCGCCGCGCGCGGCGATGACGAAGTCGTCGCCGAGCATGAACGGGGCGAACAGCTTGAACGGGAGGCCGCGCTCGAGCAGCAGCAGCTGCGCCATCGTCGACTGGCCGACGACGCCGAGCTTGCCCGACAGCGCCGACTGCGTCACCGTCGTCGACGAGTCGAAGATCGTGAAGTCGTCTCTGGTCGCGGCGAGGCCGAACTCTCTGCCGCCCAGGATCGGGCCGGCGAGGACCGTCACGTACGACGCCTGCGGAGAGGACGAGAGACCGAACCGCGGCGTGCTGACACCGCCGCCTCCGCCGCCGTCTCTCGACGTGCTCGCGGACGAGCCGCCGCCGTCGTCGTCGCTGCCGCACGCCGTGAGCACGGCGGGCAGCGAGGCGAGGCCGAGTCCGCCGAGGGCGGCCCGTCCAGAGGTGGACATGAACTGCCGGCGACTGATGTCACGCATGGCATCTCCCATCAGGTGTGCATGGACGCGAAACTGCTTCCCGACCTCCTGGCGGCGGATACCGTATCCAATATGTTCTGGCGCGTGGGAGTTTTTCAGTAGGCGCGTCAGCGTGCTGTCAGCGGGTCGCGCTCGGCGCGCTCAGCGGGTCCGTCGGCGCCCGCGCAGAGCGCGCGTCAGCGCGACAGATCGCGCGAGCAGATCACGTCCACGAGCAGCGGCCGGCGCTCGTCGCGGACGCGCCGCGCGGCGTCTTCGAGCACGCCGTCGAGCGCGGCCGGATCCTCGACCGGGCCGATCGCCTCGACGCCCTGCGCGCGGGCGAGCGAGGCGAAGTCGATGTGCGGCTGCTCGATCCGGATCCCCTCCGGCGGCACCTCGATCGGACGCCCGCGCGCGTGCGCGATCTCCAGCTGGTGCGTCTCATCGCGGCCGTACGTGCGGTTGTTGTGCACGACGATCAGCAGCGGCAGCCTGTGGTGCGCGGCGGTCCAGAGCGCCTGCGGCGTGTACATCATGTCGCCGTCGGACTGGACGTCGAGGACGAGCAGGTCGTCGTTGTCGCGCTGCGCGAGCGCGGCACCGATCGACGCCGGCAGGCCGTAGCCGAGCCCTTCGCCGCCGGAGCGGCCGAGGTAGGTCGTCTCGTCGCGCAGCGGCCACAGCCGCCGCGGCCAGCCGCCCAGCAGGCCATTGGCGAGCTGCCAGCCGTCCTCCCCCAGCACGTCGCCGAGGACCGCCGCGAGGTGAGCCGGCGCGATCGGCCGCTCGGCCGCCTGCGAAGCGGCGCGCTCTCGGTGGCCGGCGCGCTCGGCCGCGTGCGCGGCGGCGTGGCGCTCGGCGCGCTCGCGGGCCGCGGCGGGCGGAGCGATGCGCGCCGCGTCCGCACCGGCGCCGCCGGCAGCGGCGTTGGCGGCAGCGACGTCAGCTGCGCGCGCCTCCAGCTCCTCCACCAGCTCCCCCAGCAACGTCGCCGGCTCGGCGACGATCGGCTCGACGTCGCCCGCGAGCGCCTCGAACTGGACGAAGCCGCGGTGGCGCAGCTCAGTCAGGCCGATCGCGACGACGCGCGTGCCGGGCGCCAGCAGGCTGCGCGTCGAGCGGTCTTTCAGATCGACGGTCGTCAGCCCCCACGTCACGTCGCGCAGCTCGATCGCGAGCACGAGGTCGGCGGCGCCGAGCACGTCCGCCGCGGCGGACGTGCGGTCGGCCGGATGCTCGGCCGGGAACGAGCGGCCGCCGAGGTCGACGACCGCCGCGCCGGTCCGCTCCGCCAGCGCGACGAGCGCCGCGGCGCAGCCGGGCGTGCCGCGGTCGACGAGCAGGACCGGGTCCGACGCCGCCGCCAGTGCGGCGGCCAGCTCGGCCACGACCGCGCGCGGCGCGGTCACGGGCGGCGGCCGGTGGCGGGGCGCGCTCGGCACCGGCATGTGCGACGCGTCGGCCTCCTGCAGCAGGATGTCCAGCGCGACGTAGACCGGCCCCATCGGCGGCGTCGTCGCGATCCGCCACGCGCGCTCCAGCGACAGCGGGATCGCCTCGACGCTCGCCGGCTCGTCGTCCCACTTGACGACGTCGCGGATCACGGCCGACTCCGGGCTGCCGCTGTGGATCCAGTCGATCCACGGCCGCCGCCGCGCGACGTCGCGCGGCCCCGACCCGCCGATCACGAGCATCGGGACCGCGTCGACGTAGGCGTTGAACAACGCCATCGTCGCGTGCTGGAGACCGACCTGGTCGTGCACGAAGACCGCCATCGGCCTCCCCGCCGACTTCGCGTAGCCGTGCGCGAGCGCGACGGCGATCTCCTCGTGCAACGCCACGATCAGCTCCGGCGCGTCCGCGACCGCGAGCGAGTCGTGCAGGGCGCGGAACGTCGCGCCCGGGTTCAGCACGACGTGGTCGATCCCCGCCGCCCGCAGGAACTCGACGACGACGTCGGAGCCGTACCGTGGCGTTGTCATGCGGCTAGGCGCTGGCGACGGCGGCCGGCCGCAGCTTCGGCAGGACCTCCTTGCCGAGCAGCTCGATCTGCTCGTAGAAGCGGTCGAACTTGAAGCGGAAGTCGAACACGAGGTGCTCGCAGCCCGCCTCCTGGAACTTCCGCACCTCGTTGACGACGTCGTCGGGGTCGCCGGCGATCAGCGTGCCCTCGAGGTCGTCCTGCGTCTCGAATCTGCCCGACGGCGGCTTGACCCAGTACTTCGCGTTGTTCGCCCACGCCAGCAGGCCGGGGATGTTGACGTCCTTGTACGCCTGCTCTCTCGACTCCTCGACGGAGGTCGGAGGGATCACGGCGATCGTCGGCAGCGAGCGTCCCTGCTCGTCGCACATCTCCTGCATCTTCGCGATCCGCGCCTTGAACGTCGGCATCGAGATGCGGCCCGGCATCCAGCCGTCGCAGTACTCGACCGCGTAGCGGGCCGACGCCGGCGTCGCGCCGCAGTACCAGAACGGCACCTTGCCGCCGACCGGCTTGGGCTCGATCGTGATGTCGTCGAACTGGTAGTAGTCGTCCTTGTAGGAGACGGCGTTCTCGGTCCAGACCTTCTCGAGGATCTTGGCGTTGCTGCGGACGAGGTTCCAGCGCTTGATCTCGGGGTCGATGCCGACCGCCGCGAACTCGTGGTCGAACGTGCCGGCGCCGTAGCCGAGGATCATCCGCGGGCCGACCAGCTGCGTGATCGTCGCGACCGACAGCGCGACCTCGAGCGGGTGGCGGAACGGGATCAGCGAGCCGGTTCCGAGCTCGATTCTTCTCGTCACCGCGCCGATCGCGGTCAGCGTGATGAGCGCGTCGTAGAAGTTGCGGTTCGCCTTCTCCATCTCGCCGTGCGGCTCGAACACGAGGTGGTCGCGGACCCACACCGAGTCGAAGCCGAAGCTCTCGGCGAGCTTGGACCCGTCGAGCAGACGATCCTTGTCGGCGTACTCGCCGAAGTGGGGCAGCAGCAGCCCGAATCTCATTGCCATCAGTGTCGTTTCCTTCTCAGCTCGCGGCTGCGACGGGGACGTTCGTGGGGGTGACCTTGCGGCCGAAGCCCGGCTGGCCGGAGACGACGCCGTCGGCGTAGATCTCGGTGCCGCGCAGGACCGTGCGCTCGACCGAGACGCCGACCGTGCGGCCGTCGTACGGCGTCCAGCCGCAGCGCGAGAGGTCGGCGTCGTTGGTGATCGTCCACGACTTGTCGAGGTCGACGATCGCGAGGTCGGCGTCGAGGCCCACGGCGATGCCGCCCTTGAGGCCGGCGAGGCCGAAGACCTCGGCCGGGCGCGTCGCGGTCAGCTCGACGGCGCGCTCGAGCGTCAGGCGGCCCTGGTTGACCGCTTCGAGCAGCAGCGGCAGCTGGTACTGGATGCCGGGCGTGCCGGTGTGCGCCTTCCACATCTCGGTCCAGCCGACCTCCTTCTCCTCTCTCGTGTGCGGCCCGTGGTCGGAGGAGAGCATGTCGATCGTGCCGTCGACGAGGCCTTCCCAGACGGCCGCCTGCGCGTCCTCGGGCAGCCAGTAGGAGAGCGCGTACGGGCCGAGCTCCTCGACGTCGGACCACTTGCCGAGGAAGAGGGTCCAGTGGTTGACCTCGCACGTGACCTTGATCCCGCGCGCCTTCGCGCGGCGGACCGCGTCGACCGAGCGGCGCGTCTGCATGTGCATGAGGTGGATGTGGCAGTCGGCCGCCTCGGCGAGGCGGATCAGGACGTCGACCGCCGTGTCCCAGATGACGCCCTCGCGCGCGGCGTACGCCTTCGCGTACCCGGCCGGCGTGTTCTCGCCCCCGCCGATGATCTCGCCCTCGATGTAGTCCATCAGGGCCTGGTCGTGCGGGTGGATCATGAACGGCAGGCCGGTCGGGCGGATCGTGTCCATCATCCGCAGCAGGTCGCCGTGGTTGTGCATCCCGGTGCCGGCAGGGTGCGGGTACGTGCGACCCGTGTCGACGACCATGAAGACCTTGTAGGCGCAGATGCCTCTGTCGGCCATCCCGGCGATCTCTTCGACGACGGTCGCGGCCGGGTTGTGGTTGTAGTCGACGATCGATCTCGCCGCGTACAGCTCGAAGACCTCGTCGAGCAGCTTCGCGGTCACCGTCGGCGGGGTCAGGTTCGGCATGCCGAAGATCGTCGTCACGCCGCCGGCCGCCGCGGCCTGGCCGGTCGTGATGATGTCTTCCTTGTGCGTGAAGCCGGGCTCGCGCGTGTGGACGTGCGGGTCGACCATGCCCGGCAGCACGACCTTGCCGGTCGCGTCGATCGTGCGACCGACGTCGGAGACCTCGACCGACGGGGCGACGACGCCCGTGATCTTTCCGTCCGTGATCAGGACGTCGGCGCGGCGCGTGCCGTCGGGCGTGACGACGTCCCCCCCGCTGATGCGCAGATCGGTGCCCATGTTCAGTTCTCCTCCCGGAGCTCGATGACGTCGCCGGTCGCGTCGCCCGTGCGGACGACGACGCCGGAATTGCGAAGGTGGGTGTCGAACCAGTCGACGATCAGCGGCGTGACCGTCGTCCAGTAGCGGTCGTACGCGGCGTAGTGCGTCGTGTGGCGCTGCATCACGAGCCGGCGCGGACCCTGCGCGGCCTCGTAGAGCGCGACCGCGTGGTCGGTCGGGGTCGTCGCGTCGCCCTCGACGCCGATCACGAGCAGCGGCGTCGTCAGCTGACGCGCGGCGTCGATCGGCCGGTACTCCATGATCTCGTCGGCGGCGGCGAGCGAGACCGAGTTGGGGATGCGGTCGTCGACGTCGGCCTTGACTCTGGTCGTGCGCCGCTCGGCGGTCGGGACCATGATCTCCTCGCGCGGGTGGACGCGGCGGCCCTCGCCGGTCGCGGCGCGCAGCTTGCGGTCCTCGTCGAGGCTCGCGAGGAAGGCGAGCCAGTCGGACTCCGAGCGCATGCGGTGCAGCCAGTCGCGGCCGTCGGCGACGGGCACCTGGCTGACGGCGCAGCGGACGCGCTCGTCGACGTGCGCGAGCAGGACGGCGTTGCCGCCGCCGGTGCCGCCCGTGCCGAAGACGCCGATCGCGTCGGCGTCGACGTCCTCGCGCGTCTCGAGGTAGCTGACCGCGGCGCGCAGGTCGGCGAGCTGGACGGCCGGCGACAGCTCTCTCGCGCCCTCGGAGTCGCCGAAGCCGCGGTAGTCGAAGACGAGCACGGCGTAGCCGGCGTCGGTGAGCGCCTCGTGGTAGCGCACGTAGAGCTTGGCGTCCTTGAGCCCCAGCCAGCCGGGCCCCTGGACGATCGCGCGCATCGGCGCGATCGGCTTGTCAGGGGTCCGCCAGAGGGCGCTGATCCGCTCCCCTCCGCTGAAGAACTCCACCGGCGTCGTGTGCATCCGTCTCCTCGATCGCTGTCGCGAATGGGCGGCGTCTCGGCGCCCGTGTCGGCTCCAGGATATCGGATACAATGTGCGAGTCAACCGGAACTTCACGCGAGGAGACACGTGCGCTACGGATACAAGGCATCGGCTGAGCAGTTCGGCTCACGACGGCTCGCCGACCTCTCATTCGAAGCCGAGCGGCTCGGACTCGACACCGTCACGGTCTCCGACCACTTCCAGCCGTGGCGCCACCACGGCGGCCACGCCCCCAACGCACTGACCTGGCTCGGCGCCGCGGCGCAGGGACTCGACGGCGCGTTGCTGGGGACGAGCGTACTGACCCCGACCATGCGCTACCACCCGTCGATCGTCGCGCAGGCGTTCGCGACCGCCTCCCAGCTCGCGCGCGGGCCCGTGTTCCTGGGCATCGGGACCGGCGAGGCGATGAACGAGGTCCCCGCGACCGGCATGGAGTGGCCCGGCGCGAGAGAGCGCCGGCTGCGGATGGCCGAGTCGATCGAGCTGATCCGCAAGCTGTGGACCGAGGAGCGCGTCGACTTCGACGGCGACTACTACAGAACCGTCCGCGCGACGATCTACGAGCGGCCCGAGCAGGCGATCCCGATCTACGTCGCCGCCGCCGGCCCGCTCGCCGCGAGACTCGTCGGCCGCGTCGCCGACGGCTTCATCTGCACCAGCGGCAAGAGAACCGACCTCTACACCAGCCTGCTGGAGAACATCGAGCTGGGCGCGCAGACGGCCGGCCGCGACGCGAGCACGATCAACAAGATGATCGAGATCAAGGTCTCCTACGACACCGACCTCGACCTCGCCGAGAGCGCCTGCCACTGGTGGGGCGCGCTCGCGCTCACGCCCGAGGAGAAGATGTCGACGGACGACCCGCTGGAGCTGGAGCGGCTCGCCGACGCCCACCCCGAGCGCGCCAGAAGCCGCTTCATCGTGTCCACAGACCCCGACGAGGTCGTCGAGCGCGTCGCGCCCTACGTCGAGCTGGGCTTCACCGAGCTGGTCTTCCACGGACCCGGCGAGGACCAGGAGCGCTTCCTCAAGCTGTTCACGCGCGACGTGCTCCCGCGCCTGCGGTCGCGCTTCGGCTGACCGCACAAATAGGCGCGCCGATTGATGCCATCGGTCCAAAGACCGCCGCGCGCTCCCGATCGATACTCGTCGCTGTCTCGCGTGAGCACGGTCGAACGGAGAGCGCATGGCGGTAGAGGACGTGGTGGACAGCGGGTTGGTCGGCGCGCGGGTGCCGCGGCTGGAGGACCCCCGGCTGCTGGTCGGCCGGGGCCAGTACCTCGACGACATGGTCGTCCCCGGGATGCTCGAAGCCGCCGTCCTGCGCAGCCCGTTCGCGCACGCGCGGATCGTCTCGATCGACGCGAGCGCTGCGCGTGAGCTGCCCGGCGTCTTCGACGTGCTCGTCGGCGAGGACCTCGTCGACCTCGTCGAGCCGCAGCCGGTCATCTACCGGCTGCTGCCCGACCAGCCCGAGAACCCGGTGCGCGCGCTCGCCGTCGACCGCGTCCGCTGGGTCGGCCAGCCGGTCGCCGCGGTCGTCGCGACCGACCGCTACGTCGCCGAGGACGCGCTCGCGCTGATCGACGTCGACTACGACCCGCTGCCGGTCGTGCCCGACCTCGCGGCGGCGCTCGCGGCGGACGCACCGAAGCTGTACGACGAGCTGGACTCCAACGTCGTCGGCTCGATGGGCTTCGGCGAGGGCGACGTCGACGGCGCGATCGCGGGCGCCGCCGCGGTCGTCAGAGAGCGGCTGAGACTCGCCCGCATCGCCGGCCTGCCGCTGGAGACGCGCGGCTGCATCGCATCGTGGGACCGCTACACCGACGCGCTCGACGTGTGGCTCTCGACGCAGTCGCCGAACCTCGCGCGCGACCTGCTCGGCGAGACGCTGAGAATCCCGATCCACCGCATCCGCGTGCGCGTGCCCGACGTCGGCGGCGGCTTCGGCAACAAGTTCGACTTCTACGGCGAGGAGATCGTCGCCGCGATCCTCTCGCGCCGCACGGGCCGGCCGGTGAAGCTGATCGAGGACCGGATCGAGAGCTTCACGGCGACCTCCCAGTCGCGCGACGTCGAGATCGACGTGACGATCGCCGCCGCCGACGACGGCGCGATCCTCGCACTGCGCGCCGACGTCGTCTGCGTGCTCGGCGGCGCGATGGGGACGGTCGGCGTCGGCCCCGCGTGGCTGACGACGACGATGCTGACCGGGCCGTACCGGATCCCCGCGGTCGACGTGAGGCTGACCGGCGTGCTGACCAACCGCGCGCCGATGGGCTCCTACCGCGGCTGGGGCCAGCCGGAGGCGAACTTCGTCTACGAGCGGATGGTCGAGCTGGTCGCGCGCGAGCTGAAGCTCGACCGCAACGCCGTCCGCCGCCGCAATTTCCCCGCGCCGGACGACTTCCCCTTCCCCACCGGCGTCGTCTTCACCTACGACAGCGGCCGCTACGACGACTGCCTCGACCTCTGCCTCGACCGCATCGCCGAGCGCGGCTGGGCGGCGCGGCAGGAGCAGGCGCGCGCCGAGGGGCGCAGCGTCGGGATCGGCTACTCGTTCCACGTCGAGGCGACCGCCTTCGGGCCGAGCCGGATCCTCAACCTCGTCGGGCTCCAGCACTCCGGCTTCGACGAGGCCGTCGTGCGGATGGACTCGACCGGCCGTGTGACGGCGTTCACCGGCCAGGCGCCGATGGGCCAGGGGATCGAGACGGCGCTGACGCAGATCACCGCGCAGACGATGGGCGTGCCGCTTGAGGACGTGACCGTCGAGTGGGGCGACACGACCAGCTGCCCGTACACCGGCTACGGCACCGGCGCCAGTCGCGGCGCGGCGATGGGCGGCGGGACGCTGATGCGCGCCGCCGAGCAGCTCGTCTCCAAGCTCAAGCGGATCGCCGCGCACATGCTCGAAGCGGCGCCCGAGGATCTCGACGTCGCCGACGGGAAGATCTCCGTCCGCGGTGTGCCCGGCCGCTCGATCAGCTACGCCGAGATCGGCCGCGCCGCCTACCGCCGGCTGCTCGACGGCATGCCCGAGGACGAGGACGCGACGCTGGAGGCGCGCTACGTCTTCGACCCCGAGAACCTCGCCTGGTCCTACGGCTGCACCGGCGCGCTCGTCGAAGTCGACCGCGAGACCGGCGTCACGCGGATCCTCGACTACGTCGTCGCGCACGACTGCGGGACCGTCATCAACCCGACGATCGTCGACGGGCAGATCCACGGCGGCGCCGCGCAGGGGATCGGCGAGGCGCTGTACGAGGAGCTGGTCTACGACGACCAGGCGCAGCTGACGACGACGACGTTCGCCGACTACCTGCTGCCGACGTTCGGCGAGCTGCCGCGCTTCTCGCTCGCGCACCAGTCGACCCCGGCGCCGCACATCCCGGGCGGGATGAAGGGGATGGGCGAGGCCGGCACGATCGGCGCGCCCGCCGCCGTCGCGAACGCCGTCGACGACGCGCTCGCCGACCTCGGCGTGACGATCGCCGCTGTCCCGATCACCCCGCCGCGCCTGCTTGCGGCGATCCGCTCCGCCGGCGCCGGCCGGCCCCAGGAGGCCTGACGTGAAGCCCGCACCGTTCGATTACGTGCGCCCCGCCTCGGTCGGGGACGCGATCGCCGCACTGGCCGCCGACGAGGACGCGAAGCCGATCGCCGGCGGCCAGAGCCTGATGCCGATGCTGAACATGCGGCTCGCGCAGCCGACGACGCTGGTCGACCTCAACGCGCTGCCGGAGCTGAGCTACGTGCGCCGCGAGGGCGGTCATCTCGTCGTCGGCGGGATGACGCGCCAGCGGCTGCTGGAGCAGGACCCGGCCGCGCGCGACGCGCTGCCGTTCCTCGCCGACGTGCTCGGCCACGTCGGCCACGTCGCGATCCGCAACCGCGGGACGGTCGGCGGCAGCATCGCGCACGCCGACCCGGCCGCCGAGCTGCCGCTCGTCGCCGTCGCGCTCGACGCCGAGCTGGTCGCGCAGGGTCCGGGCGGCCGCCGCACGATCGCCGCCGCCGACTTCTTCCGGATGTTCCTGACGACAGCGCTGGAGCCCGGCGAACTGCTCGTCGAGGTCCGCCTCCCGACCGCCGCCGGCGGCTGGACCGCCGGCTTCGAGGAGCTGAGCCGCCGCCACGGCGACTTCGCGATCGTCTCGGTGCTGGCGCTGGTGGACGTGGACGGTGACGGCCGTGCGAGCGCTGCGCGGATCGC
This sequence comes from Conexibacter woesei DSM 14684, assembly GCF_000025265.1. Taxonomy (GTDB): domain Bacteria; phylum Actinomycetota; class Thermoleophilia; order Solirubrobacterales; family Solirubrobacteraceae; genus Conexibacter; species Conexibacter woesei. Next base: position 4,361,902 of record NC_013739.1, read on the forward strand.
GATCGGCGGCGCCAACCCGGTCCCGCTGCGCGCCCACGCGGCGGAGGAGCTGCTGGTCGGCCGGCCGCTCGACGCCTCCGCGATCGCCGCGGCGTCTGCGAGCGCCGCGGTGGCCGTCGAGCCGACGTGGGACGTCCACGGATCGGCGGAGTACCGCCGCGAGATGACCGCCGTCCTGGTCGGCCGCGCGCTGAGCCAGGTCGCCGAGGGAAAGAGGAGCCGATGAGCAAGGTCGAGGTCACGCTGCGCGTCAACGGGCGCGTCTACGAGGACGTCTGCGAGCCGCGCCGCACGCTGGCGGACTTCCTGCGCCGCAACTGCGGCCTGACCGGCACCCATCTCGGCTGCGAGCACGGCGTCTGCGGCGCCTGCACGGTGCGGCTGAACGGTGACACCGTCCGCTCGTGCCTGATGCTCGCGGTCCAGGCGCAGGACGCCGAGATCACGACGGTCGAGGGACTCGCCGCGGCAGACGGCTCGCTGTCGCCGTTGCAGGAGGCGTTCCACGAGCACCACGGGCTGCAGTGCGGCTTCTGCACGCCGGGGATGTTGCTGGCCGCCCAGGAGCTGTTGGAGCAGAGCCCCGACCCCTCCGAGGAGGAGATCCGCGCGTCGCTGTCGGGCAACCTCTGCCGCTGCACGGGCTACGAGTTCATCGTCGACGCGGTGCGCGACGCGGCGGGGCGGCTCGGTGCGGATGCCACTGCTCCGGCGGAGGTCCGCTCGTGAGAATCGTCGATTCGTTCGAGGTCGACGCCGCGGTCGACGCGACCTGGGCGCTGCTGATGGACGTCCCGCGCGTGGTCCCCTGCATGCCCGGCGCGACGCTCGTCGAGACGGTCGGTGACGACGCCTGGAAGGCGCAGGTGCGCGTGAAGCTGGGACCGCTGAGCCTCAGATTCGACGCCGACGTGACCCGCTCCGACGTCGATGCCGACGCGCACCGGATGGTCTTGGGCGCGACCGCCCGCGAGGCCCGCGGCCGCGGGCGCGCCCAGGCGACGATCGCCTCCGCGCTCGTCCCGCTCGACGGCGACCGCACGCGCGTGGAGTTGGAGACCGACGTCACGCTCGCCGGCGCGATCGCGCAGTACGGCCGCGGCGTCGTCGACGATGTCGCCAGCCACCTCGTGAAGGAGTTCGCCGCGAACCTGCGCGGGCAGCTCGGGGCAGAGACGGCAGCGGCGGAGGGCGCGGCGCCGGCGCCCCCGACGGCTCCAGAGGGCGCGGCCGCGCCGGCTCAGCCGGCCGCGGCGGCCCCGGCCGCCTCATCCCTCTCCGGCGGCCGGATCCTCTGGCTCGCGCTGCGCGGGTGGCTGCGCCGCACGTTCCGCCGCGGCGAGCCCGCCTGAGCGAGCCGCCGCGCGCGACCTGCGTCAGTTTGATGCCCCTATAGGGCACCAAACTGACGCAGGTCACCGCCGCGCGCGGCCGGCGGTGAAGCGCGGGTCGCGCTCCAGCAGGGCGGCCAGCTCCTCCAAGGCGAGGATGCAGTTTCCGGCCAGCAGCTCGTCCGTCGCCGGGAGGGCGGCGCGCATGCCGCGCGTCAGCGGTTCGAAGGCCGGGTCGGCGGCGTGCGGGTTGAGCCACACGAGCGCGTGCGCGGTGCGGCGCAGGCGGCGCATCTCGGCGGCGAGCAGCTCGGGCTCGCCGCGGTCCCAGCCGTCGGACAGGACGATCACGACCGCGCCGCGGCCGATCCGCCGGCCGTGCTCGCGGTTGAGCTGGCCGATGCAGCGGCCGATCTGCGTGCCGGCGCCCCAGTCGGTGATGCGCGCCGCCGCGCGCGACAGCGCCGCGGCCGGGTCGGGGCCGCGCAGCTCGGAGGTGATCCGCGTCAGCCGCGTGCCGAACGCGAACGCCTCGACCGAGCGGCCCGAGCGCACCCACGCGCCGAGGAACTGCAGCAGCACGCGGGCGTACGGCTCCATCGACCCCGACGCGTCGCAGACGAGCACGATCCGGCGCGGCCGCACGTCGCGCCGCCGCCACGCCGGGGCGCTGGCGACGCCGCCGCGCCGAGCCGCCTCGCGCAGCGTCCGCCGCACGTCGACGCGGTCACCGCGGCCGGCGACGGGACGCATCCGTCGCGAGGACCGCAGCGGCGTCGCCGCCGCCAGCCGCGCGACGATCCGCGCGGCGTCGGCCACCTCGTCGTCGCTGTAGTCGGCGAAGTCCTTGCGGCGCAGCAGCTCCAGCGTGCTCGACGCGGCCGGGACGGGAGTCGGGTCGTGCTCGGCGGCGCCGTCGGCGGAAGGCGCGGGAGCGGGCTGGCCCGTGCTGGGCGCGTCGTCTTGTGGCGGGCCGTCGAGGTCGTCTCCCTCCTCCCCAGCGCCGTTGTCCGGACCCCGTGGGCTGAACGGGGAAAGCGGCCCGCCGGAACCGAACACGGTCGCGAACGCCTCCTCGAAGCGGGCGACGTCGGCGCGGGAGCGGCACAGCACCGTCGCGAGCGCCGCCTTCGCAGTCTCGCGCGAGGCGAGGTCGACGGCGAGCAGGGCGCGGTGGGCGAGCAGCAGCTCGGCCGTCCCCGCGCTGCCGCCGAGCCGCCGCAGCTCGCGCACGAGCGCGGCCAGCCGCGCCGAGGGAACGGAGGGAGCGACGGCCCGCTCCTCACCCATCGTCGAGCAGCCTGCCGCGCAGCACCGCCTCGACATCCTCGCGCACCTTCAGCACGGCGCCGAGCGTCGCCGTCAGCTCGACGTCGTCGCCGAGCGCGAGCAGCGCGCGGACCCACGTGATCGTCTCGCCGACGCCGGGCGCCTTATACAGCTCCTGCCCGCGCAGCAGCGCGACCGCGGCGCAGACACGCTCCGCCAACTGCTCCGGCGCGTGTGGGAGGCGGGCACGGACGATCTCCAGCTCGCGCTCCTCAGAGGGGTAGTCGATCCAGTGGTAGAGGCAGCGGCGCTTGAGCGCGTCGTGCAGCTCGCGCGTGCGGTTGGAGGTCAGCACGACCGTCGGCGGGCTCGCGGCGCGCACGGTCCCCAGCTCCGGGATCGTGACCGCGAAGTCCGACAGCAGCTCCAGCAGGAACGCCTCGAACTCCTCGTCGGCACGGTCGATCTCGTCGATCAGCAGCACGACCGGCCCGGGGTGCTGCAACGCCTCCAGCAGCGGCCGGCGGATCAGGAACCGCTCGCCGTAGAGCTGCGGCGGCCCACCGTTCGCGTCGGCGCCGGGCTCCCCTCCGCCGCTCAGCTCCGCCGCGCGCACGGCCAGCAGCTGGCGCGTGAAGTCCCAGTCGTAGAGCGCCTGGTGGACGTCGATCCCCTCATGGCACTGGAGCCGGATCAGGCGCGCGCCGGACGCCTCCGCGAGCGTCCGCGCGACCTCCGTCTTGCCGACCCCGGCCTCGCCCTCCAGCAGCAGCGGCTGGTCGAGCGTGCACGCGAGGAAGACCGCGACCGCCAGCGCCTCGTCGGCGAGGTAGCCGTGCCGCGCCAGCAGCTCCTGCACGCCCGCCGGTCCGGATGCAGTGCCCGCCGCCACCCGCATCCGCTCCTCAGCCGGCACCGTTCACGCGCTGCTCGATCGGCACATAGTCGAAGTCATATCCGAAGTAGCGCGGCCCGACCAGGTCCAGCGCCGCCTCGCTGCGCCAGCGCGGATCGCACGGCAGCGCGACGACCGCGACGCGGAAGCCGTAGCGCAGCTCCTCGGTCGTGATCGGCTGCCCCGTCTCGCTGTCGAGCACGATGATCAGGTCCGGCACCGACGCCAGCACCTCCCCCTCGCGCTCGGCGACGAGGTGCTCGTTCTGCGTCCGCAGGTGGAAGTTGCTGCCGGCATCGCCGTCGAGGCCGGCGATCCGCACGTGGGCGCGCGCGAAGCCGCGCTCGGTGCGGCGCTCGACGTCGAGCACCTTGCCGCTGAAGAGGTGGTGGCCGTCGCAGCGCTCGAGGATCGCGGCGATCGGGTCGCCGTGCGCCTCGCGCGTCTCGCGGATCAGGCGCCCGAGCGCCTCCGCCGTTGCGAGCGAGCCGGTGATCGTCGTCTCGCGCAGCTGGTGGCCGGCCATCGGGTAGAGCGCGATCATCGACGAGCAGCCCATGTCGACCGTCAGCGAGCGCGACAGCCGCTCGGTCCAGGCGTTCGTGACGCCCTCGACGATCGACGCGTTGCCCTTGTCGTCGGCGACCGCCATCGGCGCGCAGTCGATCCCGAACACGCCCGGCAGGCACATCTGCAGCTCCGGGAACGCGCGGCCCATCAGGTCCGCGTCGACGACCGGCAGCCCCAGCCGCGCCGCGAGGCAGAACGGCACGACCGAGTTGAGGCCGCCGATCTCGAGCGACATCGTGTGCGTCGCGCGGCCGCCGAGGTGGTGCTGCAGGCGCTCGAACGCATGCACGATCTCGTTGCCGTGCGGCAGCTTCTCGACCATCACCGTCGGCGCGCCCATCATCCCCGCGGGGATCACGAGCGCGTCGTCGTCGACCTCGGAGACGTCGACCACCGTGACCGGCCCGTACTCGCGCACGCTCTGCTGCGCGAGCAGCTTGCCGATGTACGGGTCGCCGCCGCCGCCGGTGCCGAGCACGCCCGCTCCGAGGGCGATGTCGTCCAACTGCGCTTCACCGATCTGCCGCAACGGATGCTCCTCTCAACTCCAGGTCGCCGACCGCCTTGACCTTGATCCGCACGGCGTTGCCGGGCACGTAGGCGATCGCAAGCTCTTCGACGTCCACGACCCGCACGCTGCCGGGGCGCGCGCCGGCCGCCAGCGCGCGCGCCGTCGCCTCCTCGCTCGCCTGCTCCAGCGCCTCCTCGCGCGTCAGCCCGGAGCCGATCGAGAACATCTGGTCGACCTCGCCGCCGACCTGCGCGATCGCCGCGCCGACGGCGTTGGCGACCGCGTAGTTGTCGGGCCGCACGAGCCGCGAGACGCCGGACAGCGCGTCGCCGAGCAGGATCGACCCGCCGCCCACGGCGACGACCGGCACGTCGCCGGAGACGACCTTCATGCGGTCGACGGCCTGTCCGATCCGCTCGGCGATCCGCTCCAGCGCGCGCCGCACGCGCGCGGGGTCGAGGTCGCGCACGGCGGCCGCGTCGCCGATCTCGGCGAGCCCCGCCGCGACGGCGAGGTCGGTCGCGGTCAGCGTGTCGCCGCCGAACACCAGCGCCCGGGAGGTCAGCTCGTACCCGACGCTGTGGGGACCGACCTCGATCCCGCCGGGCTCGACGACCGAGCCGCCGCCGATGCCGAGCGGCAGCACGTCGGGCATGCGGAAGTTCGTCCGCACGCCGCCGACCTCGACCGTCGCCTTCGCCTCGCGCGGGAAGCTGTGGACGAGCATCCCGACGTCGGAGGTCGTGCCGCCGACGTCGACCACGGCGCAGTCGGTCTCGCCCGACAGCAGCGCGGCGCCGCGCATCGAGTTGGTCGGGCCGGAGGCGAACGTCGCGACGGGGTAGCGCTCGACGTAGTCGACCGTCATCAGCGTGCCGTCGTTCTGGCTCAGGTAGACGGGCGCCTCGACGCCGGCCTCGACCAGCGCCGCGCCGAACGCCTGCGTGATGTGGGTCGCCAGCTCGGCGAGGCTGGCGTTGATGATCGTCGCGTTCTCGCGCTCCAGCAGCCCGAGCCGCCCGATCTCCGACGAGCAGCTGACCGCCACGTCGCCGGCGACCTCGCGGATCAGCTCGGCCGCCTCGTGCTCCAGCTCCTCGCTGATCGGCGAGAAGACCGACGAGATCGCGACGGTGCGCAGGCCGAGCGCGTGGATCCGCTCGCCGGCACGTCGCAGCTCGTCGGGGTCCAGCGGCGCGATCGGTCTGCCGTCGAACTCGTGGCCGCCGTGGCACATGAAGACGTGCGCGCCGACGGCGTCGGCGAGCCGCTGCGGCCACGCCACCATCGGCGGCAGCGCCGCCGTCGCGGGCAGGCCGAGCCGCACGACGCCGACCTCCAGCAGCCGCCGCGCCTCGACGACGGCGTTGGTGAAGTGGGTCGTGCCGATCATCACCGCCTCGACGCCGGCGGGCGTCGCGCCCGCCTCGTCGAGCACGCCCTGGAGGGCGGCGACGATCCCGGCCGTCACGTCCGCGGTCGTCCCGCGCTTGACGGCGGCGAGCACACGGTCGCCGTCCATCAGCACGGCGTCGGTGTTGGTGCCGCCGACGTCGATCCCGACGCGCATCTAGACCGCCGCGACGGGCTCGCTGAAGCGCGCCCGCAGCCGTGGGAGGACGTCGGCGGAGAACTGCGCGATCGCGCGCCGCTGGTCCTCGCCGGGGAAGTGGAAGACGAGGTTCGTGAAGCCCAGCTCGACGTACGGCGCGATCCGCGCGACGACGTCGTCGGGATCGTCGGAGACGATGAAGCGCGTGTGGGCGCGATCGGCGGCAGCGTCGGCCAGCCGCTCCATCTCGACCGGGTCCTCGACGCCGCTCTTCTCCTCCGCTCTGAGCGCCAGCGCCGCCCACCACTCGCACGCGCGCATCGCGAACGCGCGGTCGTGGTCGTAGGAGACCTTGATCTCGATCATGTTGTCGATCTCCGAGACGTCGCGGCCGGCCTGCTCGGCACCGGCGGCGACCGCCTCCAGCAGTCTCGTGTAGAGGTCGGGGGCCTTGCCGCTCGTGCAGATGAAGCCGTCGGCGATGCGGCCGACGAGCTGCGCGGCCTTCGGACCGCCGGCCGCGACGTAGATCGGGATCGGCTCCGGCGGACGGTCGTAGATCGTCGCGCGCACGGTCCGGTAGTAGTTGCCCTCGAACGTCACGCGCTCTTCGGCCCACAGCCGGCGGATCAGCGCGACCGCCTCGGCGAGCCGCCCGGAGCGCTCGGCGAACTTCGGCCACTCGATCCCGATCGCGGGGTTCTCGTTCATCGCCTCGCCGCTGCCGATCCCGAGGAAGACGCGCCCCGGGTTCAGGCAGGCGGTCGTCGCGAACGCGTGCGCGATCACGGACGGGTGGTAGCGCAGCGTCGGCGTCAGCACGCTCGTGCCGAGCATCGCGGTCGACGTACCCTCGCCGAGCGCCGGCAGCCACGCGATCGAGCACGGCGCGTGGCCGGTCTTGTGGCGCCACGGCTGGAAGTGGTCCGAGACGGCGACCGACGTGAAGCCGGCCTGCTCGGCGGCGACCGAGACGTCGATCAGCTCGCGCGGCGCGAACTGCTCCGCCGAGGCCTTGTAGCCGTAGCGAACCTCGCGCCCGCTCATGCCGACGCCGCCGTCTGGCGCAGCTGCGGCAGCACCTCGCGCGCGGTCAGCTGCGCGACGGCCTCCGTCTGCTCGTGGTCGGTCGGGAACAGCAGCACCGAGTCCGAGCCGGCGTCGAGCAGCGCCTGGATCTTCGCCGCGCACTCGTCCGGATCGCCGGCGATCACGAGGTCCTCGACCCACTGCTCGGGCATCTCACGCGCGATCAGCGCTGCCGCGTCGGCGCCGCCGCGCTGGACCATGTCGGTCAGCTCCTCGCCGACGCCGTAGACGTCGGTCAGCGCGCTCTTGGGGACGGCCGCGAGGTAGAACGCCGCGACCTCGCGCAGCGCCTGCTTCGCGCGTCTGGAGTCGGCGTCGACGCCGTAGAGCGCGAACGTCGCGACGCGGTGGTGCTCGCCCTCGCGGCCGGCGCGCGCCTGGCCCTCGGCGACGCGCTCGCGCAGCCAGCGCAGGTAGGCGGCACCGGCCAGCACGGAGACGACGGTGCCGTCGGCGACCTCGCCGGCGAGCTGGAGCATCTTCGGCCCGAGCACGCCCATGTACAGCGGCGGGACCTCCTCGACGGGATGCGTCAGCTTGACCTCGTCGAACGTGAAGACGCGGCCCTCGGCCGTCACCGTCTCGCCGCGCAGCAGTGCCCGCACGCCGATCAGCGTCTCGCGCAGCGTCGCCAGCGACGACGGCGGCGTCAGGCCCATCTGGCCGATCCAGTGCGGCACGCCGAGGCCGATGCCGGGCCGGATGCGGCCGGGGTGCAGCCGCTCGATCGTCGCCAGCTCCATCGCCAGCAGTGCGGGATGGCGGGCGACCGCCGAGACGACGCCGATCCCGACCGGGATCCGCTCGGTCGCGGCGAGCGCGGCCATCGCCGAGGCGACCCCGCCGCCGAAGAAGTAGTCCTCCGGCAGCCACAGCTCGCCGAAGTCGAGCCGCTCGACGGCAGCGGCGATCTGCGGGATGCGCTCGGGCGGCGCCTGGCTGGAGACGACGAGTCCCAGCGGCGAGCCGGAGAGAGACGGGGTGGTCACGATCGGGTTCCTTCCGGAGTCGGGCTGAGAGAGGCGGACGAGTGGTCGCGGCCGAGCAGCCGCAGCACCTCGAACGGCGTGACGGGCAGCTGCGTGACGGGTCTTCCGATCGCGTCGGAGACGGCGCTCGCGATCACCGCGGCGACCGGGATGATCGACGGCTCGGCCGCGCCCTTGGCGCCGAACGGGCCGTACGGGCAGGGGTTCTCCAGCAGCGCGATGTCGATCGGCGGGGCGTCGAAGACGGTCGGCAGCCGGTAGCTCTCCAGGCTGTCGTCGACGACGGCGCCGTCGCGGACGCGCAGGTCCTCGAACAGCGCGTAGCCGATCCCCTGCAGCACGCCGCCCTCGATCTGGCCCTCGATCTGCTGCGGGTTGATCGCGCGGCCGACGTCCTGCGCGACGACATAGCGCAGCACCGTCACCTTGCCGGTGTCGGGGTCGACCTCGACCTCGGCCTGGTGCACGTGGTAGGTCGCGGCGTTGAAGCCGGTGAAGAGGGCGCCGGTGACGCAGCCGGCGTCGAACTGGACCGGCGGCGAGATGTGCTTGCCGGAGGCCGAGATCGGGCCGCCGGTCCACAGCGCCGTCTGCGCGACGGCGGCGAGCGGCACGCGCGAGTCGGGCGTGCCGAGCACGCCGACGCAGCCGTCGGCCAGCTCGAGGTCCTCGACGGCCGCCTCCAGCATCCCGGCCGCCGTCTCCAGCAGCTGTCTGCGCACGCCGTCGCAGGCGTCGAGCGCGGCGTTGCCGAGCGAGAACATCGTGCGGCTGCCCTGCGCGCCGCCGTCGTAGGTGCCGACGTCGGTGTCCGACGCCGCGAGCAGCACGTCGTCGACCGGGACGCCCAGCTCCTCGGCGACGATCTGCCGCACGCCGGTCGCCATCGCGCCGCTGCCGATCTCGGCGCCGGCGCTGATCACCGTCACCGTGCCGTCCTCGTTGACCTTCACGGTCGCGCCGCCGGGGCTCGGGTTCGTCAGCCACGTCAGCGCGCCGATCCCGATCCCTCGCAGCGGTCTGCGCGCGGCGACGGCGGCGTCCCACGAGGCGATCTCGTCGACGCGCGCGAGCGCCTCGTCGAAGACGGCGTCGTCGAGCACCTGCCCGTTGACGATCGCGTCACCCGGCTGGACGACGTTGCGCCGCCGCAGCTCGCGGCGGTCGATCGCCAGCTCGCGCGCGATCTGGTCGAGGTGCTGCTCGACGGCGAACATCGAGTACGGCGCGCTGACGCCGCGGAACGCGGCCGTCGGCGTCGTGTTCGTGTACGCGACGCGGGTTCTGTAGCGGACGGCGGGGATCCGGTAGGTCCCGCCGAAGACGAGCGCCGGGATCGCGGCGCAGGCGACGACCTCGCCGCTGTAGGCGCCGTTGTCGAGGATCGCCTCGCCCTCCTGCGCCAGCAGCGTGCCGTCCTGCGCGACAGCGGTGCGCAGCCGCACGACCGCGTTGTCGCGCGGGCCGGCGGTCTGCAGCTCCTCGGTGCGGCTGTTGACGAGCCGCACCGGCCGTCCGGTGCGCCGCGCCAGCACGCAGGCGTACGGCTCCAGCAGCGCGTCGATCTTGCCGCCGAAGCCGCCGCCGATCGTCGTCACGACGACGCGGATCCGCGACGCCGGCACCGCCAGCAGCTCGGCCAGCCGGTCGCGCACGAGGTACGGGTACTGCGTCGGCGTGTGGACGACGAAGCGTCCCTGCTCGTAGCGCGCGACCGCGACGTGCGGCTCGATCGACGACTGGTGCTGACGCTGCGTGCGGTACTCGCCCTCGACGATCAGGTGGCCGGCGGCGAACGCGGCGTCGACGTCGCCTCTGTCGAGCGTCGCCAGCCACGCCATGTTGCCCTCGCGCGGGCCGGGCGCGAGCGTGCCGTACGCCTCCCAGCCGGGGTGGATCACGCGCTGGCCCGGTTCGAGCGAGCGCTCGGGGTCGAGGATCGGCTCCAGCTCGTCCAGCTCCAGCTCGATCGCCGCGACGGCGGCGCGCGCCTGCTCGGCCGTGTCGGCGGCGACGGCGGCGAGCGGCTCGCCGATGAAGCGGACCTCCTCGCGGGCGAAGATCGGCTGGTCCTTCAGCACCCAGCCGGAGGTCGTGTCGGGCACGTCGGCAGCGGAGACGATCGCGTGCACGCCCGGCAGCGCCGCGGCGCGCGTGACGTCGAGCGAGCGGATCCGCCCGGCGGCCAGCGGGGAGCGCAGCAGCGCGGCGTGCAGCATCCCGGGCTCGCCGTAGTCGATCCCGTAGACGGCGGTGCCGCGAACCTTGTCCTCGCCGTCGCTGCGGCGGGCGTTGACCCCGATCGCGCGGCTCATGCGCGCTGCCCCGCGGCGACGGAGAGGGCCGCGTCGACGATCTTGCGGTAGCCGGTGCAGCGGCAGATGTTGCCCGCGAGCGCCTGCTGCACGGCCGCCTCGTCGGGGTCGGGATCGCGCTCCAGCAGCGCGGTCAGCGACATCGCGATCCCCGGCGTGCAGGCGCCGCACTGGACGCCGCCGTGCTCCAGCAGCGCGTCCTGGAGCGGCGACAGCGGCTGCTCGGGACCGGTGAGGCCTTCGACGGTCCGCACGGCGCGGCCCTCGGCGAGCGCCAGCGGCAGCAGGCAGGCGACGACCGGCTCGTCGTCGAGCAGGATCGTGCAGGCGCCGCAGCGGCCCTCGCCGCAGCCGAGCTTGGCGCCGGTCAGGTGCAGCTCGTCGCGCAGGACCGCGAGCAGCGGCGTCATCGGCGCGGCGTCGACCGCCCGCTCGCGGCCGTTGATCGACAGGACGACGCTCATGCCGCACCTCCCGCCGCGATCCGCGCCGCGGCCCGCTCGACCAGCACCGGCAGCACCGTGCGCCGGTACCACGCCGGCGCGGCGTCGTCGTCGCGCGCGGCGCAGGCGCTGCCGACCGCCTCGCCAACCGCGCGCGCCGGCCCGGCGCCGGCGCGCTCGCCGACGAGCGCCTGCGCCTCCGCGTCGAAGCGGCGGGCGGTCGCCTCGACGGCGCCGAGCGCGAGCCGCGCGGCGACCACGACGCCGTCGTCGTCGAGGTCGAGCGACAGCGCGACCGCGGCGACCGCGTACTCGCCGCCGGCGCGGATCGTCAGCCGCTCGTACGCCGAGCGGCGGCCGGCGGCGCGCGGGACGACGACGGCGGCGATCAGCGGCGTCCCGGACGCGGTCCGGCGCGGCAGGTAGTCGGCCAGCGGCTCGACGCTGCGCCCGTCGCCGGAGGCCAGCTCGACGCGCGCGTCGGCGGCCAGCAGCGCCGGCACCAGGTCGGCCTCGGCGAAGTCGGCGGCGGCGATGTTGCCGCCGACCGTCGCGACGCTCCGCACGGCAGGGAAGGCGGACGCCGCCGCGGCCTCGCGCACGACGTCGAGCGAGCCGTCGGGAGCGAGCGCGGCGAGCCGCTGGTGGGTGACGCCGGCGCCGACGCGGGCGCCGTCCTCGGCGACGTCGAGCACACTCAGCTCGTCGATCGCGCGCACGTCGACGTAGGTCGCGCAGGGCTGCTCGCGCCGGCTCGGCGCGCGCATGATCCACGTCCCGCCGGCCAGCGGCGCGGCGCGCTCGCCCAGCCGTTCGAGCGTGGCGACGGCCTCCTGCACCGACGTCGCGGCGACGACGTTCGCGTCGTCCCATGCTGTCGAACCGATCACCTGCGACTCCTCTCGACGATGCTCATGCGGTCCCCAGCGGACCGACCGCGCGCACACGCACGCGCACGGCCGGATCGGGCAGGTACGCGAGCGGGATCTCCTCGAACTCGACGACCTCGGTGCGGTTCGGGTCCGCGCCGGCGCGGACCGCCTGCGCGTGCGCCGCCTCGCGCGCCTTCTCCAGCGCGCTGCTGCGCCCGGCCGCGCCGAAGCGCACGATCCGGTCGACCTGGCCGCTGACCTGCGCGATCGCCGCGCCGAACGCGTTGGCGACCTCGTAGTGTTCGGGTCGCTGCACCGAGCCGACGCCGGGAAGGTCGTCCGGGACGAGGAAGCTGGCGCCGCCGACGACGATCAGCGGCGGCTCGCCACGCACCATCTTCGCGCGGTCGACCGCGTCGGCCAGCAGCAGGTCAGAGCGCTCGATCGCGCGCCGCAGCAGCTCGGGCCGGTCGCGCAGGCGCCGCTCGTCGCCGATGTCGGCGCGCCCGGCGCCGACGGCTGCGTCGGTCAGCGTCGCGGTCGCGCCGCCGAAGACGAGCGCCGAGCGCTCCAGCGCGTAGCCGACCGAGTCGGGGCCGACGCGCACCTCGCGCTCGCCGTCGGTCAGGACCGTGCCGCCGCCGACGGCGAGCGCGACGACCGCCGGCATGCGGAAGTTCGTGCGCACGCCGCCGACGCCGATCACGTCGTTGGACTCGCACGGGAAGCCGCCGACGAGCGCGCCGATCTCGGTCGAGGTGCCGCCGACGTCGGCGACGAGCGCGTCGGTCGCGCCGGCGAGGTGGGCGGCGCCGCGCATCGAGTTGGCCGGCCCGCAGCCGATCGTCAGGACCGGGTGGCGCAGAGCGTGCTCGAGTGACATCAGCGTGCCGTCGTTCTGCGCCAGGAAGCGCGCCGGGTCGAGGTCGTGCGCGGCGAGCGCGTCGGTCAGCGCCTCGGCGATCTGCTCCGCCAGCCCGACCAGCGCCGCGTTCAGGACGGTCGCGTTCTCGCGCTCGATCAGGCCGATCGCGCCGATGTCGCGACTGAGCGAGACGTGCACGTCGCCGAGCACGTCGCGCGCGATCTCGGCCGCGGCCAACTCGTGACGGGCGGAGACGGCGGCGAAGACGCTCGTGATCGCGACGCCGTCGACCGCGCCCGCGACCGAGGCGAAGAAGCGTGCCGTCGCGTCCGCGTCGAAGGCGGCGATCTCGCTGCCGTCCAGCTCGACCCCGCCGTCGACGACGGCCGAGCCGGCGACGACGGCGTTGCGCAGGTCGCTCGGCCACGTCGACAGCGGCGGGACCGAGCGCGTCGCGGGGCCGCCGATCCGCAGGACCGCGACGCGCCGCAGGTCGCGCCGCTGGAGCATCGCGTTCGTCACGTGCGTCGTGCCGAGCATCACGTGCGAGATGCGGCTGCGCTCGTCGCCGAGCGCGTCGGAGGCGGCGGCGATCGCGGCCGCGACGCCGCCCATCACGTCGCGGCTGGTCGCAACCTTCGCCTTCGCAACGAGCCGGTCGTCGCGGTCGACGACGACGGCGTCGGTGTGCGTGCCGCCGACGTCGATCCCGAGCCGCAGGTCAATCGCCGGCATCGGTCGCCCCGATCTCGCTGTGCTCGAAGTCGTAGCCGAACGCGCCCGGACCGGCGACGGCGAGCCCTTCGGGCGTCCGCCAGATCGGGTCGACCGGGAACGCGATCACGCTCACGCGCTGGCCGTAGCGCAGCCGCTCGGTCACGAGCACGCCGCCGCTGGCCGCGTCGAGCACGGTGATGATGTCCGGCACGCACGCGCGCACCTGCCCGTCCTCCAGCGCGGCGAGGTTCTCGTTCTGGATCTCCAGCCGCAGCAGCCGCGTCGCGTCGTGCTGGTCCTCGATCAGCACGGTCCCGCGCACGAAGCCGCCGGCCGTCGCGCGCTCGACCTCGACGACCTTGCCGCGCATCAGCTCCTGCGCTCTCAGCTCGGTCACGATCGCCTGGACCGGGTCGACGTCGCCGCGCATGATCACCGAGCCGATCTTCAGCGCCTTGGAGACGGAGCCGCGGACGGTCGCTCTGCGCGCGGTCTTGACGTCCATCAGGTAGAGCGCGGCGACGCCTGCGCCGCCGAACGCGGCGACGGTCGAGCGCAGCAGCCGCTCGGTCCACTGCACGCTGCCGGTGCGCAGCACGAGCGTGTTGAGCCGCTCGTCGGACAGCAGGCAGGGGCTCGAGGAGACGCCGGCGAGGTTCATCGTCATCTGCGGCATCAGCGGGAACGCGCGGCCCATGCCGTCGGCGTCGACGTACGGCAGTCCGAGCCGCGCCGCCCACGTCAGCGGGATCACGCCGTTGGAGCCGCCGATCTCGAACGGCATGATCGCGGCGACCGGCCGGCCGAGCAGCGTCTGGACCTCCTCGGCGAGGCGGACGCCCTCCTCCCCGCTCTCCAGCTTCTCGATCGCGACCGTCGGCGCGCCGACGAGGCCGCACGGCATCACGAGGTCGTCGTCGGGCAGGTCGTCGAGGTCGACGAGCGGGACCGGTCCGTGGCGCAGTATCGCCTCGCGCGCCATCAGCACGCCGATCAGCGAGTCGCCGCCGCCGCCCGCGCCCATCACCGCGCAGCCGCGGGCGAGCACCGGCAGGTGGTCGACGTCGATCACCCGCGCCGAGCGCGAGTCGAGCGAGCCAGAGTCCGTGACGATCCGAGAAGCGTTCCGCATGAGGTCGATGAGTGCATCTTCGGGATCGCGTGCGGGCGCGTCTTCGGCGTTCTGCACCAAGAGAACGGCTTCCTTGTGCCCAGCAGCCAATCCGCGCATACTGCGCCGCATGCGCACACTCGACGCGTTCCTGGAGGCGCCGGCGGTCCGCGGACTGTTCAACCGGCTGGCCGGCCCAGCGACACCCGCCGAGGTCCGATCGGTCGCCCTCGCGGAAGACGTCGGCACCCTCGAACAGGCGCCCCGCGGGGCGCTCGTGATCCTCTCCCACGTCGCCTCCGCCGAGGCGGTCGGCTACCGGCTCGACGTCGCCGTGCGGTCCGCCGGCGCCCACCACGCCGCCGCGGTCGTGCTGACCGACGGCCGCGAGGAGCTGCCGGCGACGGCCGTCAACATCGCCGAGCGGACGGGCGTCACGATCCTCAGCGCGGCGCCCGACGCCGACATCGCGCGGCTGCTGATCGCGGCCGAGCGCGAGCTGGGCGGCGGACCGGAGGCGGCGATCGCGACGATCGAGCGGACGATCGCGGCGCTGGAGCACGGCGAGGCGACCGACTGCACGCCCGAGGAGCTGCTCGCGGCCGCGAGCGAGGCGAGCGGCGTGCCGCTGGAGCTGCGACCGCCGGAGGAGGGCGACGTCGAAGCGGCGCTGCGGGTCGACAACGAGCCCGACGGCTCGGTCTGCGCGCCAGCCGGAGCCGGCCAGGACGCGGTCGCGCGGCGCGCCGTCGCCCACCTCGCAGCCTCCGCGATCGGGCGCGCGCGCAACGCCCAGCGACAGGCCGACGACGCGCCGATCCGCTCGCGCGGCGAGCTGCTGGCGGAGTTCCTGCTCGCGCCCAGCGGCGCGGGCGACCGCCTGCTGACGCGGATGCGCGCGGCCGACCTCGCGATCGACGGCTGGCACGCCGCCGTCCAGGTCGAGGTCGACAACCTCGCCGAGCTGACCGACGGCGACGAGCTGCGCTCCTCGCGGCTGTCCGAGCGCGTCGGCCGGCTCGGGCTCGACGCCGCGCACACCGCGGGCGGCGTCTGGCACCGCGCGCAGCTGGCCTCGTCGCTGCTGCTGGTGCGGATGAGCCGCAGCGACCCGGGCGGGCGCGGCGGCCGCGACATGGCGGTCGCCTCGCAGCAGATCGTCCAGCGGATCACGAGCCGGATGCCCGAGGTGCGCGTCTTCTGCGGCGTCGGGACGGTCCACATCGGCCACACCGGCCTGCGCACGACGACGGCCGAGGCGCGCGCCGCCGTCGCGGCCGGGCGCGCCGCCGATCGCGTCAACGTCGCGACCAGCTTCGACGAGGTCGGGATCCAGCGGACGCTGCTGGAGTGGTACGCGTCGGACTCCGCGCGCGAGGCGGTCGACGCGCTGCTGAAGCCGCTCGACCGGCTCGGCGAGCGCAAGCGCGACGCGGCGATAGAGACGCTGCGGATCTACCTCGACAACCAGGGCTCGCTGATCCGCACCGCCGAGGCGATGCACCTGCACCGCAACGCCGTCGCGTACCGCATCAAGCGCATATTCGACGAGCTCGACGTCGACGCCGGCGACCCCGACACGCGGCTGATGCTCCAGCTCGCGTGCCGTTCGCGGTCGCTGGGCTGAGCGGAGCAGTCTCGCGTGTGACGCCGGCTTCGCTTGTCTTACCTATCGAGATTCGATAGATTACCATCGTGACTCGATAGGAGGGACGATGGGAAGACTGACCGTGCAGGCCCTGCGCACCGTGCTTGCGGTGGTGCTCACCGGAACTGTGCTCATCCAGGTGCTGATGGTGTGGGCGTTGATCAGCGGGAACGACCCGGAGGACGGCTCGCTCCCGCTGACGTCGCTGCGACTCATCACGATCGTGGGCATGGTGACGGTCCAGGTCGCCCTCGTCTGCGTGTGGCGGCTGGTGACGATGGTGCGCCGCGGAACCGTGTTCTCCGACGCCGCCTTCCGCTACGTGGACATCGTGATCGGCGCGATCGTGGCGGCCGCCCTCGTGTGGTTCACCGTCACCGCCATCAACGCGCCCGACCAGGGCGACGACCCCGGCGTCACCCTCATCATGGGCGGCATCGGCGTCGCCGTCCTCGGCGTCGCACTCATCGTGCTCGTGCTGCGAATGCTGCTCGCCCAGGCCGTCGCCCGCGACGCCGAAGCGACGCAGCTGAAGGCTGAGCTGAACGAGGTCATCTGATGCCGATCGCCGTCGACATCGACGTGATGCTGGCCCGCCGCAAGATGTCCGTCGGCGAGCTTGCGGACCGCGTGGGGATAACGCCCGCGAACCTGGCGGTCCTCAAGAACGGCCGCGCCAAGGCGGTGCGCTTCGCAACCCTCGCCGCGCTCTGCGAGGCCCTCGAGTGCCAGCCGGGCGACCTGCTGCGCTGGGAAGCCGAGGATGCCGCGGACGAGATGCGTCTCACGGAGCAGGCGTGACAACGCCCGCACACCCCTTCAAGCGCTCCGCTTGCGCGCCCATGCGTCGATCCCCACGGCGGCCATGATCAGCGCCCCGGTGAAGATGTCCTGGTACATCGAGTCGATGCTGAGCAGGTTGAAGCCGTTGCCGATCAGCGCCAGCAGCGTGACGCCCAGCAGCGTCCGCCACATCGCACCGGCGCCGCCGGCGATCGACGTCCCGCCGACGACGATCGCGGCGATCGCGGTCAGCTCCAGGCCGACGCCGACGTCGGCCTGCGCGGTGCCGACGCGCGAGGTCACGAGCACGCCCGCGATGCCGGCGCCGAGGCCCGAGATCGCGAACGTCGCGGCGCGCACGGCGTTGACGCGGATGCCCGACAGCCGCGCCGCCTCGGCGTTGCCGCCGGCGGCGTAGACGTAGTGGCCGAAGGTCGTGCGCGCGAGCAGGAACCAGAGGATCCCGGCGAACGCGACGAGGATCCAGATCGACAGCCGCATCCCGAGCAGCTTGTCGTTGCCGAGGCCGCGGAAGCCAGGATCGGCGACCGCGATCGAGAAGCCGGCGGTGACGACGAGCGCGAGCCCGCGGATGATGATCGAGGAGGCGAGCGTCGCGATGAACGAGTTGATCCGGCCGATCGTCGAGACGCCGCCGTTGACCGCGCCGCACAGCAGGCCGGTCAGGATCCCGGCGACGAGCCCGAGCGTCGGGCTCGTCGTCGTCGCGACCTTCGCGGCGACGACGCTGCTGAGCGCGAAGACCGCGCCGATCGAGAGGTCGAAGCCGCCCGCGATGATCACGAGCGTCGCCGCGCACGCGACGATCCCGAGCGTCACCTGCTGCTCGGCGAGGTTGAGCAGGTTCGTGCTGGTCAGGAACGCCGAGCTGGAGAACGACAGCACGACGAACAGCGCGATCGTGCTGATGACGACGCCGTAGTCGCGCACGGCCCCCAGCCGCAGCCGTCTCCAGCCGACCCCGGCCGGCGCTTCGATCGCGGTCGCGTCCTTCGTGCTCATGCTGCCTCGCTCTCAGTCTCGAGCGCGCCGAACGCCGCGCCCATCACGTTCTGCTCGGTCGCCGCGGCGCCGGTCAGCTCGGCCACCAGCCGCCCGCCGCGCATCACCAGCACGCGGTGCGAGAGACCGAGCACCTCCTCCAGCTCGGAGGAGATCACCAGCACGCCGATCCCCTGCTCCGCCAGCCCGCAGATCAGCTCGTAGATCGCCCGCTTGGTGCCGACGTCGACGCCGCGCGTCGGCTCGTCGACGATCAGCAGCCGCGGCGTGCGGTAGAGCCACTTCGCGAACAGCACCTTCTGCTGGTTGCCGCCGGAGAGGTCGGACACCGGCGCGCGCTCGCGCGTCGCAGCCAGCTCGACGACGCCGCCGAGGTCGGCCGCGACGGCGCGCTGGCGGCCGCCGGAGACGACCAGGCCGCTGACCTCCCGCAGGTGCGGCAGCGTCATGTTCTCGACGCCCGAGCGACCCATCAGCAGGCCCTGCTCCTTGCGGCTCTCGGGCAGCATCGCGATCCCCGCTCTGATCGCCGCGCGCGGCGTGCGGGGGCTGACGTCGACGCCGTCGATCAGCACGCGGCCGCCGTCGCGGCGGTCGGCGCCGAAGATCGCGCGCGCCAGCTCCGAGCGGCCGGCGCCGATCAGCCCCGCGAGGCCCACGATCTCGCCGGCGCGGACGTGCAGCGTGACGTCGCGCACGGCCGCGCCGCGGCTGATCGACTCGGCGCTGCAGACGATCGGCGCGTCGGCCGCGGGCGGCCGCTTCGGCGGGTGGATCACGTCGAGCGAGCGCCCGAGCATCCCACTGATCAGCGTCTGCGAGGTCTCGGCGGACGCCGCCGCGGAGCGCACGACGCGGCCGTCGCGCATGATCGTGACGACGTCGGCGAGCGCCAGCACCTCGTCGAGGAAGTGCGAGACGTAGACGACCGTCGTGCCGCGCTCGCGCAGCGCGCGGATGTCGGAGAACAGCCGCGCCGACTCGTCCGCCGTCAGCGTCGCGGTCGGCTCGTCCATCACGATCAGCTCGGCGTTGCGTGCCAGTGCGCGCAGGATCTCGACCTTCTGCTGGTCGGCCGTGCGCAGCGAGCCGACGAGCGCGCGCGGGTCGAGCGCGAAGCCGGCGTGCGCGCACAGCTCGTCGTAGCGGCGCCGCAGCCGCCGCCGGTCGACGACGCTCGCGCGGCGCGGCTCGATCCCGAGGAAGACGTTGTCGATCACCGTCCGCGCCGGCAGCAGCGCCAGCTCCTGCGCGATGATCGTCATGCCGCGGGCGAGCGCGTCGCGAGGCGAGCGGTACGCGACCGCTCGCCCCTCGACCTCGATCGTGCCCGCGTCGGCCGCGACGACCCCGGTGATCGACTTGCCGAGCGTCGACTTGCCGGCGCCGTTCTCGCCCACGAGGCCGTGGATCGTGCCCCGCGCGATCGCGAGGTCGACGCCGGCGAGCGCGTGCACGCCGCCGTAGCGCTTCTCCAGCCCGCGCACCTCGACGTGCGGCGGCTGCACGCGTGAGGGCTGCGCTACCACTGCGCCGCCGGCAGCTGTCTCTGCAGCTCGGCGAAGTTGTCCTTCGTCACGACCGGCGGCAGCCCGCTCTTCTCGACGGCGCTGATGCCCTCGCTGATCTCCTCGCCGCGGACGGCGCGGATCAGCAGGTCGGTCGCGATCGCGCCCTCGTCCTCGGGCAGCGACAGGAACGTCCCGACCCAGCGCCCGTCGGGGATCGCGGTGTAGGAGGCCGCCGCGGCGCCGCCGCCGATCAGTCTGACCTGGTCGGTCTTGCCGGCCGCCTCGACGGCCTGCTCGGCGCCCTCGGTCATCGGGTCCGACGTCGTCGCGATCACGTTCAGGTCAGGCGTGCCCTGGAGGATGTCCTGCGTCGCCTTCAGCGACGGGTCGGGCAGGTAGCCGCCCTCCTTGACCGCGACCAGCTCGAAGCCGGGCGTCTCCTTGACCTTGCGTCTGACGACGTCGATGACCGCCTGGCTGTAGGGGTCGGCGAAGGCGCCGGTCAGCAGCGCGAACTTGCACGGGTCGGCGCCCTCGCAGCCCTTCTGCACCAGCTCGAAGATCCACTGGCCGCGCAGGTCGGGCGGGTCGAGCACCGTCGCCGTCTGGCCCTCGAGCTGCGGCTCGGACGAGGTCGGGTCGGGGCCGACGGGGAAGTCGGTGTTGGCGACCTTGATTCCCTTCGCGATCGCGTCCTCCATGCAGGCGGCGATGCTCGAGTCGACCGGGACGACGATCAGCGCGTCGAACTTGCCCGACGCGATCGCGTCCTGGCACTGCGAGAACTGCTTGGCGGCGTCGAACCCGCCGTCGAAGACCTGCTGCACGGTGCCACCGTTCTCGGCGGCGGACTTCTCGATCCCTCTGAGGGTCGCCTGGATGTACGGATTCGCCTGCGTCAGCGGCAGGAAGCCGATCCGCACCTCCTTGTCGCTCCCGCCCCCTGTCGTCGCTCCGCTCGTCGTCCCGGACGCGGACGCCGCGGTCGAGGACGAGGACGACGAGTCGCTGCTGCCGCACGCGGCGAGCGCGCCTCCGGCGGCGATGACGAGACCTGCTGCGACGACGGCCCGGCGGACCTCTCGCGTCAGTTGCATGCCTGCACTCCCAGCTCGTGAGAACCCGATCGATGCGGCCTGCTCCTCCACAGACTGCGGCCCAATGATCCGACCGCCGCGGGACCGCGGTCTTCAGTCACTCAGCACAGAGAACGTGAAAATCCTGTGCTGCACGCCCAGGTTCTGGACGTGCGGAAGGGCGCTCAGCGCGCGGTTGCGACAGCTCGGCGGGGGCGGATCTCGCCCTCGCCGGCACGCAGCGAACGGCCCTCGCGGCCGGTCCGCGCGGCGACGATCTCGGCCAGGATCGCGACGGCCGCCTCAGCCGCCGAGGCGGCGCCGATGTCGAGCCCGCAGGGGGCGAAGATCCGCTCGATCGCGACCTCGGCGACGCCGGCCTCGCGCAGCCGCCGGTTGCGGTCCGCGGTCGTGCGGCGGCTGCCGAGCGCGCCGACGTAGCCGGCCCCGCTGTCGAGCGCCGCCAGCAGCGCCGGCTCGTCGAACTTCGGGTCGTGCGTGAAGACGAGCACCGCGTCGCGCGCGCTCAGCCGCAGCCCCGCGAGCACGTCCTGCGGCCAGCCGACGACGGTCGTCGCGGCGCGCGCGTAGCGCGACGAGCGCAGGAACGGCTCGCGCGCGTCGCAGATCGTGACGTCATAGCCGAGCCCGTGCGCGGCCGGCGCGAGCGCGGCCGAGTAGTCGTTGGCACCAAAGACGATCATCCGCGGCGCGACGGCGTGCGGCTGCAGGTGGACGCGCAGCCCCTCCGCCGCCTTCGCGCCGTCCTCGCCGTAGCGGGCGGTGCGCGCGGCGCCGGTGCCGAGCGTCGCGCGCAGGTCGGCGGCGACGTTGCGCTCCAGCAGCGGCGAGCCGAGCCGCCCGTGGACCTCGTCGTCGCCGACGAGCGCGAGCGTGCTTCCGGCGCCGGGGCCGTCGATCAGCGACGCGAGCGCGGCCGGCTCGCCGCGCTCGATCGCGTCGGCGACCGCGCGCAGCGGCTCCAGCTGCTCCGCGCCCAGCTCGCGGACGAAGATCTGCACGATGCCGCCGCAGGTCAGCCCGACCGAGCCGGCGAGCGCGTCGGAGATCCCGTAGCGCCGCACGACCGGCGGCCCGCCGGCGAGGATCCGCCCGGCCTCCTCGACGACCGCGCCCTCGACGCAGCCGCCGGTGACCGACCCCTCGACGTCGCCGCCGTCGCCGATCAGCATCGTCGCGCCGGGGTCGATCGGCCCCGAGCCCTCCAGTTCGACCAACGTCGCCGCGACGACCCGGCGGCCGTCTTCGAGCCATCGCAGCGCGACGCCCAGGGACTCCGACAGGTCACTCACCGCGGCGAGCTCCTCGCTCGCTCGGCATCGTCGCCACGCTACCGCCGAGCGACCGCGCCGCGCCTGTGCCGCGCGCCCAACGTCACGTCCGGGACTGTGCATGACGCCCTAGGACGGCGGGGCCGGCGGGTTCCACTCGACCGGCCCGGCGGTCGAGACGTGCGAGCCGAGGGGGCGGCCGAGCACGTCGCGCACCATCCCGCTCGCGACGACGAGCGC
This sequence comes from Conexibacter woesei DSM 14684, assembly GCF_000025265.1. Classification (GTDB taxonomy): domain Bacteria; phylum Actinomycetota; class Thermoleophilia; order Solirubrobacterales; family Solirubrobacteraceae; genus Conexibacter; species Conexibacter woesei. Next base: position 4,384,004 of record NC_013739.1, read on the forward strand.
GGGCAGGTCGACGCCGGTGTCGATCCCCATCTCCTCCAGCATCGAGACGAGGTCCTCGGTCGCGATGTTGCCCGTCGCGCCAGCGGGCACGGGACAGCCGCCCAGCTCGCCGAAGCTCGACTCGAACGAGTCGACGCCGACGTCGAGCGCGGCGAGCACGTTGGCGAGCCCCTGGCCGCGCGTGTTGTGGAAGTGGGCGGTCAGCTCGACGTCGTCTGAGGCGCCGAGCGCCTCGCGCCACTGCGGGAACAGCTCCCGCACCTGCCGCGGGTTGGCCATCCCGGTCGTGTCGCCGAAGCCGACCTCCTGCGCCCCGGCGTCGCGCAGCGCGGCCGCGATCTGCGCCACCCGCTCCGGCGGCACGCGACCCTCGTAGGGACAGCCGAACGACGTCGCGATCACGCCCTCGCAGCGCAGCCCGGCCTCGCGCGCGCGGTCAAGCACGCGCCGCAGCCCGTCGAGCGACTCGGCGATCGAGCGGTTGACGTTCTTGCGGTTGTGCGTCTCGGAGGCGGACAGGAAGACGGAGACCTCGTGGAAGCGGTCGCGGTGCTCCAGCGCGCGGTCGAGCCCGCGCTCGTTCGGGATCAGCACGCTGAGGCTGACCTCCGGCGGCACCTCGATCGCCTCCAGCACCGCGGCGGCGTCGTGCAGCTGCGGGATCACGTCCGGCCGCACGAAGCTCGTCACCTCCATCCGCCGCAGGCCGCTGCGGCCGAGCTGGTCGATCAGCCGCACCTTGTCGAACGTGTCGATCGTCTCGGGCTCGTTCTGGAACCCGTCGCGCGGTCCGACCTCCCGGATCCGCACGCGCTGCGGCAGCTCGGCCATGCGAGCGAGTCTAGCCCGTGGATTCGACCGGCGGCCGTGGACTGCGCCGTCGCAGCAGCAACGCGGTGGCGAGCGCGGCGACGAGCCCCCAGTAGATCAGCCCCGCCGTCGACACCACCCCGGGCCGCAACTCGTAGCGACCGCCGTTGAACCGATCGAGTGGTTCGCCGGCGGCCACCGGCTCCGGTCGCCGTCCGTCCGCTCGGAGGATCAGGTACCGCCAGTCGCCATCGCCGGATCTCAGCAGCTGCAGGCGCGACCGTCTGCCGGCCGGATCGTCATCGGGATCCCAACACGGTTGGAGTTTGTTCCCGCACAGCTCCTCGACCTTGGTCGAACTCCACAGGATTCCGGGCCAGACCCACGTTCGCACCTTCAGCGCTGTCGGAGGCTCTCCGCCATCGCCACCATTGGGGTTCCACAGATCGCGTGTGTAGGGCTTGAAGCCGAACACGGGCACTCCCAACAGCTTCACGCTATGCACTGCTGTCGCGTCCTCGCGCACCACGCCGCCGGAGACGAGTCCGCTCGAGCTCAACGGCACGGCCTTCAACCCGAACGGTTGCGCGATCGTCAACGCCAGCACCGCCGCCAACGCCAACGGACCGGTTGCACGCCGATCCCGCTGCACGACTGCCGCAGCCAGCCAGACCAGGCTGAATGGGACGAGCACCAGCTCGGCGACGCCCAGCACCTGGTCGACCAAGCGCAGCGCGTCAGCACTCATCGATGCGCTGCCCGGATGACGTCATGGTCGATGTCAACCATCGACCTGGTGCTCGATCACGATCGGGCTGCGCGAGCCGTTCTCGCCGACCTCGGTCGCACGCACCTTGGCGGGCGCCTGACCACGTCTCCACGGGATCGTGACGCGCCCTGAGGCGCCGCGGACGGGAATGATCTGCGAGACCGCGCCGACCTCGTCTGCCGGCGTAACGGTCCACACGATCTCGATGTCTCGGTCAGGCTGGTTGCTTTCCCAGTCGACTTGGACCGCACCGTCCTCGTAACGGGCGTCGTCGATCGTCAGCGGGGCTGCCTGACGGCCACCGACGATCTCCGATTCCGGCTCGACGTCTTCGCAGCGGCGGGCTTGCGCGTCGAACGCCGACGGGTTGTCCCATTTCTTGCCCTGCTGTGCCGGACCGAGAGGGCTCGGTGAATCTGTCGGACTCGCCCCTTGCTCGGTGCTGCCCCATCTGCCCGGCCATCTCAGCCACGACGCGCCTGCCGCGAGGAATCTCAGTCTCGGCCGGCCGGTGAGGTTCTGGCCTCGGGCGAGGTCCTTGGCGAGGCCGAAGGCGGCTCCGTCGAAGACTCCCGGGCGGTGGAAGTTCGCGTGGGTTCCTGCACCGGGATAGACCTGGAATGACGTTTCGCCTGTGAAGGGGTCGACCTCGTCCACGGTGCTCCACGGACAGGAGATGGCATGCGCGTCTCTGTGGTTGCTGTAGGTCACCCGGTCGGGGTCCGACCACAGACCGTTGCTTTCGCGACGGTAGCGGACCTGAACCATCTCCCAGTCACCCTCGTGATGTCCCTGCTCGAACCCCGCAGGAGCCGTGTTGTAGTAGTAGAAGAGCCAGTACTGCACCCAGCCGACCGACCCCGAGGTCCAGAACCGCACGTAGGCGGGGTCCTGCCAGTCGGGGTTGCTGCCATAGATGTCGACCGAGTCCTGGATCTTCTCCTCCTCGGTCCCGACCTCGTCGAGATAGTCTCGTCCGCTGACTCTCGCGCCGGACGGATAGCGTCCACTGCGCAGGAAAGGAAGCGTCAACTCCGGGCTGCCGCCCGCGGTCGCCAAAGGATCACACGGGTTGCGGCCCCGACACAGGCGGTTGCGCTCCACCGACGAGCCGTGTCTGGCGACATTGCTGACGATCGACTGCGGCGACAGCAGTGGCGTCGGCTCCTCCATGTCGCGATATATCTTTGGTGCGTACTTCGTCGCGACCTGTCTGAGCGACTCGTTGGCGCCACCGCCTATCACGCCGTCTTTCAGTTCCTGTCGGACCTGAGCGAGGATGCCGGCTGCTCTCGCGGTGGGGCAGTTGCCACTGCTCTCGCGTGCTGCATCGAGCCGAACGAACACATATCTGTAGTACAGGATCGTCAGATCCTCGTGGTAGGCACGATCCTGTCCGTCGTTGCTGACAGCGCGAAAGCGAGCGCTCGCTCTGCGAGCGCCGCCATCGCCCACGTTCTTCAGCGTCGTTCCGCGCAGCCACACCCCGTTCCGGGCGTCGTTGGGGGTGATGCCGCACGACCACGCCAACGCCTGAAGGTGCGCAGCCAACTCGAGTTCGTCTTGCGGCGGTATCAGGTGGCGGGCGACGAACCCGTTGTGCGTCCCCGTCGTACTCCCGTCGAGGTTTCTTGGAGGCCGATCGTCCGCGGCGGAGAGATTTCGAGCCAGCTCACCGGAAGGGTCGCGAGCGGCCTTGCTGCGCCACGCGCCAGCGTTGTTGCAGTCAAGGCTTCTGATGCTCGACGTCTTGGTCCAGGAACTGCCTCTCCGGACCGGAACCGACCACGCACGTACCCGGAGCAGGTACGACTGCGTATCGGGACGACACTCCGTTGCTGCAGTCATGTATGCCGTCGTCTTCTCACGCAGCACGACGCTGTCGCAGTCGATCTCAGTGTCGAAGGTTCCCGGATCTCGCTCGTCGGTCAGCACGCAGAGCTCGACGTTGAGTCGCGGCTTTCTCCCCATTCCGCTCGCCGGGCATGTCACCTCAGCCTTGCCCAACACTCCGGAAGCAAACTGACCGTTGTAGTTGGTGAGTCCGGGGCCCGTCAGGCTCGCTCTGGTGCACCGCCGACCGATCAGGGCTGAGAAGCCCGGCTCTTCGTCGTCCCAATCTATCCCGGTGATCTCTTCGTCAGGGTCCGGCGGCGGGGGGCTCCAATCAGCCTCCCCGGAGTACGTGGAGGAGTTTCCGACGGTGTCGGTGGTTCTGATCTCGACCGTGATCTGCGTGTTCGACGCAATCGATCTCAACTCGACGAAGCCCGGCGCCGCGTCCTGCCACGCCGACCAGCCTGTCGACGGCGTCGACCAGCGCACCTGCTCCTCGGCGACGCCCGCGCCCGGGATGCCTCCGGGGAGGTCACCGTCATAGCCCGGATACCAGGACACCGTCGCCGTCTGCGCAGTCGCGCCAGACTCGTAGACGCCGGCATCCGCGGCTGCCACGGGCGCCGTGCGGTCGACGATCACCCGCCCGCTGGTGTGTCCGGTCGTCCCAGCCGCGTTCTGCGCCCACGCCGCAAGCGTGTTCGCGCCCTCCGGCAGTCTGGTCGTCACGACTGAGAACTCGTGCGTCACGTCTCGAGGACAGAGGCTGTCGCACTCGACCGTCCAGGTGTCGGTAGGGGTCGTCGCGCTCGGGCCGTAGCCGAACGTCTGGATGCCGAGCGCACGATCGACGCCGCGAACACGGAAGACCGCCGGGTCGGTGCCGTTGCTGTAGACCTCGTCGTTCTCCGCTTCGACGCTCACGGCCGGCACGCTCACTTGCGGCAGCTCGAGGGCGGTGATGGGCTTGCCGGTTGACGGGACGAGGAGGTCGAGGTCGCCGGTCTCGACGTCGACGGTCTTGATGCCGGTCGCGACGCTGGTCGGCGAGGTGTCGTAGGAGTAGGCGGTGAGGACGGTGGAGCCGGGGCCCGTCCAGCTGGGAGCGGTGAAGGAGAGGTTGCAGTTTCTGGTCTGGCTGGGCAGGTTCGGGGTGAGCGTCTGCGTGGCGATGTCGATCCCGTGGATCGCGTAGCCGCAGTAGTCGCCGAGCGGGAGGCCGGAGAAGACGATCATGCTGTTGTCTTCCGAGAAGCGGGGCTTGGACGTGACGGTGTCCTGTTGGACGTCGCCGCCGATCTCTACCGCTCTTTCGCCGGTCCCGTTGGCGGCTGCGGTCACGATCGCCGTCTGGCTGCCGTTGCGGGCCAGGTAGGTCAGCCGGCCGCCGTCGGGCGAGTAGCTCGGGAGGTCACGGTCGGTGTAGGGCACATCGGGCGTCCAGCCCGCGTCGAGCCGCAGCGCGGTTCCGGTCGCGATGTCGAGCGAGTAGATCCCGGTTGCGAAGTCGACAGGGGAGTAAGCCGCTATCGCCAGGCCGTCGCCGGTGGGTGAGAACGCGACGCTCGACGGACTCTGTGGGCCGTCGCCGCTGCCGCCGGCGCTGGGCGCGTTGAGCAGCAGGCGGCGACCTCTGCCGTTGATGCCGACGAGCTCGATGCCGCGGCTGGTGATCATCGCGACCGTGTCGCCGTCGGGCGAGACGGCGATGTCTTTCAGATCGTCGGCGTAGGAGACGGTGAGCACCTTTCGTGGGTCGGTGCCGTCGAGCTTGGCCGTCCACAGCTCCTCGCTGTCGAGCACCAGCGCGAACCGCCGCGGGGCCAGCAGCGCGCCGCGCACGATCGCGCTGGTGCCGCTGTCGTCGAGGTTCTGGCCGCCGTCGTAGACGACCCGCAGCCGCAGCCGCTGGCCGAGGTCCTCGGTCGTGACCAGGTACGTCGAGCCGGTCGCGCCGCCGATCGGCCGGCAGTCGCCGCCGTCCGGGTTGCAGCGCATCCACTGCGCGCTCCATGCGATGCCCGGGTCCGGGACGACGGCGGTGAGGACCGAGCCGACGCGAGCGGAGCCGGCGAAGGCGATGTCGCCCTGCTCCGTCGTGGGCGCGTAGCCGATCAGTCGCGTCAGGGAGGAGGCGGTCGCGGTCCCGTACGGGCTCAAGGCGGTCACGGTGACGCGCATCCACGCGTTGTAGGCCGCGGGCACCTCGTAGGTGCCGCCGGTCGCGTCCGTGACTGCTCTGCAGCTTGACGGATCGGCCGTGGTGCACTCCTCCCATTGGTAGGAGAGCGTGACGGGACCCGTGCCTCTCCAGATGCCGTCGTCGACCACGAGCGTGCCCTCGGGCGGGCAGTCTCCGCCACCGCAACTCGACGCCGGCACTATGTTCGGCCGCCCGAGGATCTCGGGCAGCTGGACGTTGACCGGCGGGCTCGTCGCGATCGGCCCGAATGCTGCCGAGTTCGTCGTTCCGACGCCCTTGAAGTTGCGGCCACGGACCGTGGCGAGGAGCGTCGAGCCGACGTCGGCGCCGGTCGCGACGTAGCGCCAGTCGTTCTCGCCGGCGATGTCCTGGCAGGCAGTGCCCGCGGCGTTGCAGCGGCGCCACTGCGGCTGGAACGTCTTCGGGTGCGCGCCCGTCCAGTGGTTGGTCTCGATCCCGAGCGTCTCACCGTCAGCTGCTCTGCCGGTGATGACCGGCTGCACGCGTGAGCGCGGCGACACCAGCAGCCCCGTGTACGGGACGGTGACGCGGAACGCCTCCGCACGCTGCTCCCCGGTAGCGTCGGTCGCGGTGAGGCGGATCGTGTGGTCGCCGGGCGGGAAGTCACCGGTGTTCAGCGACCACGAGCCTGCCTGCGTCGCGGCACATCTGCCACTGCAGTCCCACGACCACGTCCGCTCGGCGAAGCCGTCGACGGTCAGCTCGACGCGTGCGATGCCGGCGCTGTCGCTCGCGGTGAACGTGAGGGGATAGACGCCGTTGGCCAACGTCGTGAAGGCGCTGGTCTTGAGTCTGCCGCCGAGCGCGAGCGTCATCTGCGGCGTCACGTCGGTCGTCATCGACGTCGCCAGCAACGAGTCCGCACCGAACGTGTACCGCCGTCTTCTGCCGTCCGCTGCTGTGACGTCCGCGTGACCAGGTGCCCCGTCGTATGTGGTTGCGGGCTGGTCGACCCCGCCGGTGACGGGCGTGATCGACGCGACGAACGTGCTGTCAGGCCAGTACGCCAGCTTGACCGCTCTGCCGTCAGGCAGGTCGATTCTCATCAATCGCCGGTCGTCATACGTGTATCTCGTCTGCGCACCGGCGGGCGTCGTGTACGACGTCAGCGTGTGGTTGTCGTAGCCGTATCTGTGCGTCGCCCCGTCCTGGTCTCTGATCACCGTGACGTCACCGACCGGGTCGTACTCGAATCTCATCAGCCGCCCGCGATTGTCGGCGAGCGTTCTGAGCCGGTCGCCGAGCGAGGCGTAGTAGGTGGCGTCGACCTGATAGCCGTCGACGGCGCGCGTGCTGAGGAGGCGGTGGACCGGGTCTCCGGCCCCGAACGTCCAGACCTCGAGCGTGTCGTCGAACGCGACCGTGATCGTGCCGTCCTGGTTCTCGTGCAGCGATGCGTCCATCCCGACCGGCGACGCGAAGCTGCCGTCGGCCCGCTTGTGGAAGACGCCGTCGAGCCCGGTCACGCCGAACAGCACGTACGAGCCGTCCGCGTCGTCCTGCTCCAACGTGATCGTGCCGAAGTCGCCTCTCGTCCCGTTGCCGAACGTCCCGCCGAAGTCGAACCGGTTCTCCGTGTTGAAGTAGCGCGCGACCGTGAGCCGGTCGTTCCCGTTCTCGAAACCGAGATCGTCGGAGACGAGCGCCATGTTCTCGTTGCCGACGTTGACCAGCAGCTCCGACCCGTCGCTGAGTCTGTGTCGGTCGTAGCTGTACTGCGGACCGACACCGGTGCGCGTCGCGTAGCGCACATAGATCTCGTGCTGATCGAAGGAATCGAGGTGCTGTCTGGACTCGTCCGCCGCCTTCAGCATCAGGTTCTGGCTCGGCTCACGGCCGTCGACCATCGCCTGCATCAGCTCGGTCATGTCCCAGACCGCCCAGTGCCCGACGCGGTCCGCCGCCATCGTCTCTCGCGCCTCCCGCGGCGATCTGAAGTCACCGCCGGCGACTCTCCACGCGGTCGTGCCGTCGCGTCTGTTCCACGTCGCGCTGCTCGTGAAGCTGCTCGTCACGTGGTGCAGATCGACGTCTGCCGTTGCCGGCGCGCTCTGCCCGACCAGAAACGCGTTGACGTGGCTCTGCAACACGAGCGCGTCGTCACGTATGACCTGGTTGAGATCTCTCAGCGCGATCAGCCCTCGCCGCGTCTGCGTCCCGTCCTTCCCGACGAACGTCGTCAACGTGGTCCCGCAGTTCGACGTGTTCGCCGCAGCGCCGCTCTTGATCTCGCAGACGCGTGCCGGCCCCTCCCACGTCGTCGTCGGATCGACCACCACCGGGAACGCCCGCGCCGGGTCCGACAGCCACGCTCTGTCGAGTACCAGCACCACGACCTGCCGGCCGTCGCCCGACTCGACCTCGTACCGCGCCGCCTGCGACATCGCGCCGCTCGCGTCCTTCATCCATGGCGCCTGGAACGTGAACCGCCGCTGCCCCGAGCCGTCGGTGAAGTCCACATCACCAGCAGCGTCGACAGCCGCGTGAAGGCCAGGCGCGTCGACGTCGAAGCGGTACGACGACGGCACGTCGCTCGACGCCAACGTCAACGTCTCCTTCACGACGTCGCCCTGCAGCTCGTACCCGACGTCGACGCCGTCGATCGCATCGCCGAACGTCGCCTCGCTGCCATCGGCTCTCACCGTCGAGGACTCCGCCCCGCCGGTGAGTGCGAACGACAGCTCGTGATCGCCGCCGGCGATCGTCACCGCACCCGACGCATCCGCCGGGACCACGACGTCGAGCGGACCCGCCACGTTCTCGAGCGATCCGTCGGCCGTCGCGACCAATCTGTCGTCGACAGGCTCCCAGCCACCGTCAGCCCCGCGATAGTTGACAGGGACGTTCGAGATCCGCGCCTCGTACGTCCCGTCGGCCAGACGCCTGGTCTGCGAGAACTCCGTACGCAACGACGGAACCTCGACAGGCGCTCTCGCCTGGGGCGCGGCGCCCGAAACCGACGACGCAGGCCCACCCGACCACGGATCGGCAGCGAGCGCCGTCGCACCCCCAAGCAGCGCGACGACACCGAACACGACGGCAAGCCGAGCCCCGACCCCAACCGTACGCAGCCGCGCACAACTACGACGAATCCGCCCAAGCGGACGCCCGCACCAATCCCCGCGCATTCCAGCCCCTGTCGAAAGACGCTCGTCCAGCCTCCGGCTGGGCGCAGCACGCGCCAAGCTAGCGCGTCAACGCGCCAGCCACAAGAGCGATGCGCTGACGCCGCGCCCGCCTGACGGCGGCGGGGTCAGCCGCCGGAGAACTTGATCGGCGGGTCTCTTCCGACGCTGTCGCGAGGGCAGGGGATCGCGCGGTCCTCGTGGTCGGTGGCGACCGTGTCGCCGCGCGCGACGGCGCAGTAGACCTCGATGTGCGGCGCGTTGAAGTTGACGTTGCAGCGGGTGACGGGGACGCCGTCGAACACCCGGCCGTTGCGCACGCAGGCGACGTAGCGGAAGTTCAGGTGACGGTCGCGCATGCGCTGCTCCATCAGCGCTCTGACCTCGCCGACAGAGGCGGCACGGACCGGCGCGGGCGCGGCACCGGCCGTGGTGCCGGCGGCGTCACGCGCGCCGCCGCCGTCGGCGCCCGCCGGCTCGCGCGCGAGCAGCAGCACGCCGCCGCCCGCGAGCGCGAGCACGGCGACGAGCAGCGCGGCGACGACGATGGGAGAGCGTCGCAACCGCGCCACGCGTCGCCTCCTCAGGCCGCCGCGACCGGGTCGGCGGGAGCGGGCGCGCCGCCCGGACCGGTCGACCAGAGGAACTCGTACGCTCTGAAGTCGCTGTCGCCCTTCGCCAGCGCGGCGTCGCGCGCCTGCTGCTCGGGGCCGTCCGGCACGTGCCACGTCTTGCCGTTCGCGCGCGAGAGCGCCTGCACTCTCGACGCGCGCGGCTTGCGGCGCGCCTCGTAGCGCTCCAGCGCCGCGGCCACCTCGCCGGGCGCGACGCCCGCGAGCGTCTCCCCCAGCACCGCCGCGTCCTCGATCGCCTGCGCGGCGCCCTGCGCCTGGAACGGCATCATCGCGTGGCAGGCGTCGCCGAGCAGCGCGACGCGACCGTCGATCCACGTCTCCATCGGCTCGCTGTCGTGCAGGCCGTACGCGGTGATCATCGGCGCCGCCTCGATCAGCCGCAGGATCCGCGGATCCCAGCCCTCACGCGCGGCGAGCATGTCCGCCTGCGAGATCGGCGTCGACCAGAACGCCTCGTCGTCGCGCACGCCAGAGGTCGTCACGCCCATGTAGAGCCCGGCGCCGCCGCTGATCGGATGCGTGATCACGTGGCCGCCCGGCCCGATCCAGATGTTCTGTGCCGGGCGCTCGAGGATCTCCGCCAGCAGCGGGTCGTCCTGCACGGTCGCGACGTCGATCATGTGGCGGTTGGTGACTCTGCCGCTGAACGACGGCGGCTGCGGGCCGAAGAGCGAGTCGCGCACCGCCGAGCGGATCCCGTCGGCGCCGATCACGACGTCGCCGGCGAACTCCGTCCCGTCCGCCGTCACGACGCGCGCCTCGTCCGCGCCGTTGGCGACGACGCGCGCGACCGGCGCGCCGGTGCGGATCTCGACCGGCGTGCCGGGGCCGTCGGGGTCGGTCGCGACGCCGACGAGCGCTCCGTGCAGGTCGGCGCGGTGCAGGCACCAGTAGGAGGCGCCGAAGCTGTCCAGCAGCCGCTGGCCGAGGACGACCTCGCCGAGCTTCTCGCCGTCGCTCCAGCGCCGCCGCACGGCGGCCTGCGCCGGCACGCCGGCGTCGCGGAAGCGGTCGACGACGCCCCACGCGCCGAGCAGGCGCGACGCGTTCGGCGCCATCTGGATGCCGGCGCCGACGATGCCCAGCTCGGGCGCCTGCTCCAGCACGACGACCTCGTGACCGGCGCGCCGCAGCGCGATCGCCGCGGACAGCCCGCCCAGTCCGGCGCCCGCGATCACACATCTCAACTGCATCTGCGTCTCCTTCGCGCTCATGTGAGCAACACCACCTTCGTCATCTCGCGCGCGTCGAAGGCACGGTACGCCTCCGCCGCGTCGTCGATCGAGACCTGGTGCGTCAGCACCTGCGACGGTCTCATCGCGCCCGCCTCGATCGCGGCGAACAGCCGCTCGCGGTCGCGGCCGGGGTTGCCGATCGAGAACGTCAGCGTCAGCTCCTTCTCGAACATCACGGCGTTGTTGAGCGGATAGTCCGGCTCGAAGTGCGCGCCGACGACCGAGACGACGCCCTGCGCGCGGGCGAGCCCGAAGCTGGCGTCGAGCGCGGGCAGCGCGCCCGCGGCCTCGATCACGACGTCGGCGCCGAGCCCGGCGCTCGCCGCCGCGACGGCGTCGGCCGCCTCGGCCGGCGTGACCGCCTCGGCGCCAAGCCCGGCCGCCAGCCGGCGGCGCTCCTCGATCCCGTCGACGGCGATCACCTTGCGCGCGACGCCCGCGGCCGACAGCACCGCCATCAGGCCGACCGGCCCGCAGCCGAGCACGACGACGAGGTCGCCGTTGGTGACGCCGCCGCGCTGCACTCCCGCGAACGCGGTCGGCAAGATGTCGGCGACGAAGACGGCGTCCTCGCTGCTGACCGCGTCGGGGACCTTCCACAGGCAGCGGTCGGCCATCGGGATCCGCACCAGCTCCGCCTGCCCGCCCTCCAGCCGCGGGTAGACGCCGGAGTAGCCGAACAGCGAGCGCGTGTCGCACTGCGTCGCGCGGTTGGCGCGGCAGTGCGCACAGGTGCCGTCCGACGTCATCGACGTGTTGACGACGCGCTCGCCGACCGCGACCTGCGTGACCGCGTCGCCGACGTCGACGACCTCGCCGACGAACTCGTGGCCGAGGATCGTGCCGTCCTCGAAGCCCGGCGTCCAGCCGTGGAACGGCAGCAGGTCGGCGCCACAGATCGCGCTGTGCGTGACGCGCACGATCGCGTCGGTCGCGTGCTGGAGCTTGGGGTCCGGCACCTCCTCGACGCGCACGTCCTCCTTCGCGACCAGTCGCACGGCCTTCATGCCAGCTCCTCCAGCTCGATCAGGTGGCCGTCGGGATCGACGGCGAAGCAGCGCACGCCGCCCCACGGCGGCGAGAACGGCTCGGAGGCGAACTCGACGCCCTCGGCCAGCAGCGCCTCGTACGCCGCCGTGACGCTCGCCACCTCCAGCACGAGCAGCACGCGCGGCGCCGCCCGGTCGGCGGCGACCGGCGCGGTCGGCACGACGCCCGGCAGGTCCCCAGCCTCGTGTCCCTGCTCGGCGAGCGAGAGGCGGATGCCGTTGCGCGACAGGATCGCGTAGGCCGGCCCGTCGAAGCCGATCTCGAACGCGAAGCCGAGCCGCTCGACGTAGAACGCCTTCGAGCGCTCCACGTCGGCGACCGCGAGGATCACGCCGGCGCGGGTGACTTCGAGCGCCGCCATCTCAGTCGCGGATGTGGCCGGCGTCGACGACCAGCGTCTGGCCGGTGACCCAGCCCGACTCCTCGGAGGCGAGGAACGAGACGGCCGGCGCGATGTCGGCGGGGTGGCCGTGGCGCGGCAGCGCCTGCAGCGCCTGGACGAAGTCGAACGAGTCCTTGTGCGGCGTCGCGAGCGCACCCTCCGAGCGGATGATCCCGGGCGCGACCGCGTTGGACGTGATCCCGTACTTGCCCAGCTCGGTCGCCTGCACGCGCGTGAGGCCGATCACGCCGCCCTTCGCGGCGACGTACGGGCCCATGTTCGGCGTGCCGGCGAAGAACGAGTTGGAGGCGATGTTGACGATCCGGCCGTAGCCGGCCGCGCGCATCGGCTTCTCGACGGCGCGCCCGACGAGGTACGTGCCGTCGAGGTTGACGGAGACGATCTTGCGCCAGTAGGCGAAGTCGACCTCGTCCCACGGCACGAACGGCACGATCGCGGCCGCGTGCACGAGCACGTCGACTCTGCCGTGGCGCTCCAGCGTCGTGTCGACGATCTTCTGCGCGTCCGCCTCGACCGAGACGTCCGCCTGCACGGCGACGCCGCCCAGCTCCTCGGCCGCCTTCGCGGCGCCGTCGCCGTTGAGGTCGGCGACGACGACCGTCGCGCCCTCCTCGACGAGCTTGCCCGCGATCGCGCGGCCGATGCCCTGCGCTGCGCCGGTGACGATCGCGACGCGGTTGTCCAGCTTGCCCATCTCGGTCACTCCTCCGCTACGACGCCGGGTAGCTGCTCGGCGCGAGCTTGTAGGTCTCGAACTCGTCCATGTCGTGCGTGAAGAAGATCTCCGCGTCCCACGCTCTCGCGAGCGCCTTGACGCGGCGGATCGAGCGCACGCCCGCGACGGGGTTCCAATGGAACCCCGCCTGGTGGTCTCTCGCGTACGCGGCCGGCGTGTAGGAGACGTCGGCCATGAACAGCAGCGGTCTGCTCCCCTCCAGCTCGACGAGCAGCGAGTAGTGCCCGATCGAGTGGCCGGGCGTGTGGAACAGGTGCACGCCGTCGGCCAGCTCGACGTCGCCGCTCAGCAGGCTGAATCTCGCGCCGGGGTGATCCCAGCTTCTGTCCGCGTAGCCGAGCACCTCGAACGGCTCCGGCGAGCGCGCCTCGCGGATCTCGTCCTCGTGCAGGTACGTCGTCGCGTTGACGAGGTGCTTGTTGCCGCCGCAGTGGTCGAAGTGCAGGTGGGAGTTGACGACCGCGTCGACGTCGCCCGCGGCGTACCCCGCCAGCGCGAGCTGGGCGGGGATCGTCTGCTGCTCGGTCTGCTCCGGCAGCTCGAACGCCAGCTTCTCCAGCACCAGCTCTCTGTCGAAGCCCGTGTCGAACAGGATCAGCCCTTCGGGGTGCTCGATCAGCACGCTGTACACGGGGAAGCGCACCGGCGTGCCGCAGCCGACGTTCCACGTGATGTGCGACTGGTCGATCACCAGCGTGCCGCTGTCGAGCAGCCGGACCTTCGTCGCCTTGGCCATCGCTCCCGCCCTCCCCTATGCCTCGAGCACCTTGCGGACGCCGACGAGCTTGCCGGCGCGCATCGCGCCCAGCTCTCTGATCCGCTCGGGCGAGTATTCGAAGAAGCCTCTGCCGGACTTGATCCCGAGCGTGCCCGCGTCGCGCAGGTCGGTCGCCGTCTTGGAGATGCCGGCCTCGTTGGAGAGGTCCTGGTTGAGGAAGCTCGCGACCGCCGTGTAGATGTCGAGCCCGGCCATGTCGAGCAGCTGGATCGGCGGCACGACGGCGAGCTTGTAGCCGATGCCCCATCTGACGCAGAGGTCGAGCCCGGCGGCGTCGACGACGCCCTCGTCGAGCAGCGCCAGGCACTCGCGCATGATCGCGTAGAGGACGCGGTTCTCGACGAAGCCGGGGACCTCCTTCTTCAGCGTGACCGGCTCGTAGCCGATGTCGCGCGTCAGCTGCTCGGTCGCGGCGGTCACCTCGGGCGCGGTCTTCTCGCCGACGATGATCTCGTTCATCGGGATCAGCGCGGGCGGGTTGGACCAGTGCCAGCCGACGACGCGCTCCGGGTGCGTCAGCTTCTCCGCCATTCTCGTGATCGGGATGCCGGAGGTGTTCGACGCGATGATCGTGTCGTCGCGGATCAGGCCCTCCAGCTCGGCGAAGACCTGCTGCTTGAGCTCCAGCTTCTCGGGGATCGCCTCGACGACGATGTCGGCGTCCTTGACGGCGGTCGCGAGGTCGCTCTCGAAGCTCAACGAGCCGCCGCCCTTGTCGACGACCTCGAGCTTGTCGAGCACGCCGCGCGCGATCTCGGCGGTGCCTCTCGCTCTCGCGAGCGCGTCCTCGTTGACGTCGTAGAGCGTCACCTGGAGGCCGGCGCGAGCCAGCACGGCGCCCATGCCCGGTCCCATCGTGCCGGTCCCGAGGATCGCCGCCCGCTTGATCTCCGTCATCGCTCTTCCTCCGTCGTGTGATTCGTGATCGTCATTGGGTTCAGTCGCCCGCGGGCATGCCGAAGGCGTTGCCGTTGCGGCGCAGGTCGCGGACCCAGGCGTCCCAGTACTCGTCGGCGAAGCCGTCGCGGTACTTGCCCTTGTGGATCTGCTCGACCAGCTCGTCGGGGATCGGCCTCAGCGCGCCGAGCGTCGAGGCGATCGACTGCAGCTGCACGCTGCGCTCCAGCAGCACGGCGGTCAGCGTCGCCCAGGCGACGCTGCGCTCGGCGACGAGCACGCCGTGGTTGCGCAGCAGCAGCGTCGAGCCGTCGCCGAGCGCGTCGGCGACGGCGCCGCCCTGCTGCTCGTCGACGATCAGCTCGGGGACGCCGTCGAACGTCGGCAGCCCGTCGATGAAGAGCACGCCGTCGTGCGTCAGGAACTCGAAGTCGGCGTCGGTCGCGCTGAACGCGGTCGCGTACGGCGGGTGGCCGTGCACGACGCAGCGGACGTCCGGGCGCCGCCTGTACACGGCGGTGTGGAGGACCGCCTCCAGGTGCATGCCGCCGGGCGCGTCGGCCGGGTCGCCGTCGAGGTCGAACGCCAGCACGTCGGCCGGCGTGACCTCGCTCAGCGCGACGCCTCTGCGCTTGATGTACACGGTCCGATCGTCCTCGCCGCGCGCGCTGACGTGGCCCAGCGTGAGGTCCTGGTAGCCCTCGCCCGCCAGGATCCGGCACGACCACGCGACCTGCTCGATCAACCGCTCCGTGGAGGACACGGGATCAGCGACGCGCGGTCGGCGGGTAGTCGGGATGCGGGAAGCCGAACACCATCGCGACGTCCTCGTCGCAGGTGTTGACGACCGCGTGCCAGACCCCGGCGGGGATGAAGATCCCGTCGCCGGCGGCGAACGCGACCGGGTCGGCGCCGTCGAGCCGCAGCTCGCCGCTCCCGCTCAGCACGTAGGCGAACTCCTCCGTCTCGTGCTTGACGAGCGTCAGCGCGGTGCCGGGCGTGAAGACCGAGTAGCCGAGCGAGGCGACGTTGCCGCCGCCCGCCGTTCTCGCCGTCACGACCATGCGGCTCCAGCTGTCGCCGGGCAGCTCGATCTTCTCGACGCGCTCGGAGGGAACGACGGTGACGCCGAGCGCCGTCACAGGACCCACTCCCCGTCCTTGAGGATCCAGCGGCCGTCGTCGACGATCTGCATGCTGGCCTCCAGCACGACGCCGTCGAGGTGGAGTCTGGAGACGTTCTTGCCGCCCGGGTAGGCGTTGTGGTTGTCGCCGAGCGCGCAGTGGACGGTGCCGACGCGGCCCTTCTCCGACGGCGTGCCGAACGGGGCGACCTCCGAGACGCCGAAGGCGAACTCGCCGATGACGGTCGCGTTCTCGACGCCGTCGATCACGTCGCGCAGTCTCGCCGCCTCCTCGCCGCCCTCGATCTTGACGGCCTTGCCGCCCTCGACCGTCCAGGTGATGTCGTTCTCGACCTGGCCGGGAACGCCGATGCCGAGCATCACGCCGTCGACGACCCACGTGCCGACCGTCTCGGTCTCGACCGCGGCGAAGGCGACCTCGGCCCACAGCGGCAGCGGGCCCATCATCTGGCCGCGCCGCTTGATCGACGTGATCTCCAGCGCCGGGCGGTCCTTGATCGTGACGGTGAGGTCGGTGCCCTTCTTCGTCGTCACGCGCAGCTTCTCGACGCCTCTGAGCGCCTCGATCGCGTCGAGCGCGCGCTGCTGGGCGAGCAGCAGCTTCTCCTCGGTCAGGCCCCACTCGCCCATGCCCGGCTCGACGGAGGCGATCTTGGCGTTGTTGTCGCACGCCTCCTTGACGGCCGCGACGTGCGCGAAGCGGTTGGCCCACTCGAGATTGGTGATGATGATGATCTCGTCCGAATTCACCATCGCCTGGTGAAGCTGTCTCGACGGGGCCATCGGGAAGTGGGTGTCGGCGCGACCGCGGCGCACCTGCGCCTCGTTGTTGATCACGACCGGCCAGGCGCCGCGCTCGAGGCAGACCTCGTTGACGACCCGCGCGAGGTGCTCGTGCTCGTCGTCGGTGATGATCGTGACGACGTCGTCCGCCTCGACGCTCATGCAGACGTCGACGACCAGCTCGGCGTCCTTCTTGACAGCAGCTGCGTCAGCCATGGTTCTGTTCTCTCCCTCGGGGCGGCTAAGCGGTGGTGACGGAGACGCCGGCCTCGCGGAACGCGGGCAGCACCTCCTTGGAGAAGCGCTCGACCTGATCGAACTGGTCGAGGTCGCCGAAGCGGCAGATGAAGTGGCCGACGCCGCGGTCGGCGAAGTCTCTGAGCCAGGCGATGATGTCGTCGGGCGTGCCGACCGGTCCCCAGTTGGAGAGGTCCATCGCTCTCGACAGCTCGGGGTAGTACATCGAGATGTACTCGCCGATCGCGGCGTGCGCCTTCTCTCTCGTGTCCTTGATGTTCATCGTCACCTGGTAGGAGACGGTGTAGTCGTTCCAGTCGCGCCCCAGCTCCTGCGCGGCAGCGGTGAGGTAGCCGATCTGCTCGCTCAGCTCCTCCGGGTGCGCGGCGCGGCAGCAGCTCATCCAGCCGTCGCCGTACTCGATGATGCGCTTGCAGGCGCGCTTCATGATCCGCTGCATCTTCTCGGTCGGTCTGTCGCCGAGCAGGCGCGGGTTGGAGACGATCCAGATCGGCATCTCCGCCTGGACCGGCTTCAGCGGCGCCATCTCGGTGCCGGAGTGGAACTCGACCTCGTCGTAGGAGAAGTGCTCGCCCTTGAAGTTGGTCTTGCCCGTCTTGAAGAGGTCGTTGACGACCGCCAGCCCCTCCTCGAAGAGGGTCGCGCGCTCTCTGAAGGAGAGGCCGAGCGCCTCGAACTCGCGCCGCACGCCGACCTCGGCGCTGCCCATGCAGGGGCCGTAGATCATCCGCCCGCCGGAGATCACGTCGAGCGTCGCCCACTCGGCGGCGATCCACAGCGGGTTGCGCGTCGTGGAGACGAGACAGGCGGTGCCCATCCGCACCCGTCTGGTGCGCTGCGAGAGCGCGCCGAGCAGCGTCATCGCCTCGTAGCGCGGCTTGGAGAAGAGGCTGTCGCCGACCCAGATCGAGTCGAAGCCCTTCTCCTCCACGACCGTCGAGAGGTCGAGCAGCGCCGTGATGTCGTAGTCGGGCGCGATCAACGGCTCGCGGTTGTTGAGGTTGACGCCGAACTCGAGCTGCTTCGGCGTGGGTGCGTCGGCCATCCTGCTCTTCCTCTCGGTCAATCCGTGGTGTCTGGCGGGTCGGGCTCGTCGTCGAACAGGACGTCGCCTTCGGCGGAGTCGAGCACCCGCTGGGGCACCTCGATGTGCTCCTCCAGCAAGCGCGCGGCGCGCTCGGCGTCGCCCGCGTCGACCGCGGCGAGGATCGCCTGGTGCTCGGCGATCGACTGCTCCAGCCCGCCGCGCAGCTCGTGCGATGTGTTCATCAGGCGGCCCATCTGGGCCATCAGCTGGCTGTGCATCTCCTGCAGGCGGGCGTTGCCGGAGCCTTGGACGAAGACGTCGTGGAAGCGGCGGTTGACGGCGAAGAACTCGGCCACGTCGCCGCTCTGCGCGCACTCGACCATCTCGTCGCTGAGCGCGTGCAGGTGCGCGCGCCGCTCGTCGTCCAGGCGCGGGACCGCGAGCTTGACGGCGAGCGATTCGAGCGCCTCGCGCACCTGGTAAGCCTCGAGGAACTCGGTCCGCGTCAGCTTCGTCACGACGGCGCCGCGACGCGGCGTGATCGTCACGAGGCCTTCGGCGGCGAGCCGCCCGAGCGCCTCCCGCAGCGGACCGCGGCTGACGCCGAGCGATCTCGCGAAGGCGACCTCGTTGATCTCGGTTCCAGGCGCCAGGCGGTTGGCCAGGATCTCCTCGCGCAGATGAGCGAAGACCTGCTCCCAGAGGGTGCGGTTTTGAACACCAAAGCTGTTTGTCGTCATGTCAACGCTCATTGCCTCTCCGCTCCCCATCCCCTGTTCTTGCCACTGCATTGTCGCTGTTGGCTGTCTCTTGTCAACAGCCAACACGGACGCTAGCATGCGACCCATCGGCGAAGCAACACGGATTGCTCAGCCGGCGGCGAACGACTCGCCGCGATTCGGCGGAGCGACCGGGAGAGAGTCCGAATGTCTTCCAGCAGTGCCCTTCCAGCGACCGGCTACGAGCCCCGGGAGATCGTCGACGCGCACATGCACGTCGGCGACTTCCCGGAGTTCAACGTGCGCCTCGACGCGTCGGGGCTCACTGCCCTGATGCAGCACTACGGGATCGTCAGCGGGATGGTCTTCACGCCCGACAACCAGTACACGCGCACCGTCGTCGAAGAGGTCGACGGCGCGTTCGGGATGGTGTGGGCGAACCCGCACAGGCCGGGCTTCCTCGAAGAGGCGCTCGAGCTGCTCGACCACCCGCGGTTCGTCGGCGTCAAGCTGCATCCGCTGCTCGACGCGTTCCACCCGAACGACCCGGCGCTGCACCCGCTGATCGAGGAGATCGTCCGGCGTGACATGCCCGTGCTGCTGCACTGCGGGCACCCGATCTTCTCGCTGCCGTGGTCGATCGAGGAACTGGCCAGACAGTTCCCCGCGGCGAGAGTGATCCTCGGCCACATGGGCCACGGAAACATCATCTACATCAACGCCTCGATCGACGTGGCGGAGCGCAACCCCAACGTGTACCTGGAGACGTCGGGGATGCCGATGCACACGAAGATCGCCGAGGCGGTCGAGCGGGTCGGGCCCGAGAAGGTCATGTACGGGTCCGACATCCCGTTCCACGAGATCGGCGTCGAAGTCCGCAAGGTCCTGGTCTCCGGACTGGAGCCGGCGCTCGTCGAGCGGGTGCTCGCGACGAACGCGCGGAAGCTGTTCTTCGGCGACGAGCAGGCAGACGCACCCCCGGCGGCGCGATAGCGCCGCATGGTCGACCGGAGAGAGGACAGAGGAACGTGGCAATCAAGCAACTGACTACGGCGCTCGCCATCGGCGTGCTCGCGATCGGCGCCGTCGCGTGCGGCAGCGACGACGACGGCGGCAGCACCAGCTCGTCGGCCGGCGGCGCCAGCACCGCCGCCGACAACGGCGGCAGCAGCGAGGCGAAGGTCAAGAAGATCGCCTTCGCTTCACCGGAGAAGGGCAACGACTTCGGCTGGAACCAGCAGGGCGTCGAGGCGGCCAGAACGGTCGCCAGAGACATGGGCATCGAGGTCGAGATAGCGGACGGCTCGGGCTACGACAACGTCGACCCGATCCTCGGCCAGCTGTCGAACAACGGCGCGCAGCTGGTGATCGCGCACGCGAGCGGCTACAACGCCTCCGCGACCGACGTCGCGACCAGAACCGGCGTGCCGGAGCTGGGCTGGGACAACCCCGAGGGCCTGCAGCCCGACCTCGTCGGCGACGCCGAGACGGCCAGCCAGCAGGGCTCCTACCTCGCGGGCGTGCTCGCGGCGACGGTCAGCAGATCCGGGACGCTCGGGATCGTGACCTCCGCCGACGACACGAACTGGAACAAGATGTCCGGCGGCTTCATCGCCGGCGCGCGCAGCGTCAAGCCGGACATCAAGATGCTCAGCGCCCAGATCGGCCAGGCCGCCTACGCGGACGCGGCCGGCGGCAAGCGCGTCACGCAGACGCTGATCGCCGGCGGCGCCGACGTCATCTTCGGCATGGGCAACGGCTCGTCGTTCGGCATGCTGCAGGCCGTCGAGCAGGCCGGCAGAGGCGTCCAGTTCATCGACGTGATCGGCGACAAGACGTCGATCGACAGAAAGGACGTCCTGCTCTCGTCGGTGATCTGGAACTTCGCGCCGGTCTTCAGACAGGCCGTCGAGGACGTCAACGCCGGCACGTACGGCACCAGAGGTTACGAGCTCGACCTCGCCAACGGCGGCATCTCGCTGCTGAGAACCGACAAGGCGCCCGCCGACGCATGGGCCGCGGTCGACAGAGCGAGAGCCGGCATCGAGGACGGCTCGATCGAAGTTCCGCTGACCCCCAGAAAGGACGAGGTCGAGGCTCTGCTCGACCAGTAGTCCGCGAGCCGCGCGGGGCCGGTGGCCCCGCGCGGTGCAGGACTGCATCACGCCATGAGCACCTCTCAACACACCACCCCCGCCGTCGAGCTGCGCGGCATCACGAAGGCCTATCCGGGCGTCGTCGCCAACGACGACATCGACCTCGTCGTCCACGCGGGCGAGATCCACGGCCTGCTGGGCGAGAACGGCGCCGGCAAGTCGACGCTCATGAGCATCCTCTCCGGGATGGTCCAGCCCGACGCCGGCACGATCCTCGTGCAGGGCAGCGAGGTGAGGATCTCCTCCCCGCGCGCCGCCTTCGGCCTCGGCATCGGCACCGTCTACCAGCACCTGACGCTCGTCCCGACGCTGACCGTGCTCGAGAACCTGCTGCTCGGCTCGCCCGAGCGGCGACTCGACGTCGCCGGCGCCCGCGCGCGCTTCGACGAGCTGGCCGGGATGCTGGGCGCGAGAATCGACCCCGACGCCGTCGCCAGCACGCTGTCACTCGGCGAGCTGCAGCAGGTCGAGATCGTCAAGGCGCTCTGGCGCGACACGCAGGTCCTGATCCTCGACGAGCCGACCTCGATGCTGACGCCGCAGGGCGTCGCCGAGCTGCAGGCCGTGATGCAGCGCCTGAAGGCGCGCGGGATCGCGATCGTCTTCATCACCCACAAGCTGCACGAGGCGATCGACATCGGCGATCGCGTCTCGATCCTCAAGGCCGGTCGCCGCGTCGGCGGGATCGACCCCGACGAGCTGCGCTCCACCCCGCCCGAGCAGATCAGAAACCAGATCGTCGACACGATGTTCGGCGAGGGCGCCGCGCAGCTCGCCGGCGTCGCCGAGATGGAGGTGCGCGTCGAGCAGATCGACGCCGAGGCGCCCGACCGGGCGGTCTCGCGCGAGGTCTCGCTGGAGCTGCGCGAGCTGTCGGTCGACGGCGGCGAGACGGAGATGAGCGTGCACGAGGTGTCGTTCGCCGCCCACCGCGGCGAGATCCTCGGGATCGCCGGCGTCGACGGCAACGGCCAGCGCCAGCTCGCCCAGGCGATCGCCGGCCAGCGGCCGATCTCGCACGGCGACATCCTGCTCGACGGCAGATCGATCCGCCGGCTCGGCGTCCCCGCACGCCAGCGACTCGGCCTCCGCTACATCTCCGACGACCGCCTGCACGAGGGCACCGTGCGCGACATGTCGGTCGCGATGAACACCGTCCTCAAGCGGATCGGCCAGACGCCGTTCTGGCGCCGCGGAGCGATCCGCGAGCGCGAGATCGACACGTTCGCCGAAGGGCTCGTGGAGCAGTACGAGGTGCGCACGCCGAGCGTGCACACGAACATCGGCAAGCTTTCGGGAGGCAACATCCAGAAGGTCGTCCTGGCGCGCGAGCTGGCGTTCGACCCGCGGCTCGTCGTCTACAACAAGCCGACGTACGGACTCGACGTGAAGACCGCTAGCTTCGTCCGCACGCAGATCCGCGAGCAGGCCGAGCAGGGCGTCACCGCGGTCGTGATCTCGACCGAGCTGGACGAGCTGGTCGCGCTCTGCGACCGCATCGTCGTGCTGTCGAGCGGCCGCCTCACCGGCGTCGTCGAGAACGGCGCCGACGCGCACGCGCGCGTCGGGGAGCTGATGCTCGCATGAGCGCCACCGCGCAGACCTCCGCACCCGCCCCGGCCCCCGCTCCCGCCGAGGAGTCCCGCGCGCGCGGGCTGCTCGCACGCCTGGAGCCGGTCGGGCAGGCGATCGTGCCGGTCGTGCTGTCGATCGTCGCGAGCGGCATCCTGCTCGCGATCCTCGGCCGCAACCCGTTCGACTTCTACGAGGCGATCGTCCACAACGGCCTGCTGACCGACTTCGGCCTTCAGCAGAGCATCGTCCGCGTGGCGACGCTGCTGCTGATCGCCGCCGGGCTGATCGTCGCCTTCCGCGCGAACCTCTGGAACCTCGGCGGCGACGGCCAGTGGCTGCTCGCGGCCGCGTGCGTCGCCGGCATCGCGCCGTCGGTCGTCGACTCGCTCGGCACGACCGTCGGGCTGACGCTGATGGTGCTGTTCGGCGCCTGCGTCGGCGCCGCCTGGACGATCATCCCGGCGTTCCTGAAGGCCGTCTACGGCGTCAACGAGATCATCACGACGCTGATGATGAACTTCATCGGCATCGGGCTCGCGAACATGCTCGTGAAGGGCCCGTTCCTGACTGACCTGCCGGGCGTCCCCCGCACCGACATCCTCGCGCTGCCCGACCGGCTGCCGGCGATCGGCGACACGCAGGTCCACATCGGGATCGTGATAGCGCTCGTCGTGATGCTCGCGCTGCACTACACGATGACGCGCACGCCGCTCGGCCTGCGCCTGCGCGTGCTCGGCGCCAACCCCAGAGCCGCCGTCCACCTCGGGCTGCGCCCGACGCGCCTGACGTTCATCGCGTTCGCCGCCTCCGGCGCGCTGATCGGGATGAGCGGCGCGGTCTCGATGCTCGGCGACTGGGGCTCGTTCCGCGCCGACTTCAACCCCGCCTACGGCTTCCTGATGGTCCCGCTCGTCTTCCTCGCGCGCTTCAACGCGCTCGGGACGATCGCGTTCGTCGGGCTGTTCGCGATGATCCAGATCGGCGGCGACACCGCGACCCGCCAGGCCGATCTGCCGACCGACTTCATCCTCGTGCTCGTCGGCCTGCTGCTGTTCTTCATGACGATCACGGAGTTCTTCCGCATCCGCCGTCAGCAGCGCTCGGCGTTCGTGCCGAAGGGCCTCGCCAAGCGCATCCGCAGAGAGGGCTCCGCATGAGCGACCTGTTCACAGAGCCCGTCCTGACCGCGCTCGTCGCCGGCGCGCTGCTGGCGATGATGCCGATCATGTTCGCCGCGCTCGGCGAGTCGATCTCCGAGCAGGCCGGCGTCCTGAACGTCGGCCTCGAAGGGATGATGCTGTTCGGCGCCTACGCCGGCTTCAACGGCGCCTACTACCTCGACTCCTCCTGGCTCGGCCTGCTCGCCGGCGGGCTCGGCGGGATGCTCGCCTCGCTCGTGATGGTCGTGCTGTGCGTGCGCATGAAACTCGACCAGATCGTCGTCGGCGTCGCGCTGTTCCTGTTCGCCGAGGGCGTCACCAGCCTGCTGCACGGCGCCCAGTTCGGCAACGAGTACCCGCGCATCGACGGGATCGGCGAGGTCGAGGTGCCGCTGCTGCACTCGATCCCCGTCGTCGGCGAGAGCGTCTTCAGACAGCACCCGATCGTCTACGTCGGGATCGCCGCCGTCTTCGGCGTGCGCTGGATGCTGAAGCGGACGTCGTTCGGCCTCAGCCTGCGCGCCGCCGGCGAGACGCCCGCCGCGCTCGACGCCGCCGGCGTCGACGTCACCCGCACGCGCACGATCGCCGTGCTCGCCTGCGGCGCGCTCGCCGGCATCGGCGGCGGCTACCTGTCGATCGTCGCGGCGGGAACGTTCACGCCGCTGATGACGCAGGGTGCCGGCTTCATCGCGATCGTGCTGGCGATGCTCGCCCGCGGCAAGGTGCTGTGGGTGATCGCGATGGCCTTCCTGTTCGGCATCTCGCTGTCGATCTCGACCGCGCTCCAGCTCGCCGGCATCAAGGTCTCGACCGACGTGATCCAGATGCTGCCGTACATCAGCGTGATCGCCGTCCTGCTGCTGTTCGCGCGGCGCTCCTACCTGCCGTCCGCGCTTGCGCTGCCCTACTTCCGAGGAGAACGATGAACGCCCCCGAATTCACGCTGACCGCCGGCCCGACGATGGCCTCGGACCGCGTCCGCGCCGCGCTCGGCTCGCCGGTCCTGTTCGACTACGACCCCGTCTTCCTGGAGCGCTTCAACGACCTCGAGCGCAAGCTCGGCGTCCTGCTGCACACCGAGAAGGACGTCGTCCTGATGCAGGGCGAGGCGGTCCTGGGGCTGGAGGCGGTCGCGCGCGGGCTGACGACGAGGGGCACGAAGTGGCTCAACCTCGTCTCCGGCGTCTACGCGTCGTGGTTCGGCGACGACCTGCGCGCGCTCGGCGCCGAGGTGGTCACGTACGAGGTGCCGTTCGACGAGGCGCTCGACCCCGAGCAGGTGCGGCGGCTGCTGGCCGAGCACCCCGACGTCGAGCGCGTCTCGCTCGTCCACTCCGAGACGCCGTCCGGGATCGAGAACCCGCTGCGCGAGATCGGCGAGGTCGTGCACGCGCACGGCGCGCTGCTCGTCGCCGACGTCGTCTCCGCGTTCGGCGGCTGCGAGGTGCGTGTCGACGACTGGCACGTCGACCTCTGCGTCGCCGGCCCGCAGAAGTGCCTCGCCGGCCCTCCCGGGATGTCGCTCGTCGTCGTCGGCCCGCGCGCGTGGGCCGCGATGGAGGCGAACCCGGACGCGCCGCGCGGCTCGTTCCTGTCGCTGCTGGACTGGAAGACGCGCTGGGTCGACAGCGACCGCACCGCGTTCCTCTTCACCCCGTCGGTCTCCGACGTCAACGGCGTCGCCGCCGCGGTCGACGAGCTGATCGACTCCGGCGGGATCGACGCCGCGATCGCCCGCCACGAGCTGGCCGGCCGCGCGACGCGCGCGGGCGTGAAGGCGCTCGGGCTGGAGCTGTGGGCGAAGGACGAGCGCTACGCCGCGAACTGCGTCACCGCGGTCCGCTGTCCGGAGGGCGTGACGACCGCGCAGGTGCTCGCGCACGTGCGCGAGCACTACGGCGTGATGCTGTCGAAGGGCTACGGCGTGCTCGCGACGAGACTGTTCCGTCTGGGACACATGGGTCCCGCCGCCAGATCGCTCTACCCGCTCGTCGCGGTCACCGCGCTCGGGCAGGGCCTCGCCGACCTCGGCGTCGAGGTCGACGTCGGCGCCGGCGCCGCGGCCGTCGCCGCGACGATCTCCGCCGGCCGCGCAGCGGTGGTCTCATGACCGCCGCGGCCGCGTCGGCGGGATCGGCGTCCGCCGGTCCGACGGGCGCGGGATCGGCGCCAGCCGAACCCGCGACGGAATCGGCGCCAGCCGCTTCCACGAGCCCGATCGTCGCCGGTCCCGACGCGGCCGTCCTCGCTCACGAGCTGCGCGCCGGCGCGGCCGCTGTCCGCGACGAGCTGGTCGCGCTGCTGCTCGCGCTCGCGCGCGTCGACGCGCCCAGCGGCGGCGAGCCCGACGCGCTCAGGCACGCCGAGGCGCAGCTCGTCGCCGAGCTGCTCGACCTCGGCGCCGAGGTGACGCGCCACGCCACTGGCGCCGGCGCGGTGCTGGAGGCGACGCTCGGTCCCGCCGCCGGCGAGCCGGTGCTCGTGCTCTGCCACTACGACACGGTCTGGCCGGCGGGGACCGCCGCCGCCCGCCCGCCGCGCGAGCGCGACGGCCGCGTCCACGGGCCCGGCACGTACGACATGCGCGGCGGGATCGTCGCCGCGCTCGGCGCGGCACGGCTGCTCGGGCCGCAGCTGCGACGGCCGCTGCGCTTCCTCTTCACGCCCGACGAGGAGACCGGCAGCGCCGCCTCCCGCGAGCTGATCGTGCGCTTCGGCTCAGACGCCGCGGCGGTCCTGGTGACCGAGCCGCCGCTGCCCGGCGGCGCGCTCAAGACCGCGCGCAAGGGCTGGGCGACCTACCGCCTGGAGACCGCGGGCCGGTCCGCGCACGCGGGGATCGAGCCCGAGCGCGGCATCAGCGCGATCGAGGAGCTGGTCGACGCGCTCGTCGCCGTGCGCGCGCTCGCCGACCCCGCCGCCGGCACGACGATCAACGTCGGCGTGATCGAGGGCGGATGCCTCCCGAACGTCGTCCCCGACCATGCCGCCGCGACGCTCGACGTGCGCGCGAGAACGGCTGCCGAGCAGGAGCGCGTCAACCGCGCGCTCGCCGCCCTCGCGCCCGTGCGCGCGGGCGCGTCGGTGACCGTGACGCATCAGCACGGCCGTCCGCCGATGGAGCGCACGCCGCAGATCGCCGCCGCGGCGACCCGCGCGCGGGAGCTGGCGGTGCTGCTCGACGTCTCGCTCGGCGAGGGGCCGGTCGGCGGCACGAGCGACGCGAACTTCCTCGCCCCGCTCGGCGTCCCGGTGCTCGACGGCCTCGGCCCCGACGGCCAGGGCGCGCACGCCGAGGACGAGCAGGTCTCGATCGACTCGCTGGTCGAGCGTACGGCGCTGATCGCGCTGCTCATCGCCGCACTCTGATGAGCCGCCGCATCACGTTCAGCCGGAACCTGACGCTGTCGCTGTCGCGCACGTGCGTGTCGCACTGCAAGTACTGCGCGTTCGCGACGCATCAGCCGCACCTGCACGCGCCCGACGCCGTCGAGCGGCTGCTCGACAGAGCCGCGCGGCGCAACGTGAAGGAGCTGCTGGTGCTGACCGGCGACGACCCCGGCTACCACCCGGGCGTGCGCGAGAAGCTGGCCGCGTTCGGCTTTGCGAGCTTCGTCGACTACGCCGCGTGGGTCTGCGAGCGGGCGCTGGAGCGCGGGCTGCTGCCGCACACGAACCTCGGCGCGCTCGACCGCGACGAGCTGGCGAAGCTGCGCGAGGTGACCGCCTCGCAGGGGCTGATGCTGGAGTCGACCCGCCCCGACCTCGTCGCCCACCAGGGTTCGCCGACGAAGGACCCCGCGCTGCGGCTGGCGACGATCCGTGCGGCCGGCGAGCTGAGAATCCCGTACACGAGTGGGATCCTCGTCGGCATCGGCGAGACCCGGCAGGACCGCCTCGACGCGCTCGCCGCGCTGGCCGAGCTGCACCGCGAGCACGGTCACCTCCAGGAGATCATCCTCCAGAACTTCGTCCCCCACCGCCGCTACTACGGTGAGGAGCCGGCCGACGTCGCGGACGAGGCCGCTGCCGCCTACTGGCGGACGGGCCTCGGCACCCACCCCTCCCTGCCGCTGCCCGCGTGGGCGTGCGAGGTCACCGTCGCGGACATGCGCGAGCTGGTCGCCGAGACGAGACGGCTGATGCCGGGCGTGGGGATCCAGATCCCGCCGAATCTCGCCGATTGGTGGGACGAGCTGATCGCGGCGGGTGCGACCGACCTCGGCGGCCTCTCCGCGAACGGCGATCACATCTCTCCCGAGCATCCGTTCCCCTCTCCCCTCCAGGTCCGCAAGAGATTGCAGCGCGACGGCCTCGCGCTCACCGAGCGGCTGTGCGTCTATCCGCAGTACATCGACGCGGACTGGTTGGACCAGGGCGTCATGGACGTGATCAAGGCGAAGTACTGGAGCTTCATCCCCCGCCGCGGCTCCGGCCGCACCGAGGCGCCGTTCGCGATCCAAAGAGAGCTGGTCGGTCCCGCTGTTGCGAAGGCCCGCGACGGCGCCGCGCTGAACGAGCGCGAGCTGACCGCGTTGTTCGCCGAGACCCGGCCGGAAGCGGTCGAGGAGATCCGGGTCGCGGCGGATGAGTTGCGTGCGGAGTTGGCGGGCGATCTCGTCACATTCGTGGTGAACCGCAACATCAACATCTCCAACGTCTGCATCGTCGGGTGTGCGTTCTGCGGCTTCGGGCAGGGGAAGCGTTCGCCCGACGCCTACGAGCACGACGAACCCGACTTCGTCCGCCGCATCCACGACGCGCTCGACTACGGCGCCACCGAGCTGTGCATCCAGTCGGGCATCCACCCCGACTGGGACTTCGACGAGTATCTGCGGTGGTTGCGGGTCGCGAAGCGGACCGCGCCGGACATCCATCTGCATGCGTACAGCCCGATGGAGATCGCGCACATGCAGGACATCTCCGGGCTGCCGCTCCCCGAGGTCTTCGCACGGTTGCGCGACGCCGGCCTCGGGTCGACGCCCGGCACCGCCGCCGAGGTTCTGCACGACGGTGTGCGTGAGCGGATCAGCCCGAACAAGCTGCCCGTCGCTCGCTGGGTCGAGATCATCGAAGCGTCCCATGCGGCTGGGCTGCGCTCCACGTCGACCGTCATGTTCGGCCACATCGAAGAACCGTGGGAGTTGGCCGAGCACATGCGCGTCATCCGCCAGCTCCAAGAACGCACCGGCGGCATCACCGAGTTCGTTCCGCTCTCCTTCATCCCCTTCCAGACCCTCCTCGGCCGCACGCACGGCGTCGAGGAGATCAGCCGCGAAGAGAACCTCAAACACACCGCCGTGTTCCGTCTCGCACTCGGGCGTTCTATTCCCAACGTCCAAGCCTCATGGGTCAAATTGGGTCTCGACACAGCAACCGAGGCGTTGCAGTGGGGTGTGAACGACCTCGGCGGTACGTTGATGGAAGAATCGATCAGCCGCCTGGCAGGAAGCCAACACGGCACCAAGCTCGACCCCGAACAGCTGATCGCGGCCGCACACGCGGCCGACCGCCCCGCCGCCGAACGCACCACGCTCTACGACATCCGCCACCGCCACGAGCTGACCGCCACGGCGCGGTGAGCAGCAGGCCCCGGCCCCTTCCCCACCGACCCCACGAGGAACGCATGCGCTACGGATACAAGGCATCGGCCGAGCAGTTCGGCTCACGACGGCTCGCCGACCTCTCGTTCGAAGCCGAGCGCCTGGGCCTCGACACGATCACCGTCTCCGACCACTTCCAGCCGTGGCGCCACCACGGCGGCCACGCGCCGAACGCGCTGACCTGGCTCGGCGCCGCCGCGCAGGGCCTGCAGGGCGCGATGCTCGGCACGAGCGTGCTGACGCCGACGATGCGCTACCACCCGTCGATCGTCGCGCAGGCGTTCGCGACCGCCGCGCAGCTGTCGCGCGGCCCCGTCTTCCTCGGGATCGGCACCGGCGAGGCGATGAACGAGGTCCCCGCGACCGGGATGGAGTGGCCGGGCGGCAAGGAGCGGCGGCTGCGGATGTCCGAGTCGATCGACCTGATCCGCCGGCTGTGGACGGAGGAGCGCGTCGACTTCGAGGGCGACTACTACAGAACGGTGCGCGCGACGATCTACGAGCGGCCCGAGCAGGCGATCCCGATCTACGTCGCCGCCGCCGGCCCGCTCGCGGCCAGACTCGTCGGCCGCAAGGCGGACGGCTTCATCTGCACGAGCGGCAAGAAGATGGAGCTGTACGAGACGCTGCTCGCGAACATCGAGGCCGGCGCCGCCGAGACCGGGCGTGACGTCTCGAGACTGCCGAAGATGATCGAGATCAAGGTCTCCTACGACACCGACCTCGAGACCGCCGAGAGAGCGTGCTACTGGTGGGGCGCGCTCGCGCTGACGCCGGAGGAGAAGCAGAGCACCGAGGACCCGCTCGAGCTGGAGCGCCTCGCCGACCAGCACCCTGAGCGCGCGAGAAGCCGCTTCATCGTGTCGACCGACCCCGACGAGGTCGTCGAGCGGATCGCGCCGTACGTCGAGCTGGGCTTCGACGAGCTGGTCTTCCACGGACCCGGCGAGGACCAGGAGCGCTTCCTGACCCTCTTCACGCGCGACGTCCTCCCCCGCCTGCGCAGCCGCTTCGGGTGAGTGCCGTGGGCCCCGTCGTCCTGCTCGCCGGCGGCACCGGCGGGGCGAAGCTCGCGGCGGGGCTGGCCGGCGCGCTCGGCACCACCGCGGACGCACCCGACGAGCTGGTCGTCGTCGCCAACACCGGCGACGACGTCGAGCTGTACGGCGCGCACGTCTCGCCCGACCCCGACCTGATCGCGTTCCACCTCGCCGAGCGCATCGACGCGCGCGGCTGGGGGCTCGACGGCGACACCTTCCACGTGATGGACGGCCTGCGCGAGCTGGGCGTCGAGGTCTGGTTCAACCTCGGCGACCGCGACCTCGCGTATGGGATCGAGCGCGCCCGCCGGCTCGCCGCCGGCGACCGCCTGACCGACGCGATCGGCGACCTCGCGCGCGCGCTGCGCGTGCCCGCGCGCGTCCTGCCGATGTCGGACGAGCCGGTCCGCTCGCGCGTGCGCGCGCAGGGCCGCGCGTGGGAGTTCCAGGAGTTCATGATCGTCGGCAGAGGGGCGGGACCGGTCGAGGGGCTCGAGTTCCGCGGCGTCGAGGACGCGCGCCCGACGCCCGAGGTGCTCGACGCGATCGCGGCCGCCCGCGCGATCGTGATCGGGCCGTCCAACCCGCTGCTGTCGATCGGCCCGATCCTCGCGCTGCCGGGGATGCGCGAGGCGCTGCGGGCCACCGCCGCCCCGGTCGTCGCCGTCAGCCCGATCGTCGGCGGCGCCGTGCTGAAGGGCCCGACGGCCGCGTTCCTGGAGTGGGCGGGCCAGCCCGTCTCCGCAGCTGGCGTGACGGCGCTCTACGGCGACGTGCTCGACGGGATCGTCTGCGACGAGCCGCTCGACCCGCCGGTCGGCGGCTCGCCGGACGGCTCGCCGGAGGCCGCGATCCCAGTCCACACGGCCGATCTGCTCATGTCCGACGGCGCTGACCGCAGACGTCTGGCAGGCGAGACGCTCGCCTTCGCGGCCGTGCTCGCGGGCTGAGCTGCCTACACCGCTGATTGGTCGATTGGCCCGAAGGGTTACCGTTCTCCGCCGATGTCCACCTTTGCGATCCTGCCGGTGAAGCGATTCGAGGGCGCCAAGGGCCGCCTCGCGGGCGGCCTGGCCGCTGGTCCCCGCCGTGCCCTGGCCGAGGCGATGTACGTCGACGTGCTGACCGCGCTGCGGCGCACGCAGGGCGTCGACAGAGTCCTCGTGCTGACCGCCGACCCCGGCGCCCAGCGCGTCGCCGAGGGCTACGACGCGATCCCGCTCGACGATCCGGCCGAGGCCGGCCAGAACAGAGCCGTGATGCGCGGCGTCGCGCACGCGCGCGAGCTGGGCGCGACACGCGTCCTCTGCCTCTCCGGCGACACGCCGATGCTCGACCCCGCCGACCTCGACGCGCTGCTCGGCCGGCCGCGCACGGCGGACCGCTACGTCGTGATCGTGCCCGACCGCCACGGCGAGGGCACCAACGGCCTGCTGCTGTGCCCGCCTGACGGGATGAAGCCGAGCTACGGCGTCGACAGCTGCGCCAGGCACAAGGCGCTCGCCGAGGAGGCCGGGCTCGCGGTCGAGATCGCGGAGATCCCGTCGGTCGCGCTCGACGTCGACACGCCCGACGACCTCGACGCGCTCAGGGAGCTGATCGCGTCGCGCCGCGGCGGCGCCGCGCACACGCGCGGGATGCTGAACCAGCTGCTGCGGACGAACCCCAAGAACTGAAGGATCTTGGAGTGATCACCGCTGCTGCGGTCGCAGGGCTGCCGGAGATCGGCGCCGGCGACGACCTCGGAGAGCTGATCGCGGCGCGGCTGCCGTCCGCGCCCGCCGACGGCGACGTGCTCGTGATCGCCCACAAGGCGATCTCGAAGGCCGAGGGCCGCGTGCGCAGGCTCGCCGAGGTGACGCCATCGCCGCGCGCGGTCGCGCTCGCCGCCGAGCAGGGCGGCAAGGACCCGCGCCACGTGCAGGTCGTGCTCGACGAGACGCGCGAGCTGCTGCGCGCAGAGCGCGGCGTGCTGGTCTGCGTCACGCACCACGGCTTCGTCTGCGCGAACGCCGGCGTCGACGCGTCCAACTCGCCCGCGGGCGAGCCCGAGACGCTGATCCTGCTGCCGCGCGATCCCGACGCCTCGGCGCGCGCGCTGCGCGCGCGGTTGAACGAGCTGACCGGCGTGCGCCACGGCGTCGTCGTGACCGACTCGTTCGGGCGCGCATGGCGCCACGGCCAGGTCGACGTCGCGATCGGCGTCGCCGGCGTCGCGCCGCTGCAGGACTGGCGCGGCAAGACCGACAGCGTCGGACGCGAGCTGCGCGCGACCTGGATCGCCGTCGCCGACCAGCTCGCCGGCGCTGCCGACCTCGCGCGCGGCAAGGACTCGCGCGAGCCGGCCGTCGTCGTGCGCGGGCTGGCGCAGCACGTCGCCGACGACGACGGCCCCGGGGCGCAGGAGCTGCTGCGCCCCGCGGCCGAAGACCTCTTCCGCTAGCGCCCCGCGCGGGGCGCCAGCCGGACGAGGAGGCTAGCGGCAGACGACGCTGGCGCGGACCGTCTTGCGCGCCTTGGCCGTCACCGTCACCGAGCACGCTCTGCGGTTGTTCGCACGCAGCGTGTAGCTGCCCTTGACGACCTTGAACGTGACGCGCTTGCCGCGCCGGACGTCGAGCACGTCGACCGTGCGGCCGCGGCTGTCGAGCAGCGCGAGGCGCCCCTTCGCGAACGCCCCGCGGGAGCTGCGTCTGATGCCCGCGACGATCGTCGCGTTGGAGCGGCGCAGCTGCGCCTTGACCGCGTCGTAGCAGTTCGTGTACTCGGCGAGGTCGCCTCTGATGCGCCGAAGCGCCTGTCTGAGGACGCGCGCGCTGTAGCGGCGCTTGAGCGCGCCGGTGTCGCTGCGAGCGCAGTCCTTCACGACCGTGACGGCCGTCGGGGCCTTGGCTGCGGCTCTGCCGCGGGCACTTGCCGGCGCGACCGCGACGAGCGCGACGAGAACGGCGGTGAGGACGGTTGCGGTGCCGGCGGCGAGAAGACGATGCATGGGCGTGGAACTCCCCCTTGCGGGTCGTGGATGGTGGGTCCACCTCCTTGCAACGCGGGTGCGCCAGGCGAGTTGCGCCGTTTCGCCCGGCGTCCCTCGGACCGCAACCGCAGCCCGCCCTCCCGCCCGCCCGCCGTCCTCAGCGGCGACAGACGAGGCTCGACACGCTCGTCCGCCACTCGCTCGCGCGGACCGTGCGGCTGCAGCGGCGCTCGCCGTTCGCGCGCAGCGTGTACTGCCCGGGCACGACGCGGAAGCGGGCCAGCTCGCCGCGCTCGACCTCCAGCACGTCGACCTTGCGCCCGCGCTGGTCGAGCAGCGCGATCCGGCCGGCGACGAGACGGCCGCGGGCGCTTCTGCGCAGCCCGGCGACGATCGTCCCGTCCGCACGCGAGATCTGGCGGCGGATCGCGTCGATGCAGCCGGTGTACTCGGCGACGTCGCGGGGCATGTCGCGCAGCGCGACGCGCAGGACGCGGACGCTGTAGCGGTGCTGGAGCCGCCCGCTGTGGCTCGTCGCGCAGTCGTAGAGGACGCGCGCCGTCAGGTTCTCGTCGACGTGCCCCTGCGTGGAGGGACGGCCGGAGCCGGCCGCGACGGCGACCAGCGACAGCAGTGCGATCGACGCCGCGACCGCGGCGATGAGACGTTTCATGTGCTTCCCCTGTTCGGTCTGTGGGAGTGGACCGAGCGCGCTCGACAAGAAAGAACGGGCGCGTGCCAGCAAGGTTGCGATCTCGCGCCGCGCCGCGCGCCCGAGGAGTGTCGGTTCGGCCACGGTGACCGTGGTCAAATCGACACTCCTCCCCCGCGCGCGCTGGTAGCGTCGCGCCATGGACCCCGCCGCCGCGCGCTTTCCCGCCGTCCCGCTCGCTCGCGGCCACTACGAGAGCTTCTACCTGAAGGCCGGGGACGCAGCGGGGCGGCAGGCGGTGTGGCTGCGGTACACGGTCCACAAGCGTCCGGGCGCGGCGCCGGTCGGCTCGCTCTGGGTCACGCTGTTCGACGACGACGGGCCGCACGCGGGGAAGCTGACCGCGCCGCCGGAGGCGCTGCGCGCGGGCGGCGCGAGCGGCGCCGACTGGCTTCACGTCGGCGACGCGCGGATCGGCGCCGGCGGGGCGCACGCGACCGTGCCCGGGCTGGCCGAGTGGGAGCTGCGCTTCGACGGCGGCGAGGCGCCGTTCCCCTACCTCCCGAGCGGCTGGATGTACACGGCGCCGCTGCCGAAGACGAAGGCGCTGAGCCTGCTGCCGGCGGTCCGCGTCAGCGGCAGCGTGACCGTCAGAGGCCGCACGGTCGAGCTGGACGGCTGGCCGGGGATGGTCGGCCATAACTGGGGCGCCGAGCACGCCGAGCGCTGGATCTGGCTGCACGGGACCGCGTTCGAGCAGCAGCCCGGCGCCTGGATCGACATGATCGTCGGCCGCATCCGCATCGGCCGCTGGACGACGCCGTGGGTCGCCAACGGCTGCCTGTCGCTCGACGGCAGACGCCACCGCCTCGGCGGCCTCGGCCGCACCCGCTCGACCAGAATCGACGAGCTGCCCGAACGCGCGACCTTCTGGGTCACCGGCGAAGGCGTCGCGCTGCGCGGGCAGGTCGGCGCGCCGCCGGGCGACGTCGTCGGCTGGGTCTACAGCGACCCGGACGGCCCGCAGCACCACACCGCCCACTGCGCGATCGCGGACATGCGCCTGAGAGTCGCCCGCCGCGACCTGCCGCCACTGGAGCTGACGGTCTCAGGCGGCGCGACCTACGAGCTGGGCATGCGCGAGCACGACCACGGCATCCCGCTGCAGCCGTTCGGCGACCCGTAGGCGGGCCGGGTCGCACCGAAGCTCGCCGGCCCCGCGCGCTCAGCCGGCCTCGTCCCAGGCCTGGACGCCCTCCTGGTGGACGATGCGCCCGTCTCTGACGTCGCAGAAGCTGGCGAGCATCACTCTTGTGCCGTCCGGATATCTGCACATCTCGGTGTAGGCGACGCCGCTCGGTCCGGCGACGGCGTGGGTCACCTCGTGCGTCATCTCGCGGCCGCAGACGTCGTCCAACATCGCTCTGATCGCGTCGAGCCCCTCCAGGCGCATCGGCGCGCCGGGCGGGTGCTGGTAGTCGACCATCACCATGTCGGCATCTCTGTCGTACATGGCCGTCAGCGCGGCTGCGTCGCGTGACTCGATCGCCCGTCTGAGGGCGCCGAGGTCGATGTGATCGGCGGTGGCGCTCATGGTCCCTCCTCGTCGGTGACGCAAAGCGACGCTACGCCCTCCCCACCCGATGTCAGGTTGAATCCGGTGTGACCGCAACGCGGCCCCGCCGCGCCGAGCCACAGCGCTCAACTGACCGCCAGCTCGACGCCCAACCGCCGCAGCCCACGCCGAACGCGTCTGTCGAACGTCGCAACGGCAGCCGAGTGCGCCTCGGCGGTCGCGATCGCGAAGCCGTCCGCGAGGCTGATGCCGAGCCGACGGTGGCGCGCCGCCGCGCGCGCGATCTCTGCCGTCGGCGGCACGAGCCTGATCCCGAGCGCCGCGATCGCGTGACCGCACGCCGCAGCGTCAGGTCGTCCTCCGCCGGACGCACCAGCGCCTCCGCGTAGTTCACGGTCGAAAGCAGCCGTGGGCGCTCGTCGTCGATCATCGCGAGCACGGAAGCACTTCCTCGCCGGGCTCGGTGCCAGCTCGTCCGCGGTTCTCGGCGGGGTGTGCTCTCTCCACCGCGACCCGCTACCCCTCCGGGTTGAGCGCGGTCCCCATCGCGTGGAAGCCGCCGTCGACGTGGACGATCTCGCCGGAGATCGCGCGCGCCCAGTCGCTCAGCAGGAAGCAGATCGTTCTCGCGACCGGCTCCGGGTCCTCGACGTCCCAGCCGAGCGGCGCCTGGCGGCCCCACGCGTCGGAGAGCGTCTGGAAGCCGGGGATGCCGCCGGCGGCGACCGTCTTCAACGGGCCGGCGCTGACGAGGTTGACGCGGATGCCGTGCGGGCCGAGGTCGCGTGCGAGGTAGCGCGAGGTCGACTCCAGGGCGGCCTTCGCGACGCCCATCCAGTCGTAGATCGGCCACGCGACGGTGGCGTCGAAGTCGAGCCCGACGATCGCGCCGCCGCCCTCCGCTCTCTGCAGCAGCGGCAGCAGCGAGACGCCCAGCTGCTTGAGCGAGAACGCGCTCGTCTGGAACGCGGTGATCGCGGACTCCGGCGGCGTGTTGAGGAAGTTGCCCCCGAGCGCGTCCTCGGGCGCGAACGCGACCGCATGCAGGACGCCGTCCAACGCGCCCCACTTCGCGGTCAGCGCCTCGACGAGCGGCGGGTAGTCCTCGAGCCGGTTGACGTCCAGCTCCAGCACCTCCACCTCATGCGGCAGCTTCGCCGCCACGCGCTCGGTCAGCCGCCGCGCGCGCCCGAATCCGGTCAAGACGACCTCCGCCCCCAGCTCCTGGAGCTGCGCGGCGGTCGAGAACGCGATCGAGTCCTTCGTCAGAACTCCGGTCAAAAGGTACCGGCGCCCTTTGAGATCGATCACGCGGTCGCCCGTCGGTCGTCCATCGCGCCGAACGCCCACGCCAGCCGGCTGCGCGTCTCGTGCGGCTCGATCACCTCGTCGATGAAGCCCGCGGCCGCCGCGACCTGCGCGCCGAGGTGCTCCTGCGCGTAGCCGGCGGCCAGCTCGTCGCGCAGCGCGACGGGATCCTCCGCCGCCGCCAGCTCGCGGCGATGCAGCACGCCGACGGCCGGCTGCGCGCCCATCACGCCCAGCTCCGCGTTCGGCCACGCGAACGCCATGTCCGCGCCGAGGTCCTTCGAGTTCATCGTGATGTACGCGCCGCCGTACGCCTTGCGCAGGACGACCGTCACGCGCGGCACGGTCGCCGAGGCGAACGCGCGCACGAGCGTCGCGCCGTGGCGGATCACGCCGGCCTGCTCCTGCCGCGTGCCGGGCATGAAGCCGGGCGTGTCGACGAGCACGACCATCGGGATCCCGTAGCGGTCGCAGGTGTCGACGAAGCGCGCGCCCTTCTGCGAGGACTCGGCATCCAGCACGCCGCCCATGTAGCGCGGCTGGTTGGCGATCACGCCGACCGGACGGCCGTCGATCCGCGCGAACGCGGTCACGATCGAGCGCGCCCACTTCGGCGCGATCTCCAGCAGCGAGCCGCCGTCGACGATGCCGCGGATCGCCGTCCGCACGTCGTAGACCTGGCGCGCGTCGGCCGGGACCGCGGCGCCGGGGTCGGAGAAGTCGGGGTCGACCGAGAGGATTCTCGGCAGGCGCCCGCCGGCGTGCTGCGGCAGGTAGGAGAGCAGCCCGCGCGCGAGATGCGTCGCGCCGATGTCGTCGTCGGCGACGAGGTCGGTCACGCCGTTCTTCTCGTGGACCTTGCGGCCGCCCAGCTCCGCGGCGGTGACGTCCTCGCCCATCACGTCTCTGACGACGCCGGGGCCGGTCAGGAACATCGCCGCGTCCTCGGTCATCACGACGAAGTCGGTCAGCGCCGGCGAGTAGCAGCCGCCGCCGGCCGAGAGGCCGCCGATGATCGATATCTGCGGGACGACGCCCGTCAGCAGCACGTTCTGGCGGAAGATCCGCCCGTAGCCGCCGAGCGCGGCGGTGCCTTCCTGCATCCGCGCGCCGCCGGACTCGATGAACCCGACGACCGGTACTCGCGCCCGGCCGGCGAGCTGCATCACGCGATGAATCGTGTCCGCGTGCGCAGCGCCGAGCGAGCCGCCGAGGTACTTCGCGTCCTGCGCATAGACCGCGACGGGACGGCCGTCGACGCGGCCGAGGCCGCCGACGACGCCGTCGCCGGCACGCGCGCGCGCGCCGAGCTTCGGGGACAGCACCTGCGAGCGGATCGCCTCGAAGGAGCCCTCGTCGCAGAGCAGTTCGAGCCGCTCGTGCGGGCTCAGCCGCTCGTCGGTTCTGATCGCTGCTACGGCACTCATGCGGAGGCTCCTTCCAGGCAGAGAACAACGTTGTGACCGCCGAAGCCGAACGAGTTCGACAGGGCGATCGGCGTCCCGTTGCGCGGCGTCAGCTCACGCGACGTCAGCGGGACGTAATCCAGATCGAGGTCAGGGTCGGGCTCTTCCAGCCCGAGCGTCGGCGGGATCGTGCGCGCGTTCATCGCGAGCACGGTCGCGATCGCCTCCACCGCGCCGGCAGCCCCGAGCAGGTGGCCGATCGACGACTTCGTCGAGGAGATCGGGACGTCGTTGGCCGCGTCGCCGAAGACGGCCTTGATCGCGACGGTCTCGGCGGCGTCGTTGAGCGACGTCGAGGTGCCGTGCGCGTTGACGTAGTCGATCTGCTCCGGCGTCACGCCGGCCTCGGCCAGCGCGCCGCGCATCGCGGCGGCGGCGTACGTGCCGTCCGGGTGCGTGGCGGTGATGTGGTACGCGTCGGAGGTGGTGGAGTACCCGCGGATCTCGCCGAGGATCGTCGCGCCGCGCTCCAGCGCCTTCTCGCGGTCCTCGATCACGAGGACGCCCGCGCCCTCGCCCATCACGAAGCCGTCACGGCGCGCGTCGAATGGACGCGAGATGCCGGTCGGCGACATGGCGCTTGCGGCCATGAAGCTCGCCCGCGCCAGCGGCGTCAGCGTCGCCTCGGCGCCGCCGGTCACGACGGCGTCCGCGTCGCCCATCTGGATCGTGCGGAATGCGGTGCCGATCGCGTGCGACCCGGCCGCGCAGGCCGAGCCGACCTGGAACGACGGGCCGCGCAGCCCGTGGCGCATCGACAGCGCCGCGGCGGCCGCGTTGACCATGAACAGCGGGACGGAGAGCGGCGACACCGCCTTCTCGCCTCTGTCGCGCAGGTTGTCGTGCTGGCCCTCGAGCGACTCGAGGCCGCCGATGCCGGAGGCGAGGATGCAGCCGATCCGCTCGGAGGCGTACGGCTTCTCCCCGTTCCAACCGGCCTGGGCCAGCGCCTCGTCGCTCGCGACCATCGCGAGCTGCGCGAAGCGGTCGGCGCGGCGAGCCTCCTTGACGGAGAGGTGCTCCTTCGCGACGTAGTCGCGACAGGCGCCCTCCCCGTCGACGATGCCGCTCTCGCCGGCCGCCCAGCGTCGCAGCAGCGGCTCGGCACCGACCCCGAGCGGGGTCACGGCACCCACACCGGTGATGACGACGCGTCGCTTCATTACGCTGCCCGCGCCACCACGAGGTCGATCGCGTCGCCGACCGTCTTGAGGCCCTTCATGTCGTCGCCCTTGAGCTCGACGCCCCACTCGTCCTCGACGATCTGGGCCAGCTCGACGAGGTCGAGCGAGTCGATGTCGAGCTCCTCGAACGTCGCCGTGCGCGTGACCTGCTCGACGTCGGGGCCGAAGGAGGCGAGCGCCTCGACGATACGGCTCTCGACGGCCGCGGGGGTTGCAGTTGCCATGTTGTGTGCTCCTCTTCTCGTTCGGATCAGGGTCTAGGCGGACATACCGCCGTCGACGGTCAACGTTGCACCGGTGACGTAGCCGGCGTCATCGGAGGCGAGGAAGCGGACGCACGCCGCCACCTCCTCCGGTGTTCCGGTACGACGGGCCGGCACGACCTTCAGCAGTTCGCCGTCGAGGTCCGCGGTCATGTCGGTCGCGATCAGACCCGGCGCGACCGCGTTCACGGTCACGCCGCGGCGTGCGACCTCCGCGGCGACGGTCTTCGTCATGCCGACGAGACCGGCCTTCGAGGCGGCGTAGTTCGCCTGGCCGGGGTTGGCCCGCAGGCCGACCACCGAGGCGATGTTCACGATCCGTCCATGGCGTGCGCGCAGCATCGGCGGGATCGCCCGCCGCGTCGTGCGGAAGGCGGCGCCGAGGTTCGTGTCGAGCACGGCGTCCCAGTCGTCGTCCTTGATCTGCGGCGACAGTCCGTCGCGCCGCAGCCCCGCGTTGTTGACGAGTACCAGCACGGTGCCGAAGCGCTCTTCGAGCGCGCTGAAGTGCGCGTCGATCACGGCCGTGTCGGCGATGTCGCCGCCGAGCGCGACGGCCTGGCCGCCGGCGCCCTCGATCTCGGCCACGACCGCCTCGGCCTCGGCCTTGCCGCTGTTGTAGCCGACGCCGATCGGCCAGCCGTCCGCCGCGAGCACGCGTGCCACGGCGGCGCCGATTCCGCGCGATGCGCCCGTCACGAGCGCGCAGCCTCTGCGCGGTTCAGCGGTTTGACTCACAGGGTTCCTCCCCATTCGATCACGCCGCCGCCCCAGGTGAAGCCGGCACCGAAGGCGCTCAGCAGCACGCGCGCGCCGGGGCGCAGGCGTCCGTCCTGCCGTGCCGCTTCGAGCGCGAACGGTATGGAGGCGGCGGACATGTTGCCCGTCTTCTCGATGCAGTCGACGACCTTCGCCGCGTCCAGCTCCAGCCGCTCGCCGACCGCGCGCACGATGCGGCCGTTCGCCTGGTGGTAGGCGAAGACGTCGATCTCGTCGAGCGTCAGCCCGGCGGCGGCGACCGCCTCGCGCGTGACCTCGCTCATCCTGTTGACGGCGTGCTTGAACGTCTCGTGGCCGTCCATCTGGATCGTTCTCTGCTCGTGCGTCGCGTAGAGGATCTGCGGCTCGGCGGCGTCCGCGCGCAGCAGGATCGGGCCGATCGAGCCGGGCTCGTCCGCGTCGTCGGGATCGGCCGGCGTCATCACGACCGCGCCGGCGCCGTCGGCGAACAGCATCGCCGTCGCCTTCGACTCGTGGTCGGTGATGCGGCTGATGAAGTCGGCGCCGATCACGAGCACCCGGTCGGCGCGGCCGGTCTCGACCTGGCCTGCAGCTATCGCGACGGCGGAGAGGAACGACGTGCAGGCGGCGCCGACGTCGATCGCGCCGGCGCGGTCGGCGCCGAGCGCGTGCGCGACCAGCGGCGCGGCGTTCGGCGTCACCTCGTCCTGCGTCATCGTCGCGACGAGCACGAGGTCGAGGTCGGCGGCGTCGATCCCGGCGCGCTCCAGCGCGGCGCGGCCGGCGGCCGCGGCGAAGTCCGACAGTCGCTCCTCGGGCTGCGCGACGCGCCGCTCGCGGATGCCGGTGCGGGTGTAGATCCAGTCGTCGGTCTTGCCGATGCGCGCAGCGACGACCTCGTTCGTGACGACGGTCTCGGGCAGCACGGCGGCGACCGAGCGCAGCGCGGCGCCGCGCGGCGTGCCCGGTCCGCGCATGCCCGCCTGCACGGCGGGGGCGGTCTGCTCAGGCATTCGCCGCCTCCAGCTGTTCTGCCGTCAGTGCCTCGACGTCGGTGACGGTGCGGCGGACGAGGCCGGTGAGGACCTTGCCGGGGCCGGTCTCGACGAAGCGGCTCGCGCCGCCGTCGTGGAGCGCGACGATCGTCTCGCGCCAGCGGACGGGCATCGTGAGCGCGTCGGCGAGCCGCGCGGCGACGTCGTCGAACGGCTGCGTCGTGACCGAGCTGACGACCGCGGTGGTCGGCTGCGCGAACTCGATCTGCGCGAGCGCGGCGGTGAACTCCGGGACCGCCTCGGCCATGTACGGGGAGTGGAAGGCGCCGGTGACGGGCAGCGGGACGGCGCGCAGGCCGAGGCCCTTGGCGGTCGCGGTGGCGGCGCCGAACGCGGCTCTGCCGCCGGACAGCACGACCTGGTTGGGTGCGTTGTCGTTGGCGACGGTGAGGCCGTGCGGCTCGGCGACCTGCGCGGCGCGCTCGGCGGCGCCGGTGCCCAGCAGCGCGAGCATCGAGCCGTCGCCGGCGCGCTCGCCGGACTCCTGCATCAGGCGGCCACGGGTGGCGACGAGCGTGAGGCCGTCCTCGGCGGAGATGACCTCGGCCGCGACGAGCGCGGCGACCTCGCCGAGCGAGTGGCCGGCGACGACGTCGGCCCGCAGGCCGCTGTCGCGCAGCCGCTCCCAGGCGACGATGGAGGCGCAGTAGATCGCCGGCTGGGCGAAGCGCGTGCCGTCCTCGACGCGCAGGAAGGGATCGTCGCCGACGACCTCGAGCGCACGCTCGATGAGGTCGGGGCGACGGGCGGCGACGGCGTCGCGCATGTCGGGCGTCTGGGATCCCTGCCCGGGAAAGAGAACGGCGGTCTTGCTCACTGACCGCATACTTCTGCGCGTTATGACCCTCTTCCACCTCAGTTCGTCGTGCTTCCCCCCGGTCGGGGGGGAGCAGACGGACCTGCGTGGGGCACGTGTGACGTTTGCGGGGCTTTTGTGTAGCGGCGCGCCGCGGCGCGATTGCGGCTAGCCCAGCAGGCCGATGCGCTGCGCGCGCTGCACCGCTTCGGCGCGGTTGCGCGCCTTCAACTTGCGGTAGAGCGCGCTCGTGTGCTCCTTGACCGTGTGCGGCGAGAGGTACAGCTCCTCGGCGATCTCGCGGTTGGTCGAGCCGCCCGCGATCAGCGTCAGGACCTCCTGCTCGCGCTCGGACAGCAGCGTCGACGGCTGGTCGGCCTGCGGCGGGAACATCGTCATGCCGAGCCCGACCATCCGCACCGCCATCGCGACGTCGTGCGCGCCCCAGTCCTTGGAGACGAAGCCCGACGCGCCCGCGGCCTTCGCCGCGTGCGGGGAGATCCTGCCCGCGCCGGAGATCAGCAGCACGCGCGTCTCGGGCGAGGTCGAGCGGACCGACTCGCAGATGTCGGCGCCCGACTCGTCGCCGACGAACAGGTCGACGAGCGCGACGTGCGGGCGGTAGCGCTTGGTCAGCTCCAGCGCCTCGGTCGCGTTTCTCGCCGCGACGCAGCGCTCGACCCACGACTGCTCGCCGAGCAGCAGCCGGAAGCCCCAGTGGACGACGTCGTGGTCGTCGACGACGAGCACCCGCAGCCGCCGTTCGGAGTCGATGCCTGCCGGCAGTCCGTTCACGGAGTCACCTCCGGCACCTGAAGCGCCAGTCCGTCCGATGGAAAGCAAGCCCCTGGGCGCAGCTTTTCACGTTTCCTCCGATGCCGCTGTCTCCTCGACGGGCACGACGAGGCGGACGCGCCAGCCGGGCGGCGTCACGCTCTTGTCGGGTCCGAACTCCACGAAGCCGTTGTGCTGCAGCGCCTCGAACGCGGCCAGGCGCAGGCCCATCCCGCCGCTGCCCGCGACGCGGGCGCGGGCGACGCCGTCGTTGCGCACCTCCAGCGAGAAGGTGTCCTCGTCGCGCGCGACGGTGACGGCGACGCTCGTCGGTTCGGCGTGCTTGCGGACGTTGCGGACGGCCTCGCCGAAGACCGACTGCGCCAGCCCTTCCAGCTTGCGCGGCACCTCGACGTGCTCGGCCCACGTCAGCTCCAGCGGCAGGCCGCTCTCGCGCGCATGGCGCTCCAGCTCGGCGCGCAGCGTCGTGCCGGTCTCGTAGGCGACGGGCGCGAGCGGCCGTTCGAGCGCCGAGCGCAGGTCGGCGAGCGCCTCGCCCATCTCTGTGCGGCAGCGCTCGCGCTGCTCGGAGGTCAGCGGCGTCTGCGCGCTGAGCACGAGCGAGACGCCGAAGAGGCGCTGCATCACGCGCTCGTGGATCTCGCGCGCCAGGTCGATCCGCTCGCCGAGGCGCCGCGTGCGCTCCTGCTGGCGGGTCGCGTTGCGCGCGGTCGCGGCAAGCGCGGCGGTCTTGCCGAGCGTCCACATCAGGTGGCGC
Source organism: Conexibacter woesei DSM 14684 (assembly GCF_000025265.1). Classification (GTDB taxonomy): domain Bacteria; phylum Actinomycetota; class Thermoleophilia; order Solirubrobacterales; family Solirubrobacteraceae; genus Conexibacter; species Conexibacter woesei. Next base: position 4,427,537 of record NC_013739.1, read on the forward strand.
TCGCCGTCGCCCAGCTCGAAGTCGCCGGCGCCGCGGTCGGCGACGATCACGCCGTAGCGGTGCCCGGCCGCCGCGAGCGGCGTGCAGACGAGCGCGGTGATGCCGAGCAGCTGCGCGTAGTCCTGCGGCACTTCTCTGTCGATCGCGTCGGACTTGACGACGATCACGCGATCCTCGATCAGCGCACGTTGCGCGATCGGTGCATCGTGCAATGTCGGGCGCAGCTTCGCCAGCCGCGTGAACGAGATTCCGTGCGATCCGACCGCACGGACGCGCATCCGGCCGGCGTCATAGAGGAAGATCGCCGCGCGCCGCATCGTCGTGAGGCGGCAGATCGCCTCGCAGATGCGGTGGTAGAACTCGCTCGACGTCGTGTCGCTCTCGATCTCGGAGAGCAGGTCGACGAACACCTCCAACGGCTCGACGCCCGCAAACAGGCTCGGCTCGTGGGACGGCCGCGGAGGAAGGGGCACGTCGCCGCTCAGAACGCGGTCAGGAGATCGGGCGAATGGAACGTCAGGTCGAGCGGGCATGTCCGGTGCAGCGAAAGTCGGAGCGCCTGCTCGGGCGTGAGGAAGACGTCACGCTCGTGACCGCAGGTCGTGCAGGAGCACCGTGCACGTCGATCGTACCTGCCCCCGTCGAGCGACCACCTGACGGCGGACGAGAGACAGAGCGGACAGGCGAGCGCGGCCGCGACGAGCGCGCCGCTGTCGGCCGGGAAGAAGTGCGCTGTCTCACATGCCATCGGTTCGAGCTTCCTCGCCCGATCGCGGCGGCGCAAACCCGGCGCGCCGCAATTCCCCCCGGTCGGGGGGCGCACTCATGCGACGCCGGTCGCGGGCGCCGTCATGCCGGCGCCGCTGCCGGCAGCTCGTGATGCCGCCGGATCTCGTAGAGGGTGGAGCGCTCGGCCGCCGGCCGCCCCGCCGCGTGCGCCGCGGAGATCAACTGCTCCGGATCGAGCTTGGTCCCATGCTGGCTTCCTGCCAACCGGCTGATCGACTCCTCCATCAACGTCCCACCAAGATCATTCACACCCCACCGCAACGCCTCCGTCGCCGTCTCCAACCCCATCTTCACCCACGACGCCTGCACATTCCGAATAGAACGCCCCAACGCCAAACGGAACACCGCCGTGTGCTTCAGATTCTCCTCACGACTGATCTCCTCCACGCCATGCGTGCGACCGAGCAACGTCTGAAACGGAATGAAGGACAACGGCACAAACTCCGTGATCCCACCCGTCCGCTCCTGCAACTCACGGATCACACGCATGTGCTCGGCCAACTCCCACGGTTCTTCGATGTGGCCGAACATGACGGTGGAGGTGGAGCGGAGGCCGGCGGCGTGGGACGCTTCGATGATCTCGACCCAGCGCGCGACGGGCAGCTTGTTCGGACTGATCCGCTCACGCACACCGTCATGCAACACCTCAGCAGCCGTACCGGGCGTCGACCCCAGGCCCGCATCACGGAGGCGAGCGAACACCTCGGGGAGCGGCAGCCCCGAGATGTCCTGCATGTGCGCGATCTCCATCGGACTGTACGCGTGGAGGTGGATGTCGGGCGCGGTCCGCTTCGCGACCCGCAACCAGCGCAGATACTCGTCGAAATCCCAGTCGGGGTGGATGCCCGACTGGATGCACAGCTCGGTCGCGCCGTACTCCAACGCGTCATGGATACGACGGACGAAATCCGGCTCATCGTGCTCGTAGGCGTCCGGAGACCGTTTGCCCTGCCCGAAGCCGCAGAACGCACACCCGACGATGCAGACGTTCGAGATGTTGATGTTGCGATTCACCACGAACGTCACCAGATCGCCCGCCAACTCCGCACGCAACTCATCCGCCGCCGCACGAATCTCCTCAACCGCCTCCGGACGCGTCTCCGCGAACAACGCCGTCAGCTCGCGCTCGTTCAGCGCGGCGCCGTCGCGGGCCTTCGCAACAGCGGGACCGACCAGCTCTCTTTGGATCGCGAACGGCGCCTCGGTCCGACCCGAACCACGGCGCGGAATGAACGACCAGTACTTCGCCTTCACCACGTCAAGCACGCCCTGCGCCATCCACTCCGCATCGATGTACTGCGGATAGACACACAGCCGCTCCGTCAACGCGATGCCCTGTCTCTGCAATCTCTTGCGGACCTGATGCGGCGACGGGAACGGATGCTCCGGAGAGATGTGATCGCCATTCGCAGAGAGGCCGCCGAGATCGGTCGCGCCCGCCGCGATCAGCTCGTCCCACCAGTCCGCCAGGTTCGGCGGGATCTGGATCCCCACATCCGGCATCAGCCGTCTCGTCTCCTGCACCAGCCGCCTCATGTCGGCGACGGTGACCGGGGTCGCCCATTTCGGCAGCGGCAGGTCCGGCCGCCCGTCCGCGACGCCCGTCCGCCAGTACTCGCGCGCGGAGGCGTCCGCGATCCCGCCGACGTCTCTGCCGTAGTAGCGATCGTGCGGTACGAAGTTCTGGAGGATGATCTCCTGGATGTGACCGTGCTCGCGGTGCACCTCCGCGAGCGCTTCGAGCGACGCGATCCGCTCGTCCTCGGTCTCGCCGATGCCGACGAGGATGCCGCTCGTGAACGGGATTCTCAGCTCGCCCGCCGCGCGGATCGTTCCCAGCCGCACCTGCGGATGCTTCGTCGGGGAGCCTGCGTGGACGGTCTCCATCAGCCGCTCGGAGATCGACTCCAGCATCAACCCCTGCGACGCGGTCACCTCGCGGAGGCGGCCGAGGTCGTGCTTGGACAGGACGCCGAGGTTCGAGTGCGGCAGCAGCCCGCGCTCCAGCGCCCGCTCGCACGCCCACACGACGTACGACGTGAAGTCCGCGTGCCCGTACTCCGCCAGGCGCGCGGCGACAACCGGGTTGACCTCGGGCTTCTCGCCCGTCAGCACCAGCAGTTCCTTGATGCCGCGCCGTGCCGCTCTGTCGATCGTCGCGAGCACCTCGTCCGGCGTGTGCAGGTGCGCTTGGTGCGTCGAGAACGCGCAGTACTTGCAGTACGCCTGACACGACCGTGACAGCGACAGCGTCAGATTGCGGCTGAACGTGACCCGGCGAGCCATGCGGAACGGAGTGTAGTCCGCACCTGTGCCCGGTCGCTCTCAGCTTCCCGTTCTTTGGCGAAGTCGCCAAGTTCGAGGGGTCGGTTCCTCCTTTCGCACAACCGCCAGCCGCGCGACGGCGTCGATCCAGCCGCGCGGCGGCGTCGATCTAGCCGCGAGCGGGGTCGCCGACCCGCACCGCGCGGCCCTCGGCGGCGCTGACGCGGGCGGCGCCGAGCACGTCCAGCACCGCGACCGCGTCGTGCGGGTCGACCGGCGGCGGAGCACCATCGCGCAGCGCGGCGGCGAGGCCGGTGTAGAAGGCGTCCCAATGGCCCAGCTCGCTCGGGACGGGCTCGGAGGCGTCGCCGACGACGACCCGTCCCCAGGCCGATTCGGGCACGACGCCCCACGGCTCCTCGCCACCCGGGCGGCGGCCGGCCTTCAGCGCCGCCTCCTGGCGATCCTCGTGCTCGACGACGAACGCGGCCTCGCTGCCGAGGACGCGCATCCGCGCGCCGGGCGCCGGGCAGCGGGAGGACGCCCACAGGTGACTGCGCATGCCGCCGCGATGCAGGAGCGAGAGGAAGATCGTGTCCTCGGGCACGCCGGGCTCGGTCGCCGACAGCTCCGCGGCGACGGTCGCGACGGGCCCGAACAGCTGCACCGCCTGGTCGACGAGGTGGCTGCCGAGATCGAGCAGCTCGCCGCCGCCGGTCGCCGGGTCGGCCGAGCGGCGCCATGCGTCGGCGGGACGCGGCCGCCAGCGCTCGAAGCGCGCCTCGTAACGCAGCGGCTCGCCGAGGCGGCCCTCCGCCAGCAGCCGCCGCAGCGTGCGCTGGTCGGCGTCCCAGCGGCGGTTGTGGAAGACGGTCAGGAGCGTCCCGGCGCGCTCGGCGTGGTCGACGAGACCGCGCGCCGCGGCGGCGTCGATCGCGAGCGGCTTGTCGACGACGACCGCGAGCCCGTGGTCGATCGCCGCCCGTGCGAGCGGGACGTGCGCGGCGTTCGGCGCCGCCACGACGACGAGGTCGAGCGCGTCGGCACGCGCCCACACGTCGTCGGCGCGGGCGACGACCTCCGCGCCCGGGTGCGCCGCGCGCGCCCGCGCCGCTCGCTCCGCGTTGGCGCTGACGATCGCCGCCACCTCGAGGCCGGGCGTCGCCGCCAGCAGCGGAGCGTGGAAGACCTCGCCCGCGAGCCCGTAGCCGATCACCGCCGCGCGCAGATTGCTCATGCCGTCCATTCTCGCGCGTCCTACGGCTCCGGCGTCGGCCGGCCCGCCCGCGCGGCCCGCCCCGCCGCCGCCTGGCATCCTCCGAGCCGATGCCCCGCCGCTTCACCCTCCCGCTCCCGGCGCTCGCCGCCGCCGCCGCGCTCGCGCTGACCGGCTGCGGGACCGTCGGCGAGGACCGGCCGGAGGTCGAGGCGACGCTCGTGCTGCCGGGCGCGCCGAGCGCGGTCGACGCCGGCATCGCGACCGCGGTCGAGCGCGGCTTCGACGGCGCCGAGGGCGTGCACCTGCGCGTGCGCCCGCCGCGCGCCGCCGCCGGCCCGGAGGCCGGCGCTCGCGCCCTCGCGGACGGCAGAGCCGACTTCGCCGTCCTGCCCGCCGAGGCGCTCCGCAGCCGGCCCGCGCTCGTCGGGATCATGGCGATCACGAGCAGCGGCGCGGGCGCGGACCAACGCCCCGCGCTCGTGCTCAGCACGTCGCGCAGAGCGCTGGAGCAGCGGCCGAGCGTCGCGCGCGCGACCGTCCGCGCGCTGCTGCGCGGCTACGACATGGCGCTGACCGACCCCGCCTCCAGCGTCAGCGACCTGCAGGCGCTCTTCCCCGCCCTTCCCCGCGCCCGCCTCGATGCGCAGCTCGACCGGCTCGGCGGCGCGATCTTCCCGCCGGGGCGGCAGATGGGCGCGCTGCCCGACGGCCCGCAGTACGAGCCCGGCATCGTCGCGGCCGCCGCGTCGGCGACCCACAACCCCTAGCCGGCGGCGGAGGTCGTCCTGGATTGGTATCGCAGGACGACACCAATCCAGGACGACCCCTAGCGCGAGAGCGTGCGCCGCACGAGCCCGGGCACGACGACCCGCAGCGCGGCCGCGAGCCCGTACGGGCGCGGCACGTAACGCTCGGCCTTCCCGCCGGGACCGGCGTCGAGGATCGCGTCGGCGACCTTCTCGGGCGTCGAGACGAGCCAGCGCGTCGACGCCTTCGAGACGAGCGCCGTCTGCGGGAAGCCCTCGGTCGCGACGAAGCCCGGCAGCACGAGGCCGACGTGGACGCCGTTGCGCCGCTCCTCCAGGTGCAGCGAGTCGGTCCAGCCGGCGAGCGCGAACTTCGACGCCGAGTAGGCGCCGCTCTTCGCACGCCCGACGCGGCCGGCGGTCGAGGCGACGTTCACGAGCGCGGACGGCGCGCAGCTGCGCAGCAGCGGCAGCAGCTCCGCGCTCAGTCGCACGACGGCGTCGAAGTTGAGCGCCATCGTTCTCTGCACCTCGGCCCAGCCGTTGGACTCGAACGAGCCGCCCCAGCCGGCGCCCGCGTTGTTGACGAGCAGGTGCAGCCTGCCGCCGTGCTCGCGCTCGATCGCCTCGCGCACCTGCGCGGGCGCGCCGTCCTCGGTCAGGTCGACGGCGACGACGGTCGCGCCGCCAAGCTCGCGCGCAAGCCGCTCCAGCCGCTCCGCACGCCGGGCGACCAGCACCAGTCTCCACTCGGGGTCGCGCGCGAGCCTGCGCGCGGTCGCCTCCCCTATCCCGCTGGAGGCGCCGGTGACGACGGCGACCCTGCTCATGTCAGCACCCGCTCGATCAACGCCGCTCCCTCCCGTGCGAAGCGCGACCGTGGGACGACCAGGTCGAACTCCGCCGCTTCCGCGCTCCGCCGCACCTCGACATCGACGTGGGAGTAGAACGCAATCGAGCGGACGCCGTCGAGGTTCCCCGCGGCGCGCAGGCGGCCGACCAGCTCCAAGCGCGCCGGACCGTCGTCGGTCAGGTCGACGACGAGCAGCCGCGGGCCGCTGCCGGCGCGCGAAGCCAGCCACGCCCGCAGCGCGGCCTCGTCGCCGACGAGCGCCGCGTCGTGGTCCGCGGCGCGCAGCAGCCCGAGCACGTTGGAGCCGAACAGCAGGTCCGGCACGTACGCGGCGACGCGCGCCATGGCAGGCCGCCGCGCCCCGCTACTGCGCGTTCAGCTCGCGGAACTCACGACGGACCGACTCGGGCCGGCCCCACATCTGCGTGACGGGGACGCGGCCGCTGCGCACCTCGCGCAGCGCCAGCTCGCCGTCGATCCGGTCGTCGTCGAGCAGTCTCAGCGCGACGTGGACGGCCGGCACCGCCGCGGCGTGGCCGAAGCGGTGGGCGCAGAGCAGCCGCCAGTGCCAGTCGTGTCTGGAGTACGGCTGGGCGTTGCACGTGACGAGGTACTTGGCGGCGTCGACGTAGCGCGACTCGTCGAAGATGCGGAGGTCGAGCTCGAGGTCGGTCCAGTCGTCGGGCAGCGAGTCGACGATCTGGGTGAAGGTGTCGGCGAGAGGCATGGCAGCCAAGGTTACCCGGCGAACGTCTGGTACAGCAGGAAGACGTTGAGCGCGATGATCGCGACCGCGATCGCCCCCGCGACGACGGTCGTCGCGCGGCGGTTGACGAGCCCGCCCATCACCTCGCGGCGGCTGGTGAGGATGATCAGCGGCACGAGCGCGAACGGGATCCCGAACGACAGCACGACCTGGCTGATCACGAGCGAGCGGGTCGGGTCGAGCCCGAGCGCGAGCACGACGAGCGCCGGCGTCATCGTGATCAGCCGCCGCAGCACGAGCGGGATCGTGCGGTTGATGAAGCCGGACATGATCACCTGGCCGGCGTAGGTGCCGACCGACGAGCTGGCGAAGCCGGAGGCGAGCAGCGCGAGCGCGAACGCAAGTGCCGCGCCGGGGCCGATCAGCTGGTCGAAGCCGTGGTACGCGCCTTCGAGCGTGTCGACGTCACCGAGCGAGGAGCCGTGGAAGAGCGACGCCGCGATCACCAGCATCAGCATGTTGACGACGCCCGCGACCGACATCGCGATCAGCACGTCTATCCGCATCCAGCGGAACAGGCGCTTGCGCTCCGCGTCGGTCTCGACCTGGATGCGGTCCTGCGTCAGCGCCGAGTGCAGGTAGATCACGTGCGGCATCACGGTCGCGCCGAGGATCGCGGCGGCGAGCAGGACCGAGTCGCCGCCGGCGAAGCCGGGCACGAAGCCGCTGATCACGCCGCTCGCCTCCGGCCCGACCTTGAGCGTGTCGTAGAGGAAGCCGAGCAGGATCACGCCGAGCATCCCGCCGATCACGAGCTCGAAGCGGCGGTAGCCCTTCGACTGCAGCGCCAGGATCGCGAACGCGACGACGCCGGTCATCAGCCCGGCGGTGAACAGCGGCACGCCGAACAGCAGGTTGAGCGCGATCGCGGCGCCGATGAACTCGGCCAGATCGGTCGCCATCGCGATCAGCTCCGCCTGTATCCAGAGCCCGACGGACGCCTTTCTCGGCAGCCGCTCGCGGCACAGCTCGGGCAGGTTCTTCCCCGTCGCCAGTCCGAGCTTCGCCGACAGCGTCTGGATCAGCATCCCCATCAGGTTCGCCGCGAGGATCACCCACAGCAGCGTGTAGCCGTAGCTGGCGCCGCCGTCGATGTTCGTCGCGAAGTTGCCGGGGTCGACGTACGCGATCGCCGCGACGAACGCGGGGCCGAGCAGCGGCAGGATCCCCTTCAGGCCGCGGCGCGAGCGGATCCGCTCCAGCTCGCTCGGCTCCGGCAGCGCGACCGCCCCTGCTGTCTCCGTGACCGGAGGCGGCGGGGGCGGCGGAGTCACTGCAAGACCTCGACGCGCATCGCGGCGGCGAGCGCGCCGCCGAGCACGTGCACGTCGTCACCGCCGAAGCGGACGAACAGCGGCCCGTCGAACGGCTGCTTGTCGATCACCTCGAAGGCGTCGCCGGGGCTGATGCCGCGGTCGGAGAGGTAGCGCAGCATCGCCGGGTCCTGGTCGGAGATGCGCGTGAAGGTGCCGCGCGCGCCGGGCTCCAGCGACGCCAGCGCGTCGGTCGCGCCCTCCTCGATCGTCAGCTCGCGCGTCGGGATCGGGTCGCCGTGCGGGTCGTGCGTCGGGTTGCCGAGCTTCGCCGCGATCAGCTCCTCCAGCTCCTCGGAGATGTGGTGCTCGAGCACCTCCGCCTCGGCGTGGACGCGATCCCACGGCAGTCCGAGCGACTCGGCGAGGTACAGCTCCAGCAGGCGGTGGTGGCGCAGTACCTCGAGCGCGACTCTGCGGCCGGACTCGGTCAGCGCGACGCCCTTGTAGGGCACGTGCGTGACGAGCCCCAGCTCGTCGAGCTTGCGCACCATGCCGGAGGCGGAGCCGGGCGTGACGCCGAGCCGCTCGGCGAGCGCGTTGGTCGTGACGGCGCCGCCGCCGCGCGTCTCGAGCGCGTAGATCGCCTTCGCGTAATCCTCGACCGCGGTGGAGTGCGGCTGCGATGCGGGAGAGACCATGACTTCGATTATGGCACGCCAAAAAACGTGCCTCGGAATCGGGTACGAGTACCATCGAAGCGATGTCGAGCATCGAGCAGCTGACCGCCGACGAGCGCGCGGTGCGCGAGGGCGCCGGGCTGCTCGACCGCTCCGAGCGCGGCAAGCTCGCGCTGACCGGCGGCGAGACGAAGAGATTCCTGCAGGGTCAGGTCACCAACGACGTCGAGGCGCTCGTTCCGGGCAGCGGCTGCTACGCCGCGTTCCTGACCGCCAAGGGCAAGATGCGCGGTGACCTGCGCGTGCTCGACGTCCATGTCGATGCCCGCGAGTTCCCCGGGCAAGCCGGCGACCAGGCGCCGACGGGGAACTCGCAATGCGAAGCACTGCTGCTCGACTGCGAGCGCGTGGCGTTGCAGGACCTCTTCACGATGGTCCGCCAGTTCAAGCTCGGCTTCGACGTCGAGCTGCACAGACGGACGCTGGAGCGCGGGCTGCTGTCGCTCGTCGGGCCGCGCTCGCGCGCCGTGCTCGGCGACGCCGCGGCGGCGCTCGGCGAGCCCGAGCACGCCAACGTCGCGGCGACGGTCGACGGGATCGCGGTCGTGCTGGTCGCGACCGACGTCGGCGTCGACCTGATCGCCGACAGCGCGCAGACCGACGCGCTCTCGCGCGCGCTGCTCGCGCGCGGCGCGCACGCCGTCGACGAGCCGGTCGTCGAGACGCTGCGGGTCGAGCGCGGGCGCCCGCGCTACGGCGCCGAGCTCGACGACACGACGATCCCGCAGGAAGCCGATCTCAACGACCGCGCGGTCTCGTTCACGAAGGGCTGCTACGTCGGCCAGGAGACGGTCGCGCGCCTGTTCTACAAGGGCAAGCCGAACCGCCACCTGCGCGGGCTGCGGCTGTCGGCGCCGGTCGCGCCGGGGACGGAGCTGATGCTCGGCGGGAAGCGCGTCGGCGCGGTCGGCAGCGTCGCGCTGTCGCCGGCGCACGGACCGATCGCGCTGGCGCTGGTGCGGCGCGAGGCCGAGCCGGGCGCGACGGTGACAGCCGGCGAGGCGACCGCCGAGGTCGTCACGCTTCCGTTCTGATCGCGTAGCAAACGCATGTACGAGCCGTTGCCGTCGTGTGACGACTGCAACCATGGGTACGATGTCCTCACCACGGGGGCACCATCGAAGGAAGGAGGCGCCCGATGACGACGTTCGCAGCCGACCACGACACCGAACGACAGCTCAGAGAGCTGGACGATCGCATGCGCACAGCGTGGGAGGACTACCGCAGCAGCATCAGCGAGCTCGCCGGCGTCGAGTACGAGGATGCGGAGCTGATCTCCTGGGAGCGTCTGCAGCAGGCGCTCCACGACGTCGCCACCGAGCGGCAGCGCGTCGTCGGCGCCGCCGGCCACGAGGACGACGCAGCCGCGCACTGACGCGCACCCCGGCCCCGACGCTCCCGCCATGCCCAGGCATCGCGGGAGCGGTCGCGCGGGCCCGCCGGCGCGCGCCGGCGTTCCCACCCCAGCAGACCGCTCGCGAACAGAGATCGTTTGCTCAGATTCCCCTGCGCAGATCCAAGACATCCCTGGAAATGCGCCGCAAACACGGTGGAATGACGAAATCAGTGCTCGCGATTGACTGGTCAGTCGGCTAAGGTTCCCGCCGACCGCCGGCGGGAGTCTGCGCGCCAAGACGTGAACTCTGGTGGACGGATTGGGAAGCGAAGAGGAGAGCTAGGACCACGATGCGCAAGCGGATGGCGGGAGCGATCAGCGTCGCGATGCTGCTCGTCGGATGCGGGGCGTCCGACGACTACGCCAACGATCCACGCCCGCCGGCGCCGAGAAGCCTGGCGGTCAGCGTCACGAACGACCGCATCGCGATCTCGCCGTCGAGAATAGGCGCGGGCCCCGCCGTCCTGATCGTCAGCAACCAGAGCGACACGTCGCGCGACGTGACGCTCACGCCGCCGGAGGGGTCGAGCAGCGCCTGCGTCGACGCGGACGCGTCGAGCGGGCCGATCAACCCGATGGGCACCGCACGCGTGACGGTCAACCTCGTCGAGGGCGACTGCATCCTCAGCGTGCGCGACGAGCGCACCCCGCGCCCCGCCCGCCTGACCGTCGGCACCGAGCGCCCGAGCGCTCAGGCCGACCTGCTGCTGCCGTAGCCGTGCTTCGCATTGCGAGTTCCACGACGGCGCTCGCCGCCGCGTAGCGCCCTGGGAACTCGCGGGCCGCTCCAGGCCGGCAGCTGCATGAGAGCACTCTCATATCGATTGCCCTCACGCAACCTGTCCTTGCGTGCAATGATTGTTCTCATGCAAGCAAGTTCCGTGAACCAGCCTGCACCTGCGTCGGCCGACCCGGCCGACGTCGCGCGCGACCTCTACACGACGTTCTTCACCCTCAACCAGCGGGTCTCGCGCGACCTGTTCCAGATGCTCGCCGACATGGGCCTCTCGATCACGCAGTTCAAGCTGCTGCACCTGCTCCTGCGCAGCGGAGAGAAGGAGCCGAGCGTGAAAGCCCTCGGCGACCAGTTCGGCCTCTCCCTCGCCGCCGCCAGCCGGGCCGTCGAAGGCCTGCACCAGCGCGGCTACGTCGAGCGCAGAGAGTGCCCGACCGATCGCCGCATGAAGCGCGTGCGGCTGACCGACGCCGGGCGCGAGGCGATCCGCGAGCTGCACGCGACCAACATCTCGCTGCTGGCGGAGTTCACGGCCAACCTCACCGAGCAGCAGCGGCAGGCGCTGTCAGACGCCCTCGTGCCGTTGATGACGCTGCTCGAGATCGACCCGTCGATGGAAGGCCCCTCCAGATGACCGACCGAATCCGCGCACTGTCGCTGACCGAGGAGAACCGCCGCTGGTGGACGCTCGGTGCGATGTGCTTCGCCCTCTTCATGCTGATGCTCGACAACACGGTGGTCAACGTCGCGCTGCCGTCGATCCAGTCCGACCTGAACGCCGACCTGGCGTCGCTGGAGTGGACGATCAACGCCTACACGCTCTCGCTCGCCGTGCTGCTCGTCGTCGGCGGGCGCCTGGGCGACATCTTCGGCCGCCGCAAGATCTTCCTCATCGGCGTCAGCGTCTTCGCGCTCTCCAGCGCCGCGATCGGCCTCGCGCCGAGCGACACCGCGCTGATCGTCGGCCGTGCGATCCAGGGCATCGGCGCCGCGATGATGATGCCGGCGACGCTCTCGATCGTCACCAACGCGTTCCCGCCGCACGAGCGCGGCAAGGCGCTCGGCACGTGGGCGGGCGTCTCCGCGCTCGCGCTCGCGATCGGCCCGGTCGTCGGCGGCTTCCTGACCGAGCAGGTCTCGTGGCGGGCGATCTTCTTCCTCAACCTGCCGGTCGCCGCCGCGGCGATCGCGATGACGCTCTTCTCGACGCGCGAGTCGCGCGACGAGACCGTCGGCAGGCAGCTCGACTACGCCGGCATCGCGACGCTGACGATCGGCCTGACCGGCCTCGTGCTCGGCCTGATCGAGGGCAACGCGTGGGGCTGGGGCTCGGCGAGAATCGTCGGCCTGTTCGCGCTCGCGGTCGTCTCGCTCGCCGCGTTCGTCGTCGTCGAGCTGCGCGTCAGAACGCCGATGGTCGACTTCGGCGTCTTCAGATCGCGCCAGTTCGCGGGCGCCAGCAGCGTCGGCTTCATCGTCTCGTTCGGGATGATGGCGATGTTCTTCTTCACCGCGCTGTACATGCAGAACATCCTCGGGTTCTCGGCGCTGGAGGCGGGCGTCCGCTTCCTGCCGACAACGCTCGTGCTGATCGTGATGGGCCCGCTCGCCGGGCGCCTGACCGACCGCATCGGACCGAAGCCGCTGCTCGTCAGCGGCATGCTGATCACGGGCGCCTCGCAGATATGGCAGTCGTTCCTGACCGCCGACACCGGCTACAGCTTCCTGCTGCCGTCGTTCGTCCTGATGGGCATCGGCATGGGCCTCGTGATGTCGCCGATGACCACCGCCGCGATGAACTCCGTCGACCGCACCAAGGCCGGCGTCGCCTCCGGCGTGCTGTCGATGGGCCGCATGGTCGGCTCCTCCCTCGGCGTCGCGATCTTCGGCGCGGTCGTCGCGAGCGTCGGCAGCGCGAAGCTGGAGCAGTCGCTGCCGGGTCTCCCGGCCGGCGCGCGTGACAGGCTGTCGGAGTCGCTCGGCGGCGGCGGGGTCTCGGACGGGGCCGCTCCCGCCAGAATCGTCGACGCGACGCACGACGCGTTCATCTCCGCCTTCGGCACCGGCATGAAGATCAGCGGCATCGTCGCGATCTTCGGCGCGTTCGTCGCGCTCGCGCTGATCAGAGGCGGGCGCCCGGCCGCGCCCGCGACCGTCCCGGCCGAGGCGGAAGCCGAAGCCGAGCTGGCGCCCGCGTAGGACCGACGCCATCCGCGGGGCGCACTAGCGTCCTGCGGATGGAGGTCCTCGACGCGATCGACGACCGGGCGCTCGACGCGCTGCTCGCCCGGAGGGAGTTCTTCTGGCTCGACCTCGTCGGGCCGAGCGACGAGGAGGTCGCGCGGCTCGGCGCGCGCTTCGGCTGGCACCCGCTCGCGATCGAGGACACGCAGGAGTTCAGACAGCGGCCGAAGCTCGACCGCTACGGCGACCACACGCTGCTCGTCTTCTACGGCGCGCGCGACGTGCCCGTGCCCGAGGAGGACACCGACGAGGAGAACAGACGCGTCCTCGTCGAGGTCCACCTGCTGATCAGCGGCGACTGGGTCGTGACCGTCCGCAAGCGCGAGAGCCCCGAGCTGGACGATCTGCGGCGGCGGCTGGCGTCCGGCGAGGACCCCGAGAGCGAGGCGGGCGTCGTCTACCGCATCCTCGACACGCTGACCGACACCTTCTTCCCCGTGCTGGAGGCGATCGACGACGCGATCGACAGACTCGAGGACGCGATCCTGATCTCGCCCGGCGCCGCGCAGCTGCAGCGCGTCTTCCATCTCAAGCGCAAGCTGCTCGCGCTGCGCCGCGTCGTCACGCCGCAACGCGACCTCGCGCAGCGGACGATCTCCGAGATCGCCGACCTGCCGGGGCTCGACCCCGGCTCGCGCGACTACTTCCGCGACGTCTACGACCACCTGATCCGCGTCTCGGACATGGTCGACTCCTACCGCGACCTCCTGAGCGGGACGATGGACGTCTACCTCTCGACGACGTCGAACAGACAGAACGCGGTGATGAAGCAGCTGACGATCGTCTCGACGATCTTCCTGCCGGTGACCGCGCTGACCGGCTTCTTCGGGATGAACTTCGGCTGGCTCGTCGGCCACATCGACACGCTGTGGTCGTTCCTGCTGTTCGGCGTCGGCGGCGCGCTGCTGGCCGCGATCGGGCTGCTCGTGTGGTTCAAGCGCGCGCGCTTCCTCGAGAGCTGACGGGTCCCGCTTGACCTTGCCCCCGGGGCAGGATGCACGATGAAGCCCATGATGACCGTCGGACAGTTCGCCCGAATGACCCGGCTGAGCGCGAAGCAGCTGCGCAGCTGGGACGGGCTCGGCCTGCTCGCCCCCGCGCAGGTCGACCCCGACACGGGCTACCGCTACTACCACCCGCGTCAGGCGCGCACCGCCGTCACGATCGCGCTGCTGCGCTCGCTCGACGTGCCGCTCGCGTCGATCCGCGAGCTGCTCGTCGCCGACGACGAGGGCGCCGAGCGGCTGCTGTCCGAGCAGCGCGAGCGGCTGCAGGCCGAGCTGGTCGCGCGCGAGCGCGCGCTGCGAGCGCTCGCGCGGCTGACCGCCGACCGCGAGCTGATGCCGTACGAGGTGTCGACCGCGACCCTGCCGCCGCGGCGCCTGCTCGGCCTGCGCGGCACGACGACCGCCGAGCGGCTCCATCGCGACGCCGCCGCGCTGGTCGAGCAGCTGCTGCGCGCGCTGCCTTGGGCTGCCGCGCCCGGCGCCCCGCCGCTCGTCGGGCTCTACCCGCTCGATCTCGACGGCGACGTCGCGTTCGCGGTCGGCGTCGACCCGGCCGCCTCCGCCGCGCCCGAGGCGGCCGGCGCGGCCGCGTCGCGGCCCGACGGAATCGTGCCGATCGAGCTGCCCGGCGGCGCGATCGCCCGTGTCACGCACGTCGGCAGCTATGACGAGCTGCCGCTCGCCTACTTCCCCCTGCTCGCCTGGCTCCAGGAGCGCGGCCACCCGGCCGCGGGCCCCGTGCGAGAGACGTATCTCGACGATCCCTCCGAGGTGGAGCCGACGCGGCTGCGCACGGAGGTCTCGATTCCACTGACCGATCCGGAGGACCGCTGACATGCCCCAGATAAGCTCGATCTTTCCCGTCCTGATGACCGACGACGTGCCGCGCGCGCACGCGTTCTACGCCGACCTGCTCGGCCTCTCGGAGCTGTTCGTCGTCGATTGGTACGTCGCCCTCGCCGCGCCCGAGGACAACCATGTCCAGTTCGCGATCGTCGCGCGCGACCACAGCAGCGTCCCGGCGGCGTTCCGCAAGCGCTGCGCCGGGGTCCTCGTGACGGTCGAGGTCGACGACGTCGACACGATCCACGCCCGCGCAGTCGAGCGCGGGCTGCCGTTCCACATCCCGCTCAGAGACGAGCCGTGGGGCCAGCGCCACTTCATTACCGAGGATCCCGACGGCGTCCTCGTCGACGTGATCAAGGTGATCGCGCCGTCGCCGGAGTACGCGGCGCTGTACGCCGGCACGGCGAGCTAGCCAGGGTTGGCGAGCGCGGTCGCCGCCGCGCTCGCGCCCCTGCTCCTCAGCGTCACGGCGGCGCGGGCCGTTCTCGTCGCGCCGCCGTCGAGCGGCGTCGCGCGCACGCGCACGACGAGCGCGAGTCTGCCGCCGCGGCGCAGCGCGCGCCGCGCGTCCGCGCTCACGCCGACCGTGAACGCGACCGTGCCGGGACCGGCGGCGCGTCTGGTCAGGCTGCCGACGACGACCTGGCCGCGGCCGCGGCGCCCGAGCGCTCTGCGGCCGGCGAGCAGCTCGACGCGCAGCCGTGCGCTCGCTCTGCCGAGCGCGACCGACCCGCGCACCCGCGTCCCCTGCTGCACGCGGGCGACGCGCAGCGCGACCGCACCCGGCTGGGCCGACTGCGGTCCGCCGCCCTGCGGCGCGGATCCGCCACCGCCGCCTCCTCCGCCGCTTCCACCTCCGCCTCCGCCTCCGGGCGCGGGCGCCGTCCCGCCCGGCGTCGTCGGCGTGGTCCCGCCCGGCGGCGGGGTCCCACCGGGCGGCGCCGGGGTCGTTCTTCTCGGCGGCGGTGGCGGGGGCGGCGGCGGTGGTGGCGGCGAGCCGCCGGCCGACACGACGACGGTGCCGGACATCGACGCGCCGTGGAGGTCGCAGAGGAATCTGTACGTGCCGGCGGTCTCGAATCTGCAGCTGCCGCTCCAGCCCGTCGCGGTCGGGGCGTTCGGCAGCGGCGGCACCGCGCCGGAGACCGGCCCCGCCGTCTGCGTGCACGACGCCGGCTGCATGCCCGTGAAGTCGGCGTTGTGGGCGCTGTTCCCGGACGGGTAGGAGAACGCGACCGTGCCGCCGGGTGCGACCGTCACGGTCGTGCCGGCGCCGCCGGCCGCCTGCCATTGGTTGTCGACCGCGACGAAGCCGCCGGTCGACGGCGGCGCCTGACCGGTCGCGAGCTGCGGCAGCGCCGCGGCGAGCACGCCGGCGACGCAGGCGAGCGGAAGCAGCACACGTACGCGCATATCCCCTCAGACGCCGTCCGCCGCCGAACCTTCCCGACACGAACCGGCGTTCCCCGGCCCGGCGCGGACGTACCATGGCCGCCCGTCCACGAGTGGGAAGAAGGTGGTTGTGGCTGTTGACGTGAGCCAGATCGCGAGTGTCGAGACCGAGCCGGGCACGCTCCCGGCGACGATGACGGCTTGGGTCATCCGCGAGGAGCGCCTCGGCGAGCCGGTAGACGCGTTCCAGCTGGAGGAGATAGAGACTCCCACTCCTGGCGCGTTCGAGGTCGTCGTGCGCGTGATGGCTGCCGGCGTCAACTTCAACAACGTCTGGGCCGCGCTCGGCGAGCCCGTGTCGGTGATGAAGTACGGCGACCACCCCCAGTACGGTCACCACATCGGCGGCTCGGACGCGTCCGGGATCGTCTGGAAGGTCGGCGAGGGCGTCACCCGCTGGAAGCCCGGTGACGAGGTCGTGATCCACTGCAACCAGGCCTCCTACGAGGACCCCGAGGTCCACGGCCTCGACCCGCTCGCCGCCCCCTCGCAGCAGATCTGGGGCTACGAGACGACGTGGGGCTCGTTCGCCCAGTTCACGAAGGTGCAGGCGCAGCAGCTGCTGCCCAAGCCCGCGCACCTGTCGTGGGAGGAGGCCGCCTCCTACGGCCTCACGTACTTCACCGCCTACCGGATGCTGATGGACCAGGCGAAGCTCCAGCCGGGCCACCGCGTGCTGATCTGGGGCGCGGCCGGCGGGCTCGGCGTCTTCGCGACCCAGCTCTGCAAGATCGCCGGCGCGCAGTCGGTCGGGGTGGTGTCCTCGGCGGAGAAGGGCGAGCTGATCAAGCAGCTCGGCGCGGTCGACTACATCGACCGCAACGAGTACAAGGGGATGATGCGCCGCGGCGGCGAGACCCCCGAGGAGGACAAGGCCCGCTTCAAGGAGTCGCGGCGCTTCTGCAAGGCCGTCGAGGAGAAGCTCGGCGGCGCGCCGGACATCGTCTTCGAGCACGTCGGCAGAGCGACGTTCCCGACGTCAGTCCTCGCCGTCAAGCCGTTCGGTAAGGTCGTCATCTGCGGCGCGACCTCGGGCTTCCAGCTCGACTTCGACGTTCGGTACCTCTGGATGAAGCAGAAGCAGATCATCGGCTCACACTTCGCGAACGCCTGGGAGGCGACGAAGGCCAATGAGCTGATCGAGCAGTCGCTCGTCCGGCCGGTGCTGTGGCAGACGATGGGCTTCGAGAAGGTCGCGGAGGCCCATCAGCTTCTCCGAGACAACAAGCACCTCGGCAAGATCGCGATCCTCGTCGGTGCAACCGCCGAAGGACAGGGCAAGACCGCCGACGGTCCGGGTGCGATCCGAGCAGAGGTGGGCGCCTAAGCGCCCGCCGGGAGGTTCCTGATGGCAGCCGGTGTCGTTCACATCCCCTGGTACGCAACGCTTCTCCGCCACGAGAGACTGGCGGCTGCGTTGCAGGAGGTCGCCCCGATCGCGCTCAAGTACGGCGCGACCGAGGTCCAGATCCACCAGTCGCGCGACGACCGGTACAGATTCGACCACATGTGCTGGTTCGAGTCGAGACTCGCCTGGGAGACCTTCTGGGAGAGCAAGGAGATGATCCTCTTCCGCGCCAGATACCAGGGCTGGTACCAAATCCCGGTCCTGTACGTGTGGCAGGACGTGCTTGCGCGGATAGAGGTCGAGCCCGTCGCCGAGGAGCCGGCCGCGCCGGCTGCCGCTCCGGCCGAGGACACGGCCGCCGCCTGACGCTCGCGCGGAGCCGCGGTCGTTTGCTGGTCTCACGGACCAGCAATCGACCGCGCCTCTCGCTCAGCTCGCGGGTGACGCGAGTTGGGTCGGCGTTGCGCGGCCTCGCAGCGTCACCTGCTCGCCGAGCGCCCACTGCGCGCGCTCGGCGTCGCCCGCGCGCGCGACCGTGCTCGCCGACGCGAGCACCCGGCCCGGCTTCTGCTTGGCGAGGTCGGACAGCCGCGCCGCCTCGTTGACCGGGTCGCCGATGACGGTGTACTCGAACCGCCGCTCGGCGCCGACGTGGCCCGCGACCGCGTCGCCGCCCGCGACGCCGATGCCGAAGTCCAGCTCGCCGGCGTGCGCACGCAGACGCTCGTGCAGCTCGCGCGCGGCGCGCAGCGCCCGCGCCTGCGCGCCGTCGAGCGGCGCCGGCGCGCCGAAGATCGCCAGCGCCGCGTCGCCCTGGAACTTGTTGATCCAGCCGCCGCATCCCTCGACGACGTCGACGACGTCGGCGAAGAAGCGGTTCAGCAGCGCGACGACCTGCTCGGGCGCCAGCCGCGCGGCGAGCGCGGTCGAGCCGACGAGGTCGACGAACAGGACCGTCACGTCGCGCACCTCGCCGCCGAGTCTGACGTCGTGCGCGAGCGCCTGGCGCGCGACGTCGGCGCCGACCTGGCGGCCGAACAGGTCGCGCATCCGCTCGCGCTCGCGCAGCCCGCTCGCCATCGCGTTGAAGCCGCCCTGCAGCTCGCCGATCTCGCTGCTGTCCCAGACCTGCAGCTCGACGTCGTAGTCGCCCTCCTCCACCCGCGCGAGCGCGCGTCTGATCGCGCCGATCGGGTGGACCGTCGCGTAGACGGCCAACAGCGTCACGAAGACGCCGAACAGCAGCGCGATCGGGCCGAGCACGACGATCGAGATCGCCAGCGACGTGATCGTGATGTCGACGTTCGTGAAGGCGACGATCCCGATCATCACGAGGCCGAC
Organism: Conexibacter woesei DSM 14684; assembly: GCF_000025265.1. Taxonomy (GTDB): domain Bacteria; phylum Actinomycetota; class Thermoleophilia; order Solirubrobacterales; family Solirubrobacteraceae; genus Conexibacter; species Conexibacter woesei. The sequence goes on from NC_013739.1 coordinate 4,446,538, forward strand.
GACCGGGACGGCGGTGCCGAGCGTCCACGCCAGCAGCCAGCGCGTCGCGACGCCGGGCACGCCGCGGCGGTCCGGCGCGGCGTGGTCGAGCGCGCGCGCCACGATCGGCCGCAGCGCCAGCTCGCCGAGCAGGTAGCCGAACGCCGACGTCGTCAGCCCGCCGAGCGCGACCGTCAGCCCGACGCCGAGGCCGAGCAGCGGGTGGACGATCCCGTCGAGCACGGCGAAGCAGACGGTCGCGCCGCCCCACAGCGCCGCCTGCACCTTCATGATCCGCAGCGGGGCGCGCAGCACGTGCGTCCGCTCGGCCGCGTCGGCGGCGCGGTCGGCGGCGAGCCAGCCGCCGGTCCCGTGCGGCCCCGCCTCGACCGCGCGCCGCCCCCACACGACGCCGACGACGAGCGCCAGCAGCACGTAGACGCCGGCGAGGCCGAGGTTGAGCGCGAGCACGCCGCCGTCGGCTTCGCCGTCGGGCTTCGGCAGCGCCAGCAGCGCGAACGCGATCACGACGAGCGCGCCGATCGTGTTCGCGAGCACGATCCCGCCGATCGTGATCCAGCGCGCGCGGCGGCCGATCACGCGGCCGGGCAGGCCGGGGTCGCCGACCAGCCACGGGTGCGCGACGAGGTGCTCCCAGAAGGCGCGCAGGCGCTTGGCGACCATCGGGTGGAGTCTCGCCTACAGCGCCCCATCGGCGCGCAGGGCCAGCTCCAGCTCGAAGCGGCCCTGGGGGTCGTCGAGTGTCGCCCCGAACAGCTCGCGCAGCTGGCCGAGGCGGTAGCGGACCGTCTGCGGGTGGACGTGCAGCTGCTCGGCGACGATCTGGAGCCGCCCCTGCGCGGCGATCCATGCCGCCAGCGTCGCCGTCAGGCGGGCGCGCACGGCCGGCGACAGCGGCGCAAGCGGGGCCAGCCGCGAGCGCACCAGCTCGTGCGTCAGGCGCCGGTCGGCGCGCAGCAGCAGCGCGGCGGCGTGGTCGTCGGCGGCGACGACGCCGCGTGCGGGGACGGCGCCTTCGGCGACGAGCGCGAGCACGGCGCGGGCGCGCGCGAGGCTCAGCGCCGCGTCCTGCCACGAGACGGCCGGGCCGAGCGCGGCGTGGTGGCGCGGGCCGACGGCGCGGTCGAGCTGCGCGCGGCGGCCGGCGCCGGCCGGGTCGGGGACGACCGCGACGACGAACTCGGCGACCGTCTCGACGATCGCGTCGGCCGGCAGCCGCGGGACGATCCGCGCGCGCTCGTCCTCGGGGATCGCGAGCACCGCGAGCGTCTGCGGCAGCCGCCAGTCGGCCTCGCGCGCGATCTCCTCGACGTCGATCGGGTCGGCCGGCGGATCGCGCACGAGCAGCCGCACGAGCCGCTGGCGGCGCGCGCTGCGCTCGCCCGCCGCGGCCGACTGCTCCAGCGCGTAGCCCTCGGCCGACTTCGCCGACAGCTCGTCGATGTAGGCGAAGACCGATTCGGCCAGCTGGTAGAGCGTCGCGGGCGCCAGCTCCGCCGCCTCGCCGACGGCAGCGAACCGCCGCCACGCGACGCGCGCGCCGACGCGGTAGGCGCTCAGCAGCGTGTCGAGCGAGCGGCCGGCGCGCATCTCGCCGCGGCCGAGGTCGACGTAGACGCGGGCGCGCGGCATCCGGCCCTCGGCCTTGATGCCGTCGAGGAACTGGCGCAGCGCCTCCTCCACCCCGGCGATCAGCCCGCGCCCGAACGGGCCGTCGAGGCGGCGCGCGTACGGCGGCACCTCGACGCGCACGGCGTCGATGATCTCGCGTGAGACGCCGGGCAGCTCGGGGCGCAGCACGTCAGCCACCTCGGGCGGCAGGTCGTGCCATGGGCGCAGGATCGTGGACGTGGCCATCTTTGTCACAACGTTACAACTTCTAGCCGCTATGACTTTGACCACAGACGAGGACACACGCCCCTTTCCGCCATAGTCTGCAAACCCATGACCCGCCCTGCTCGTATCTACAACCTTCTCGCGGTCTTCCTGCCCGTGCTCGGCATCCTCGTGGCGATCGTGCTGCTGTGGAACAAGGCCGTCGGCTGGACCGACATCGCGATCATGGCGTTCTTCTACGTCTTCACCGGCTTCGGCGTCACGATCGGCTACCACCGCCTCTTCACGCACCGCTCGTTCGAGACTTCGAGACCGATGCGCGTGCTGTTCGCGATCGCCGGCTCGATGGCGATCGAGGGCAGCGTCGTGACATGGGTCGCCGATCACCGCAAGCACCACGCGTTCGCCGACGAGGACGGCGATCCGCACAGCCCCCACCTCGGCCACGACGGCGGCCTCAAGGGCGCGATCCACGGCCTCTGGCACGCACAGGTCGGCTGGCTGCTCGACGGCGACCACCACGGCCGCGCCTCGGCCCACCGCTACGCGCCGGACCTGATCAGAGACAAGCCGATCCGCTGGGTCAACCGCACGTTCCCGATCTGGGTGCTGGCGTCGCTGCTGCTGCCGGCGCTCGCGGGCTTCGTGCTGACCGGCTTCGACCCGATGGGCGCGCTGACCGGCTTCGTCTGGGGCGGCCTCGTGCGGATCTTCCTGATCCACCACGTCACATGGTCGGTCAACTCCGTCTGCCACTACTTCGGCCGGCGCCGCTTCGACATCGAGGACCAGTCGACGAACAACATCTGGCTCGCGATCCCCTCGCTCGGCGAGGCGTGGCACCACAACCACCACGCCTTCCCGACGTCCGCCTCCCACGGCCTCAAGCGCTGGGAGAGACTGGCCGACCCGTCCGCGCTCGTCATCTACGGGATGGAGAAGGTCGGGCTCGTCTGGAACGTCAGATCGGTCAGCGCCGAGAAGCAGAAGTCGAAGGAGAAGCAGCTCGCACCGGCGTAGCGCACGGGCACCGAAGCGGAACCCCGGGCGGGACCGCAACCTTCGTCCCGCCTGCCGGTTCCCTACCATGTCGGCTCCGTCGCGATCGGGATTCCGGTCGCGACGTCGTCTTTCACCATGCGCCCATCCCGTCTCATCCCTCTCCTGCTCGCGCTCGGCACTCCGCTCGTCGCGGCCGCGCCGGCGACCGCTGGCGGCGTCGTCTCGATCGCCGACGGCACGCTCTCCTACGTCGGCGACGACGTCGAGCCGAGCAACGTCACGATCTCGCTCGCCGACGGCGTCGTGCGGATCGACGAGAACGCGACCCGCCTGAGCTTCGCACCGGCGGCCGCCGCTCCCGTCGAGCCCGACCCGAGAACGACGGACCCGAGAGCCACGGACCCGAGAGCGACCGGGACCCCCGAGGACCCCGCGTCGAGAACGCCGGCCGCGAGAGCGCCGGCGGCGCCGGCCTGCACCGTCTCCGAGGACGGTTACCGCGCCGAGTGCCCGGCCGAGGGCATCGTGCGGCTCTCCGTGCGCACCAGCAACGCCGGCAGCGACGTGCGGATCCGCGCGGCCCTGCCGGCGCAGATCCAGGGCGGCGACGGCGACGACCTGCTGATCGGCGGCCCCGGCGCCGACGTGATCCACGGCGGCGGCGGCAAGGACGTCATCGGCGGCGGCGAGGGCGCCGACGAGCTGCACGGCGGCTCCGACGACGACCTCGTCACGTTCGTCGACCGGATCGGCCGCGACGGTACGCTCCTGGCGCGCAAGGCGGGCGTCACGGTGCGCCTCGGCGCGCGCGGCGCCAGCGGCGCGCGCGACGAGGGCGACACGATCTTCCGCGACTTCGAGCAGGTCGAGGGCGGCGACGGCGCCGATCGGATCGACCTGCGCGACGGCACGGCGCAGTCGGTCGCGTGCAACGGCGGCCGCGACAAGCTGACGCTCGATCCGCTCGACGACGAGTCGATCGACTGCGAGAGCGCCGAGGTCGGGCCCGAGAGCGGCGGCCGGATGACCGTGCCGACGCTCGTCTTCCCGTTCCCCAACCGCGACGACCACGCCCGCTCGACCGTCCGCGTCGCGCCCCAACTGTCGCTCCAGGGCGGCGCGATCGTCGTGCAGGTCCGTTGCCAGTACGCGATCGGGCTGCTCGCCGCCGACGGCCCGGGCTGCAGAGGCCGGCTGCGGATGACTCGCGGCAGCTACGTGATGGGCCAGCGCAGCGTCGAGCTGCCGCGTGGCCGCGTCAGCACGTGGCGGATCCCGCTGACCAGCTCGCGCTCGCTCGCCCGCCGTGCCGGCGGCCTCGCCGTCACCGTCACGGCGATCCCGACGCGCGGCGCCGGCGTGCGCCGCGACCTCAGCTTCACCGTCAAGGGCTAGGGACGCTGCGCGCAGGGCGCTTGCGTCCGCCGCCGCGCCGCTCGACGAGGCCGGCGATGCCGTCGAGCGCGAGCTGGAGCCCGAAGGCGAAGTCGTCGATGTCGTCGTCGTCGAAGATGCCGGCGTCGAGCGCTCGGCGCAGCGACGGGAAGCGCTGCGCGGTGGCGAGCGCCGAGAGCGTCGCCGCGTAGCCCTCCACCGCGGCCTCGACGCCGACGCCGCGCGCGTGCGCGGCGGCGGCGATCTCGGTCTCGACGCGCGCCTGCCAGAAGGCGTGGGCGTTGAGCATCAGGACCGACGACGCCTTCTCGCTCTCGCTCAGCGCGGTGCCTGCGAGCGCCTCCAGGCCGCGGTCGAACCAGGCGACCTGCGTCGGCGCCGAGGGCGGCCCGGTGATCGGGACGTGGAGGAACCACGGATGTTCGCTGAGGGCGGCGACGAGCGCCTGCGACCAGCGCTCGAGGCCGGCGCGCCAGTCACCTTCGAGGCCGGCGAGCGACGGCGGCTGGGCGAGCGCCGCGTCGGCCATCAGCAGGAGCAGCTCGTCCTTGCTCGCGACATGGCGATAGAGCGACATCGTCGTGAAGCCAAGTCGTCTGGCGACACGCGCCATCGAGACGGCGGCGAGCCCCTGCTCGTCCGCCAGCTCGACCGCGGCGCGCACGACGCGCTCGACGCTGAGGCCGGCCTTCGGCTCGCTCGCGGGCGCTCCGTGCAGCTCCCACACGCGCCGGAGCGCCGGCGTCAGCTCGTCGTCCATCCTCGCCATGATACGCAAGTGTATGTGA